>NZ_CP018099.1:2361180-3015520 GCF_001886815.1 Caldithrix abyssi DSM 13497
AAAGTTCCAATTGCTTCCATTTTTCGGATTGATTCAGTTTCTTAATTTTGTGTTTTGTCAATTCATAAAAATGACGGTCATGGGTCATGATGATTATTTGGTAATCGGAAAATTCGGTGAGAATATAATCCAAAACCACGTCCCGGTTACTCATGTCCAGACTGATTAAAAGGTCGTCCAAAACCAGAATTTTAGGCGCAGCAGAAAGATATTTTGCCTTCAGAACGGCGAAGCGCACGGATAGCGCAATAGCCGTGAGTTTTGCTTCATTTAAAAATATATGTGGTTTTCTTATACGGGTATGGCCTTCGTCAAAATAATCATTTTGATATTCAACAACAATTTTTAAAATTGGCTTTGTTAAAATACGGTATCCTTTCCTATCGCCGGGTCTTCCATAAATACATCGATTGTAATCAAATTTGATCCTATAGGGTTTCTTAAAATAATTATTTAGGATTTCATTGGATGTTTCCGTAATACTGTTCAAGAAAAATGTGAACTCGCTATTAAATTTTGATACCATTTTCTGAAATGTATTATATTCTTTTGAATATTTGTAATAATTATCCGGCTTGTTTTTTAAAAGATAAGTCCACCAATCGGCGGCGTTGTTATTACCGGTCGTTCCATCATAATGAACAAAGGGTTTTCTAAAACTAATGAAGGGCAATACTTCGCTTTCAAAAAGTGAAAACCATTCGATTTCCTGACTGTTGCGGAAATTGTGCATTCTGGAAAGAATTTTATAGTTCATTAAATCGCTGGCAAAGGCAGCTTCTTTTACCAGAGTGCCTGCTTTGGTATTGATAACATCTTTGGAAATCGTCTTTTCCGTTAATGTGCCGTCATCTGATTTGAATTGCACTTTAATGAAACTATCATCATTAATAGCAAAATGATTAATTAGGTTCTCTGGTTTGGATGAATCAAAGTATTTAGAAATTTCGGTGTTTTTTGATTTAAAGATGCTCTGAAGAAAAGTATAAATAGCCCAATAGATGCAGCTTTTGCCGCTTCCGTTTTCGCCGTAGAGCAAAATGTTCTTGCTCTCAAAATTGAGCGACACTTCGCCGTAAAAGAATTTGAAGTTTTTGAGTATAAGTTTGTTGATGCGCTGCATTAGCCAACCGCTTTAATAGGCCCGATTAAATCCGCCAGGCGGATATCCATCAGTTTAAGGTTATTCATAATCTCGTTGTCTTTTTGACGCAACTTTTGATAGACGCTTCGAATGGTTTTTATTTTTTCTTCTTCGCTTAAGCCTTCAATGGGCGGAAAATTATCATCTATACATTTTATAAATTCTATACCGGCTTTTTTTAGTTCATCTTTAAAATATACTTCTACTACCATCGCATCTATGACTTCCTTGATTATTATTGCTATATGCGAATTAGGAACATGGGTATTTATTTTTATATTTTCTAAAGAATATATAAAAACAATATAATTGACTAAATTAACAAACAATTTAATTATATTTATATTTGTTTCTGGAATTGGAATTGATTTAATTATATCCGTATTAATATTTAAGTATCCTCCTGCCATTTTTAGAGATAGATAATTATTACTGATATAAAAATTAATTAACCTAGAATTAAGTATGGCAGTTATGAAACAAAGAAAATCTCTATTCCCTATAACAATGGTTGTAGATTTTCCAGCATAGTATGAACCATTTTCATCAAAAAAAGCTTCAATAGAAATAGACATACCTGCTATAATAATTTTAGTTGATTTTGATTGGATAAATCTAGCTTTATTAATATTTATCAAATCTTGATGCTTGATTCTAGGATATTGATATTTTCTTTTAATGTATTGAGTATGTTTTTTCCCCCACAATGAAATATATGGGTCTATTGTGCCAGTATTTATAAAATAGAAACTATTGTTAAGTTCTTTTTTATCGATAATTACATTTTTAATCTGGTACGCTTCTGAAACTGTAGCAGATGCGGTTATAGATAAATTATTATACATTTCTAATTTTTTATGCTTATTAATATTTATTAATAAATTGAATAATTTTGAATCAAGAAAATATTTGTCCCAAAAAATATCATTTTTTCTTTCAAACAATTTTATGTTTATCCTACTTTGAATTTTATAACCATCTTTTATTTTTATAAATATCGTATTTTGAGATGGCGTAATCTTATTTTTTGCCAAAAGTATAGTTATTGGATAAACATCTGTATTCCTGAAAACATTAATTCTAGAATAATCCCTTATTTCTATTAATGACAAGGAATTTAAAAATAATCTTGCATCTTTTGCATATTTAGCACCAATTAATTTATTTGGTACAATAAATGAAAAAATTCCTTTATACTTTAGTAATTCGATTCCACGCTCTATAAATATGATAAACAAATCCCAATTACCTTTTGCCAATAAATAATTAAGTTTTAAGTAATCCCTATATTCTTTATTTATTTTTGTCATTTTTTCAGAATCAACATAAGGCGGATTCCCAATAACTATATCAAAATTCTTTGTACCAAGCATCCATTCCGAATCAAACCAATCGGTTTTGGAATGGTCAAAGGGATTCCAACTGCTAAGCATATAGGCGCGGGAATCTGTTCCTGTGTAAGACCTGAGTTGTTGTTTGAATATTTTATTCTGGATGCTTAAAAATTTTGTTTTTATTTCTTCCTTTTCCCGCCCCCAGCTTTGTAAGTATAACTTGCGTAATTTTTTCAACTCTTTTAATTCATCGTGGTTATCAAACAGATGCCCCTGGGCGCTCTCTTTGGGCAAACCAATTAGTGTATTGGCGGTTACAAATTTAAATTCCAGGTTGGGCAGCGGTTCCACGCCGCGGTTCGGTTTGTTTTCATCGATGTTTTCGTCCACAATCAAGGTTAAAAAACAACGCAGTTTGGAAATTTCCGCGGCGATGGGCTGGATATCCACGCCGAATAAAGAGTTTTGAATGATGCCTAATTTGCGGGCGTATTCAACCGTTGCCGTATCCAGTTTTTCTTTAATCTGCTTTTTAAGAATGGGATTATCTATGCGGCTAATTTGGCGTTCCTTCCACCACGATGCATTCGGATCCAGCTTTTGCAAAGCCATAACGATTTTTTGCATCACGCCAATGGGAAAGGCGCCGGAACCGCAGGCGGGGTCCAACACGGTTAATTTATCCAGGGCGTCCAATATTTTTTCTTTTTCATCCTGCCGAAAAGAGACGCTCTCATCCATTTTGAAGATGGGTCTTAACCGGTCTATTTCGATGCCGGATTTATTATTCAGATAATAGAGCAAGCTTTCCGTTGCCATATAATCCACAATTTCGCGGGGCGTGTAATAGCTGCCGGTCGCCTTTCGCGCCGTTTCGCCGCTGTCCGGATCGATTTCCGCCAACAGATTCTCAAAGATGCGGCCCAGCATTTCCGGGTCAACGCTTACTTCAATATCCACCACGGAATTTTCGTCAATGGTAAAATTGTATTTTTCCAGTTCCTGAAAAAATTCCAAAAACCATTCATCGGGTATTTTCAGCGTGTTTAAATTTTGGTTTAAACCGGTAACCGGATGCGGTTGGTAAAAATCATCGGGATGGGGTTCAAACAGACCGCCATTCAGGAAGGGTATCATTTCGCTGCCTTGCGGCAAATTATTCACTCTTTGATCAATGGGGGTATTAAGAATCTGGAAAAAGAGTCTTTCCAGAATTGTGTGATAATAATTTTTATTTTTCTTAACCGCCTGGCTGGATAAAAGCTCTTCTGGCAATAATGGAATACCGGAATCCGATTTTTTCATCTTAAGAAACCAGGAAAATATGATGCGACCAATTAGACGTACTGCAAATTCCTGGTAAATCTTATCTGAATCATTTTTGGTAGGATCAATATCAGGTAATTGTAAAAGTCTTTCATACTTTACTACTTTTTTACCTTTTCCGGCCGTGGCGCCCACCAACTGATAAAAATGACGGGCGACAATTTTGTAAAATTCTTCATTCAGCGCTTCAACACTAAAGGCATTGCGGATATCTTCCAGCGTTATCGGTTTGCCGGCTAAAGAATAAAGCCGGTCAACCGGTGTTTTGGTTTTTTCATCTTTGCCCAGTAAATAGGTGTATCGCTTAGGTTCTGTGGTTACCGTTGCCGGATTTCCGTCTTCATCTAAAGCCCTGATTTCGGATACAAATGATAAGCGCCATTTATCATTTTGCACAAAAACGATTAACGCGCCATCTACGTCATACTTGTAAACATGACGCAAAAGTTCGCGCAAACCGACCTTGTTGCGTTCCAGCCAAACATTGGGAAGCACGTTTACCTGGTACAAACCGATCAGGCGATCATCCGCCGTATGAAAACTTCCCAGCTCAAAGGCGGAATCCGCTTTATTGTTGGAAGGCAAAAGAATGGGCTGGGGTTGTTGGTGAAATTGTTTTGCGCCGAATACTTCAAATAAAACCGTTCGCCAAGCGTCTAAATTAAATGGTGCCGATAAAACTTGCTGTAATTTCTGCTTAGTCATCATGGTATAAATGTTTCCGTAATTACGATTTCCGGTGAAATATTTAAATCCAATTCTTGCAGATTTTGTTCGTCTGAATCATTGATTTCAAACGCATCATATTTTTTTGCTATTAACAGCAAAAGATTATCTGCCTGAGCATAAGTTAATTGCCGTTTGTCCAGTTTCTGGCGTATTTTCCGAATTTCATTCGGTAAAGGAGTATAGGTGCCTTTATCGATAAGCTCAATGAGATTTTGACAAATCGTTTTTACATTTTCATTTTTGCTTATACTTTTCATGTAGCGTAGAAATTTTTTAGCCTGCGCAGAGATAACATCCGCTTTTTCACTGGTGGTTACTTTTTCAGAACTTGAACTAAAAAAATCTTTTTCAAAAGTATCCAATGCTTTCTGTACATGATCATAATGTACTTTAGGCAATTCAAATCCCGGTTCGCCCGAAAGAGCTTCAAAAATTTCAGCGGCTTCCAAAAAGGTTAAGTTTTCAATGGAATCATCATTGATTAAATAAAACTCCATTTTGTAAGGTGATTTTAAGAAAACTACCGTTGCATTTTTAACTTCTTCTCTTTTAGCCTGTTTATTCTTGCGGGCCGTGCGGGCTTTTAAAGGGAATTGTTTGATGCGCTTAAACTCTTTGGGATTAGAATACTTGAATTCGCGGATGAAACGCAAGTATTTCAGCCTCTTGTCTTCGTCATCCGGCAAGCCTTCTTTGAAAAGTTCAAATTGTTCAACCAGTTCTTCATGGGTAAAAATTTGGGCGTCTTCGCCAAAGGCGGTATGAAAGCCCTGAAGTTTGACCAAGGCGTTATTGTATAAATTAATTTCTTCATCGCCTTGCTGCGACGGATAGAAATTATAATTATAAATAATACCGGCCGTACTGCCGATACGGTTAACGCGTCCGATACGTTGCATCAGGCGGGTGGCATTCCAGGGCGTATCGTAATTAACGATTACATTTGCCCGGTGTAAATTTATTCCTTCCGCCAAAACATCGGTTGAGATGAGAATTTTGTAATCATCCTTAAAGTCACCGGGATAATTGGCGTCAAAGTTTTGCTGAATGATTTCAAACAGTCTTCTACGATTTTCTGATGATATATTTAAAACTTTGATGTTTAGCTTTTCTTCAATTTTTTCTGCCAGATAATTGGCGGTATCCGTACTTTCGGTAAAAATAACCAACTTGCCGGAAGGATTTATTTCCGGTTGCAACAGTTCTTCTTCCAGAACCTGAAAAAAGGTCTCTAATTTAGGGTCGTGTTTAACCTTTTCCCATTCGGATACGAGTTCTTGTAATAATTCATAATCTTTTTTCAGGCCATCCAAAAATTCAGGATTAAAATCTTCAGGTGAAAAAATATTATTTCGCGGATTTTCGACGCTTATTTCGATAATCATTTGTTCGATATCTTCAAGGCTAACACCTTTTTCCATTAAATCATTTACATTTAAATCCGGTGCAATGAAGATTTTACCATTATCGAACATATCAATCATGCGTTTA
This sequence comes from Caldithrix abyssi DSM 13497, assembly GCF_001886815.1. GTDB lineage: Bacteria > Calditrichota > Calditrichia > Calditrichales > Calditrichaceae > Caldithrix > Caldithrix abyssi. Next base: position 2,367,205 of record NZ_CP018099.1, read on the forward strand.
GTTGCTTTGGTTAAATTATTCAAAGAGATGCGAAAAGCATGGAAGCTGCTTTCAAGCCGTTTAACCATAAGCGTTTTAATAATCCCGGCCAATGATTTAGACACCAATACGGCTTGATCATAATACATTTCTCTTAAATCTTCATTTAGAAAGCGGATGGCCTGATAACGCAAAAAGTTGATTTTATCATCATCCGTTAAATAGAAAATAGTATGATAAAACAGTTTACTCAGTTTTGTATCCATTTGATACAGCTTTGGTCGGGGTGGCGCTATTTCGGGGAAAATAATCCCTTGCTGCTTCATATCTTCAATATATTTCGGGTAGTTTTGCAAATCTTTTCGAGTTCTTCGAACCGTAATTTGCGCGATGAGTTTTTCACGGATAATTGTGTATAATTCACGTATTCTTTGAATATCGGGTTCATCTTGCCTGATAATTTCCCGATACTCTCTAATAATCGGGCCAAAAAAGTTTTGCAAATTTGTTACAGCCAAAGTGCTTCTGCGCGCGTCCTGAAACAACAATAGTTGATAATACAAATCTTGCGGGCGGTTATTTAATGGTGTAGCGGAAATCAGAATTACCTTTTTCTTAGTGCCCGGGATAAGACCTTCGCCATTGCGTGGCGCTTTACAAATTCGTTGCAAATTTGCGAACATTTGAGATGTGTGGTTTCGGTAACGGTGGGCTTCATCAACCAAAACCAGATCGTAATCTTCTTTTGGCCAATAATTAAGGTCTTTTCCATCTATCAATTTATCTAATCGGCCATTGGTGATAAACTTTGTATGACGATCAATGCCAAAATAGCGAAAAGTCGTTTTCCAGTTTTTTTCTAATGCGGGGGGATAAACTACAAGTATTTTTGTATTTAAAGAGCCGTTTGCTATAAGAAATCTTTTGGCAATCATAGCCGCAACAACCGTTTTCCCCAGACCAACTACATCGGCTAAGAAGAAGCCGTTGTGTTCAAGAAGCATCTGAAATCCCTGGTTGACAGCGTCAATCTGGTAACTGAGCTTTTTATAATTTTTAGGAAGATCGCCGACAGTATCGGGGTCATAATCAATATGTTTACCGAAATACTCAATGAGTAATTTTAGGTATAATTCTAATGGCGTAAACTTTTGTCCGATATGCGTTTTTTGTTTAAACTTCTGAATATCGGCTGGAAGGATAGGCGTTGAATTCTTCCAGAGCTCAAAAAATTCATTTTTTCCAAAATCAACATCATCAAAATCTTTTAAGGCAACATTAAGTTCATAATTAGGCGTCTTCTTTATGCCGAGTCCCGCTTCGGTAAGATTTGATGAGCCCATTATAATCCATCCGTCAGAATGCTCGGAATGATTTTCCGGAAGGAAGAGATAAAACTTAGCATGAAGCGATTTAGAGTTGTGTGCCCTAACTTCAATCCTACCTTCAATTAAATCATTAACAAATTTTAAAATACCTTCTTCAACTTCTTCGGAATATTTGGCTTCTTTGATATCCTGAATAAACCAGTTCAAAAATTCATGTTTGGTTTTATCATCGTCGCCAAAATAAAGCAAGCCTTTGCGTTGTGCTTCTGCAAACATTTGGTCAACGTTAATGCCAACTAGTATTTTAATTTCTTTTATATCTTTTAAATAAGGTTGTAACGCAAAATAACCGGATGAACGAAAGTAACCTACCACTGCATAGAATGCATAGAGGTCTTTCATATTTTCAATAATACCTTTAAACTTATCAAATAGATTTCGCTCGTTGGTATTTGTGAAGAATTTTGTAGACAAAGTATAGGAACCTTTCTATAAATTATTTAAAATTAAAAATTATGATTAATTACGACATCAAGCAATTTATAAAATTTAAAAATATTAACATTCATCATGTAATGGCGTATGTAATTATCATCATAATTATCTAGCATAATCAACAATTTTTCTATTAAAATATAATACTATTTATTTTTTTATCCTTCACAGTGAGTTTCTTTAAATAAGGTTTTACAATTTTCACAAATTACAATTATTCTGCCTGTTTTTCAAGCCTGACTTATTCCTCCTTTCCACCGGCAAAACAATGTAGCAAAATCCGGTTTATGAAAGAAAGCTTTTTAACAGCGCTTTACTGTGATCATCGGATCAAAAGTACTTATTGCGATTTAATTTACCCTGATTACCTTGTCCGCTTTCGTCATTATTTCTACAGTCATTTTCATCGTGCCAATCTGACCGATCAAAAGCTTTTCTGTCTTTCCGTAATGTTTTAAACATGTCCCGCAGGTAGCTATTTTTGTTCCTCTCTTTTCAAATTCTTTAAAAATCTCCAGTACATCACTACCTTCTATCGTTAAGTTTATCCCAGAATTTACACATCCTACAAAATCTATTTTGGTGTTTGAAGCTAATAGCTCACTTAAAAATGACTTCAGTAATTTTTTGCCCAGTTCAGGATCACCGTCGCCCATTTTATCCGAATTAAGGTACAAAAAAATCATTTTTTTTTATCTCCTTTCTAAATGTTGAGCATTACCTTAAGGCCGCCAATGAACAATTCGTCCAGATGGCCCTTTCAATAATTGACATTTTTGTCAGGGAGGTTTCCTGATCGTTTTTGGCCACATATTATCCATTTTTATGTTTAGCAATTGTTTCTGTAAAATCAGGTTTTACAGTAATCTCGCATTGCTACCTAATTCGCCTCTGCAATGATGGCCTACAAATTAATTTTGCTACATTAATCACATAGAATATATCGAGGAACGATAAAAGTATCAAAAGATTTTTAACGGAAAAATTAGCCTTTGCCCGATAAATCGGGATTGGGAATGAAAGATCGGGTTATAAAGCAACCACTTCTGCAACACAAAAATCTTCGCACGCTAAAGCATCAGATATTATGAATAAAGTATGCCAAGAAATGCTTCGCCAGCAATTTCTGTAAAAAAATCAACTTTTTTGTTGAAGTTAAATCTCGTCCATTCCGCAACTTCGTATCAGCTCATGAAAGATCAACGCAAAAGTAAAGCCCGTTTCGTTAAAACCTGTTCCCATGTCCGTATTTGAACAAAATAGATGCCAGAAGCCGCCTGCCTGCCGAAATCGTTTAAGCCGTCCCAGGTAAAAGACCAGCTCATGGCGTTCAGGTGGCGATTACGAATCAAAGTTCGTACCTTTTTACCATGAATATCAAAAATTTCGATGGTCACTTCCCCTGCCTGCGGTAAATCGAATTTGATCTGTGTGGACGGATTAAAGGGATTGGGGAAAATTTTGACCTGCCATTGGTCGGGCGTTTGCACATCGGAAGTTAATCCGGAAACCGTATTTCCGGAGCCGGGCGAGCCCAGGTCTCCGGCCGAGCCATCCCACGGAAGTTGCGAAACGCTCCACAGAGAAGGATCATTGTTGTCCTGATTCATTTCGCCGGAAAAATACATGGAAGCGCCGGTGGGATCGGGCCAGTTGGGGCCGCCGTCGTATTCCACACGATCGATTTCGGTGGTTCCATCGGCGGCAATCAGGACGATTTCGTCCGCGCTGTTGGCCAGGTCAATGCCGGAATATTGATAGGCCACATCAACGCCGCCATTGGTATTGATATCTGCATTGCGTCCCAGAACCAGGTATTCTCCCGGTTGAATAACCACGCTCTGGCCGATGGTGTGAATATCGGAATCCATGTCTTTGATCGTCCAGCCGTTTAAATCGATGGCCTGATCGCTGGCGTTGTAAATTTCGAACCATTCGCCATTGGAATCATAAACGGCGTCGGGATTTTGCATGATTTCGGTAATAACGATATCGCCAGGCTGGGCCGTACTGCCGCCTCCGCCACCGCCGGTGGTATCAGAGGATTCTTCAAAATAGGCGCGGCGCACCAGGGTGGAATCCAGAATAAAAGGATTCTTCTTATTGTCCTGATAGGGCGCAATTCTTTCGTTACGCTCCCGTTCACGGGCGTCAACCGTGTCGATATTGTGCCAACGTCGTAAGGTATATTTCTGAAGTTCAAAAAAACTGGTGTCTAATTGTTCCTTGTACATGGTGTAGATGTAAAAGATGGCCCGGGCGGCGTTTCCCTTGTGGTCTTCGCGCGGTTCAAACCAACCGTCGTAATCTTTCTCGCTGTATTCGTCAATGTAGGCATCCGGGATGACGGTTAAATAATAATCTTTGCGCCACCATTTGTCGGTGTCCTGATCGGGAATATCTTTAAAAGGATCGTTGCTGCGGGAAGAGTTTACCTGTTCCCGGCAGGGGAAGAGATGGTGTAAATCACTGTTGGCGTTTCCCGTATCTGTTCCATAGCTTTGCGGCCAGGTGTGTTCGGTATTCATGCCCTTGGTGTAGGCGTCGGTGCTGGGATCCTGCGTGGGGTCGATGTAAATGGTGTAGCTTGAGTACACGCAGCTTACGCTATCGTTGTAATTGTCAATCTCTGAAAACATGACATCCCTGGCTTCATCATAGCTTAAAACGGTTGCCGGTTTGTAATAAAAGCGCAGGCTGTCAATTAATTCCTGACCGGTGAGGCTGGGGAAAATACTTTCCTGGGCAAATAAGCCGGCAATGCTCAGCAAAAGCAGCAGTAAAAGTCCGTTAAATCTCAGTTTCATTGTATCCTCTTCAGTTTTTAATCCAAAAAATAGAACTTACTTTTAATTAAAAACAAGTTTAAATCTACATAATAATGCTCGTCAAAAAAAAGACAAATATCACTTTATTCGGCAGGCGTTAAGGAAAATGTCCATTTTTTAATGGAATAAAAAGGCCCGGCGGCAAGATATCCGCCAGACCTTTATCTCTGGTTAGAGGCTGGACCTGGCACACACTTGACACAGGGGGAATAATTTGTTAAATTTTCTACATGCAAATATATGGGAAAATTTTTAGCGAACCAATATTAAAACGTATTAATGCGATCATTGCCCGGCAGCCGCAGATATCTCGTAGGAAATTATCACGAGAGGTATGCGAACTGATGGACTGGAAATCTCCCAATGGGAAATTCCAGGAGATGAGCTGCCGTAAAGCCTTATTAGAGCTGGATCGGCGCGGTTTAATCAAATTACCAGAACGAAAAAAAAGCTATGCTTTTGAAAAAAAGAAAAAGCGTAAGCTTGATGTTCCAATCGCCTCCATTGAAGGCCATTTATCGGTTTTAGGCGAAATTGTAATCGAGCCGATCAAAAGCCGCTACAGCAAGGATTCGCGCGCATGGTTTCAGTTAATAGAGAATTTCCATTACCTTAAAAGCGCAAAACTTTGTGGCGCTCAGATTCGCTATATTGTAAAAAGCGAGAAGTATGGCTATATTGGCGCTTTAGGCTTTAGTTCAGCGACTTATAAATTACGAGCCAGGGATGCCTATATTGGCTGGAGCGAAAAGGCGCGAAGGGAGAATATCCAGTATGTGATCAGTAATGATCGTTTTTTGATCGTACCTACGGTTAAGGTCAAGAATCTGGCTTCATTTCTGTTGAGTAAAGCCTTGCAGCGTATTGGAACCGATTGGGAGAGTCGTTATGGTTATCGCCCGGTTTTGGTGGAAAGTTATGTGGATTCTAGTGTTTTCAAAGGCATCGGTTACCTGGCTTCCAACTGGCTTTATGTAGGAAATACCAGCGGTCGTCGTGACGGTATCGCCAAAAAGGTATTTCTTTATCCATTGCAAAGGAACTGGCGAAAGATTTTGTGTCAGGAGAGTGCGGACGGTTTAGGCCAAGGACGATTAATCAAAGACTCATCGAATTGGGCGGAGCGGGAATTTGGCAGCATTCGCTTATATGACAATCGTCTCAAACAGCGTTTGTACGCCATAGCGGATGACTTTTACAACAAGCCGCAGGCCAACATTCCGGAGGCCTGTGGTGGTAAGGCGCGCACGATGGGCGCCTATCGATTTTTTCAAAACGAGAAGGTAACCATGGATATTATTTTAGATGCACATACCGAGGCGACGATAGATCGCATAAAAGAACACAAGGTGGTTTTAGCGCCTCAGGACACGACCATTTTAGACTACAGCACGCATCCCATGACCAAAGACTTGGGGCCGACAAGCCATATAGATCACCAGAGCATTGGCTTGATTTTACATGATACATTGGCCTTTAGTGAGGATGGCACGCCGTTAGGCGTATTGGATGCCCAGGTATGGGCTCGTGATCCGAAGGATCGAGGCAAGACGCGTCGTCGGAAGGAATTACCCATTGAGCAAAAAGAGAGTATGAAATGGTTACGTAGTTATCGCCGGGTCAACGAGATCGCTAAGTTATGTCCGGAGACGCTTATCGTAAGCGTGGGCGATCGAGAGGCGGATATCTACGAATTATTTCATGAGGCTCAAAGGAAAGATAGCAAGGCAGGACTTTTGGTACGCGTGGGCAAGCGCCGCAATCGCAAAGTGGCCGGAATTGATCTGTGGGATTACATGTCCAGTCAAGAAGAGCGCGGTCAATTTCAAATTCATGTTCCTCGTAGGGGCAATATCAGGGCTCGTGAGGCCAAGATGTCCTTGCGTTATTCGTCGATAGACTTAGAACCGCCGAAACGATTTTCGTCCTCTAAGCCCATTAAGGTGTGGGCTGTTTATATCCGAGAGGTCGATCCGCCAGCTGATATTAAGAGTCCAATAGAGTGGATGTTATTGACCACGGTGTCGGTAGAGAATTTTACTGATGCCTATCAACGAGTGCAGTGGTACACTCGTCGTTGGGGTATCGAGATATATCATCGAACGCTCAAGAGCGGCTGCCGCATAAAAGATCGTCAATTAGGCAGTGCGGATCGTTTAGAGACGGCCTTAGCCGTGGATATGGTTGTAGCCTGGCGCATTTATCATATGACCATGTTAGGTCGTGAAATACCGGATTCGCCGGCGAGCGTATTTTTCAAAGAAGAGGAATGGAAAGCGTTGTATTGCTATGTGCATAAGACGCCCATAGCGCCGGAGGAGCCGATGAGTTTACGAGAAGCCATCCGTATGGTAGGTCAGATCGGAGGCCATTTAGGCAGAAAGAGTGATGGCGAGCCTGGCACAGTAACGCTCTGGCGAGGAATACAGCGATTGGATACGGCAACCGAGATGTATATTATTTTTACTTCAAGCCGAGACGGCCCATAACCCACGGTGCTATGTGTGGGTAAAGGTCAGGGTTAGAGGGGAGGGGTATTGCTCACACATTCTTTTTGCCGAAATCTTTGTCCAGTGGAATGAACGGTAAAATCAGAAAACCGGGGATGGTGGCGATCATCACCCAGATGAAAAAGTTATGATAACCGATCAGCTCCTGAATCCAGCCGGAGAACATGCCCGGTATCATCATGCCCAGGGCCATAAAACCGGTGGTGATGGCAAAATGGGCTGTTTTATGCCGACCCTGCGAGGCGTAAATCATGTACAGCATGTAGGCCGTAAAGCCAAAGCCGTAGCCAAACTGTTCAATGGCCACGCAAACGTTGATGATAAAAAGGCTATCTGGCTGGGCGGCGGAAAGATAGATGTACACCGCATCGGGTAAATTGATGGCAATTGCCATGGGCCACAGCCAGAATTTTAACCCGTGTCTGGCGGCTAAAAATCCGCCCAACAAACCGCCAAGAGTCAAAGCCAGAATGCCCACCGTACCATAAACAAAACCCACCTGGCCCGTGGTCAGAGCCAGCCCTCCGGCTTCCTGAGCGTCTAACAGAAAGGGAGAGGCCAACTTCACCAGCTGCGATTCGCCAAGCCGGTAAAGCAGCAAAAAGGCGATGATTAAACCGATGCGTTCTTTTTTGAAAAATTCAACGAACGTGGCGATAAATTCGCGTAAAATATTAGCCAGCCCCTCGGTTGCTCCGGGTTGATCGCTGGCCGGAAAAGGTAAAATCATTTTATGGTAGATGAAAAAGGCAATAAAGAGCGCAGCCATTAACAAAAAGGTGAGCGACCAGGCCAGAGGAATGTTGCCGGCTGTTGCCGTAAACGTGGCCATGGAGCGGTGTTTTAATTTGGGGTCTAACTGGATTACCGCAATGGCTGGTTTGTTCCAGTTTTGTTCATTAAAGATCAGGCGGCTGCCATAAGCGCTGCCTTCCAGCAGAAAAATACTCTTATCGCCCGCAGTACGGCCGAAATTGATCACCACCTCCTGATCCGCTTCCGGCTTATTCGAAAGGTAAAAATAAATCAAACCAATATTGCCGGTCAGGTCGCTTTCGAGGCTCGGATCGGCGTGGTGGCCAAAATTTTCTTTGATCCAGTTGCCCAGCGGTTCAGAGACGTGATTGGTCCACCACGATTTTTCGCTTTTACTTTTATGCACAAAACGCTGGTCGGGAACGGCAAAGCCGTGTTCAACATTCCATTGGCGTACAAAACTTAGAATGGAATCCGCTTTTTCTTTTTTTAGAGGAGTGGTCGGAACGATTAAAGTGTCTTCAGGGAAGTGCACAATGCGTAACTCTCCCTGCAGCGGCTCAATGGTCAGGCAATCCGGATTGACCATTTCAACCGTAGATTGACCGGGCTCGGCCAGCACGTTCAATTGAACGCTTTGCAGGCCGGTATTGCTCTCCAGATAACCGGCAAAGATAATCAAAAGTCCCTGTCCGGTAATCATGGCAAACCGATAAAAGGTGCTTCTGACGCCCACAAACCAGGCCTGCTGGCGCTGCGTCAAGCCCAGCATGTAAAAACCGTCGGCGGCAATATCATGAGTTGCCGAGCTAAAAGCCAGCAGCCAGAAAAAGATCAGTGTAAATTTAAAAAAGTTGGGCAGGGGAATGGTCAGGCCAACGCCTGCCAGCCCGGCGCCAATCAATAACTGCATGGCCAGAATCCAGAAGCGCTTGGTCTTAATCAAATCGACAATGGGGCTCCACAGCGGTTTAATCACCCAGGGTAGATAAAGCCAGCTGGTGTACAGCGCAATATCCGTATTGGAAACGCCAAGCCGCTTGTACATGATAACCGAAACCATCATCACAACAATGTAAGGAATCCCTTCGGCAAAGTAGATGGAAGGCACCCACAACCAGGGATTGCGCGACTCTTTTTTAGATGAATTAGAAGCCATTCCTAATAAATCCTTTTTAACTGACTGCCAGGGTAATAATGCATTACGATTTCTTGAGAAGTATGTCCGGTTAAAGACATGCCCAGGGCGCCGATCTGACACAGGCCAACGCCGTGGCCCCAGCCTGCGCCGCGATATTTAAAAGTTTGGGGAACGCCGTCTGCGTTCGCGTTTTGCGCTTCTATGATGATGGCCGAACTGTAGAGAAAAGAAGGATGCAGGCCAAGCCGGACATCATATTCTTTTTGCAGAATAAATTCTCTTTCCTGCCCGTTAGAATCCAGATACTTTACGCCTAACTTACCGATCCTGCCGGAACCGCCGCGTTTAATAGCGGTCATTGATTTGACCGCGCTGGCATTTAAGGCAAAATGGCGATTCAAATTGTTAACCAGCGTCTTTTGATCGATGGTAACCTCCCAGCGAAAGTAGTGGCCGGATTCGTCAACCTTGCCCAGGTAATTGTGCAAACTGTCTTCCGGCACCACATGCGGCGAACAAAAGGTTTTAGGCGTACTGTTCAGCCATTTGCGGAAATTATCTTCGTTGGAAAGCGGTTTTTGCCATTCCGCCGGTTCTTCTTCGGCGTCGGCTTTAACTTTAAAGTAGGGAAGGGGATCGCCTCCCCAGATGGTTTCAAAACTTTCCATCACTCCGCCGCAGCTTTTGGAATAACGCGCATCGCAGATTTGATCCTGAAATAGCAGCACCTGTCCGCGCGTATTTTCTGTGGCCATAATGGATTGTTCGCTCAAAAAGGTTGTGCCCTGATAGCGTTGACAGCAATCGTCATTGCAAACATCCATTCCTAGATGACGATGCTTTTGCTCCACATTGGCCAGCAGCCAGGAGCGCGCGGCAATGGTTTGTGCCTCCAGCAAGGCAATGGGACACTTTGGGCCCATCTCCGAAGTGGCCACACACATCAGATATTTTTCCATGGGCAGTTCATTTATCACGATCAGGTTGTTCTCTTGAAAGCGCAGAATGATGGCATCGGGCAGAATGACATTAATGTATTTTTTCCAGTGGAACCCCCGTCCGGCCACCACATTTTTTAAGGTTAGTCCCTGGCCGGGTTTTAAAGAATCCGATTTAAAAACGGGATAGATGCGTATTTCATTGGGCGCCAGGTAGTCCTGATCATTTATTTTGAAAAGAATGCCATTGCTTTGAAGTTTAAAAAATAGTTCGCTTTTGGGCCCCAGTAAAAAGTTTTTGCCAGAGAATTCAACCTGATAATCTTCATCTTCCGGCGTGGTTACCGCCAGGGAAGTATAATTATCTTCCGGCAAAACAATGCCCACATTAATCGTTGGTTCTTTGTCTGGAATAACGCCTTTTTGCAACATAAAAAGATCCTTATTTTTGGAACATTAAATATGCGTCAATACCAGCGCCCAGGGCCGGCGCTTCGCGCAGCCTGGAAACACTCAGGATTTTTCCCGGATCGGCGTAATGGTTTTTGGCCCTGTCATCCAGAAAGGGAGACTGCTGAATCAACATGTTAAGTCGTTCTTCCAGCGGCGCTTTTAATATCACCTTGCCGGCCTCTGATTGGATTAATTCTCCGAGCCGCTGGCCGAGAATAACACGTTCCAGCAAGGCTCCCAGGTAGGGATGTTTTTCGCTCAGGGGCGGCCGGTTGGGATTGACAAAGCCAAAAAGGTTTTTCCAGCCGGCGTAGAGCGTTACGATCCGTTCATAAAGCAAATCAGCCAGATTTTTAACAATCAACTCAAAGGTTTTTAAAGCATGGCTTTCATTTTTTAAAGCCAGCTCAGCAATTTGCAAGGGATAAACGCCCTGTTCGTTCAGTTCGGCCACTGATTTGCCGCTCATCTCGGCGTACAGCCTTTGCATGCCGCCCACCGAGGCAAACTGTTCAAGCGATCGGCCGTCAGCGGTTTTTAATTCCCACGTTTTGGCCATCCAGGATTTGGTTTGGTCAAAAGGAACGAGTTGATCTTTTAATTTCAAAGCGTCTGCCACGCCGGTGCCGCCGCCCAGATAGTAAGCGTTGGTCACACTTTTAAATTGTCCTTCGCTGGAATAGTTTTCACCGATTCCGCAGTAATCCGCGTCGCTGCCGATCCGCTGCAAAGGCTTAACATATTCAATGCCGGAGAGCTTCAAGCGCTTTTCGAGCATGTTAGCGTAATCAGGAATGCGCGGGCCATTGGCCACCACCTCAATACCGCGCAGGTCGGCGGTTTTAAGGCCTGGCATTCCAAGGCCAAACAGAACCTTGTTTTGGCCGGATTGGCGGGCAATATCTTCAATGACCAGCGCGCAGGCTTCCACATAAACCGCGCCCTGCTGTTCTTCCTCCGGCGTAATCCGTATTTTACCGGCATCGCGTTCTTTTAACTGGTCGGTAACGGGAACCGGTTTGAAATCGGGTAAAAATCCGGGCAATTCTGAATAAGAGCGGGTCGCGTTCCAGCGCCCCATGGTAAATTCCTTTTTTTGCGGATCGACCTGTACGTCCCGGGCGCTGACCTTGGTCGCGCCGCCGTCGATGCCAATTAGAATAAAATCCCTTTGATCCAATTTACATCCTTTCCTGCTTAGTTGCTGGCGGCGTTCAGTTTTTGGCGACGTTTAATGGCTTCGGCGCGCATAAAATCTTTGGCTTCGTCGTTGCGATCGATGGTAATTTGATCGATGTTGTGATCGGTTCCGCCGGAGTGACGAACCACCTCGTAAATGGCTTCCCACACGCGGCCGATGCGGTGGCGTTCGCTGACCTGCAGCACCATGTGGTAGTCTTCGCCGTAGTTGCGGGCAAAGGGTTCTTCATTCATGCTAAAACCGATCTCCCGAATTAACGGGATGGGTAAAGATCGCGGAGCGCCTGCGCCGTTAATGCGCAGCAGGTTGTTGCGACCGTTCTCTTCGGTCCATTCATCGTGTGTAACCACCGGCAAATCTTCCATTCTAAAATATCGGCCGTCGTCTTCCAGTTGCCATACTTCGTAAGACCCGATCACCATGCCAATTTTAGGATCGCTGTCGTAAACGGCCAATATCTTTTCCACGGCATCCGGTTTTAAACGATCGTCGGAATCCAGTTGCACGTAGTACTGGCCGCGAGCGATTCTGGCGCCCATATTCAGGCAAAAACCAATATTATTGATATCGTAAACCAACAGGCGAACTTCAGGTTTATCGGGATCGTACTTGTCGCCGCCAGATTGGTAACGTTTAACTTCTTCTACTGTCGGATCATCCGGCCCACCGTTAACCACTACAATAACTTCCACTTCTTTTACGGTCTGGGCCTGCACGCTTTCGATGGCGCTTCCGATGAATTGAGGACGATTATTAACCGGAATGATCACCGAAGCTTTTAAAGTGGCGTCTTTCGCCGGTTCAGGGCGTTCGGTGTAAAAAGCGCCGGGCGCCAGGTAGGCGTTAATGCGCTTCAGGTGTTCCGTAATCACCTTTTCCGCCTCTAACTGGCTTTCTTTACTGGCCAGTAAATAGTCGAATACGTTGTGTTTTTTTCCTCTGGAAACAACGCGGTAGAGCGAACCATTGTAACGATTGGCAATATGCACCAGTTCGTACTTTTCCGAAAGTCGCAGGCGAAGATCGTAAAGCGTATTGAATTTTAATTGAGGATCGGCTTTCCCGATTTGCTGCAGGGCCTCTTTGACAAAGAAAAAGACGCGTCCGTAATCCTGATTGTCGCGCACCCGGCCAATATGGTGTTTTAAAAGATGCAATTCCGTAACACGTCCGTCTTCTTCCAGCTCGTAATCGCTGTAGATCATACCTGCATTTTTATGATGAACTACCGATTCCAATAGCAAATCGATGGCCGCTTGTTTAAGGCGAATTTCGCTTTGCTGGTTATTGATGTAAAGGATGTACCTGCCCTGCGCCCTGTCGATGGCCGCGTTTAATTGCTCTCCCTGTGTCTGAGATTCGCTGACTTCAACCAGATTAAACAGCAGGTTGTTTTGGTTACCCGATGTCATTTCATTTTGATCCAGGGCCTGCGGCTTACTGGTGATTAACAATATTTCAATGTCATGATTGGTCTGCGAAAAAATGCTTTCAAGCGTGGGCAATAAACGTTGTGGTTCTTCCTGATGTAAAACAACCGATACATCGATTTTTTTCATGAAGCGCTCCTGAATTTAGTACATTAAATATTTTTCTCTTTTCATTTTAAATTGTTCAAGCTCATCCTGCCATTTTAAAGCGATTTCTGAAACGCTATGGCCGGCTTTCAAGTCCTCAATGATCCAGTTACAGCCGATGACTTTTTGGAACATGGAAACGCGATTTTCGAACTTAAACGGATCGTGCTGCGGATAGAGCTTTAACAGCGTTTGTAAAATATACAATCCGGTTTGATACGAATTGAAAGTGTGCGGATTGGTAATGTGTAATTGTACGCCCTGACAGACCTCTCCCTTGTAAGAGGCGTAATAGGGTTTAAAGTAGAGTGGTCTGAAAATTACGCCCGGTAAATTAAGCACATTTAGCTCACGGGCGAAATCATAGCCATCGATCCATGGCGCGCCAACCAATTCGAACGGTGAGGTGTAGCCAACGCCTTCGGAAATGGTACGTAATTCGCCAATGGTTCCCGTGGCGCCCATGTAGAGAATGGTTTTCCAGTGGGGAACATGCGGCGAGGTGGGCACCCACAACAGCCCGGTTTGATCCCATAGCATATCGCGTGTCCAGCCGACCATGGGCACAACCTGCAGATCGCAGTGAATATCGAACTCCTGATTAAAATACCGGGCCAGCTCGCCAATGGTCATGCCATGCCGGTAGGGGATGGGGTACAGTCCTACAAAAGATTCAAAACCTTTTTCAACTAAATTGCCTTCTATTCTAATGCCGTCAATGGGATTGGGGCGATCCAGCACAATAACCTGTTTGCCGGATTCGGCGGCCGCTTCCATGACCAGCGCCATGGTGTAGATGTAAGTGTAGCCTCGCAGCCCGATATCCTGAATATCAACAAGAATAACATCAACGTTTTCCAGCATCTTTTTAGTGGGCTTTTTGTGCGCGCCGTACAGACTAAAAACCGGCAACCCTGTATGTGGATCGATTTCGTTTTTTACGTGTTCGCCGGCGTAAATGGCGCCGCGAATGCCATGCTCCGGACCAAAAAGAGCCGTAAGATTGATTGTTTTGTCTTCAAACAATATATCCGCCGTGCTTTTTAAGCGGGAATCAACCCCGCTGGGATTGGTCAATAAAGCCACGCGTTTGCCCTTAACCAGCGATTTATAATTGGTTAAAAAATTCTCGATGCCTAAAATCACTTTTTGGGGCGAGATTTTTTCAGCGTCTCGCTTTGGGGTTACGCCTTTGGTAAGCCTGGCCTGGCAGCCGCTAAAAATAAAAATGGCGCCCACAAAAAATAAAAAAATCAATTTTTTCATCATTCAAGCCCACAGTTTATTAAGAAACTAAACAAACTTTGAAAAGATAAGAATATCTTTCATAAATTACAAGAATTTTTGCATTCCTGAAGAGTGAATTCTAAGCCAGCACAGCTGCAACCAAAAACGAACCACCAAGATCGCAAAGAAGCCACAAAGCGCGCAAAGACTTTTTCACGCAACCTTTTCTGTCCAGCGTCAGCTGAAACGGGAACGCAAATATCGAAAAGGAAAAATAGAACTGTATCTCAATATGTAAGCGTGCGTAAATTGTTGTTCTGTTTTTAAAACTCATCCCCCATCGATTTGCTTAGTTTTCGTCTTACGCATTACATTTTTTGCAGAAAATATTCTAAGGCAAAGCGCAAATAGGAGAGGGCATTAACGCACCTAACGGCATGTCTTTTTTTACCGATTAAAGTTTTCTTTACGTTGGGTTTATTGTATTTTGCAATTTGCGACTTATCGCCTTATATTCTGCGCTGGTTTTAATAAAATTACACAAATGCAAATGAATATGAAACAAAAAATGCAGTTAATTCCGGCTATTGATTTAATCGACGGGCAGTGCGTACGCCTTACGCGCGGCGCTTATGATTCCAAAACGGTTTATTCACGTGACCCGCTGGAGCAGGCGAAAATATTCGCCGGGGCTGGCTTTAAACGCCTGCATCTGGTTGACCTGGACGGCGCCCGGCTGGGACGCGTCATCAATCTGAAAGTACTGGAAAAAATCAAGCAAAACACCAGTCTGGTTGTAGATTTTGGCGGCGGCGTTCGCACGACCTATGATGTGCAACAGGTATTTGACGCCGGCGCCGATTTTCTGACGGCCGGCAGCATTGCTGCTAAAAATTCCGCGCTGGTGGAAAACTGGATGCAAAAGTTTGGCGGCGAGAGAATTATTCTGGGCGCCGACGTGAAAGGGGAGCGCATCGCCATCCACGGCTGGCAGGAAGAAGCGTCATGGACAATTTATGACCTCATTGCATTTTATCTGCCCAGAGGCGTTAAAACGGTGATCTGTACGGATGTCGATAGAGACGGCATGCTGCAGGGGCCCAATGTGGAACTTTACCATCAGTTGCGCAAACGCTTTCCAGAGCTAAAGATCATTGCCAGCGGCGGGGTGAAGGATGTGGACGACTTTGCCGCGTTGCAACAGGCTGGCGTTAATGGCGTGATTTTTGGGAAAGCCTATTACGAGGGCTTTATTCAACTGGAAGAACTGAAGGATTACCTATGTTAACCAAACGCATCATTCCCTGTCTGGATGTTAAAGACGGTCAAACGGTAAAGGGCGTCAACTTTGTTCAGCTCCGGCAGGCCGGCGATCCGGTAGAATTAGGTAAAGCCTATGCTGAGCAGGGCGCCGATGAGCTGGTGTACCTGGACATTACCGCCACGGTAGAAGGGCGCCGGACATTTGTGGAACTGGTAAAGAAAGTGGCGCTCAATCTGAATATTCCATTCACGGTTGGAGGCGGAATTAAAAGCGAAGACGATGTACGGCTTTTGTTGGACGCCGGCGCAGATAAAGTTTCCATTAATTCGGCGGCCGTGCGCGACCCTGATTTGATTGAACGATTGGCCTTGGCTTTCGGCAGCCAATGCGTGGTGCTGGCCATTGACGCCAGAAAAGTTGGCAGCGGCTGGCTTGTTTATGTGGATGGCGGACGAACGCCCACGAAGTTAGACGCCGTTCAATGGGCCAAAGAAGGCGTGCAGCGCGGCGCGGGTGAAATTTTGCTCACCTCCATGGATCATGACGGCACCAAAAACGGTTTTGCCGTTGAATTAACGCGAACCATCTCCGAAGCGGTTGCCGTGCCAGTCATTGCTTCCGGCGGAGCGGGCAAAAAAGAGCATTTTGTGGAAATTTTTCAGCAGGGCAAAGCCGATGCCGCCCTGGCCGCCAGTATCTTTCACTTCGGAGAAATTCCCATTCCCGAATTAAAACAATTTTTAAAAAAACAAAATATTGCGGTGCGTTTATGAAGTTAAATTTTAGCAAAAACAACGGTCTGATTCCGGCCATCGTCCAGGATGCCAACACCGGCAGGGTGTTAATGCTGGCCTACATGAATGATGAAGCATTACAAAAAACAAAAGAGAGCGGTTTGGTTACTTTTTTCAGCCGCAGCCGACAAAAACTATGGACCAAAGGCGAAACATCTGGAAATTATTTAAAATTGAGGGAAATTCTACCCGACTGCGACGGCGACACTTTGCTCATTAAAGCTGTGCCTACCGGACCGGTTTGCCACACCGGTAGCGACACCTGTTTTTTTGAAGAAAATCAATCTTCCATCGATTTTTTAAATCAACTGGAAGCATTGATTGAAAGCCGGAAAAAAGAACTGCCAGAAGGATCCTACACCACGCATTTATTCAAAAAAGGAATAAAAAAGATCGCCCAAAAGGTGGGCGAGGAGGCCACGGAAGTGGTGATCGATGCGGTCACCAACAACAAAGAACGTCTGCTGCAAGAAACGGCCGATTTAATGTACCATTTGCTGGTGCTGTTAAAAGCGCACGATTTAAGTCTGGGAGATGTGGCTCAGGTGCTGGAAAAACGTCACGGTTAGATTTTAACAGGTCTGTTGGCAATATTTCCTTTGCAGGCGAACACCGCAGATACTCACCAAAAAGTAAAAACTCTGCGTCAATCTGAGCGATCTGCGAAAAGCGCATTTTCATGCTCTGCTGTTAAGCTTTTTATTGCACGCAGATTTTGCAGATGATCGCAGAAAAAATCATAAAATTTAAACAATTTTAAATATTTCTTGTAGTTTGGCTGTGCTTTAAACTCACCCCCTATCATACAAGGGATTCTTCACTACGCTGGCGCTCTGTTCAGAATGACTTCCAAACAAATGAAAAAGGCTGCCATCAGGCAGCCTTTAAAAGTGGAGCTGAGGGGATTCGAACCCCTGACCTCTTGAATGCCATTCAAGCGCTCTCCCAACTGAGCTACAGCCCCGTGATTTTTGAGTTCCCAAATATAATCAAATAAACAAATGGTGTCAACTACAATTTTATCCGCCCTTTTCATTTTTGATTTTATCGGTCACAAACGTTACATTTGACGTGCTGAGGATTTTTACTATTTTTTTGGAGGCGTAATGAAAAATTTAATTCTCTGGTTCAGTTTGCTTTTTATCTTTTCTTTCAATTCGCTGTTTGCGCAGTATTACGACGCCATTTCTATTGATCGGCCGGGACAATCCAATACTTACACAACGTTGAAAAAAATGCGCTTTCAAATCGAAAGTGGGTTTACCTACACGGTGGACAAAAATTTTCCCGGCAATGAAAATCTGGAAATGGTTAAAATGCAAATGGCCAGTACCACCTTGCGCTTTGGTTTAACCAAGAAATTTGAATTGCGCCTGGGCAGCCAGTTTACCTATCAGCGGGAAAAAATTCTCGATCAAAAATCTTCAATCAGCTCTATTGAAGGGCTTAACCTGGGCGCCAAACTCAGAGTGCTGGAAAGCAAAGGCATTATTCCTGATGGCGCGCTGCTAATGACGGTTGGCTTACCGGTGGGGTCAAAAGAGCTAATTTCCGATAAAGTTGAACCGGGGGCGACGTTCATCGGATCGCATCCTTTGAGCGAGGCCGCGCGTTTTGAGTACAATGCAGGCTTTACCTATCGCAATGCAGACTTTATGGAATATTTTTATTCGCTGGTGCTAAGCGTCAATTTTTCAGAACAAACATCGGCATTTATCGAAGTGGCGCGCACGGATCCGGCAAAAGGCGAAGCGCTATCTGTCTTTGATTTTGGTATCAGTGTTCTGACCAGTCGAACAGTTATCTTTGACATTTACGGAGGTAAAGGGCTAAACAAAGAAGCGCCTGACTGGTTCATCAGCGTGGGTGGTGGAATCCGCCTGCCCAGATAGGAGAATACGTCAACACTAACTGGACATAATTCGTTTAGTTTTTTTAATTTGCATTTAACTGATCAAAAGTTGTTGGTTGCGGTTGTACCGCTTCTGATTTTCAGTATTAATGAGCTTTAAAACAACAGTCCTGAAAAACATTAAAAATCTTTAATGCAGGCGCCCCATGATGGGCGAAAAAACAGGGTGTTTTAATTGAATCCATTCCATTAATCCCGTAAATTGTCGCATTTAAAAAATCAGACTATTAATTCAGGAGGAGTAAATGAAAATTATTGACGTGGCGGGTATTAAAATCGGCCCGGGACATCCACTGGCGCTCATTGCCGGACCGTGTGTAATCGAAAGCGAAGATATTGTTTTAAAAACGGCAGAACAGGTAAAAGCGATTGCCGATAGACTGGACATGCCATTAATTTTCAAATCGTCCTATTTAAAAGACAACCGATCTTCTGCGGAATCCTACCAGGGCCCGGGTCTGGAAAAGGGTTTGAAGATACTGCAAAAAGTAAAAGATACGTTCGGCATTCCGGTGCTTTCCGATATTCATGATGCGCACGACGCCGAAGCCTGCGCGGAAGTGCTGGATGTTATTCAGGTGCCGGCCTTCCTTTCCATGCAAACAACGCTTTTGCTGGCTGTGGCCCGCACAGGTAAGGTGATCAATGTAAAAAAAGGACAGTTCCTGGCTGCATCGGACATGCAGACGGCCATTAACAAAATAACCGGTCAGGGCAACGACAGAATATTGCTGACCGAGCGTGGTACGTTTTTCGGCTATCACAATCTGATCGTTGATATGCGAAATCTCAAAATCATGCGCGATCTTGGCTATCCGGTGGTGCTGGATCCCACGCATGCCATTCGAAAATACGGCGTCAGTAGCAGCGATCCACGCGGCGGGGCTAAAGAGTTTATTTTTGGTTTAACGCGAGCCGGCGTTGCCGCCGGTGTAGATGCGCTGTTCATCGAAACCCATCCCGATTGCGATGGCGCCCTGTGCGATGCGGCCAGCATGCTTCCCTTGCAAAAACTGGAAGAGCTGCTCAAACAGGCCAAAGCCATCGATGAACTGATCAAACCCCATTTGCCATTTGATGAAACCGGTCTTTACGATTATAAAAATTATTCAGGAAAATAAAACAGGAGCATGTAATGGAAGAAGCCAAACTTAGCTGGAAGTTTCCCCGTGAATACTGGGTGGCAAACATCATTGAACTGTTTGAACGCGCCGCTTATTACGGCATGTTTATTGTTCTCGCTGTTTATTTGACGCGTGAAGTAGGTTTCACCGATGTGGAAACCGGTTGGGTAACCGGTCTGTTTGCCTCGTTAATCTATTTATCGCCAACCTTTACCGGAACCCTGGCCGATAAAATGGGCTTCCGGTCTGCTTTGCTGCTGGCCTTTGCATTGTTAAGCGGCGGCTATTTTTTACTGGGGCTATGGCCCACCAAGTTGGTTGCCGTGACCGCGCTGGCCTTTATCATGCTGGGCGGCTCTTTTGTTAAACCAATCATTACCGGCACCGTTGCCAAAGCTTCCGATGAAAGACACCGTGCGCGGGCCTATTCCATCTTTTACATGATGGTCAACATCGGCGCCTTTTTAGGCAAAACTATTGCCAAGCCTCTGCGCGTTGAACTGGGACTGCGCTACATCAATTTCTACGCCGCAGGCATGGCTTTTATTGCTCTGATCATCGTTTATTTTATGTACAAAGATCTCGACACCACCGGCAAGGGCAAAAGTTTAAAAGAAGCGCTGGACGGGCTGATTCGTGTATTGAAAAACGTGCGTTTTATGGCGCTGATTTTAATTGTCGCCGGATTCTGGGCCATTCAACACCAGTTGTACGCCACCATGCCTAAATATACTCTGCGACTGGTGGGCGAACACGCATCGCCCGAATGGCTGGCTAATGTCAATCCCCTGGTCGTTGTGCTTTTTGTGGTGCCCGTTACCCATCTGGTGCGTAAAATTCAACCGGTTAGCTCGATTGGCATCGCCTTGCTCATTATCCCCTTTTCGGCGTTGAGCATTGCGCTCAGCCCTGTTTTAACGGCCATTACAGGCGATCAGGTTTCTATTTTCGGTCTGTTTACACTGCATCCCATCACAGTCGCCCTGATCTTCGGCATCGCTTTACAGGGATTGGCCGAAACCTTTCTTTCGCCGCGTTTTTTAGAGTATGCTTCCAAACAGGCCCCAAAAGGTGAAGAAGGGCTTTACCTGGGCTATTCGCACTTAACGACCTTCTTTGCCAATTTGTTTGCTTTTGTCTCAAGCGGTTATCTGCTGGACAAATACTGTCCGGATCCCAGAACTTTGACCGAATTGCAAAAGGCAACCGCTTATGAACATGCGCATTACATCTGGTATTTTTATGCCGGCGTCGGCTTACTGGCATTTGTGTTGTTGATGATTTACAAGTATGTTTGCGATACCATCGATCGAAGGAGAGCACAACAGACTGCGTGACCTAAAAAATGTATTTGGTAACAAAAAATGAGGCCTTTGCCTGAAGGAATAAAAAGTGCAGCATTTTGTGCTGCACTTTTTTCCAAAACCTAACGGAGGGAAAACATGTCTATAGAAGATAAACGCATTCTGTTTTTTGTGGAAGACCTTTACGAAGACCTGGAACTATGGTATCCGAAGCTCAGATTACTGGAAGCCGGGGCCAAAGTGCTGGTTGCCGGGCCGCAAAAGGGAAAGATCTACAGGGGGAAAAACGGTTATCCCTGCCAGGCGGAGGCAGCTATTGATGAAATCAGCTTTGAAGATTTCGATGGTCTGATTCTTTCCGGAGGATTTGCACCCGATAAGTTAAGGCGTATGGATAAGGTAAAACACATTACCGCCGAAATCCACCAACGCGGCAAGTTAATCGCCCATATCTGTCACGGCGGTTGGATCGCTATTTCGGCAGGCATTGTAAAGGGCTTTACCTGCACTTCCACGCCGGGTATTAAAGACGATCTGGAAAATGCCGGCGCCAAATGGGTAGATCAACCGGTAGTGGTGGACCGCAACATGATTTCCAGCCGACGACCGGACGACCTGCCGCAATTTTGCAAGGCGATCATTAATTTCTACAAAAGTTGAATTACAAGCGTTTTTTCGCTAAAATTAAGACGATAATCTTGTAAAGTATCTAAAATAAATGGTTTAAAATGCGCAAAAAACTTTCTCAAATTCAATTGATTTTAATGGATGTTGACGGCGTGCTAACCGCCGGGGAAATCATCTATTCCGCTGCCGGCGATGAGTTGAAAATGTTTAACGTGCAGGACGGCATGGGAATCACCCTGGCGCGCATGGCCGGGCTTAAAACAGGCATTCTGACCGGGCGTAAATCGGAACTGGTGCGGCGGAGGGCAGAGGAATTAAAAATCGATATCGTTTCGCAGGGCAGTTTTGAAAAATTGCCCGAATATGAGAAGATTAAGCAACAAATGCAATTGAGCGACGAGCAAATTTGCTATATTGGAGACGATGTGCTGGATATTCCCGTTTTGAAGCGTGTCGGTTTTAGTGTGGCGGTGGCCAATGCCCGCGATGAGGTAAAAGCCATTGCCGATTATGTTACGGTGGCCGAAGGCGGCAAGGGCGCCGTGCGCGAAGTAATCGATAAAATCTTAAAATGGCAAAACAAACTTCACGCGCTCATCGATCAGTTGTCACGATAAATCTCGAGTGTGACCATGTTTGTATCGAAAAAAATCCTGGCCTTTTTAATCCTTTTAATACCGGGTTTTATGGCGCCGTTAACAGCGCAAATTCACGTGGCCATCACCAGCTTTGAAAATCAAACCGATGAAATCCTGCTCGACGGCTGGCAGCGCAATTTACCCGATTATTTAAGCGTGGAACTGGGCGCCTCGCAAAACCTGATTTTACTTGAGCGTAACCGGCTGAAAGAAATATTTGCCGAAATGCACCTGGCCCTGAGCGGCTTTGTGCAAAACCCGACGCTGGCTGAAAAAATCGGTAAACTGGCCGGCGCGGATGTAATCCTGAGCGGCGTAATTACAAAAGTGGGCCAAAACTATGTGATTTTAGCCCATATCACGCGCGTGAAAACAGGCGAGGTAATGGTCGAAAAAGTGGAAGCGCCGGACAATAAACATTTCGCGCAGATGGCTCATTTGCTGGGCAACAATATTCGCTTTCGCCTGACCGGCGAAGGGAAGTACCAACAAAAAGTTTCATTGAAGCGCTACCCAACCGCTTACTTTTTGTTGGGCGCTCTGGTCAGCGGTATGACCGCCGGCCTGTTAGAAAAGAATGCTCAAAATGCCTATGATGATTACCACGCGGCGACATCTTTAAAAGACTTTGATCGGTATTACGATAAGGCTAACCGGTTAAATCGGCTTTCGGATGCCTTTTGGGGACTGGCCGGAATCAGTCTGGTTGGCGCAACCGTTAGCTGGCTAAAAAATATGAAGCAGAAGGATTTAAAGGCGGGCTCCGAAAAGGGGCCCTCGATTAATTACCAGTGGGATTTTTATGAAAGAGGGGCGCGGTTTGGCTTTACGATTCGTTTTTAAAGCGCTGCCGCTTTTTATTATTTTGTCTGGCTTGTTTGGCCTTTCCTGCACGGATCTGGAGCGCGATAATCTGTTAGATCCTAAAAATCCCGACAGCTACAGCCAGACCGTTCCGCTGGTAGAAGCCTTTGTTAATCTGGCGCATCCCTCTCCGTACAATAGATGGGCGGTGCAAAGTTTAAATGCTCTGACGGCCGATTTCCCTTTGAAAATGATTGTGGTGCATTACCACCGCGATCTGCTGCTCGATAGCGCCCTGTACGATGATCCGTTTAACGACGACCAGCAGCAGACCTATTTTCTGCAGTTGCAGGATAAATATGTTCAGGCGGCGTCCGATCTTCCGCGCGTATTGCCCGATGTGTATTTGAATGGCGCGCAGGCAAGATTTTCCGGCGCCTATGATGAAAATTCCTTAAAAATGAGGATGGAGCGGGCGGTTTCGGAACTTATCGCTCAAAAGAACGATTACATTCTTGAGCCCATCATTGAAAGATCGGCGGGCGTGGTACAGGTTCGTTGTTTGATCGCTCGACTGGGCAAACGCCAGGCAGAAAATTTACGCTTACGCATCTTGTTTTTAAAAAAGAACGCCTTTGAAAATCTGGAACTGAATTCGGTGGTGAAAATGAGCTGGCCGGGGATTTTAATCGATAAAATTAAGGCAGGGGAGTATGTAGAAATTTTGGGTGGGCAGATTGCAGAGCAGCGCGCCGATGGTGTGGCGTTTGCCCTGGTGACGGAAGACGAGCTGCAGGTGTTGCAGTCCAAATATGTGGAATTTTAATATGAACGTTCGATTCATTCTTCTCCTTGTATGGGGGTTGTTTTTGTGGAGTGGCTGCGAACAGGTCGGCGAGCTGATCAATCCAAAGCAGCTGCCGGAACTGGACGAACGGGGTATTGTGCTCTCTCAGGATCAGGTGATGCCGCGCGATACCATTCGCGCCAGCATCAAAGCCACCAATCCGTTGGAAGGCCCGTTACAGTACGACTGGCACGCCGATGGCGGAAGCTTTTTACCGCCCTTCGACAATGATACAGTGTTCTGGGTAGCGCCGTTGAGCGGCGGGCTGTATCATTTGTGGGTGATCGTTAAAAATGAGGATGGTGAAAGCGCTTCGCCCCGCCGGCAGATTAACGTGATCAGTACGTCGGAGCCGGTCGTCAATATTCTTGAACCCCAGGATGGGGCGTATTTTGTTACGGGGCAAAGCTGTGCGGTTACAATACAGGCCGAGCATGAAAACGACGTTTCCATAGTGCGTTTATTGATCAACGACCATTTAATGGGCGAATCGGATAATGCGCAGAACGGCCTCTATCTGTTCAATATTACGCTTGATGAGACGATGGTTGGCAAAACGGCGTTGAAAGCCGAAGCGACCGCCAACAACCAGTTGCAAAGTAAAGGGCAGGATGTAATTTACATTTATGTCGGAGGAATTTTACCCGGTGAAAATGAACAATAATCGGATTATTGAAATAGGTAAAAAGGTCATTCAAATTGAAAAGCAATCGTTGGCTGCGCTGGAA
Source organism: Caldithrix abyssi DSM 13497 (assembly GCF_001886815.1). Lineage (GTDB taxonomy): Bacteria > Calditrichota > Calditrichia > Calditrichales > Calditrichaceae > Caldithrix > Caldithrix abyssi. The sequence goes on from NZ_CP018099.1 coordinate 2,391,680, forward strand.
GAACGTATTAACGAAAATTTCGCGCAGGCTGTTCAGGTGATTCTGGATTGTAAGGGCCGGGTGATTGTGACCGGCATGGGAAAATCCGGCGCCATTGGCCGCAAAATTTCATCCACCCTGGCCAGTACGGGAACAACGTCGGCCTTTCTGCATCCGGCCGAGGGCATTCACGGCGATCTGGGCATGGTGCATCGGGACGACGTGATCATCGCCATTTCCAAAAGCGGCGAAACGGTGGAGCTGGTTAATCTTCTGCCTTCTTTCAGGAGACTGGATGTGCCGGTCATTGCCATGACGGCCAATAAAAAATCAACCCTTGCCCGGTACGCTAAGGTCTGGCTGGATATCAGCGTAAAAGAGGAAGCCTGTCCCAATGATCTGGCGCCCACGGCCAGTACCACCGTTACCCTGGCTCTGGGCGACGCCCTGGCCATCGCCCTGTTAGAAGCGCGCGGTTTTTCGGCCGAGGATTTTGCCCTGCTGCACCCCGGCGGAACTTTGGGGAAAAAGTTACTGATGCGCGTTTCGGATTTAATGGAAAGCGGCGACCGCCTGCCGTTCTGCTTTCAGGAAGACATCATGCAAAAAGCGATTATGGAAATGGCTCACAAACGCGGCATCTGTCCCGTTGTGGATCATCAAATGCATTTAAAGGGCGTGATTACCACCGGCGATTTAAACCGCCTGATTGAAAAAACCGAACAAATTTTTCATATTCCGGTTACCGATGTTATGAATCCAAATCCCAAATACATCCACAAAGACGATCTGGCTACCATCGCCTACAAGGAAATGGAAAAATTCCGCATTATCGCCCTGCCTGTGCTGGATGAAAAGGAAAAACTGGTCGGCGTTGTTCATTTGCATGACCTGATGCAGGAGGGAATCACCGCATGAAATGGAAATGTTGCCTTCTTCTGGCCTTTCTGCTCCTGGCCTGTTCGCAGGAGACACCGCAAACAGGTCAGGCACCCGAACCTCAGGCCTTTCCGGATCAGGAAAGCTGGAATACCACCGTTTTAATTACCAAAGACGGAAAAACCGTCGGCGTTTTGAAGGCCGGTCATGTGCAAAAGTTTTCTAAAAAAAATGTTACCTTACTGGATGAGAATATTCAGGTCGATTTTTATGATGAATTCGGCAATCATAAATCCGTATTAACCGCGCAGGGCGGACGCATCAACGACCAGACCCAGGACATGGAAGCTTACGGAAATGTGGTGGTGGTTTCGGACAGCGGTGTAACGCTTTATACCGATACGCTTAAATGGGATAATAAAAAACAAGAAATCTATTCTGAAATCCCCATCATGTTGACCACGGAAGAAAACGATACGCTTTATGGCGATCGCTTTCGTTCCAGCCCGGATTTGATCAATTATGAAATCATCAATCCCCGGGGACGTAGTTCTAAAAAAATTGATCTCGAGTAGCCCATGGTACGTAATGTTATTTTGCTCTCCCTATTAATCATCGCTAATCTGTTTGGTCAGAGTCAGGGCATCGAGCTGATTCATGCCGATAAACACATCGGGAAAAAAGTCGGCGGCGAACAACTGCGTATTTTTGAAGGTAATGTGCACTTCCAGCAGGATACCATTCACATGTGGTGCGATCGAGCCGTGATGTACGAAGAAAAGGAGAAAATTGACTTTGAAGGTCATGTAATCATTACAGACGGCAAAAGCACCATTCGCGCCAAAAAAATCGAATACTATTGGCAACCGCAGCAAAGCTATTGCTATGGACAGGTGCGCATCAAAACAGAAAAAGATTCGCTCTATTCCGAATATCTTGAGTACAACTTTAAAGACGGCAGCGCCCTGGCCAGGGAAAATCTTTATCTTTTTAATCGTGAAAATTTAACGCACATCTGGGGGCAATACGGCTTTTACAATCCGCAGGAAAAGTTCAGCCAGGTTTCGATTCAGGCTCATCTAATGAAGATCGACAGCGCTTCGAACGACACTTTGAATATTTTCGGACAGGTTTTGCAATATTTTGATCGAAAAGAAGAACGTAAAGCGGTGGCTATTGATAGCGTGACCATTTTACAGGGCGATTTAAAGGCAGTGTGCGACACGGCTATTTACTGGATCGAAAAAGACCTGGCCGTGTTGAAACATAATCCGCGCGCCTGGTACGAAGACAGCCGGTTAAAAGCGGTGGAGATGGAAGTTTATTTTGATTCGTTGCGCCTGAAAAGAATTACGCTCATCGGGGAGGCCGAGGCCAGAACTCTGGCTGATTCCACAACGGGTGAAGAAGACGTGTTAAAAGGCAAGCTAATTCATTTCCATATAAAAAATAAAAAAGCGGAACGAATTATTGCCATTGATAACGCCAGCAGTTTATATTACATCACCGATGAAAACGAGGAAAGGGGCGCCAATTTCGCCACGGCGGACACCATTAAAATCTTTTTTCAAGCCGGCAGGCTGGACAGCATCAGCATAATTGGCGGGGCGCGCGGAACCTACTATCCCGAAGCGTTTAAAAAGGAGATTGATGTTGAATAATAAAAACACTGAACCGGCTGTTCTGGAAAGCAAAAATCTGGTAAAAATTTACCATAAAAGGCGCGTGGTAGATGACGTTTCCATTTATCTGCGGCAGGGCGAGATTGTTGGATTGCTGGGGCCCAACGGAGCCGGTAAAACCACGACGTTTTACATGATTACGGGGATGATTAAGCCCAATGCAGGGAAAATTTACCTGAACAACGAGGATATCACCAAACTGCCCATGTACCGCCGCGCGCGACGCGGTGTGGCGTATTTGCCGCAGGAGGCGTCCATTTTTCGTAAGCTTACGGTGGAAGAAAACTTGCTGGCCATCATGGAAATGATCGGCGTGCCGCGCGACGAGAGAAAACGGCGCACCGAACAGCTGCTGGAAGAGCTGAGCATTACGCACATCGCCCGATCGAAAGGCTTTCAACTCTCCGGCGGCGAGCGGCGGCGCACAGAAATCGCCCGTACGCTGGTTACCAATCCACGTTTTATCTTGCTGGACGAGCCTTTTGCCGGCGTTGATCCCATTGCCGTGGAAGACATTCAAAATATTGTGCAGGGATTGAAAAAGCGAAACATCGGCGTTTTGATTACCGACCACAATGTGCACGAAACGCTTTCCATTACCGATCGCGCTTATCTGTTGTTTGAAGGCCGCATTTTAAAAGAAGGCGATGCGGATTTTCTGGCCAACGACGCCGAAGCGCGCAGACTCTACCTGGGAGAACGCTTCCGTTTGGACCGGTGAGAAATACAATTAAAAATTAAAAATCATCACGCCACAGCGAGAGGCTGGGCTCGAATTAGGGATGAGTTCATTCTAAGGCAACATAGCCGCAACCAAAGCTTTAATTTAATCAACCGCAAAGCAGTCGCAAAGAACGCCAGGACTTAACGAAGTAATGAGAAACGCGTCAGGCGTTTACGAAAATTTTCGCACGCTAAAGTATTAGAATACTTCCTCTGAAAGCTTTAACGGAAAAGCGTTTGAAAATTTTTGTGCTGTTTTAAAAACTCATCCCCCAGCCGAGGGTGTCTCAAAAGCGACATCAAATGTATATTTATGCAAAAAATAGAGAAAAGTTTACAATAGCCCTCACCCCCTTTCCCCCTATCCCGATTTTCGGGAGAGGGGGAATTAAAGGGAGTGAGGGAAAGAAAAACTTTATAAAAATACATTTTCTTTGACTTTTGGGACAGCCCCGGGCGTAAATAGCGCCGTTTTTGTTTATCTTTTGTCTTAAATGTTAAATAATTTTCTGCGATTATTGGCGTAATATGCGAGAAAATTACTATGCACGTGTTGCGGTTGATTTAGGTTGCGGCTACGCTGCTTTAGATCTTTTAAAGGAAGTATTCTAATTTCTTTTCAGGCGCCTGTTGCTTCACCGCTACCCCTTAATTACGCCAATGGGTCGTAAACGGGCCACTTTAAGGCTAATGCCGCTCTGGTGCATCACGTTCACAACCGACTGGACGTCTTTGTAGGCCTCGGGCATCTCTTCGGCCACCGTGGCCTTGCCTCTGGCCTGTACCACAATTCCGCGCGCCGAAAGCTCTTTAATTAAATTGCGTCCAGCGCCTGCTTTTTTAGCCTGGCGGCGGCTGAGCAGGCGGCCGGCTCCATGACAGGTGCTGCCGAAAGTCTCTTCCATCGCCTTTTGCGTACCGATGCAAACAAAAGAGTAGCGTCCCATATCGCCGGGAATTAACACCGGTTGTCCGACGGCGCGATATTTTTCAGGCAGCAGAGGATGCCCCGGCGCCAGCGCTCTGGTCGCGCCCTTGCGATGGACGCAAACGGTTTTTTCTCGGTCGCCAACTTTGTGTGTTTCCTTTTTGGCAATATTGTGCGAAACATCGTAAACAAGGTTAAATTGCAGATTGGCGTCAGAAATATTGAAAACGTGTTTAAAAACGCGTCGGGCCAGATCCATGATCACCTGGCGATTGCTCCATGCGAAATTGGCGGCACAGGACATGGCGGCAAAATAATCCTGGCCTTCCGGACTTTGAATGGGCGCGGCAGCCAGCTGGCGATCCGGTAAATCCAGATGATATTTTTGCGCGGCTTTGCTCATCACCTTTAAATAATCGTCGCAGATTTGATAACCAAAACCGCGTGAACCGCTATGAATCAAAACAACGATTTGTCCTTCAAACAAACCTAAAGCGGCTGCTGCTTGCTCATCGTAAATTCGATCTACAACATCCACCTCCAGAAAATGATTGCCGGAACCCAGGGTGCCTAATTGATCCAATCCGCGTTCAATGGCGCGCTGGCTTACGGCGGAGAAATCGGCAAAGGGCATTCTGCCTTTTTCTTCAATGACTTCCAGGTCTTCTGCCTTGCCGTAGCCCTGCTGAATGACCCATTGCACCCCTTCTTGCGCCACTTTTTTTAGATCGTTTTTGGAGAGCTTTTTAATGGCGTGCGAAGAGCCGACTCCCGTGGGAATGGCTTTAAACAATTCCTGGATTAGTTTATCCAGCCGTTTTTTTACTTCATCTTCTCTCAGGCTGGTAGTGGCCAGACGCATGCCGCAATTAATGTCGTAGCCCACGCCGCCCGGCGAAATCACACCTTCCTGCCAGTCGGTAGCCGCCACGCCGCCAATGGGAAAACCGTAACCCCAGTGAATATCGGGCATGGCCAGCGAATATTTTTCAATGCCGGGCAGGTGCGCCACATTGATAACCTGTTGTAAAGGAGCCTGCTCTTCCAGAAGACCTTCCATCATTTCCGGCGAGGCGTAAACGCGTCCCGCAACGCGCATGTCTCCAAAAGGCTCAATCTCGTATAAATTTTCGTCGATCTTTTTAATAGGGATTTTAGGATTTTTCATTGGACTTTCCCTTCTTTTTTCTTCTTTTTAACAAACGCCAGGCCTGCGCCTTTGTTTCTCAAATATCAAAGATAATGGTCGCAGCATATTGCCCATTCTTTTGGATGATTTGTAAACCATGATAGGTTACCGCTTTAATTTCCGTAAGTTGTTCTTGCAATTCCAATGGGAGCATCTGACGGGGCGCTTCCATCTGTAAGGTATAAGCGCCATTTTGTTGTTCAACAGTCAAACTTTTAAGCGGAAAAAAAACCGTCTTCCGGACCTGCACATTGAAGTTCAGCTCGCTTAAAAAGGCGATCAATAAATCTTCCCTGCTCGGTTCTGACAGGCGCAATAGATCGGGCCGGGCAGAAGAGGGGAGTAACTGCGACAATAGTTCCAGTTTTCCAAAACAAAGGTAGTAAAATCCGGCATGCGCGTTAATAAACAATTCCGAAATGGTTTTGCCAAACACTTCCAGCCCAAGGTCCGCGGTATGTTCAATTTGTCTGAAACTCATCATGATTAAATTTGCTCTTGATCTTCTACTCTTACTAAGGTAAAATTAAATTGTGACGAATATACTGCAAAGTCAAAAAAAAATACAGGAGAACTTACGAGATGCGCTTTAAAAACTGGAGCCTGCTTGGTTTAATTTTAATTTTTGCCGGGGCCTGCACCATTCATGAGCCGGACCCGCCTGTGTGGGATACCTCATGGAAATTAGAATTGCCCGTTAAAAACATCACCATGAAAGAAATTGTAAACGATTCAACTTTGTTGGCCGATACGACGGACGGACAGCCGATTGTGAAATTTAACCTGGAAGATAGTACGGACTGGGAATACGTTGAAGAGAGCGATTTAACGATTCGGCCTCAGGACACACAGTTCAGCTCTGAAATTGGTGCGATTAAATTACAGGAAAAAAGCGAGATGAAATCGACGGAGATTACTTTAAGTGAATTGTTGCCTCCTGAGGTTATCGCAAACGATACCATTCCGCCTTATCCTGCTGTAACGGTGACGCCTGATCCCAAAGAAGTGACTTACGATTTTTTTGAAAGAGCCGTCATAAAAAGCGGATATATCTATTTAACATTTTATAACGATTTGTTTATCAAAGTTGACGCTGGCATGACGATTGAGGTTTATAATAATGACAGTCCCAATCCAACTCTGGTCACCACGATTGAATTTCCTGATCCCATTGAACCTTATGCCGTTACGCAAAGCAATATTGTTGATCTCAGCGGTCTGGAAGTGAGCAACAGCTTTTTATTGAAATACACCATCCCCATTGCCGGTTCGGATACGGCGCAGGTTGTAACGCAAGAGCAAAAAAACGGCACCATTTATTCTATTTTAACCATCGAAAATATTGAAGTGAGCGAAGCGGACGCTAAAGTGCCCGAACAAACTTTTTCTAATGACGAAAGGATCGCTCTTCCGCAAAATGAACACCAAATAATTCAGGCGCAAATCAAACAGGGGCTAATTACGCTGAATATTGAGAATGGCCTTTCTTTGTATAGCCATGCTACCATTACCTTACCTGAAATAATAAATGATAGCGGCCCCATACAAATTGAACTGGATCTTCAGCCTTTTCAAAATTCGCTTACACAAATTAATCTTGCCGGATACGAAATTAAAAATATTAATCAGCCGGGCTCGCCTCTGGATTCCATTCATGTCCGGTTAGAGGCCACGGTTAGTTCCAGAGACTCCATCGTTACGATTAAAGAAACAGATCAAATTTCGATTGACGTAACTTTTGAGGATATCATCTTCGAAAATGTAACGGGCATTATTCAACCGATCGTGTTCAATATTGAACCGCAAACGCTTAATAATGAGGATCTGTTTGATAAAATAAATGGCAGCGGTCTGGTGCTGGACGACCTTGTTTTAACGCTGAGGGTGGAAAACCAGATCGACATCCCGCTTCATCTGGTTTTAAATCTTAAGGCGTCTAACGACACCGAGAGCAAAGAGATGACGGTGGATGCGATAATTCAGGCTGCCAGTCAGGCGCCGTACACCGAAATCATTCTGGATAAAAATTACAAAACGCCCAATAGTATTGTTGACCTTTTTGCGCTGCTACCCAAAGAGGTGGAAATCAGCGGACAGGCAACCATAGAAGGGCAGGGAACAATTGCCATTGGCCAGGGCGTGCGTACGGTCTTCTCGGTTGAAACGCCGTTGTTTTTTAAGTTGCTGAATCCCATTATCTATGAGAGCGATCTGGACAGCATTAAAAAGAATGACATCGATCAGGACGTCAGGGATCGGCTGGCCGAAGATGTTCACGAAGGAACGTTTAATCTGATAATCAAAAACGGAACGCCGCTGGCCACCAATTTTGTACTTGTGCTGGCCGATGATTCGCTGGAGGTCAACTCGACAACCATAAGCGATTCAACGCGCAAGATTGTTATTACAGCCGATATCCAACGCGGTGTTATTGGAGACGACGGCTACGTTTCCAGTCCTACAGCCAGCGAGGTTACCATTCGTCTGACAGAACAGCAAATGCAGTTATTCCAGAAATCGCCGATTTATTTAAAACAAAAAGCAACCATTTTACCCACGGGCGAAACCAAGATTAAGTTACGAACCAGCGATATGATTGAACTTGACGCATTTGTTCAATTAAACTTTACCGTAAGATTTGAATAAAGATGGAGTTAAAAACAATGAAAAAGATATTAATCATTCTGGCTTTTGCTTCGACGCTTTTCGCTCAGGGGTTTGACGGCGTTGCGCTCGGATTTGGAGACAACTATTCGGCGCTATCCCGGGGCGTGAAGGCCATCAATTATAATCCGGCCAATGTTACGCTTCCGCGCGGCAATGCATTCGAACTGAACGTGTTTGGTATTAACGCCAGCGTTTTCAACAACAGCTTCAGTTTTGATACCTACAATAACTTTTTTGTAACCGATGAACCGGAAAACCGCTGGTCTGAATCGGACAAAAAAGATTTTTTAAGCCTGATTCCGGATGATGGCTTAAAAATGAATTCCCATGTGGTTGGCAATGCCCTGGGGCTGGCTTTTAACAATTTTGCGCTCGCCGCGCAGCCCATTGTAATGGGAGAATTGAATACGTTTGAAGATAAGTCATTGTTAGAAATTGCCCTGTTTGGCGATACGGTTTCCAGAGACTATGAACGCAGCTACGATAATTTCGTTAAAGGCCAAAGCATGGGCGCCGTCAAAGTTTCGCTGGCTTATGGCTATCCCTTTTTACAAATCAAGAAATATTTACCGGATTTTTCCTATTTAGCGGTTGGTATTGGCGTCAATTATTTTATTTCCATGGCGTACGCTCAAACCGAAGAATCGGATCTGTGGGTAAAACGGACGCAATTTGATGATTATGAGCTGGTTGAATTAGCGGCCACGGCTCAGTTAAAAACCGCCGTCGCCGAAGGTTCTAATCCCGTTGGTAAGGGGCGGAGCTTTAATTTAGGTTTTGCCACACAGTTTAAAGAAAAATGGAATTTTTCTCTGAGCTTTTTAAATCTTGGCGGATCCATTGAATATACTGAAAATACCGAACGGGTCATCGTAGAGGAAAATAAAACCATTAAAATCTATCATTCGACGGATCTGGATGATGAAACCATTGAAACGTCAACAGACACCACGCTGACCATTGGCGCATTTAAGGTGGATATCCCCACCACCATGCGCCTGGGCGCTTCCTATGAATTCAAAAACAATCTCATTTTTATGGCTGAGTGGGTACAGGGCTTAGATCATACCCTGGGCAACTCGACCACGCCGCGCATTGGAGCAGGCGTTCTGTACAAACCGTTCTGGTGGCTGCCGGTTCGCGGCGGCTTTTCGCTGGGCGGCAACCGCGGCTTTATTCTGGCTATGGGCAGCGGCGTTGATCTGAAATATTGGAGCCTCGATTTTTCATTTGCCATGAAAAACGCCCTGTGGCCAACGCATTCGGAAGGCCTGTTCGCCGCCTTAAGCATGATGTTCAAATTGTAATCCAGAAATAAATCAAATTTAGTCTGCCATTTCTTAAATGCGCATTCCGGGAAAGTTCGGGATGCGCATTTTTATTTTCAATGGCCCCACCAATCGTCAATCATCAATCATCAATTAAATTGCATGATATGCCTCTTTTTTTGTTTACGGGTATTGTAAAAAACGAATTAATTTCCTAAATTTAATTAGAAATTAACAATCAACTCCGAGCCAAAGAGCCTACGTCCTGTGAATCGGGATATGGTTCGCGGCCGATAGGGTAAGACGGGAAACGGTCTTGCCTCCCGTGTTTGGAAAGGAGCGTAAATGGAAATGGATCAACCCTCACTTAAACCTGCTTCGGTATTAACCGATCCTTATGGTCGCATTTTAAATTATCTGCGTATTGCCTTAACCGACCGTTGTAATTTACGCTGTACCTATTGCATGCCGGCCGAAGGCGTTCCTTTTATTGAACATGAACAAATCATGCGCTTCGAAGAGATTTTGCGCCTGGTGCAAATTATGCTTCCATATGGCTTGCGCAAAATCCGCGTTACCGGCGGAGAACCGCTGGTGCGCAGAGGAACCATTTCATTTTTACAAAAGCTGCGTCAGGTAGGCCCTGAGCTGCAAATCCATTTAACAACCAACGGCGTCCTTTTAGAAGATTATTTTAAAGAACTTGTAGAAATCTCCATCTCCGGCGTCAATCTTTCGCTGGACACGTTAAATCCCCAAAAATTTAAAAAAATTACGCGTCACGATTCCTTTGTTAAAGTGTGGCGGGCTTTGCAACAGGTTCTTGATAGTAATATTCCATTAAAACTAAACATGGTGGTGCAACGCGGTTTAAATGAAGATGAAATCATCCCCATGGCTGAACTGGCCAGGCAGCACAGCCTGGAGGTGCGCTTTATTGAACAAATGCCTTTTGACGGGTTGTCGCGAAAGATCGAACGTCCTTTTACAGGCGAGGAAATTCTGCAAACGCTGCGGACGGCTTTCGGAACTCTGGAGAGTACAAAAAAACAAAACGGCACGGCGCAATTGTACAAAATTCCGGGTTTTAAAGGAACCATCGGCATTATTTCCGGTTACAGCCGCACCTTTTGCAGCGACTGTAATCGATTGCGCTTAACTTCAACCGGCGTGCTGAAAACGTGTCTTTATGATCGTGGCAGCGTTAACCTGAAAGATTTAATGCGCGCCGGATACGACGACGCCCGGCTTTTAAAGGCCATAGAGCGGGCAGTTCGGGAAAGGCACAAGGATGGTTTTGAAGCCGAAAAGGAAAGCTTTGACGTTCAAAAGCTGTCCATGTCTCAAATAGGAGGCTAACGTGAAGGAGTGGTTAAGAAAAATCGACTTTCTACGCGAAGAAGATGAAAAACCTGAAAATCAATTTACGCTTTCCGAATTTTCCGGATCGGTGGGCGATCTGGGAACGCTTTTGCCGCTGGCTTTTGCCCTGATTGTGTTCAACGGTTTTTCCAGCGCCATCATCTTCTTTTTGTTCGGCGTGATTTACCTGTTAACCGGTTGGTTTTACCGCGTTCCCGTTTCCGTTCAGCCCTTAAAAGCCATGTCGGTTATTGCCATTGGCCAGGGCTTTTCGCCTGAATTTTTGGCCGGCACTTCCGTTTTGTACGGACTACTGATGGCTTTTCTGGCCTTAACCGGCCTGATCCGCTGGCTGCAAAACTGGTTTACGCCGGCGCTGGTGCGCGGCATTCAATTTGGCATCGGATTGATTTTGACGCAAAAAGCGCTGGAGCTGGTGTGGCAAAAAGGAATTTTACTCCATTTAGATAATTCCTCTCTATCATTGGGTTTTTTACTGTTAGCGCTTTTTTTGGCCATAATCTGGTGGTTTCAGGTTAAAAAGGATCTGCCTGCTGCCCTGATTATGATCTTTTTATCCATCCTGTTTATTGCCATCTGGGGGCCGGCTCCTCCGATTCGTGAGGGGCAGCATCTGTCTTTAAAGCTGTATCTTCCAGACTTTTCCATCTGGAAAGAAGCGCTGATCTTTCTGATCATACCCCAGTTGCCTTTAACTCTTGGCAACGCCGTTTACGCCGCAAACGATTCGTGCCATACATTGTGGGGCAAACAGGCTCAACGCGTAACGCCCACACGACTGGCGTTTAGCATCGGGCTCAGCGACGTTTTAATCGGCCTGTTTAAAGGATTTCCTGTCTGCCATGGCGCGGGAGGAATGGGCGCACATGCCCAGTTTGGAGCCCGCACCGGAGGAGCGACCATGATTATCGGCGCTGTGCTGGTGATTAGCGCGCTGATTCCCGCATTAAATCAATTTATTTTTTTAATTCCCGTGCCCTTGTTAGCCGCCATGCTCATCTTTGACAGCTACCGCATGATGATTATGGTTCGCAGGCTGGAAGGCTGGCAACCATTGTTCGTCGCGCTGCTGGTGGGCGGCATCTCCTTTTTAACCAGAAATTTAACCATCGCTCTGGTAGCTGGCTTTTTAACTGAACGTCTTTTAAAATTAATGATCAATAAATCAACCAAAACGGTTATAGGAGCGGAAAATGATTGATGTCAGCCCAAAATTTGTTACGCTGCGCTATGCCAAGGCCAGCGGCGTATTGTTCGCCCAAAAGGAAACCATTCAAAGAGTAAAAAACAAAACCGTACCCAAAGGCGATGTACTACAGGTTGCCAGGGCGGCAGGCATTTTGGCCGCTAAAAAAACGGCCGATTGGATCGTGTTCTGTCATCCCATTCCCATCGACTGGATTGAAATCCATTTTGAATTGTTCGAAGACCGCATTCAGGTGTTTAGCGAAGTGAAAAGCGTCTGGAAAACCGGCGTGGAGATGGAAGCGATAACCGCCGTTCAGGGCGCTTTAATGAATATGTACGATATGCTGAAACCGCTGGATCAGCAAATGTACATGACCGATATTAAACTGGAAGGAAAAAGAGGCGGAAAATCAGATTTTACGGACGAATTTAAAGGAACCATCAAGGCCGCGGTACTGGTTATCTCTGACTCCACCTTTGCCGGTCAAAGAGAAGACCGATCCGGTAAAATTATTAGCGACTTTTTAAAACAGCAAAAAATTGACGTCAGCGTTTATGAGATTTTGCCGGATGATGTATCGAAGATTCGAGAGCGTGTTAAAAATTTGGTGGACGAGGAAGGAATCGATCTCATTTTTACCACGGGTGGTACAGGCTTTGGTCCAAAGGATTTTACGCCGGAGGCCATTAAGCCCTTACTGGAAAAAGAAGCGCCGGGCATTGTGGAAGCCATCCGTCGTCACGGCAAAGAAAGAACGCCGTTTGCCATGCTTTCCAGAGAGATCGCCGGCCTGCGCAAACAGAGTTTAATAATTACTCTACCAGGTAGTTCGCGCGGGGCCGAAGAAAGCTTGCAGGCCATTTTCCCCGGCCTGTTGCACGCCTTTCCCATGATCTGGGGAGGTAAACACGACAAACAGGGGAGAGCCGTGTTATGATTAGCATACAGGAAGCCATGGAAAGAATTTGGGCCAGGCTACCGGAAAAGAAGAGAGAAACGCTCGACATTTCAGAGTCAACCGGTCGTGTCCTGGCGCATCAGGTGACCGCCGCAGAGCCTTCTCCCCGTTTTACCAACTCCGCCATGGATGGCATGGCCGTACGATTTGAAGATTTACAGTCATTACCGGTTGAACTAAGCATTGTTGGAGAAAGTCGCGCCGGCGTGCCCTTTCAGGGAATTGTGCAAAATGGCCAGGCCGTGCGTATTAGCACCGGCGCCGTGCTACCACAGGGCGCAGATACGGTAATTCCTATTGAAGATTGCCAGGTGGAACAAAGTCGGGTTAAAGTTCTGACGGCGAAAAAGAAAGGCGCCAACGTTCGGAAGAAAGGCGAAGAGTTCGAGAGTGGAGAAGTTCTGCTGGCATCCGGAACAACGCTTTTTCCGGAACATCTTGCTCTGCTGGCCGCGCAGGGCATTCAACGCGTGGAAGTGTATGCCCGTCCGCGCGTGGTCTTGTTAACCACCGGAAGCGAGGTCAAGTCCTTTAAAGAAGAGATAGCCGATTACGAAATTCGCGATTCTAACCTGCTCATGCTTGGCGAAGCCATTAAGTTAGCGGGCGGAGCGCTTGTCGTATCTGATCGTCTGCCGGACGATTTTTCGTTAACCGTTCAAAAGTTGAAAGAAGCACAAAATAAGGCCGATGTAATCGTCCTTTCCGGCGGCGTTTCGGTGGGCCCGCACGATCATGTAAAGAAGGCGGCGGCAGAGGCCGGATTTAGCGAAGTCTTCTGGAAGGTAAACCAACAACCGGGCAAACCGCTCTTTTTTGCCGCCAGTGATAACACGCTTTTGTTTGGCCTGCCCGGAAATCCGGTTTCGGCCTTTATGAGTATGGCACATTACGTGTATCCGGTTTTACGTCGTTTGCAGGGCTTTGACGACGACCGGGCGGTGTGCGTTGCCCGGGCCCGGAGCCGGCTGGAGATCAATAAAAAGCGCGCCCAATTGTTGCGCGTCCGTCTGGAAAAAACGGATGAAGGCTGGCATTTTATTCCGTTGAAAAGGCAGGGCTCGCACATGATAACTTCCATCAGTCAGGCCGATGGCTACATTGTTGTCGGGCCCGTGGAAACCATTGAGAAAGATGAAACGCGAAATGTTTATCTATTTCCCTGGAGGAAAAGTTATGGGTTATGTTGAATCGATCTGCATCAGCCACAAAAAAGGTATCGTTAAAAAAGAAATTAAAGAAGCAAATTTTATTAAAGACTACGGAATCGAAGGGGACGCCCATGCCGGTAAGTGGCATCGGCAGGTTTCTCTGCTGGCCGGCGAAAGCATCGATAAAATGAAAGAAAAAATTCCTTCCCTTCAACACGGCGCATTCGCTGAAAATTTGGTTCTGCGGCAGGTGGATTTTAGCCGGATTCGTGTGGGCGATTTGTTGCGCATTGGCGATTCGGTTCTGCTGGAGGTGACGCAAATCGGAAAAGAGTGTCACACCTCCTGCGCCATCAAAAAAATAGTGGGCGATTGCATTATGCCGCGCGAGGGATTGTTTGCCCGCATTTTACAGGGGGGCGCCGTCCGAACAGGTCAGGAAGTTTGCGTGCTGACGCAGAATGAGACCACAGTAAAACAGGCCATGTAAAACGGCTCAATCAAATTGCTACCCCGGAAGCTTTGAGGATCGGGTTTGGTTCAGGTTTGCAGTACTTCTTTTATTTTAGAAGCAAGCTGCTCCACAGAGTAAGGTTTAGGTACAAAATGGATGCCTTTTTCTAACAGGCCGTTTTGCACAATGTGGTCGTCGGTGTAGCCCGACACATAAATTACTTTTAGCTCAGGGAATAGTTTCTGTAATTTAATGGCCAGCTCTTTGCCGTTCATTTCAGGCATCACCAGGTCTGTAATTAATAAGTCAGGTTTTAGGTTTGATTTTTTCACCAATTCCAGAGCTTCGCGGCCGTTGGAAGCAGAATGGATTTTAAAGCCGAAATTGCTCAGCGCTTTTTCGGCAAAATGGCGAACGCTGGCCTCGTCTTCCACCAGCAAGATGGTTTCTTTGCCCCTGAAATTTAAATTTACTTTTTTCTTCTTTTCATCATCAACCGATTTTAATTCCATGGCCGGCCAGTTTACGGTAAAGGTCGTGCCCAATCCGGGTTCAGAGTAAACATAGATGGCGCCGTTGTTCTGTTTTACAATTCCGTAAACGGTAGAGAGACCCAGGCCGGTGCCTTTTCCTTTTTCTTTGGTTGTAAAAAAGGGTTCAAAAATATGTTCAATCGTTTCCCGATCCATACCGATGCCGTTATCCATTACCTTTAACACCACGTATTTGCCGGGATGCAGTCCGGGATGCGTGCGTATGTATTCCTCGTCATATTCGGTTTGCAGGGTTTCGATGGTAATTCTCTTTTGAAATTTTTCTCTCTGCGCCATATTCACCGCGTCGCGCGCATTAACCACCAGGTTAATTAAAATCTGATCGATCTGCGATCGATCAGCAAGAATGGGAGAGATGGATTCCTGCAATCTGAGCTCCAATTTAATGTCCTCGCCGATCAGGCGCATGAGCATCTTTTGCGTATCTAAAATCACTTTGTTCAAATGAAGCAGTTCCTGATTGACGATTTGTTTGCGGCTAAAGGCCAGTAGCTGATTGGTTAAATTAGCGGCGCGTTTGCCCGCCTCCAGAATGGCCTTAAGCGCCGAATGCCTGGAATCGTTTTCGGTCATGCGTGAGAGCGTTAACTCCGCGTAACCATTAATGACGGTTAGCAAGTTGTTAAAATCATGAGCTATCCCGCCTGCCAATTGGCCGATGGCTTCCATCTTTTGCATCTGGCGCATTTGTTCCTGCAATTTAATCTCTTTATCTATGTTTCTGGCGCTTTTACACAAATTAATGATATTGCCCTGGCTGTCGCGGATGGGGAAGATAGCCACTTCTTCATGAAAGGAAGAGCCATCTTTACGTTGATTAATCCACTGACCTTTCCAGACCTGGCCTCTACCAATGGTTTCTAAAATCGCATCGCGATATTTACTTTTAAGGATGGGCAGTGTTTGCCCTACAACCGTTTCTTTTTTAAATCCGGTCACCTGTTCAAAAGCAGGATTCACATATTCGATTATTCCATCTTTATCAGTAATGATAAAAGCCGTATTAGA
Organism: Caldithrix abyssi DSM 13497; assembly: GCF_001886815.1. Classification (GTDB taxonomy): domain Bacteria; phylum Calditrichota; class Calditrichia; order Calditrichales; family Calditrichaceae; genus Caldithrix; species Caldithrix abyssi. Next base: position 2,407,692 of record NZ_CP018099.1, read on the forward strand.
TTGTTCCACCAGGGTGGCCAGACGTTTAATTTGTTCGGCGGATTTTTGTTGTTCTTCCATATATTTAATTTTTTGTAAAGCGATTTTTATCAACTGAACCACCGCCCGGATAAAACCAATTTCTTCCTGTTTCCAGAAATGTGTAGTGGAGAAAAAGTTAAGCGTCAGTAAATAGTTTTCGGAAGCGGACAGCGAAATGGGATACCAGATCAAACTTTTAATTTTTAGCTGGTCGTGCAGGATTTTTGCGGAATTTTCCTGGCTTAGCAACGAATGATATCTGTTTGCATGACTTTCCAGCCAGGCTTGATCTTTAATCAGATGAGAAGCTGAATGCTTAATAACTTCAAGTGGGGGGTGAATATTCGTTTTTATCGATTCAACCGTTTTTTCGTTGGACCATTGACTGATGAGTTGCGAGGATTCCGCCGCTAAATTTATTTCAAAAATTAAGCATTGATCCAGACCAAGCGTCCGCCCGATAAGCGATGCGGATTCTTTTAGGATTTCTTCACGCCTGGTTTCGCTGATAATCTTTTTAGCCAGATGATTAATGGCGTTGGAAAAGTGTAATTGTCTTTCCAGTAATTTTTCCGTTGCTTTCAGCGCCGTAATATCGCGACCAAATACTACCAATCCCTTACGACTGCCGTCTTCGTTAAAAAGCGGCACTTTAATCACATCATAGATTTTTACCGTGCCGTCGGGCCTGGGGACGATCTCTTCAGCGCGGGTTATGGTCCCTTTTTGCCAGGCCAGCTCATCAGATATTTCGCAAGTTAAAAAGGCGTCCTTGTAAAAGGGCGCAAACTCCGCCAGTTCGCTATCCTTTTTTCCTCGATATTCAACGTTTTGTAGTTCAAACAGTTTTAAATCCGCCTCATTGGCTTCTAACCAGCGGCCTTCCTCGTCTTTAAAACAAATGATATCGGGCGTGGCGTTAATGAGAGTGCGTAGTTGTTCTTCGCTGCGTAAAATGACCTCCTCTTTGGCCTTTCGCTCTCGAACATTGCTAATAATTTCGGCAAAGAGCTTAAGGAGGGTAATTTCGTTTTCACTCCACTTTCTGATCTTTTTAACGGAATCAAATCCTGCAAAGCCAATACAGCGTCCATTGCGCATAATAGGGACGGTGATGAAAGTTTTTATCTCCTGAGCCTCTAAAAATTTCTTAATAGGGTCTCCTGGGGGTAAGGCATTAACGTCCGGAACATGAACCATCTGGCCTTTGGCATGGGCATCAAGCCACTCCGGTGACAAATTAATAGGTACTTTCTGTAAATTATCTATCTGCGGAGTTATTCCCGGGGCGCACCATTCATGGGTATTGGTCATAATGCCTTTCTCAAAGAGATAATCGAACAAATAAACGCGATCCACGCCAGTAAACTCTCCCAGTATCTGTAGCGCTTTATTTATTTTTTCATCAAATTGCTCGATAGGAACATTAATATATTCCGTAGCAAAGGTTAAAATCAATTTTTGAAATTCGCTTAACTTTTTAACCTCATCCCGCGCTATTTTTTGTTCGGTAATATCGGTGATGGCGCCTTCAAAATAAAGAAAATTACCTTGCTGGTCATAAATGGGCCGACCGTTCATTAAAACCCAGATAGGTATGCCATCTTTTCGTTTTAACTTAACTTCCACATTCTTTAGCAAACCATATTTCAGGACCATATTGATCAAACGGTCTCTTTCTTCAAGATGCCAGTACATTTTACGCGCATCACCTTGGGTTATCAGTTCCTGCGGAGAATCGTACCCCAATATTCTGGCCATGGAAGGGTTTGCGGCCAGAAACTTACCGTCATAGGTGGTTTGATAGATTCCTTCTACAGAGTTTTCAAAAATAGCCCGATATTTCGCCTCCGACTTCGATGCCTGCTCCAGGGCCCGCATGCGCATGATAATGGCTGTTAGATTGTCGGCCAGTAATTGGACCAGTTGTTCATCTGCTTCCGAATATTCCGTTTGACGATCATAATAAACCATAAACTTGCCAAGTAAACCGCCGGGATGAACCAGAGGCACAAAATACAGCGCTTTTATTCCCTCTTGCAACACTTTCTTTTTTATGTCTTCTGGCAAATTTGAACTTTTTACATCGGAAATAAAGATAGGCCGGGCATTAATATCTTCTTTTTCCCAGGGACAATGTCCGTCCAACGCTTTGCGATAGTTTTCCGAAAGCCCATCCCAGGCCACAAAATGGACTTTATTATCCAGGCCAAATATGAGAATAGAAGCCCGATCAGCCTTTAAAATAGCTTTTACTCCTTTGAGCGCTATTTCATAAACTTCTTCCAGAGATTTCGCCCTGTTTAAATTGGCAATTACTTCATAAATTAATATCATACACTGTTGAGTTTCCGAAAAATCACGCAGCGCTTTAATATGGCCAGTAACATCGATGATTTGACATTGGAATTCAGATACACGGTTCTTTGTATCAGTAAAAACACTTATAAAATCTACTATCCACACCCATTGCCCGTTTTTGTGTTTTATTTGATACGGCTTGTTCTGAAAACTCGTATTACCGCTATTTAATTGCTTTTTTATGTAAGTTAATACGCGTTTTTGATGTGATTCAGAAATAAGTTGAGAAAAAGTAATTTTTCCGGTTAAAAAATCTTTTGCGGAATATCCCGTTATTTTTTTTATGCCTGGAGAAATCTCGGCAGGTATGCCGCTAAAAAAATCGTCCAATTTTTTCCATTTTAAATAGCAGGTGTTTTTTACAATATACTTTTCCACTGAGTTACTTTGAAAAATGTCGCTCAAAGTCGATAAGTATTTAAGAAAGTTAAATTGTTGACTAATTTTTTGGGAATCCATTTTTAATCCTTTTGATTTACGCTTATTAATAAACATGCGTTTATCGTTTTATTTATAAAAAACTTTAATAAATATTGGCTCATTTTCGGTTTATTCAGAAAAAATATTGAAAAACAATCTGATAAAAAAATAGGACACGGCTCTCAATTTATAAAGTGGTTTATCGCCTATTAATCCTATGTTTTTGGGGAAACTTAAAATTAACTTGACAAAATGAACTTATGTTCATTATATTGCGTACAAGTAAATGAACATAAGTTCAATTAAGGGGAGTTTATGAGAGGTCCTTACAGGAAGCGAATGATCTGGCAGCCGCCGCAATTCAGGAATTTTAAGCCGAGCGGCATTCCCAGACGCGCGCTGGAGTCCATAGTGCTCACAGTGGATGAGTACGAGGCCATTCGTCTGGCTGATCATCTCGGTCTGGAACATCAGGCTGCGGCTGAACGCATGCACATTTCGCGCCCCACGTTTACGCGTTTGATTGAGCAGGCCAGGCGAAAAGTGGCCACGGCCATTGTAGAAGGCAAAGAGTTGATTATTGATGGCGGGAATGTGAATTTCATAAACACATTGACTCACTGTCAGGACTGCGGCGAAACCATTCAACAGCCGATTGACGCCGAGATTGATCAGTGTCCGGATTGTGGTTCGCAAAATATCGAAAATTTAGCCCATCGTTATCTGGCCCAGGGAAGAAGACACAGGAGAGGACGTTAAGATGAAGATAGCTGTTGCCAGCGGAAAAGGCGGAACCGGAAAGACCTTAATTGCCACCAATCTGGCCTTTGTGGCCTCACGATCGAAAAAAGCGGCGCTTTACGATCTGGATGTGGAAGAGCCGAATGTGGCCTTATTTTTTGCGCAAAAGGAGATTGATTCGCAAGCGGTAGAAAAGATGATACCCATTATTAATGATGCAGTTTGCGATTACTGCGGTATTTGCAGTCAGGTGTGTGAATATCATGCCATCATCACTCTGGCTGATCAGGTGATGGTTTTTCCGGAGCTCTGCCACAGTTGTTACGGCTGTCTGGAGATGTGTCCTGCCGGAGCGATTGAAGAAGGGAAGAAGGAAATCGGCCGAATTTCTCTAAGCCAATCCGACAACTTGCAGTTTGTAAGCGGCACATTAAAGGTAGGCGAATCGGCCACCACTGCTTTAATCAAAGATACCAAAAAGGCAGGACAGAACGAAGCGCAAATTTTCATCTACGATTCGCCGCCGGGCACATCCTGTCCGGTAATCGAGGCCGTAAAAGATATGGATTACATCGTTCTGGTGGGAGAGCCCACGCCCTTCGGATTACACGATCTCGACCTGCTGGTTCAGGTGGTGCGACAGTTCGACAAGCCGTTTGGCGTGGTGATTAACAAAGCCATGGATGAAGAAGACCTCATTACAGAATATTGCCGGCAGAAGCATATTGAGGTGCTTGGCAGAATTCCCCATAGGCAAGAAATTGCCCGGGCCTATGCCCGGGGGCAGCTGATTACGCAGGCCGTAGAAGGTATGGAGCGGTTGTTTTTGAATCTTTTAAATAAGATTACGCAAAAAGTTAATGAGGTGGCGGCATGAAAGAGATTGTAATCATCAGTGGAAAGGGCGGAACCGGCAAAACTTCCATTACGGCTGCGCTGGGCGCCCTGGCAGGCAAAAGCGCTGTGGTGGCGGACTGCGACGTGGATGCCGCCAATTTACATCTGCTCTACGAACCGCGTGTTCGCCATGCAGAAGATTTTTACAGCGGCAAAACGGCGATTATTGACAACGATCTTTGTACAGATTGCGGCCTTTGCGCTGAAAAATGTGCCTTTGACGCCATTCGGTACGAATATGGCCAGTACATGGTGGACGAAGTAAGTTGCGAAGGCTGTGCCGTTTGTTTTCATCTTTGTCCGGTTAACGCCATTCGCATGGAAGAGAATCTGGCCGGCAAATGGTACCGCGCCCAATCTCGATTCGATAACGAATTTGTTTATGCCCATCTGGGAATTGGTCAGGAAAATTCGGGCAAATTAGTGGCTAAAGTAAAACAGGAAGCGAAAAAGATTGCCGAAAACGAGAATATTCCCTTTATCTTTGTAGATGGCCCGCCGGGCGTTGGATGTCCGGTCATTTCTTCTTTGAGTAATGTCGATCATGTGTTGTTAGTTACCGAAGCTTCGCAATCGGGTTTGCACGATCTGCAGCGTCTGGTGGAGTTGATCGAATATTTTAAACTAAAAGCCTCTTGCGTAATTAATAAGAGCGATTTAAACGAACAAATGGCCAGTGAAATTGATGACTATTGCCAGAAACATAACATTACCGTAATCAATCACATTCCCTATCATCCAGAGTTTGTTGAAACGCTAAATGCCAAAAAAACCTTGATTGAGGGAAAAGATAAGGCTATCAAACAAAAAATTTTCCAGATCTATCAATTTTTAACCAGAGAAGAGGAGTGAGTGTCATGAAAGTAGCTTTTACAGCCCAGGGAAATGGCTGGTACGAAAAAGTAGATTTGCGCTTTGGACGGGGCAGAGGTTTTTTTGTAGTCGATACGAACAACGAAGAGACCAGGTTTATTGACAATGCTTCTAATGTGGAAGCTGCGCACGGCGCGGGTACCAGCGCCGCCCAGATTATCATCAATGCGGGGATTGATGTCCTGGTTACCGGACATGTGGGCCCTAAAGCCGGTTCTGTTTTGAAAAGCGCAGGAATTAAGGTTTACTCTACAGAAGGAAATATAACCTTAAAAGACGCCTATCGCCTGTTTAAAGAAGGAAAGTTGAAGGAACAGGAATTGTAATCTTTAAATGGGCGAACGGTTGAAGACTAACATTTTTAAATAAATTACGGCTAACTAAAAAGGAGGAATAATCATGCCGTGGGGAGATCGCACAGGTCCTTCAGGTCAGGGACCACGAACAGGCAGAGGATTGGGATACTGCGCGGGCTATGACAGCCCGGGCTACACCAGGGGAACGCCCATGGGCCGTGGATTTGGCTTTGGACGCGGTTTGGGTCGGGGCTTTGGCCGCGGCTTTGGCTTTGGGCGTGGTTTTGGATGGCGCTGGAGCTGGCCATGGCCGCAAACGGGCAGCGCCCAGGCCGCTCCAACTAGCGACAAAGGCAACCAGGCCGAGCTAACCGCCATGAAAAATGAACTGAACAGCCTGAAATCCGCGGTCGAGGGCTTGTTGAATCGGCTCAGCGCATTAACCGAAAAAAGCGCCGCCGGCTCCAAAGAGAACGACTGATTCTCAAGCCGAAAGATGTGGAGGCTGTTCGTCAAGCAACGGGCAGCCCCCGCATTTTTTAAGCTTAAATTCAGCTTTAGATGGAATTCATTAAAAACGGAGCTTTGGTATTTTACACGGCTCAAAATAAAATCAAAAACTTTAAAGGGAGGGAGCAATGAGCGAACAAAATTCATCAAAAATTGTAAAGATTGGTATCATTATTTGCGATCGCTACCGCAATTGCGCGGCAGGCAAATGTTTAAGAGCGCTGAAAAACCGTGAAGGGGCTTTCGGTTATTATCAGGACGTGGAAGTGGAGCTGGTGGGCTTTACCACCTGCGGCGGCTGTCCCGGGGGCAATATTGAATACGCGCCGGCCGAAATGAAAAGAAACGGCGTGGACGTCATTCATCTGGCTACGGGCTTGCTGGTCGGTTATCCGCCCTGTCCTTATTTAAAGTACTTTAAAGAATTTATTGAAATGCACCATCAGATCAAGGTGGTTTACGGGACGCATCCCATTCCACAAAGTTACTTTTTAACGCATCAGGAATTGGGATCGTGGGATTCGCCGGAGTGGAAAGAAATCATAACGCCAGAATTAACCATAGAAGATCAACGACTGAGTTACAGTTGAAAAAAAAGGAGAATGAAGATGGCAGGAATGGCCAGACAGACCATGGGCAGCGGAGGGTATTGTATCTGTCCAAAATGTGATTATCGGGCGCCGCATCAGCGCGGTGTGCCGTGTCAGGAGCAGCGCTGTCCCCATTGCGGAGCCAGATTGATGCGCGAAGGCTCTTATCATCACCAATTGTTATTGGAGAAGAGAAAGCAAAAAAGTGAACGCAAAGATGAGGGAAATTGAATCCTGGCGCAGCTCTTTTGGCGCAATGAAGGAATGATTTGACATGGAAAAGTGGAATCATCTTTGCAAATTAGCAAAAGTAAAAACAATGTATTAGTCTGAGAAAAAACACATGACATGCCAGAAATGGCGGACATTGGAGCTGTCCCAAAAGTCAAAGAGAATGTATTTTTATAAATATTTTCTTTCCCTCACCCCCTTTAATTCCCCCTCTCCCGATTTTCGCTGATCTTTATACACACATAGCACCGTGGGTTATGGGCCGTCTCGGCTTGAAGTAAAAATAATATACATCTCGGTTGCCGTATCCAATCGCTGTATACCTCGCCAGAGCGTTACTGTGCCAGGCTCGCCATCACTCTTTCTGCCTAAATGGCCTCCGATCTGACCTACCATACGGATGGCTTCTCGTAAACTCATCGGCTCCTCCGGCGCTATGGGCGTCTTATGCACATAGCAATACAACGCTTTCCATTCCTCTTCTTTGAAAAATACGCTCGCCGGCGAATCCGGTATTTCACGACCTAACATGGTCATATGATAAATGCGCCAGGCTACAACCATATCCACGGCTAAGGCCGTCTCTAAACGATCCGCACTGCCTAATTGACGATCTTTTATGCGGCAGCCGCTCTTGAGCGTTCGATGATATATCTCGATACCCCAACGACGAGTGTACCACTGCACTCGTTGATAGGCATCAGTAAAATTCTCTACCGACACCGTGGTCAATAACATCCACTCTATTGGACTCTTAATATCAGCTGGCGGATCGACCTCTCGGATATAAACAGCCCACACCTTAATGGGCTTAGAGGACGAAAATCGTTTCGGCGGTTCTAAGTCTATCGACGAATAACGCAAGGACATCTTGGCCTCACGAGCCCTGATATTGCCCCTACGAGGAACATGAATTTGAAATTGACCGCGCTCTTCTTGACTGGACATGTAATCCCACAGATCAATTCCGGCCACTTTGCGATTGCGGCGCTTGCCCACGCGTACCAAAAGTCCTGCCTTGCTATCTTTCCTTTGAGCCTCATGAAATAATTCGTAGATATCCGCCTCTCGATCGCCCACGCTTACGATAAGCGTCTCCGGACATAACTTAGCGATCTCGTTGACCCGGCGATAACTACGTAACCATTTCATACTCTCTTTTTGCTCAATGGGTAATTCCTTCCGACGACGCGTCTTGCCTCGATCCTTCGGATCACGAGCCCATACCTGGGCATCCAATACGCCTAACGGCGTGCCATCCTCACTAAAGGCCAATGTATCATGTAAAATCAAGCCAATGCTCTGGTGATCTATATGGCTTGTCGGCCCCAAGTCTTTGGTCATGGGATGCGTGCTGTAGTCTAAAATGGTCGTGTCCTGAGGCGCTAAAACCACCTTGTGTTCTTTTATGCGATCTATCGTCGCCTCGGTATGTGCATCTAAAATAATATCCATGGTTACCTTCTCGTTTTGAAAAAATCGATAGGCGCCCATCGTGCGCGCCTTACCACCACAGGCCTCCGGAATGTTGGCCTGCGGCTTGTTGTAAAAGTCATCCGCTATGGCGTACAAACGCTGTTTGAGACGATTGTCATATAAGCGAATGCTGCCAAATTCCCGCTCCGCCCAATTCGATGAGTCTTTGATTAATCGTCCTTGGCCTAAACCGTCCGCACTCTCCTGACACAAAATCTTTCGCCAGTTCCTTTGCAATGGATAAAGAAATACCTTTTTGGCGATACCGTCACGACGACCGCTGGTATTTCCTACATAAAGCCAGTTGGAAGCCAGGTAACCGATGCCTTTGAAAACACTAGAATCCACATAACTTTCCACCAAAACCGGGCGATAACCATAACGACTCTCCCAATCGGTTCCAATACGCTGCAAGGCTTTACTCAACAGAAATGAAGCCAGATTCTTGACCTTAACCGTAGGTACGATCAAAAAACGATCATTACTGATCACATACTGGATATTCTCCCTTCGCGCCTTTTCGCTCCAGCCAATATAGGCATCCCTGGCTCGTAATTTATAAGTCGCTGAACTAAAGCCTAAAGCGCCAATATAGCCATACTTCTCGCTTTTTACAATATAGCGAATCTGAGCGCCACAAAGTTTTGCGCTTTTAAGGTAATGGAAATTCTCTATTAACTGAAACCATGCGCGCGAATCCTTGCTGTAGCGGCTTTTGATCGGCTCGATTACAATTTCGCCTAAAACCGATAAATGGCCTTCAATGGAGGCGATTGGAACATCAAGCTTACGCTTTTTCTTTTTTTCAAAAGCATAGCTTTTTTTTCGTTCTGGTAATTTGATTAAACCGCGCCGATCCAGCTCTAATAAGGCTTTACGGCAGCTCATCTCCTGGAATTTCCCATTGGGAGATTTCCAGTCCATCAGTTCGCATACCTCTCGTGATAATTTCCTACGAGATATCTGCGGCTGCCGGGCAATGATCGCATTAATACGTTTTAATATTGGTTCGCTAAAAATTTTCCCATATATTTGCATGTAGAAAATTTAACAAATTATTCCCCCTGTGTCAAGTGTGTGCCAGGTCCAGCGATTTTCGGGAGAGGGGGACAGGGGGTGAGTGTTAATGTAAGATTTACCATGTATTTAAATAAATATACATTTAATTTCGCTTTTGAGACACCCCCATTTCTCCTGCTTGAAAAGCCGCCTGTTTCAACCAAGGCCATGGGTTAATTATTAACGTAAAGCAAACAAAACGTACGCAAAGGCTGTAAATTTAATTCTTTTTAAATTTCCCAAATAGCCTTATTTAGGATACTTCCTCCAAAAGATCTAGTGCTGTGGCGTTTGAAATAAAAAACTCATCCCCCAGCCCCTTCTCTTTAAAAAAAGGTGTAAATTGTGCCGGTTTGCTTAGTTTTCGTCTTAAATGTTGAGATGCAGGTCTATTTTTTTTCAATTTTGGCGTTCCCTTTTCAGCTGACGCTAGACAGAAGGTTTTGCGTAAAAAATCTTTGCGCTCTTTGCGGTTCGTTTTTGGTTGCGGCCTTGCTGCCTTGGAGGTTTTGAGGTAGTTTTTGAACCTTGATTAAAATGAATACAGGATTAACTTGATTTTTTTCACTCGTGAAAGTTTTACACTCAATTTTAAAGCAAAATTTTGTAAGCACAAAATACAAATCATGGAAATCCCGAAATCAAGTAAATCATGGTTCAAAATTGATTGTCCGCCGGCCTGTCATTTTTTAATTTTAAACGTCCTTTGCCCCCTTTGTGACTCCTCTTTGCTAACAGTGGTTACTTAAATCCCTGCGGAAATGATTTTTGCTGCTTTAGATACTGGAATGTTCGTTGTCCTTCACAACAATCCAAACCATTCGTTAAGTTTAGTGATCGCTTTGTTATCCATTTCTAATAAATTTGAATGAATGGACGAAAATAAACATTATACTAATCTTTTATCTTATTTAAGGATTATCCATGTGTGGAATAGCAGGAATTTTCCAAATTAATGGTCCGATTGCACGGGCACAAGATAAAATAAAAAATATGGTGGGACAACTCTTTCATCGGGGCCCCGATGAATGTGGTTTTTATTTTGATTATCCAATAGCCATGGGCATGACCCGTTTAAGCATTATCGATGTGGCCGGAGGAAGCCAGCCTATATGTAATGAAAGTGAAGACATCTGGGTTGTTTTTAACGGCGAAATCTTTAATTACAAAGAGTTACGCGTTTTGCTGGAAAAATTCGGCCACCGCTTTAAAACCAGCAGCGACACCGAGGTTATCGTTCACAGTTACGAACAATGGGGTGAGGACTTCATCCGATATTTAAACGGTCAGTTTGCCATCAGTCTGTGGGATCGGAAAAAAAGACAGCTTTTGCTGGCCAGAGATCGTCTGGGCATCCGGCCATTATTTTACGCCTTTTTTAAAAACAAGCTCATCTTTGCCTCGGAAATTAAAGCCATTTTTGCGGAGGGCAGCATTAATCCGGAAGTTGATTTTTCAGGACTAAACGATATTTTTACCTTCTGGGTTACTCTGCCGCCGCGTACTGCTTTTAAAAAGATTAACGAACTACCGCCGGGACGGATGTTAACGGTTGATCATCGCGGCGTTAAAGAAACAGAATACTGGGATATTCCTTTTCAGGCTGACGTGAGCGACAAAAAAACCACGATCTTGCAGGAGGAACTGGAAAACCTGTTGACCGACGCGGTGCGCATTCGTTTGCGCGCTGATGTGCCGGTGGGCGCCTATTTAAGCGGTGGCCTGGATTCTTCCATTATCACCGCATTGGTCAATAAAATTCATCGAAACAAACTCAAGACCTTTTCGGTTAATTTTACAGATCAGGCCTACGACGAGCAATTTTATCAGGAGACGTTGATCAGCCAGTTAAATACAGAACACCGTTCCATGCGCGTAGATGCCGTTGATATTTTGCGCCATTTTCATCGCGTTGTATGGCTGGCCGAAAAACCCATGTTGCGTCTGGCGCCTGCGCCGTTGCTGGCCCTTTCTTCTATGGTGAACGGCGACGGTTTCAAAGTGGTATTGACCGGCGAAGGAGCCGACGAATTTTTTGCCGGATACAATATTTTCAAAGAAACCAGAGTACGCTGCTTTTGGGCCAGAGAACCGGAGGCCGATTGTCGTCCTTTATTGTTAAGCCGCATTTATCCCTACATTTTAAGTCAGCAGGGAACGCTCAATCCCTTCTGGCAGGCCTTTTTTAAGCGGCACCTACAGGAAACAGAGAATCCTTTCTATTCCCATCTTTTGCGCTGGGAAAATACGGCCAAAATTCGCCATTTATTAAGCGAACCAATAAAATCGTCTTGTAATTACGAGGATCAACTGGCCAGAGCAGAAGCTTATCTTTCAAAATTAAAAGAAATTTCTTCGCCTCTTTCCCGCGCTCAATACATCGAAGCAAAATTGTTTATGAATGGCTATCTATTGTCTTCGCAGGGCGATCGCATGTTGATGGGACATTCCGTGGAAGGGCGTTTTCCATTTCTTGATCATCGGGTTGTCGCGTTTGCAGCCACGCTACCGGAAGATTTGCGACTAAGGGGCTTAAACGAAAAGTTTTTACTTAAAAAGACCTTTAAAAAGATTTTGCCATCGGTCATTTTGCAACGCCCCAAACAACCGTATCGGGCACCCGTTTCAAAAAACCTCTTTGGCCACCCAGAACTGGAATGGATTGAGGCTTTTTTTCGGCCGCAAACGCTTGAGCAATACGGCTATTTTGATCCGACAAGAGTTGGTATTTTAAAACAAAAGATAATTCGTCAGCAAACGCCCCTTTCACTGGTTGACGAAATGGCCATTGTCGCCATTCTTTCCACGCAGTTGTGGCATTTTCATTTTTTTGAAGATTTAAACAATAAAGCCGAAAAATTACCTGAAAAACAAAAAATAGTTGATCAAAGAGAAGCATAGGAGAAGTTATGGCCTTTTCCAAAGAAGACTTAAATATCGATCCGGCGGAAGAGACCGGACGCATCGTTCAATGGATGCGACAGAGCGTTGGACGCCGATTGCACAAACAGGGAGCGGTGATTGGTATTAGCGGCGGGATTGATTCCAGTGTCTGTCTGGCGTTGGCCGTGCGGGCCTTCGGCCCGCAGCGCGTGTTAGGCGTGGCCCTGCCCGAACACGAGTCCAATTCCGAAAGTTTGCATCTGGCTCGAAATCTGGCTAAGCAGTACGGCGCGCGGTTTATTGTGGAAGAAATAACCGACGCATTAAGCGGTTTTGGCGCCTATGCCAGAAGGGACGAGGCAGTAAAGAGCGTTTTCCCTGAATTCGGAGAAGGGTATCGATCCAAAATTGTTTTGCCGCCGGTAACCGAAAAGGATACGTTTAACGTGTTTTATTTAACCATTATTGCGCCCGACGGTCAGGAAAAGACCAAACGCCTGCCGTTGAAAGAGTACTTACAAATTGTGGCCGCTTCTAATTTTAAACAGCGCACGCGTATGAGCATGTTGTATTATCATGCCGATCGTCTGAATTACGCGGTAATCGGAACAGGGAATAAAAATGAACATGAGCAGGGCTTTTTTGTCAAGTTTGGCGATGGAGGCGCCGATCTGAAACCCATCGCTCATCTGTTTAAAACCCAGGTCTATCAATTAGCAGAGTTTCTGGGCATTCCTGAAGAAATCAGAAAACGTACGCCGACCACCGACACCTATAGCGCGGAGTGTACGCAGGAAGAATTTTTCTTTAGAGTGCCTTTTGAAATTGGCGATCTGGTCTGGCTGGGAATGGAACGACAGGTCCCCCCGGAAGAAATCGCCCGGGCCGCCAGTATTTCTGTTCAGGAAGTGATCAATATTCAGAACGACATCAAGCGGAAGATTCGAACGGCCGAATATCTAAAAATGAATCCGTTACATCTTGATTAAAAACAGCTTTTTAAATAAAAAATAAAAAGGGGAAATGGAGTGGAAGGCATGGAAAAGAAAATCAGAAATTTTATCGTGGACAACTTTCTCTTTGGTGATAATAGCGTAACCTTTAGCGATGACGATTCTCTTTCGGAAAATGGTATTATTGATTCAACCGGCATCCTTGGTCTGGTTAACTTTTTAGAAAGCGAATTTCAAATTTCAATAGAAAATGAGGAGATTACGCCAGAAAATCTGGATTCAATCAATAAAATTGTTCAGTTTATTAAAATGAAGATCGGCCAGATGTCCATGGCTGATTAAGGCTTTTGAAATTAATCAAAATTTAAGAACCATGCGCAGAAGATATTTTTTAGAAATTTCAGGAAAAGCAACGGCCGCCTCTCTATTTTTCCCGCTGCTCGGCAGGGCGATAACGCCAAAGCCTTTCCCTCCGGAAGAGCTGGCGGATATTTATGTGGTTCAAAAAGGGCCGGCTGCAGAATTGACGGAGCGATTGATTGAACTTTTAGGCGGAATCGATCGCTTGGTCGGATCGGAGGATGTGGTTCTTTTAAAAGTAAACAGCCAGTGGTGGGCGCAGGGCATGACCAATACAGACGTGTTGCTGGCCTTCATCCGCAAAATTGTGGAGCGGCCGAACTTTAAAGGCGAGGTGATTATTGCGGATAACCATCAAAGCAAAACGCCGAATTCACGCGGCTGGAACACCGCACGGCCTAACGGAAAGTTGAATTACAACGATCTGGTGTTGTGGTTTCATCAAAAGGGATTTAGCAATGTAAACAAGGTACACTGGCATCCGGCCGGTCCCAATCCTCATCCGCTGCAGTTCGGCGGCTCGGGCAATAGCGTGGTAAAAGGACCGGAAGAAGGTGATGGCTACGTGTGGGATGACGCGCTTTATTACCAGTCGCCTTATGGAAACAAAACGATATTAAGCTATCCCATCTTTACTTCGCCTTTTAGCGGACGGAGGATTGATTTTAAAAACGGCGTCTGGCAAAAGGGAAAATATCTGGATGTTCCTTTAAAGTTGTTCAATTTTTCCGCGCTTAATCATCACAGCGCTTACGCCGGAGTTACGGCTTCCGTAAAAAATTTTATGGGCGTGGTGGATATGAGCTGCGGATATCCGGCGCCACAGCCTCAAGGAACCTACAACACACATCACATAGGCGTCACGCCCCTGTTTAAGCTTCTTGCCAGATACAGAGACGCTTTGAAAAAGATGCCGGGGTTTTATGGCGTCTATTTACATCCGGAAGTGTTTCGCTTCCATTTTACGGGAGGCGTGCTGGGCAAATTCATGAAGGTGGTGCGCCGCGCCGATTTAAACATCATCACGGCCATTAAAGTGGGCTGGGGCTCGCGAACAGATGCGGATAAGGCCATGCAGACCGATTCGCTCATTGCTTCTACGGATCCTGTGGCGCTCGATTTCTGGGCGGCCAAACATGTTTTGCTGCCGGCGACAAAAGCGGCCCGTGCTCCTGAAAAGTATTTGCGCTTAAATGATCCGGAACGCACCGAAGGCCCCTTTCGACGTTTTTTAGAAGAATGTCGCAGGGAACTTGGCGGTACGCTTAGCGAAGAAAAGATGATCATTCATAGCAATTAAAGATGGGTAATTATGGACTGCAAAACAAAAAAAAGGTTGTATCGGAATTTTAAATGTTTGAATAAAAATATTCCTTTTTTTCCCTTTCAATATTTTCAGTACTATTTTTTAGAATATCGAGGCATTCCCCATAAACAAAAGATTCGTTTTGACGGAAAAATTGCCGTAGCCAAAGAGGAAGACCTGAGAGAACTGCAGCGCTTTTTTAGCAGCAAGGCAAAAAAATTTGAAAGGCGGCTTAAAAAAGGTCATTTGATCGTTATTGCGCAGGAACAGGACGGACGCATTGTCGGTTATGAAAATCTTGATTTCTCGGCGGTGCATCTTGAGCGGCACAGCGGCATTGAAATCGCCATTCCGCAAGATTCGATTTATTTGTACGACGCTTACATCGATCCGCAATATCGAATGCGCGGCGTGTGGGTGGGATTTAAAAATTTGATTGGCAATCTCATGGTAGAAAAAAAACGCAATCGTCTGATGACTTTTATCGAATGGGATAATCCGACTTCGTTAAAAACCCACCTGCAATTTGGATTTAAGATTTATGAAAAACGTTGCATCTGGCGCATTTTTGGCAAACCGCTTGTCAAAACGGAATCGCTCACGCAAAACCCGCAGTTGATTCGTGCTTTATTGAATCATTGATGAGTGAGGGGGAATACTGGCGCTCCTGCGGAGTACAATGCAATAACTCCTGTAACTATTTTGAACACTAAAACGACTTAAGTTATTTAAAAACAACATGCCGTTCTTTTTTATTACCACTACAATATTTAAATTCTTGTCTTTTCCCAGCCTAATGGTTTGAGAGTGCCCTTCAATGCCTGCGCCATTGAATTATGGCTCTACAAGCTACATTTAGTCAGCAATTGGAACGCCGTCTGTTCAATAGGTGTTAATCCCATGTTAATTTAAAAATAGATTTGTCATGATCGCTCTTTATTGCGAAATTCCAGTTCTGTTCGATCAACAAGAAGTGGGGAAATGGAGCGTTTTACTAATAAGTTCTACTTTGACCATGCGGCTAATACACCGCTTGCGCCCGAAGTGCAAAACCTTTTAAGTGAATTTTACGCCAGGCATTACGGTAATGCGGCAGGGATTCATTCCTTTGCCCGAGATATGAAAGCGCGCCTGGATAGGGCTCGGGAGTTTTTCGCCCGCTTTCTTAACGCCAAACCTTCCGAGATTATTTTCACCGCGTCGGCCACGGAAAGCAATAATTTTGTACTAAAGGGACTGGCGCAGCGTTTTCCGCAAAAAAAACATTTGCTAATCAGCGCTGTGGAACATGCTTCGGTGTTTGAAACGGCGCGCTATCTAAAATCGCTGGGCTTCGAAGTCGATGAGCTGGCGGTGGATGAGTTCGGACGAGTTGATCCCGATGATGTTAAAAAATACCTCCGGCCAGATACGCTTTTGGTTTCGGTAATGTGGGTGAACAACGAGCTGGGAACCATTCAACCCATCAAAGAAATTGGCAAAATCTGTCATCAAGCCGGCGTCTTTTTTCACAGTGATGCTGTTCAGAGTTTTGCCCGGCTGCCTTTGAATATACAGGAATTTCAACTGGATTTTTTGAGCGCCTCGGCCCATAAAATTTACGGACCTCTGGGCGCCGGATTGGTTTACATTAAAGAGGGAATCCGTCCGGAGCCTTTGCTGCACGGCGGCGGACATGAAAACGAGCTGCGTTCTTCCACGGTGAATGTGCCGGCCATTGTGGGCTTTCAAAAGGCGACAGAAATCTATGAGAAAGAGCGCGCACAGGAGACGGAGCGCATTCGTAAATATCGGCAAAAGATTTGGCAGGCCGTGGAAAACGACATTCCCGGCAGCCGTATTAACTCGCCGCATGACGGTTTGCCCCATATTCTGAATTGCTCTTTTGAAAAGGTTGACGGAGAATTGTTAGCCATTTATCTGGATAAGCAGGGGATAGCTGTTTCCACGGGCTCGGCCTGCTCCACCGGCAAGGTAAAGGATAGCCGCACTTTGGAATCCATCCATCTTCCGCCTAAGTTTAAAAAGGGAACCATTCGCATCAGTCCCGGCCGATACACAAAAGAGGAAGAGGTGGACTATTTAATCGAACAATTAAAACTTGCAGTAAAAAAGGTGAGAATGATATCATGAATAGAGTTTTTTTATGTCATTACAGCGAGATCGGTTTAAAAAAAGGCAACCGTAACTATTTTGAACGCATCCTGGAAGCCAATATGCGCAAAAGCTTGCAGCGTTACTTGCCGGAAGAAAAATTTTCGATAAAAAAAGATCACAAGCGATTTTTAGTGTATTTTACCGAAGACGTGAAGATAGATCTGGTAAAATCTGCGCTGGAACGTGTATTTGGCCTGGTGAATTTTTCGCCGGTAACAACCGTGTCTTTGGAAATGAGCGAGATTGAAACCATTGCCCTGAAATTAATGGAGAAAAGGCCAGAAAAGACGTTTGCTGTGCGAACAAAAAGAGCCGAAAAATCCTTCCCTTTAACCTCGCAGGATATTAATGTGCAGGTCGGCGCCAGAATTGCCGAAAAAACAGGAAAAAAAGTTGACCTGACCAGGCCGGAAATTACCTGTCATATTGAAATCATGCGCGACAAGGCGTTGATTTTTGTAGAACGCTTCCCCGGACCTGGCGGCCTGCCGGTAAGCGCCAGCGGCAAGGTGTTAACGCTGCTATCCGGCGGTTTCGATTCGCCCGTGGCTGCGTATTTAATGCTCAAGCGGGGAGGCAAAAGCGCCTTTATTCATTTCCATTCCTATCCCTACACCAACAAGTTTTCTCAGGAAAAGGTGATTGAACTGGCCAGGATTTTAAATCAATACCAGTTCAATAGTAAGCTGTTTATGGTGCCTTTTGCCGAAACCCAGGAAGAGATTGTCTTCAATTGTCCCGATAAACTGCGCGTTATTCTTTACCGCAGATTTATGATGCGTATTGCCGAGGCGCTGGCCAAAAAGGAGGGTTATAAGGCCATTGTCACCGGCGAGGCGCTGGGGCAGGTGGCTTCTCAAACGCTTGAAAACATGGGCGCCATTGAACAGGTGATCACCCTGCCGGTGTTGCGTCCGCTGGTTGGGCTGGATAAAGCAGAGATTATTTCCATGGCTCGCAGGATCGGAACCTACGAGATTTCGGTGAAACCGCATGACGACGCCTGTACGCGTTTTATGCCGCGTAAGCCGGAAACACGCGCCAAACTGCATGAGGTGCTTAAAGCCGAAGAGGGATTGGATGTAGAAGGAATGGTGCAAAAAGCATTGGAAAAAATGGAATTGGTCGAAATCTGATTTGCATTGAAAAAGATCAGTTTGTAAATTTGTAATCTTGAATTTAAGGGGCGACTGCTTAAAACGACAACGTCTTGCGGGCTCGACGATCGTTCTGGAATTGAGCAGAGCTGCGGCAAAAACGTTCTTTAAAAATAGATTAAACTGCACCTGTAGCTCAATTGGTAGAGCAGCGGACTCTTAATCCGTTGGTTGAAGGTTCGAGTCCTTCCAGGTGCACGTAATAAAAACAAGGGCTTATGGAGTTCTTCCATAAGCCCTTTTCAATATATGTGTAAAAATTTTTATTATTCCTTAATGAGTTTACTCATTCATTCTTTCATTTTTTAAACAAGGCTATAGCGCCGCAGATTGCCGCAGCAGTTGTGGCTGATGGTCTTCGGCCTGTCCATTATCCACGGAATACATCCTTTCGATTTCGTCTCTGTAGTTCTTTTCAATTACTTTTCTCTTTAGCTTAAGCGTTGGCGTTATCTCTCCTTTTTCTACAGAAAAGGGTTGGGACAAAAGAGTAAACTTTTTAATCCTCTCATAGGCAGACAGGGGCTTTGAAAGTTCATCTAAGCGCTGTCGATAAAATTGAATCACTTTTTCGTTTTTTACTAATTCTGACAATGTATCGTATTTAATGTCATGCTTTTGAGCGAATTCTTCTAACGCTTCAAAAGAGGGAACGATTAAAGCGGTGATGTATTTTCGCTTATCGCCGATTAATGCAATTTGTTCGATGTAATAGTCCTTGCCAATATGCGATTCAATCGGTTGCGGCGCAATGTTTTTGCCTCCTGCGGTGATGATAATATCTTTCTTGCGGTCTGTAATATGTAAAAATCCATCGCTGTCCAGATAACCGATGTCGCCCGTCCTAAACCATCCATCTGGCGAAAGGACTTCGGCCGTTAATTCTGGTTTGCGATAATAACCTTTCATTACATTTTCGCCTTTGACCAATATCTCGCCATCTGGGGCGATTTTTACCTGACAGATATTCACCACCTTGCCCGGCGTGCCAAATTTAAACTGATCTGGCCGATTGCATGAAACGACCGGCGAGGTCTCCGTTAAACCGTAGCCCTGAGCAATAAAAATACCGGCGGCAAAAAAGAACTCTTCAATTTCTGAAGACAACGGAGCGCCTCCTGCCGAAAAGAAGTTCAATCTTCCGCCCATGATATTACGAATCTTATTTAAAACTAATTTTCGGGCCAGTGTATGTTTTAGGCGCAAATAAGGTGAAATATTTTCTTTTTTAAAGGCTTTATACTGATATTCCTTTCCGACTTCCAGGGCCCATTCAAACAGCCCCCTCTTAAAGCCGGAGGCGTTTTCCAGAGTGGCAAAAACTTTGGCGTACATTTTTTCATATAAGCGGGGAACGCCGACCATAAAAGTTGGTCGAACTTCCTTGAAACAATCAAGAACTTCCTTGGGATTTTCGCAATAATAAACAGTTACGCCATGCGATTGCGTCCAGTGTGTGGACGACTTCTGGTAGGCATGGCTAAGCGGAAGAAAACAGAGTTCGATATCGTTTTCACTGAAATTAAATAACGGGTCAAGCGCTTTAAACTGGCTGAAAAAATTACGTTGAGTTAACATTACGCCTTTGGGGCGTCCGGTGGTCCCGGAAGTGTAGATGATGGTGGCGATGTCTTCTGGCGATGCCTCGCTCAGGCGTTGTTTTAAGGCCTGAGCGTTGTAATTAGCCAATCCCTGAGCAATAAAATCATCAAAATAGATGACCTTTTCGTCGGTTTGAATTTTTGTTGACCGGTCGAATACAATCATCTTCTTTAATGTTTTGTTTTCAGAAAGAATTTTTATTGCTTTATCGTATTGTTCCTGGCCGCCAATAAAAAGAATTTCGATTTGCGCATCGTTAATAATGTATTCTAAATCAATTTCGGAACTGGTGGCGTAAATCGTGGTCGTAATGCCCCTTACGCCCATTATTCCGTAATCGCTTATAGTCCACTCTGGTCTGTTTTGAGAGTAAATCCCGATGCGTTCCTGGGGAAGCACGCCCCAGTTTAATAACGCACTGGAGACGCTGGTGATTTGTTTGCCCATTTCGCGCCAGGTAATACTTTTCCATGAATGATTCTCTTTGTGAAATAACGCGGCCCGATCGAGATGTTTTTGCGTTTGATTTAAAATCATTGTTGTTAAATGCATCTTTTGCATAATCTTTCGACTTTCTTTAATTAATTTGACTCAATATGTTACAATCTTTTCTTTAGACAATAGAGTGAAAAAGACTGAGTAGGACCTTTTTGTTTCTATGTTCCAAAATAAAACGCCCTATATTAAACTTTGTTATGTGTTTAATTTCCTGTTTGTAAACAAAGCTAAACATGACAAACAGGAAGGTAATAATATCGGAATAATGCAAATACCAGATTGTAAAATTTGTGTAAAAGCGCGTTTGTGATTTATTTACCGGCTACAATAACGTTCTTACGGCCGCCTTTTTTCGAGCAACCCAAGATCAGCAACTGAAACGGAGTTGCCCCAAAAATTCCTGGCAGATGCAATCTCTTTTTTACGGCTTTAAGTTAAGGCGATGATTGGGGACTTAGAAAAAAGAATAAAAAGTGTAAAAAATGGGCCCTGTTTGATTAAAAAAATTTGACATTATTGTTAGCCTTTAATATACTATTAACGTGATTGGCTAATCATTTTTATTACACGTTTAATCCATTTTTAGTTTAATCTTTTTTCCTGCTTGCAATCGTCCTGATTGAGTGATTGCTTAATGTTATATTGTGCAATGTATAGAAAGGTAAATAGTGGAGATTTCTGTTTTTGAGTTTGTATTAAAAACGGAGTACGTGTTTTTTTAAGACTTTTATGGGAAATATTTAAAAGATGCGTAACAATGGAATATTGTTTTTTTGAGATTAGTATTGTTGCCAAAAATGAGATAATACTTCCTCAATTCAAAGGATCAGCGTTCAGAGGCGTTTTAGGACACGCCTTACGACAAACGTCATGTGTTACACAAATGATAAATTGTGAATACTGTATACTCCGGCATAATTGTGCCTATGCCTATTTGTTTGAAACATTTAATAGCCGGAACGAATCCGTTGCCAGGCCCTTTGTCCTTGAGCCACCACTGACGGAAAAAAAACTGTTTCCGCCGGGGGACACATTAAAGTTCAATTTGATTTTATTTGGAAAGGCCATTGAGTACTTTCCGCTTCTCGTTTACACTTTTAAGGAGATGGGAAAGCGGGGCATTGGCGTTAAGCGCGGTAAATTTTGGTTAAAGCAGGTTACTGTAAGCGATCAGGTTGTGTATGATTATCAGGAGCAAATGATCAAAACTAATTTTAGAAGGCAGAATATATTTTCGATTGAAAAAGAACAAAGCAAATTTTTAAGGATTCGTTTTCTTACACCCACTGCGTTAAAAGTAAAAGGTAAAATCACAAATACCATTGACTTTATTACGCTATTGAAATCGATCAGACGACGTATAAAAGCATTAAATGTGTATCATAATGGCCAGTTACGGGAAGTATTTGATATTGATTTTGAAAAGGCAGAGGAAGTGAAAGTGAAAAAATCTGCCATAGAAGAATTTCGATGGGAACGGTACTCAAACCGTCAGCAGAAAAAAATTGATTATAGTGGGTTTTGGGGCGAGATGGAGCTTGAAGGGGATTTAACGCCTTTTATGGCAATATTGCGTATGGGGGAAATTGTGCACATTGGTCGAGGTACCGTTTATGGGATGGGGAAGTATGTGATTGAGAGTGTAGTTTCTTAAGAAATATGTTTATTCTGTTACAAGATATTAATTGTGAAACGTCTTTAAAGGAGTAAGGGATATGAGAAAGTTTTTGGATGACGAATTAAAAATGTAAAATATGATAAAAATTTAAAGGGGAAAAGATGTTCAATATTAATTGGAAAAACATTCTTAGTAAAATTAAAAATTTTAAATATTTACAAATATTTATTTTGGTTTTTAGTTTTTTCAAACGCATTCTCATGCTCTTTCCTCAACTATATCTTTAAAGATGGAAGAATGATTTAAAAGTATCAGATAATAGAAAATTTATAAAATAAGGAGAATGAAATGGCTGCCTTCTTGTATGGTGCATCAATTCAGGGCATACAAAAATTTATTTTTGAGACAAAAAAATTAAAAGAGATTGTCGGCGCCAGTGAATTGGTAGAGCAAATGAGCAATGAACTATTTCAAAAAGAATTTAAAATCAATGAAGACGATATGATCATGCATGCCGCAGGTAATGTCAGATTATTAAGTGAAGATGAACATCTAATTAAGAACATTGTTAAGACATGGCCCAAAATAGTGGGATCGAAAGCCCCGGGGCTTGTTCTATCACAAGCAGTCGTTAAAGTTGAAGGTACACTAAATAAATCACATTTTGATTTATTAGAAAAAAGGTTAAGAATTGCTCGCAACAGACAATTTATAACTCAACCGGTAACGCCCATGGCGTCTATTCGTTCTCGAAGAACAGGTAAAGCGGCTATTGATTGGAACGACGATGGAAAGCCCAGAGATTGTTCAAGTAAAGTAAAACAGGAGATAGCCGGCAAAGATGCTAAGCAGAACTTGATGGAAAAAAGTTTAGGTGAAAATGCAAAACAATTTTTAAACAGTTTTGCCATGGATGTAACACATATGATGTACAAAGATGAAGAAACAGGTTGGCTTGCTGTTATTCATGCGGACGGAAACAATATGGGAAAACTGATTCAACTTATTTCTCAAAAATTAGAAAAAAATCAATCTGATTTTAAGGATTTTTTCAAAAAATTTTCTGAAATTTTAAACAAATCCACCATTGCCGCCACAGAATATGCAGTTAATCAAATAATATTACCTGAAAAGAAAAATAGCAAAAAACTGCCCTTCAGACCTGTTGTTGTTGGGGGAGACGACCTTACTATCATTATTCGAGCAGATTTAGCATTATCATTTACTGAAGTTTATTTAAAAAAATTCAATGAGGAAACCACGAATAATTTCAAAGAACTCGCCGCCACTTTTTCATTGGACGAATTAAAAAATGGGCTTACGGCCTGCGCTGGTATAGCTTATATGAAGGATTCCTTTCCTTTTCATTATGCTGTCGATTTGGCGGAAAGTTTATGTGCGGACGCCAAGAAATATGCAAAACAAATTGATAAGGTGAATGTTCCATCAGCACTTTTATTTCATAAGGTTTATGATAGTTTTGTTGATGATTATAGTGAAATTGAAGCAAGAGAATTAACCGCTGCCAATGGGATAAGTTTTAAATATGGCCCTTATGGTACAGACGGGAGAGGTCTTGCATCTATTAATGAGTTAAAAGAACAAGTTGAATTAATTTTGCGTGATGATTCCCCTCGGTCAGGAATTCGCAAATGGCTAAGTCTATTGCATAATGATCTAAATAAAGCAAATTTATGGCTAGAACGTGTAAAAGAGATAACCGGGGCTGAGTTTAGAAAAAAATTGAATCTGGAAACGGCTATATCTTCAAATAAAACACACTTATTTGATGTTTTAACCATTGCTTCCATATCGAAAAAAAGAAAAGGAGGGAAACACTAAATGTCAAAGTTAACTTATAAAATCGATTTTTTTTCCGACTGGCATATGGGAACGGGTTTGTCTTCAGGATCAGACGCTGATCTGTTAGTTATAAAAGATAAAAATGGTTTACCTTTTATTCCGGGAAAAACATTAAAAGGTTTGTTTAAAGACGCGGCCAAAGATTTACTGGATGCCCATTATTTAGACACAAATTTTATACGGGAAGTGTTTGGAGTAGATTCAACGGAAAATAGCGATGAAGAGTCTATCCCGGGTAAAGCATTCTTTTCAAATGCGGAACTGTCAGACAATGTAAAAAAACTTTTGAAAGATAATACAACCCATATCTACCGCAGGATTTCATCTACAGCCATTGAAAAAAATGGCCAGGCTAAAGAACATAGTTTGCGAACTTTCGAGGTTACGGTTCCATTAACTCTCTATGCAACCATAGAGAATATTCCCGCTTCTGTTAATATAGATACGTTGATCGCTTGTATGAAAATGATTAAACGCATTGGCACCGGTAGAAACAGAGGCTTTGGTAGATGTGAATTTTCAAAACATCCTTAAATTTATTTTGGAGGAAAACAATGAAACGATTGGCGTTTAAATTGACCCTTCTTACGGATGTTGTTGTTCATGCCGACTCAGCAACAGAAGGTGAACGGAAGACACTTGATTTTATCCCAGGTTCCATTTTTTTAGGTTTAGTGGCAAAAAAATATGACGATATAAACAATCCCTACGATATTTTTCATAGCAATAAGGTTAAGTTTGGTGATGCACATCCCGCTTTGGATGAAGTCAGAGCTTTTAAGGCGCCTCTAAGTTGGTTTGTCAATAAAGGCGAATATCTAGAATCTGAACGTTGGGTACATCACTATTTAAATGATGATATTACCTCCACTCTTATAGCTAATGCAAAACAACTTAAACAAATCAGACATGGCTGGATTATTCCACAAACCCCTCAAGCAGGAGTGGTAATGCCGCTAAATAAGAATTTTTCTATTAAATCGGCCTATGACCGTTCAAAAAGAACAAGCGCTGAGGGAATGCTTTATGGGTACAAATCTTTAGAAAGTGGTACGGAGTGGATGTTTTATGTGGATATAGATGAAAACATTGATGAAGATTTTATCAAGTCTGGTTTAGTTGGACACAAACATATTGGTAAAAGCCGGTCTGCCCAATACGGAAAAGTTGAGATTCAAGAGATAAAGCCAAATCAACCCAGTTGGTCAACTACCGAATTATTTGAGGATAAATACCTAATTATTTATGCCGAAAGCAGGCTGGCTTTTTTTGATGAATTTGGGCAACCGACGCTTCAACCTACCGCTCAACACTTTCACTTAGATGCCAGTTGGACTTTAGACTGGTCTAAAAGTCAGGTTATGAACTCCGTTTATGCTCCCTACAATTTCAAAAACAGGGCATTTTTAACTGATCGCGTATGTTTTGAGAAAGGTTCGGTATTTGTTTTTAAATCTGAAAATGGTGGCGATTATAATCCGCAATTGTTAAAAAACGGTGTTGGCGAATATTTAAATGAAGGGTTTGGACAAATTATAATAAATCCTACTTTTTTACAGGCTGATAAAAAAGCAAAGAGTACTTTTAGTATTAGAAAAGCAAATCACAGCCCACAAAATAATAAAGTCCTTTCGTCTGTTGTTACCTCTGATCCGGCGTTCGATAATCGATTCTCAACCTGGCTTTCAAGGAAAAAATTGGAATTCGAGAATGAAAAATACATTTATGAAAGGGTATCCAATTTTGTAAGCGAAAATAGCCGATTATTTACAGGTATAACTCCGAGTCAATGGGGTCAGGTGCGAGCGGCCGCTGTTAGTTCTAAAGATTTTAATGAAATGATGGTCTGGTTATTTGATAATATCACCCCCACCTCCCCTGATGGGATCACTCGAAGTCAGGATATAGCAAATTCAGGTATTTTGATGCATGGCAAAACTGAAAAATTATGGAAAAAAGGCCGTGACATATTAAAAAATGAATTACAACAGGTTGAAATACAGAAACAAGTTGGCCGGGAGTATGCCATTGTTTTGGCTACACAAATGCAAAAAGTTGCGCAAAAAAAGGAGAGTAAATAATGAATTACAGATATTGTGCAAGAATTCTTCTCGAAGCAACCACCCCGTTGAAAATTGGTACCGGTGAAGCAGGGTTAATTACCGATGAATTGGTGGCAACCGATGCAAATGGATTGCCCGTTATTCCCGGAACCGCATTGACAGGTGTTTTAAGACACTCATTTAAAGACGAAAGCAAAATTAAAAATGTTTTTGGGTTTCAGGAAAAAAAAGAAGGTAAAGGCTCCAGACTCATTATCTCTAATGCCAATTTTGTCGGGAAGGATGGGGAGGTTATTGATGGTTTGGCGGATATTGATTTCTCAGACGAGTTTTATAAGAATTTTAAATTACTTCCTGTACGAGACCATACCAGGATTACGGAGAAAGGAGTGGCTGATAGCGAAGCACATGGGAAATTTGATGAGCAGATCGTCTATAAAGGGTGCCGATTTGTTTTTGATATGGAATTAATTGGGGACAAAAATGATGTTGCTCTTTGGCAAGAGTTATTATCTAAATTGCGTTCCCCATTGTTCAGAATTGGTAGCGGCACACGCAAAGGATTTGGCGAACTTAAAATTGTTAGACTTGATGAAGAAATTTTTGATCTCACAAATGATGTACAAAAATATATGTCAAGGTCTGCAAAATTAAGCGTTCCTAAAAATGAATTCAAAGCAAAACTGGTATCGGATGATCAATTGATAACTTACGAACTCTACCTAGAAGCTGAAGATTTTTTTATTTTTTCCAGCGGATACGGAGACAACGAAACCGATACCGTAGTCAAAAAAGAGCCATATATTATTTGGAGTGACGGCAAGCCGACATTTACTGAAGAAAAGATCTTGTTGCCTGCAACCTCGGTAAAAGGCGCAATTTCCCACCGTACTGCTTTTCATTACAATCGGTTGGCCGGTTATTTTGCCGATCAAATTCCTGTTGAAGATCATAAAAACTATGTTGGGGAAAACAATACAGCTGTCCGTGCTTTATTTGGATTTGCGAAAAACAGTGAGGAAGATGAGAATTATGGCCAGCGCGGCAGGGTAATTTTCAGCGACTTGTTTGTGCGTGCAGCCGGTGAAAAGATTTTTGATCATGTGGCAATTGACCGTTTCACTGGAGGCGCAATAGACGGTGCCCTGTATAATGAAAAAGTAGTTTTTACCGATGAAAACATAATTCTGAAAATTGCAGTGGAAAAAGAAGCTTTGGAGAATGATGATAAAATTATGGAAGCATTTGAATGCACTTTAAAAGACATTGCGACTGGAATGCTGCCATTAGGAGGCAATGTTATGCGTGGCCACGGCTCTTTTACAGGTAAAGTTTTTAAAAACGGAAAGGATATTTAAATGACATGGCATAAAAAACTGAATAATTTATCCGAAATACCGGACTTAAATTTTGAGGGGTATTTGTGGCTTTCCAATGAAGCTGCACCAAGGCGAATCAACAAAATAAATGCGGCTGAATATGAAAAGGATGGCCAACCTCTAAATCCATTTATTAGAGAAGCCTATTTATATGATGTTGATAATAATGTTTCTGTCGCAGTAAGGCATGTTCCCGGACGATATTTAATTAATTTTTTTGATTTAAAAAAGTTGCCAGAAGATTTTGAAATAACCGAACAAAAATTTTTAGCAAACAAGAAAATAGGCAAGAAGCTAATCTTTAAAGAAATATGGGCGCCTGAGTCTGATGATAATTGTGAAGGATTTGCTGTTTTACGTAAAAAAGTTACCGTTTTTTGCGGTATTGAAATTTAATGTGGAGGAATAGAAATGTCTGTAAAATCACCGTATAATTTTGTACCAATTTCAAATCGAGTCGTTGCGTATGAGAAACCTGAACAAGTATTACATGATATACCGTTTAGCGATGGTTTAAGCGGATATATTGAGGTAAAATTGATTACTCAAACTCCAATTTATATCAGAAATTCTGGCAATAACAACAATGATTTTTTTAATGCTCACATTGGAAAGAATAATACTGTGTCTCGTATTATCCCTGGTACCTCCCTTAAAGGAACCATTCGCAATGTTCTTGAGATTATTTCTTTTAGCAAATTAAATAAGGTTACCGATCATCGCTATTCCATTAGAGATCTCTCTTATTCAAAATATCAGTCAAAAATGACGGAAAAAGTCGCGGGTGTGATCCATCCTAAGGTCAAAGCCGGATGGATATCACAAATGTCGACTGGAAATGGCATAATATGGAATTTAACCCCTTGCAAATATGCGCGTGTAGAACTTAAAGATTTAGAAACCTATTATTTTAATACGTACCATAATAATGTTAGATTAAATGATCGTATGTCTTCAATTGTCAAATATCAACGTTGGGGCAATAATCTTAACATCCAATTTGATTATAAGGAGGGCGATTATCAACACTCTCCGGGTAAAATACATTATAAAAAAGTTACCACATTAGGTTCAGGAAAATATTCCGGCACCATTGTGTTTACCGGACAGCCTTTTCGTAGAAATGAAAAGAAAAGAAAAGGTAAGCACATGGAATTTATTTTTTTTAATGATGGTAAAACCTCCTACGATGTAACGGCTTTGAAAAAGGATTTTGAGTTTATTCACTCCAACGAAAATGAAGAACCCAATGACGAATGGAAGTATTGGAAAAAAAAGCTTTCCATAGGCGAACCGATGCCTGTATTTTACCTGGAAGATGAAAGTGGCAATGTTGAGTCCTTTGGTCTGGCTATGATGTATCGATTGCCTTATCCTAACAAAATTTCTGATGCCATTCGAAATTCAAACGCAAAGCATTTTCCTAAAAACAACGAAAAGTATATCCCGGATTTGTCCGATATGCTGTTTGGGTTCACGCACAATATTAACGGTAAAAATCTTGCATTGAAAGGGAGAATACAGTTTGGTCATTTATTTGAAACAAAAGAGTCTGCGCAAAGCACCAATGCATTAGGCCCTATCACGAAAATTCTTGGCTCTCCAAAGCCGACGTTTTATCCATATTATATCCAACAAAAAATTGACAATAATCTTCAAGTGCCAAAAAAAGGAAATAAATACGACTATAAAACTTTAATGGACAATGATGTAGAGCTTAAAGGGTGGAAAAGATACCCTTCAGAAAATAATCAGCCAGATTTAAATAGCATGCCAGCCGGAAATACGACTACTACTTTCGAGCCAATTGCCAAAAACGCTGAATTTTTTGGAAAAATTAAATTCTTTAATTTACGTCCATTTGAATTAGGCGCACTACTATGGGCAATTAGTTTTGGGAATAATTCTTCATGCCAGCATAAAATTGGTATGGGCAAACCTTTGGGCTTTGGAAGAGTATTATTGGAAACATCGGATTTAAAAATATTTTATGATAGAGAGGCACATGATATTTCTTATTTTTTAAAGGAATTTGAGAATTACATGAATCATAAAATACCAAACTGGAGCCAAACAGAGCAAATCAAGGAATTGATCACTATGGCTGACGTTAGTTATCGGTCTAATTATGCTTCTGAATATCCTATTTTGGATCCAGATACAAATACCAATGAATTTGTAAGAGAAATTAAGAATAGGGGCTATGCTTTGCCCAAATATTCTCAAGATTCCAGCAAAGATACTAATATCAAAATTCTAAGTTCCGAGAAAATTAGGCAACAAAAACAAGTGGAGCAGAAAAAGAAAGAGGCAATATCAAAAAATCCTGAAATTGATAAAATATTAAACTTAACCAATAGCGAATTGAAAGGTTACATTAAAGATGAAAGTATATCATTGCATGACAAGAAAGTATTATTCGATGTATATCCTTTGTTGCCAAAATCGAAGCAAAAAATAATCATGGATAATTTGCATAAGAGAAAAGGAGCTATATTTAAAATTCTGGTTGCTCTAGAAAATCAATTTGGTCGAACTTTTCCAAGAAATTAAAAGCAATAGATTGTCGCGATAATTTTTTAACTCCTATTTTGATTTTCAATAAATAGCGAGAATTTGGAGCAAAAAATGGAAAACCTCAAAAAAATCCTCATTACTGCTATCGGGGCGCCAAAAAATTACCAACAGGTCACATGGGACGAAAAACCCGATCCCATCAAAACGCCCTTCCCCTTCTTAGCCGTGGCTTCTAAGTGGAACGTCGATCATATCCTTTTGTTAGGCACTAAAGAAGCGTTAGATCAAAACAGAGAACATTATCAACAATTGTTAGACGAATTAGAACGATTCGGCCTTAAGAACAGCCTAAGCGCTAAAGAAATTGGCGCGCTAAACACCAGAGACGAATTCTGGAATGCATTTACCGAAGTGGTTTCCAATCGCTTGTTTAAAAGAGAGGAAATCGATCTTTTCATCGACCTGACCTTCGGCTACCGCGTGCAGCCCATACTCATCTTTTTAGCCGCCTATTTCTTGCGCGAAACCAGACCAAATATCCATCTTAAAAAAGTTACTTACGGAATTAAAGAAGCCGATCCGCCGCACATCCTGGACATGACAGAACTTATCTACCTGTTGGACTGGCTAAAAGCCGCCCAATTGTTCATCCATGGCGGCTCCGCTAAAGAACTGGTTCTGCGCATCAAAACCATTACAAATGACCAGTTACCTAAATTTGTAGAGAGTTTTGAAGACTTTACCAATGCCTACGCCTTTAACTACGTTAGTTACCTGAAAAAGAAATCAGAAAGATTTTTAACCGCCAAAAATAAGGACGTTAAAAAATTCCTTAATGAAAACTATCCGGTTTATTCGCAGGTGGAACCCTTTATCCACGATTTCCTTAAAATCTTTAAAAATAAAGACCAGCTCTCCTTGCAACTCAATATCGCCAGAAGAAATTTTGAAGAAGGCGCTTACGCCCGTAGCGTTCTTATCCTGAGAGAATGCTTCATCACTCTTTTTTGTAAAGTTCTCAATCAAACCAAAAATAAATTCCGGCAAAAAGTGGAACTTGTGCTGCTTAACCGCGTCTATTTTGCCCTGTTTGACGAACAAAAAAGCATTAAACTTAGCGTAGAAGAGAACCGTCTGGCTCAAGAGACCTTTCGTATCCTGAACGAGGCGATTCCTGAAAAAGAACTGCAAAGGTTTTACCGGCTATGGGGAGAAATCCGCGATATTCGCAATGCTGTGGGACACATTAAAAATTTCAACAAAGGCGAAGAAATCGATTTTGTTGAACTTAAGAATTACCTGGATACCATCCTGCAGGAGAGCAAAACAATCCTCTTAAGCTTTGTCAGCCATCTGGATACCAGGCCGCAGGTTAAACATACGCTGCAAAACCTTTTAAGCGAAAAAGAGGAAAAGCGATTGTTTGTAATCGTCAACGAAGGCATTCATCCCATTTTGCCCGCCCTGCGTCAGAAATATGGCAATAACATCAAATACAAAATTTTAACCGCCGGCAATGTAGATCTTGACATGGAAAAGACCGTCGCTCAACAGTGCAAAAAAATTGCGGAAGAGTACCACGATTACCAGATTTTTCTGGTGCCCGGCGGCTATTCTTATCTTTCCATTACCGCCTATGGCGTTTTTCAGCAAAGTATGGGCCGCCATCCCATCTGGCTGCAATACGATCCCGGGCAAAACCGTTATGTGGAAAAGAATCTCAGTCCGCGCCGCCTGCTGAATGGGGGAGGGGAATAATGACTTAAAACATCCAATGCTTTTACGCAAGATTTAAATAAACTCTGGATTTTTTAAACTACCAGAGCGCCAAAAAGACAAAAGCGAAAAGGACTGAAGTTTAAATAATTAGAAAATGCCAGAAAAATCACACTAATACGTCGCCCGATAAATGAAGGATTTTTCAAAAACTGCTTAAAGTACGCCTTGAAGTCTCTGTAACGCTTCCTGATTGAAGGCGCGCGTCATTAATAGTTCAATTTAACAAAATCAGGAAATTTAACATGCATGAAGCGCGTATATCCATCACTCCCTTTTGCAACTACAAATGCTTTTTTTGCCACAACGAAGGCCTGGCCAAAAAAGAAGGGCGCAAACCGCAAGCGCAAGACCTGCGCTTCTTGATCTCCCGCTTGTTGGATTACGGATATAACGACCTTACCTTTACCGGAGGCGAACCCTTCATCTACCCCGATGTTTTAATGGAAACCCTGAACTGGTTGCAAAACGCCCACGCCGACCGCCTGCCCTCGGTAACCATTGTTAGCAACGGCTCACTGGTACAGGAAAACCATGTGGTGCAAATCCTGAAATATCCGAAAATCAAATTCCATATCTCTCTTCATACGGCCAGTGACAAAAATTACCAGACCATCACGCGCCAGAAGCGCCATTCTTTTTCTACTATTTTAGAAACCCTGCAATTACTGGCAGAATACAGAGCGCATTTCAAAATCAACTACGTGCTTTTGCGCGGGGTGAATAACTCGGAACCGGCTATCTGGAGCGCGGTGGACCTGGCCGCGCGCTATTGTGCCCGGGCCATTAAATTTTTGGAATTATTGGTGATGGAAAACAACGAGTGGTTGTATCCCTATTTTTTTGATGTGCGATCGGCCGAAGCCATCATAAGTAAAAGAGCGCTCCATCTTCAAACGCATAATCGTCGAAAGGTTTATCGCCAAAAGGGCCTTGCGCTCGATATCGAGTTACAGCAACTGACCTGTAAAATTGGCTGCGCAAAGTGTCTGGAAAATCGCGATCATACCTTTAGCGCCGCTTTGCAATATTTTCCGTGTATGGAAGCCTCTGATGTTTATTATGATCTGAAAAACGTGGCTCTGGCGCGGGCTATAAAAGAAGGCAAAAAAATCATCGTTAATCTGGCACAAAAATACGGCAAGCGCTCGCCGTCGCTTATTCAGGAAACACGCTACACCAAAAGCCGCAAAGAGCTCTTTTTTAGTATGGCCGGCGCGAACTTTGAGCTATTTTTAAAGAAGAACAACGGCCGGTTACTGGAGCAAAAACAGTTTAACGACTGGTATTACCGTCCGCGTACGGCGGACTCAGTTTGGGAGAGCAAGCAACGCGTCATTAAAATACGGCAGCATGTAACCGATGAGCGCCGGGCAAAGATCATCGGTTGCACCGTGATCATGGATGAAATAGAAGGTCTGCTTTTTCAAAGAACCCTTTATCTTGAAAAAGACCGGGAGATTTATGTGTGCGAATTAGAAAACGCCCGTAAAATAATGGAAGCGCTGGACATGGTTTGCTGGTTTCAGAACGACTTATTGTTAAAAGTATATCTGGTGGATGGCGCGGAGGTCACCGCCAGCGCCGTAGGAGGCGGGACGGTGATTGTTGGCCTGAACGCGCAAAGCTTTAGCTCCGAAATAGAGATGAAAGCCTGGCTAAAAAAACATGGATTAGAAACGCGCGGTGAAAAATTATTAAGCCTTTTGCAGAAATTTTACAGAGCGGTTGAAAAAGGTTTGCAATAGAAAAAAAATCGTTGTAAATTAAGATAAAACAGAAAGAAAGAGGGCGCTGAAAAATTGCCTAACGGTACAGGGAGGTTTTGGCCTTCTAAAAAACAATGGTTTAGGTCGATTTTAGGTCAAATATGGCAGAAAGTTTACAATCAGAACAAACAGGTTTTGAAAAAGTGCCCCGCGAGGCCTTGTGTATCAAGGGCTGAAAAGTGGAGGAGTCGGAAAGTACCCCGTTATTCAGAGGGGATTAAGACTAAATTGACTGTTAGATTCCTGCAGTTCGTATCCGTTTTCCTGTCGGAAAGTACCCCGTTATTCAGAGGGGATTAAGACCCTATAACTGCTCATGCCCAGTCGTAGGCTCACCTGACTATCTGTCGGAAAGTACCCCGTTATTCAGAGGGGATTAAGACACTATCTTTATAGACCTGTCAGGAAAGGTCTGAATCTGTCGGAAAGTACCCCGTTATTCAGAGGGGATTAAGACATCCATCGTATAGTTCCTTTCAACTTAAGTTTAACAAATAAAGTCGGAAAGTACCCCGTTATTCAGAGGGGATTAAGACTTTGTTCTTATTGTATTGGCCATTGCGACCAAAGTTTTGAGTCGGAAAGTACCCCGTTATTCAGAGGGGATTAAGACCTTGCTTGAACGACTTTCATCTTTTGAATATTTCATTTTTGTCGGAAAGTACCCCGTTATTCAGAGGGGATTAAGACTTTATCTCCTGCCATTGACTCGAGCCATAGCGCAGGCAGCTACTGTCGGAAAGTACCCCGTTATTCAGAGGGGATTAAGACACTTATTGCGATAACCGCTATCGCTAATAGAATTAAATAAGGTCGGAAAGTACCCCGTTATTCAGAGGGGATTAAGACAAAAGAAATCTTCTAATTTCATGTTTATTTCCTTTCATCTTTGTCGGAAAGTACCCCGTTATTCAGAGGGGATTAAGACATTAATGGGACACTTTTGAATGTCTTGTCTCCAATCCTGACTGTCGGAAAGTACCCCGTTATTCAGAGGGGATTAAGACTTCACCGTAGCCGGGATTAATGGGACACTTTTGTAGGTCTTGGTCGGAAAGTACCCCGTTATTCAGAGGGGATTAAGACTGGTTGTGGTTATAATAAGGATATGACGAGTTCCTCGTCATGTCGGAAAGTACCCCGTTATTCAGAGGGGATTAAGACGGGATATTTTCTATTTGTTATTTTTTATTTGCTATTTAAAATTTGTATCGTGGTAATGAGCGGTTTTCCACTTTGGTATTAGTCAAATAGAAAATCTTAAATAATAATTAACAAATAATTGCCTCGTTATTCAGAGGGGATTAAGACGGGATATTTTCTATTTATTATTTTTTATTTGCTATTTAAAATTTGTATCGTGGTAATGAGCGGTTTTCCACTTTGGTATTAGTCAAATAGAAAATCTTAAATAATAATTAACAAATAATTGCCTCGTTATTCAGAGGGGATTAAGACGGGATATTTTCTATTTATTATTTTTTAGGCTCTACTGGGATTTTTGTGAAAAACAAAAATAATCCTTAGATTGAGTTTATGAAAGATAAAGAATTATTTAAACAGATTTTGGGACTTTCGCATCCCTGGGAAGTGTCTAAAGTTGACTTAGATATTGCGAATGAGGAAGTAGAAATAGAGATTATCTATAAGTCAAAAAAAGGTTTTTGTCCCGAATGCGAAGTGGAATATGATATTTATGATCATCGCGAAAAACGTCGTTGGCGGCATTTGGATACATGCCAAATGAAGACCTATATTGTCTGCAAAGTTCCCCGCATTAAATGCAAGGAACACGGAGTAAAAACGATCAAAGTTCCTTGGGCAGAAAAGTCGAGTCGAACGACTTTATTATTTGAACGTTTTGCTATTGAGTTATTACTGGCCTCCAAAAACCAGAGCAAAACGGCACAATTTTTACGGATCAGCTTTGATATGCTTCATCATATAATGAGCAAAGCAGTGGAACGCGGGCTATCACGCCGAACGGAAGAGGACATTAAATATATCGGGATAGATGAGAAGAGTATGAAAAGAGGTCATACTTATGTAAGCGTATTATCCGATAGTGAAAGAAGACGTGTAATAGATGTAAGTGAAGGTCGCACAACAAGCTCTGCCAGTTCCTTAATAAACAAGGGATTAACAGAGAAACAAAAGGAGGGCCTCAAAGCGGTCAGTATGGATATGTGGAAAGCTTTTATTAAAGCTGTTCAAAAGGAGCTTCCCAATGCTTCCAAAGTGCATGACAAATTTCATATAATGAAGTATTTAAATGATGGAGTGGATAAAACCAGACGAGAGGAAGCCCGTAAATTACAAAAATCTAATGATAAAACCTTAGTGAAAAGTAAATATTTATTTTTAAAGAATCCGGAAAATATGACGGACAAGCAATTATCGCGTTTCAGAAAAATTCAAGAACTTAACCTTATCACTTCCCAGGCTTGGGCGGCCAAAGAGAACTTCAAAGAATTCTTTAGGAGTGAAACAATAAATGATGCGAAATTCTTTTTTGCGGAATGGTATCAGGATATTAAGGGACGTTCTTTAAATAAAATGATTAAAGTAGCAAAAATGCTCATTGCTCATTCAGATGGCTTATTAAACTATATAAGATATCAGATAGATAATTCAGTAGCCGAATGGTTGAACGGCAAGATACAGGAGATAAAAACAGTTGGTAGAGGCTTTAGAAAATTTGAAAATTTTAGGATAGCAATACTTTTCTTTCTTGGTAAATTAGACCTTTTTCCACAGGAATCCCAGTAGAGCCAAATAAATTTTATTAAAAAAGGCAAAACCATGCTAATTTGCCATGCTTTAATTGAATTTAATTATGCTAAGAGAAAAATTAAAAAGGATAATTCTCCAATAATCAACTGCTTAATTAGCGATATTCCGGCGGCAATATACATCCTGGTAATGGACTCTAAGCTTTTGCTCGTGCTAATCATGTTTAGTATTTCGCATAAAATTTTAAAAAATAAAGTTTCATATGAACTCAAAACTATCATAAGGAGAGCTTTATGAATGCTCAATACAAAATCCCGACTATTCTCCTGGGTATTGGCGGGACCGGGGGGCGGATCGTAGACCAATTAGCCGGAATGTACTACCGGCTTGAAGAGGAACATCGAAACAATATCCCAACTGAATTCCTGGTGCTGGATACCGACGT
Organism: Caldithrix abyssi DSM 13497; assembly: GCF_001886815.1. Taxonomy (GTDB): domain Bacteria; phylum Calditrichota; class Calditrichia; order Calditrichales; family Calditrichaceae; genus Caldithrix; species Caldithrix abyssi. The sequence continues at coordinate 2,444,246 of NZ_CP018099.1, forward strand.
CAATGATATTAATAGAATCAAACATATTGAACCGCAAAAAGTATTTAGAATATCACGCAACTATTCTATAAAACAGTACATAGAATTGCATAATAATGGGCGAGATATCGAAGGCTGGTTCCCGATCTTATATCAATACCTGCACAACAAGTCAGTATTGGAGGGCGCCGGTCAAATTCGCATATTAGGAAGGCTGGCCCTGTACGCCATGTTTGAACAGCCGGGTTTTGAAGAGCGCGTTGCAAGCGAAATTCGAAATACGTTACGACAATGGCACGGTCAATTAGGGAATTTGCGTATTTTTTTGATCGGTTCCATTTGTGGCGGAACAGCCTCGGGTATTCTCATTCCTCTCACCCTGTGGTTGCACAAAGAATTTAATGCCTTGCATCCTCAAATCAAAGGGGTCTTCTTTTTGCCGGGAATTTATACCAATGCCTATAATCTTCCCATTAATCAACATGAACGTCTGCGTGTAAATGCTTATGCGGCGCTTAAAGAAATCGAAAATATGTTCCGCTTTATTTACGGTCTGTATGATCGGGATCAAAATGGCCTAAAACCTCGCCCCCTCCATTTCGACTTTCACCCCCAATATCGGAACTTTCAAATCACCAGCAATCAGCAGTTGTTTAAAATGGTATATCTGGTGGATTTTGAAAACATGAAAAACCAGCACCTGGTAAAAAGAGGCGAAGAATATGAGAATCTGGTGATTCACGGTATTTTCAATCAACTTTACACGCCAATCGCCAGCGCTCAGGGTTCTATTGAAGATAATAATATCATTCAAACTCTACAGACTTTAGGAAAACAAAAGTTAACCAATATTTATTGTACATTTGGCGTGGCGGCCGTGGAATATCCTTACGACGATTTGCTAAACTATTTAGCGCATCAATACAGTATTCGCACCATCTCCGAAAACTGGCTAAAGATCGATCGAGAATTTGAAGCGCGCAAAAAAAATTATGATATGCAGCGCCAGCAGGGCATTTTAAATCTTCCCGAACTCCGTTTAGAAAAAGAATATGTCTCCATTTTCGAATCCTTCAGCCAGAATGATACATTTTTTAATACTATTTCCAAGCGATTTAACATACAGGTGGAAGGGACAAACCTTACTGTTAATCAGGCCGATCATTATATTGAAGCTCTGGAAAAGCATCTATTAAACGAGCTACGGACTAATGAGTTGTATTTTAACTTTGCGTACAAGTATGCAAGAGGTATTGACGCCGAAACCCTGAAAGAAGAAGCAGACCCCGCGGATGCCATTGCTACTTTTGAACAAGATTTTGAAGAAATGAGACTCAAATTGAACCGCCCTGGCGACCAGGTGAGCGATATGGTGTTTAGACAATCTGTGTTGGTGGGAGAAGAAACTCCGGATGGCCAATTGTTAGAAATTCATTTGCAAAATTACATTCGAAAAGACTCACCTCATCCCATCGGGGTGCGTTATTTTTTGTATAAAGTAATGCTAAATTTGGAATCAAAAATCGAAAATATTGAAAAAGAATTGTTGCAATTAAATGATCAATTTAATTGGTACCAATATAAGGCATTTGATGATCCTGAAACCGAAGAAATCGAAAACGCCACCATGCGTTTTGATAGGATTCGCAATTCTGGTCTTATAAAACGTATGTTGAAGATTAATAAATTCTTAGAGAATTACAGCAATGAGGCAAGCAACCATATCCACCATTTAAAAAAGTACATGGAAGAATATGCTTTGCTGAAACTCTTTAAACGGATCTACGAAGAAGTGGATAATATTGTCGAAGAATATGAGACTTTTTTTGATTCTTTACCCACTCTCATTCATCTGGTGCAGGTAAAAATTTCAGAATTAGAAAACATGCACGATGCGCGCCAGAAAAATTCATTTAAACATTATATCTTTGCCAGCGCAGAATTGAAAAGAAAATTATGGGAGCAGGAGAAGTTTCGTCTGACCACCTTTAATGATCCTAAAATAAATCATGAAATTTATGAGTTACTTTTTAAAACCTATTATAACCGTTATCGTTCATCGTTTACTCTCTCGCGGCGACGTAAAATCCACTCTACCTATCCCCACAAATTCATAGATATTTTAATCCCGCGTTGTGTGGATGTGGTGCGTTCCTCAATCGGCGGTAATTATAATTTAAATTTTGCTGAAATTTTCAGGAAACGAATCGAATTGGAGAATCCCGACATGGAACCTCAGGAAATTGAAAGACTATACATCCAGGAAATTAAAATGCTTCTCAAATCCCTGTTCAACAGGGCAGAAGGATTTTTGCAGGTAGTGGATGACCGTAATATACAGACGATGATTTTTTTAGGAATTCATGAAGATGTTTTAAACTACCTGAGAAATACCATAAACGATTTCGATGCATTTATCCAGCAGGAAGCCGGTCAGCAAACCATATCGGATAACTTTTTTAACAATAGAATTATCCAGGCCTATCGCGTTCGTTACGGAATTACGGCTAAAGACATGGCTCGCTTTCATTTTAAAGATGGCGAATATTACCGAGCCTATCAAAAGTGTATTAAGAACATCTTTCAATCAGATGATCCTGAAGTTTTTCCGAATGATGTGTTGCCGCATTTAGATAAAAACTGGCATAAATATGGCTATTTGCCCGGCATATTTGAAGAAGAAATCGATCTTTACAACCGAATGAAAATGACGGCGATTACTGCGGGAAGACTAACTGACACCATCAATATTCAAAAGAGCCACCGTGCGCAAAATGAAATAATTGTAAGATGGCAGTGGCCGGGAGAACTGCTGCAAGAAAGTTTTATGAAAAAAATATCGCCTTCTACTTTTTGCATGATCCATTACTGGCTGGATGATCATGCAGGCTATATTCCCAGATTTCTGGACGAATTTAAAAATTGGGTTTTTAATTCAAACACCTATGACGAAAAAATATCTCATTTTCTACGTGTGTGGAAAGAACTAATGAAAAGCCTTCAGGAAGAACGAGGCAACTTAGATAATCAAACGTTTATTTACAACCTGGCGAAGCAGCTTTTGCCGATGTATAAGTATTTGGTAATGAACCAGGAAGGAATTTCGGATGACGAAAAATTCAAGCAATTCAACGCAGGACTTCAAAAATTTTCGGATTTACTCAACAAAAATACAAAGCTCCATCAGGATGAAAAAAACAATTTAACGAACATGATCGAAAGCGTTAACACGGCAGATGTAAAAGAGTTAGAGACGATTTTAACTCAATCGGAAATTTTACTTTAAGAAAAGCCAATGCATATTCACATTATCAATCAGAATACAGAATCACCGTTGCGGGCACAGGGGCTTCTCATTCTTTTTGGGCTGCTTAAAGAGAATCCGGAGAAAATCACCATTCTGGATGAGACATTAAAAGAATGGGAATGCGCGACAGATGAAAAACTGTTTTCGGTTGTAGGATTGCCGCGCGAAAGACATGTGGAATACCTGCGTCTGAGAATTCTAGTGGGCGAAAGTCAGGTCAACCTGTGGATGCTCCCTTCCGGGAAAAATAACCCTGATATCATAAACGCTATTGCCAGCGATCTTAAACCTATTAACAACAGCCAACAGGTAATCAACATTTTGTTGGCGCAAAATTATCCTTCCCAAAATATTCAATTGCCCGTAGTTGAATTTACTGATAAGAAAAATTTATTGATTTTTATTATAGCGCTTTCACAATGGCTTTTGAATGATCAGGAAATAGAGGATGCAGATAAATTTAATATTTTGGAGCAATTGATACCGACACAATGTTGGGAATTAATAATAGAAAAAGGGGGCTTGAACCCTCAGGAAATTTATAATGCGTATGAGGAGATCAAGCAATTGGCCTCTGATGAAAAAGAAGAAAAAGAAATTCCGGATTCTTTCTGGCAACCGGTCGACACTTTGGCAGCCCCGGTTAATAAGGAAGACTGTCCTATGAATACGTTAAATTTAAACGAATCGCAGGCAGCATTAGCAATCAAAAATCCTCATGAAGCATCCAGGCTGAATGATTGGTTCAATTCAGTGCGAGAGGAAATATTAAAAAACATTAAACAGAATACGCACAAACTGGGGGAGTGCTTTCAAAAGCGTTATGAAGAAATTATTAATAAAAACGACCCTTTAATTCTTCAAAAAAATGAAATCGAGTCCATTTACACACCTCAAAAATATCAGACCCTATTTAATGAGATCGAAAGGCGCCAGAAAAATCTGGAAGCTGAACAAAAAGAAAATTTGCCCATTAATTTATTTAATGAAGTTCAACAAAAAATCGAACAGTTAGAACAACGCATGTTTCAGGCGGTCAATACTATCAAACGCACTATCCCTGAACGTAATATCGTAATTCCAGCTGCCCTGTCTATTTTGTTAACCATTCTGTTCTTCGGAATCCCTCTATTTTTAACAATACCGGATGCACGACCACCCATGGAATGGAAAGAGTTAAAAATGGACCTGGTTTGGCTTGGCGCTCTATTGTTATTAATATCACTATTTGCAGTTTATATCTACAAAAAAGAAAAAAAGAAGATCGAGTCCGAAATTAATGCCTTAAAAAATCAATTGCAGGCCATTCAGGAAAAATTAACTAAATTGTATGAAGCACATGCCAAAGCCCATACCTTGCAAATGCAATTAAATATACTCCTGCAATTAAAAGAAAAATTGTTGGAACATAAACAAAAGATGGAAGTGATTTCACAGAAAAAGAATGCGCAAATGACATTGCTGAACGACTGGCAAACAAATATTATACGTCCATTGGAAGAAGAGATTAATTCTGTTTCTAAAAAAAAAGTGGTTTCTCAGCCTTCTCCATTGAAAGTGTTTTTGCAGAATGGGGCCCAAAATACAAACATTGAAATGACAAGTGATTTGATTGTTTCTACGGCCCGCCAAAATACGTTGTTAATTAAGCTTGAAAAAGCAAACAATGGGAGTTCATGAGTGTGGATGTAATTCTCATAGCCATTACGCTGGTAATACTTTTGATGTTTTTTTTAATCAGGTCTTATCGCAATCCGCACCTGCATTTTTTCCCCATGATTGCGGCGTTAGTAATCTTTAGTTTTTCTTTTTGGGGCGCAGAATCTTTTAATGAGCTTTTCAATTGGTTGGACAGACAATTACAAATCCATCTGGGGATTGTACTTCCTGCTTTTTTTTATAATTTTGCAATCTGGTCTGTAAACCTGATGCTCCTCATATTATTATTAATCGTTCGGTGGATACTCATTATATTAGAAAAAATTTTACAGAGATTAACCGCGCACAAGTTGTCTTTCCCCGCTTATTATACGTATGGAATACGTTATTATTTACTAAAACGATTTAATGGAATTAAGACCGTTTTAACCGGAGGCTGGATTATCATCAGCGGATTTGTTCTTCTGGGAATCTATCTTTCAGTAAATGGTACCTTGAATTTTTTCCCTCTGCTACTATGGGCGCCCCTTGTGGCTGTTGTGTATGAAGCGGCTGTTTATTTTTCCGGCGAGATTCGTTGGATCGACATGCGTCTGCCCATTTCTTTCGAAAAGCCTGCCTTGCGCTGGATTGATACCTACAATAAAATTTTTTCCATGTACAGGGAGCATTTCGATTCACATATCCTGTACCATTTAATATATCGAAAACAATATATGAAGAATACGAATCAGACAAAAATTATCAGTGAACTGCAGGAGCAGGATGTTTTAATTACCGATCCGTTTAACGACCGGATATTATCCGTAATTGCAGAAACGATATCTTATTATCTCTCGCATGGGAAAAAAGTTATCGTTCTTTCACATCATGAACACTCTTTGCAAGAATTTTACCACTCTATGAATCCCGTTTTAGAGAACGAGTTGTATATTTATTCGCGGGACATTTATTTTAATCAACCGCTAATCGATCCTCTTTTGATGGCCTACCGCATCTATTTCATTACCTTTGACAAGTGGGAAGACTGGATCGATACCGACAGGTGGAGTGCATTGGCCGCCAATACCGGTCTGATGATTGTTCTTCATCCTGGCCAGATGTACCCGGAGCTTCATGCCCAAATCGCTCAAATATTCAAAAAAAGTGATTTGCCCGAAAGACTCAGAATGTTGATTATTGCCGAAAAATGGCAGAATATCGAAGAGAGCGTGCGTTTATTGTACCGCCGTCGCAGGCTACTGGAAGTGCAGTCTCTGCAGTCCAATACATTTAAACGTTATTTGATTTTATGGGAAGGACGGCAAAATTATCACCAAAAAGTTTTCTTGAATGTCAATTATTTACCACCTCCTGCAATTTTGAGCCTTGTTCCTTTACATTATGGCATTCCATCCATCTACTGGCTTGATGCCGGTGATTTTGAACGTGATAGCATCGAAACTCTGGAGGGGGCAATTCGCCAACAAAACGCACAGATAAAAAATTTGAACAATACTTCCGTAAATGTGGATAAATTTTGTCTCCAATCTTCATGGCGTGTATGGAGAACAGGCAGCAGCCGCTTTAGTTTTATTTTCGATAGATTTTTCAATTTGCCTTTTCTGCTCAACTATCTGGAAAAGCATGGCGCTCTGGAACTGGAATTTATCAATATTTTATCAGACCAATACTTACTCCGCTCCTATTTTTTGGCTAATCTAAAATATTTTCTTATTACGCCACATCAGGAAGCTTTATTCCCGATTACCACCTGGCCTTCTACCTCTGTTAAACAAGTTCTCATCTCCTTACTACGCACCCTGTTGCATAAATCCCTGACTGAACCAGAGCTGGAAAGCATGTTTTTTTATGATAAATCATTCTGGGATAAAGTTTATAAATTTATTGATCCAAATTCGGATAAACCATTTGAATATAAGGCCCATAAGCTAAATCAACTAATCGCTATTTTTATTGAGAATGGAAATGATACGCAACTTATCAAAGAACATTACCAATGGGATGACCAAAACCAGGCGTATGTTAAATATTTCCCCGTGATCCAGGTAAAAGAAGACCAACTCATACCAAATAAAGATTTTAGCTTCCATCTGGCAGGGGATACTGATAAAAGAGAATTATTATTCAAACACATTATTACACTGGACAATATTATCTATCATTTGCACCTCAATCAGATCATTATTTTGCATTTACCCGACCAGCAGAAGGATGATGTCAAGGCTTATCGCATTGAAAATATTGATGTCGATCAGCGCAAGGTTTTTGTGCAACATCAAACACCGCAGTCTTTACAAATCCTGATTCCATCCGTGGAATTCAGAATCGAGGTTAATATTCCCTTTGAGGAAACCAGTATCATAATACAGTCCAAAACAGTTGAGTACAGGCAGTGGCTATGTCGTTACACACGCAAGGTGCGAAAAGTGCTAAAGTTTGTCGGAGAGCCCACTCTCTTGCCTAAAGAATTTCAGATACTTGATGCGAAAAATGTTTATCCGCAAAGTTTGCTCGAAAAAAACTTTCCCATTGCCCGGGCGCTTAGTATCCACCTGCAATTAAAGAGCGCGGGGTCATCCCACGATTTTAAACGCATCGCTTTTACGCTTAGCCTCCTTTTACAAAAAATGCTAAAAAGTCTCTTTCCCAGCGCCTTTCCGCAATTAAAAGTTTTTTCGCCACAGGCCTGTAATTTGTTAAACCAGCAAAAAGAAGAATATCCAATTGGGACAGGTTTGCATCTTTTATATCCGGTTGTAACAGATAAGGGGGACAAATCCTTTCCCGTTTCCGGATCAATAGATATCTGGATTTTGGAAGAAAGCGAGATCGGGTTGGGCGTGTGCGAATATCTTTATAACAGCAAACTTTCCAATTTGTGGGATATTTTAGAAGATTTTCTCTGTTTTATGAAAGAAAACGACGTTGCCGCAGATGACTTATATTTTCATGTGAGCGGAGACGAGCGTGACCAATTTCCTTACGACTTTGACGGCACCCTGGAAATTGTTTCCGAATTGAACGCCAATAACGCTAATTCTTTAAAGCAGCGACGCGCCCTGTGGGACACAGCCCGTGCAGACCATTTTCATATCATTAACTTGCCCGACCGGCTGCAGGCTGGCGTGGAATGCGATTTTTGCGGTATAAAAATTGGCGAAAAATCTTATACGGAGCTGGAAGATGGGCGAACGCTCTGTGAAGAATGCCAGAAGACCGCTGTGATGACCGAAGATGCCTTCAAAAAAATTATGAAAACGGTCTATCGGGATGTGGAACAATATTTTAGCATCCGCTTACCCAAAATCGCTCAGATTTCTGTGATAAATACGGCCGATTTACAACAAGTTCTGGGAAAGACCTTTATTCCCACTCCCCAGTACGATCCACGCGTTGTGGGCGTTGCCATTCACCAGCAAGATGATTTTATCATTATGATAGAGAATGGAGCTCCGTACTGGAATACATATTTAACCTTTGTTCATGAAATTACCCACATCTGGCAATTTATTTCTCTGAAAAATCTCAATGAAATTCCTCTTGAGTTACTGGAAGGGCATACAACGTACGTGGAATATGCGCTGGCGCAATGGTATTTGCGCAAACGAGAAGATGAAATTCTGCAAAGAATTAAAGTCCAGCTTGATACCCGCCGTCAACAACAGGGAGATGTGTATGGCGTGGGACTTCAGTATTTTCTGCAGCATGTTCCCAATAATTACAATCCATATTTCTATATGTTAGAATTGTTTGGTCGGCAGGAGTATTAAAATGCGCCATAAAATTCTCTATTACACATTTATTTACTTTTTGTTGATGTCCGGCGCAGGCAGGGCGGCTGAGGAAGGACAGTGGATCGGGGTTATTTATGACAACTCTGGTAGTATGGAAAAGGCAGAACGTCATCACATTACCGCTTATGCCTTTAAACTATTTACCGCTTTATTAATGCCAGAAGATACCCTGGCCATTATTACAATGTCTGAGGTAAGCGCTAATCCCAATGCGCGTCCGCGTGTATTCTACACTTCACGAAAACAACAAATATTAAATTACATCGACGGTCTGAACTATCGATCCGCCACGCCTGTGGAAACCATTCGGCAGATGCTGCGCTATTTTCAACTAAAAGATAAAAAACAAAAAAGCCTGATGATTTTGACCGATGGCGTTTTTGAGCCGGAGCCAAATATTAATCTGGCTCAATATCTTTCACCGGAGGAGAATCTGGTTGCAGGATATTTAATACTCAATCCCAATCCAAATTTATTAAGGGAGATTGAACGTCAGAATGTACTGCCGACCTTGCTGGAAATTATCAATGGCTCCAGAAACAAAGGTTGTTTTTTTGTGCATCACCATCGGGAAATTCCAGAAAGATTGGGGGAGCTATTTGCCTTTGCCACCGGAAAAAGCCTTAAAGGACAGGAAGCTTTTGTCCAGGTTGAGGGCAAGCGGTTACGAATTAAAAGTCCTTTTCCCATGCGCAGCGTGCGGCTCATCTATCAAAGTACCTACAGTCGTGTGGTTCAGATTAGCCGTGTAAATTTTCCGAGCAGAAAGGAACTTTATCATCAGGCGCTTCCCGGAGCTAATCTGTCCGCTATTTCAGGAATTCTCTTTTTTAATAATGTCATACCCCCTGATTCCACTATTGAGATCACCTTTAATCATCCGCTTCTTCGGGAAAATCTGTTTCTATTTCTTGATACAACGCTGGACCTACAACTAACGGTGCATAATGCCACATTAGGTCCGGTGGCTCCCATCGATCAAATTTATGCAGTGGGCGCCGGCGACTCTCTCTGGCTGGAAGGCGTATTCAGTTTCCAGAAAAAACCCTATCAATTTTCACCTTCATTATTGAAGCGTTTAAAATTTCAAGCTCAAATACGAGGCGGGGAAAAAATTGATTTTCAAACGACAGACCGTTTGCTCTTTAAAACACCACCATTTGTTTTGCAACCCACTACTTCCGGGGCCGTGGTAATAGATGTGTCGGCCATTTTTCCGGGACATTTTCACTTGCAGCGAAAGCTAATATTTAATACGGCCCCCATTCATTCGCGGATATTGATCAACGGGCAGCTGTGGCATGATTCCCTGTATACATCCATACCTCGTCACAAATTGGATTCCATCCCGCCGCTTAATATCACTGTTGTCACGGAAAAAGGCGATACCGTTACGAGCGACTTTAATATCAAAATCTCAACGCATCCAGAAATTAAACGCCTTATTAACAAAAAAGGAAACTTGATCACGGTTATGTTTGACAATTATTTTTTCCCCTGGAAAGACCCCGATAGAAATGTTTACCTGCAGATCAATGCCGTGCCCAAATCGCGACTCTATACAGCGCATCAAAAGTCCTTACAAATTAAGATTACGCCTGGCTCATTCTGGCAACACTGGAAAACATTTATCCTGACCATTCTATCCATTTTAGTAATAATTAAATGCCTGTATTGTTGGTTATTTGTGCCTCGTTTTCCACCGCGCGCCCGCATTTCTTATCGTAGAAAAAGTAAGGCCGGTTACCAGAATCCGATAACCCGTAAATTGCATCGCCGGTCTTCATATTTGTTCTGTTGGCGAGAACGGCGCAAGTTGGCGGGCATTTCTTTCCTTGCAAATAATAGACGTAGCATTTTGATTGATCGTAAATTTGCTCGTGAGAAAGAAAACATTCAGGTTAATGGCATTACTTTAAAAGAAGCCAGCAAAGATGGAAAAAAACACATCCTGGTCAATACAAACACGGAGATTAAGATTTACCACAGCAATGGAGACACTACAAACATTCAATTCCGTCCCAATGGTAAATTTTCAGCGAGGTAAGACCTTCCAAAAAATTATTTTAGAGAAAGCAGAGAAAAAATGCGTTCCAATTCAAATCTCATTTATTCATCATTATTCTGGAATCGGACGAAAAAGAAAACACCTTCAAAAAAATTAAAACAGGGGCGCTGTTCAACGCGCCCCTGACTTGCATTTTGTTAAATCGAGTAGCTTAAACCGACAGAAAAAACTCTACCGCGTTTGAATTGATTGTAAATGTATTTCTTGCCCTTAAATTCCTGGTATTTTTCAAAAGTCGGATTGAGTAAGTTTTTGCCTGAAACTTTCAACGAAAGCTGATTAAACAGGCGCATTTTGGCGGAAACGTTCAGCAGCCCGGCCGATTTTTCGTAAACATCGGGCGTTCCTCCGTAACTCACTTTGCTCAATCGGTCGCCAAAAATATTGTAATAAACGGTGGTTGATAAACCCATCTGCGGATTGCTGTATGTTACATTAAGGTTGATCAAATAAGGCGACTGCCCCTGGAATGGACGATGATCGTCAGCATCCGGCCTTAGATTATGGATCAACGCCAGCTCTTCCTCTGAAATATTAACCCTGGATTTAATAAAAGAGACGTTAGCGCCAAGGAGTAAATATTTCAGATGTTTGCTGAGGATGCTCATGTTTTTTCTAACTTCTAACTCAACTCCATAAGCCCGGGCAAAATCAACGTTTTTCCAGGTGTTTTCTTCAAACGAATTAAACACGCGTTCAATGGGATCTTTAAAATTTTTGTAAAAGGCGCTTAGCGCAAGAACTTCGCCAGGATTCATAAACCATTCCCAGCGTAAATCAATGTTATCTATCGTACTTCTCTTTAAGTCCGGATTGCCGATATACACATCGCCGCCCATAAAATCAAAGGTGGCAAAAGGACCGATTTCTCTAAAGGTAGGACGCGCCAGAGTTCTGCTGTACGAGGCACGGAGATTCATTCTGGGCATTAATGAAAAAATAAAGTTTACGGAATGTAGCCAATCTTTTGTTTTTATCTCTCCTTTTTTAGCCGTCGAATCATTGGTGACCAGGTTCATATCAGTTACTTCATAACGTACGCCGCCAATAAAACGTAGTTTATCATATAACGGCAGTTCAACCATCACGTAGCTGGCATTAATCTTTTGATTGGCGCTGTAGTTGTTGCCGGGTAGCGTGCTTTCCTGAACTACAATGCCCCAATCGTACGATCTGTATTCCACGCCACGGATAGTCGTAATCAAAGTATCCACAATACCAATGTTCTCGTCGTTTAATAGATCATTGGGATCGCCGTCGTAGTTATATCCCTGATGATCCACCATCTGGAACAAGCGCTCCGAATAATTACGATCTTTTTGCAAATGATAAAAACCGGTTTTAAACGTGCTTTTCAAGCCCGACCATTGCTTGAAAGGTAGTTTATAATCGATAAAAAATTGGTTTTGATCTTCATCCAGATATCGAAAGTAGCGGGAAGGCGGGGTGTTGTCTTTAATACCAAAACTCTGTTTTTTGGTATCATAATAACTATTAAAATAACGTTGGTCCGGCTGATCTTCTATGGTTTTGCCAGCGCTGAATACCCATTCGATGCGACTATTAAAAAATTGGGGAACATAATGCGCGCCTTTTATCTGGCCGTTAATTAAAGTTCGTTCTTTAAAATTCAAAACTCGGGCTTGAAAAATCCTGCTTTCGTCCATATCATAAGGATAGGAGCCTGCCAGCGTGCGGGCAATAATTTCACCGTTTTTGTTGTAGATTCCGTTAAAACTGATCACCTGATTGTCGGTTAGCTTGTAAGAAAAGTTCAATAAGCCACCCCATAAAATATTCTGTTCCGTTTTATTTTCTTTTAAATCAAAAACCGTTGTCATAACATCCTGAGTTCCCTGATTCCAGCGACGAAATACCCCGTCTGAATAGCCAGAATAACTACGATTATAGGTAAAGCTGGCCAGATATCCCAATGGGCGAGAGAATAGTCTTACCTGATTGCCCAGGGAAAAACTAAAAGATCGATTCATTGGCGGAGTGAACGCTGTTGGCCCCAGTTCGCGATTAAAAGAGCGAGTCAAGTCCTCGATTTGTCTGGCCAGAGCGCCTGTTTCATCTTGATTCGCCTCTGCAATGGACGGAATTTTCAGATTTTGATCTTTGAAAACGTCCGGTAAATCCAATGTCCCGTCATTCATCCCCAGCCATCCCATGCGACCAACATTAAAGCCCAGTGCGCTGCTACCGTGGGTGACCTGCGGATTAAAAGCCAGAGAGAACGATGAATAAAACTGAAAGCTGCCCGGGAAATCTTTTGTTTTGATGTTCACGGCGCCGCCGGAAAAATCGCCCGGCTTATCCGGTGTAAAGCTCTTTAAAGTAATGATGTTGTCAACCAGATTCGATGGAATTAAATCAATGGACGCCGTTTTTTTGTAAGGATCAGAGCTTGGCAGGCCGGCGCCATTAAGCCAGGTGCTAATGTAACGGTCGCCAAGCCCGCGAATGAAAATATTGTTGTCATCTCCAACGGAGGCTCCGGTAACCTGTTTTAAGGCCTCTGCGGCGTTGCCGCTGCCAGCCTGACTGATGGCCTCGGAACTGATGGCGTCGCTAATGGCTATCGATTTTTCACGGATTTTTAACAACGATGCTTCTGTGTTTGTAACCGCTTTTGCTTCCACCTCTATCACGTCGGTGGTTAACACTTCCGGTTGTAAAATAACGTTAACCCTGGCTACTGTTTCTGGGGTTACTTTAAGATTATTAATCCTTGTTTCTGCATAACCAATGACAGAAACAATTAAAGTATAATTGCCGGCAGGAACGCGATCAATCAGGAAATTTCCCTCCAGATCGCTTGCCGCGCCAAGCACGGTGTTCTCCAGATAAACATTAGCCCCAACAATCGGATCGCCCGTCTCTTTATCTACAATTTTTCCGATAACTCTACCTGTCGGCTGTGGCCCTGCAAAAGCGGCAGAAAAATTCAACAATAGAAAAAATATCGTGAATTGGCTGATTAACAATTTGAGGATTAGGTTAAACCTCATTTTAAGCACCTCCATTAAAATATATTTCTATGATTTGTCAGCTCAATTTAAACGGATTGCCCCGCCATGCCGTCAGGGCTTGCGTGCGTAAAATTCTTTTTAAAACACGTTTATTTCCGTTTCCCGTTTCCATTCGGTTTGAGCATTAGATCATACATTTTGTCAGATAGGTTTTTGAGCTTTTGTTCTCCCCAACTTAAAGCAGTTTGATTTTTAATCTGCAACCTGCAAATCTTATGCTTCCTCTTAACCTGTAAAACAGAATGTACATTCATCTATTACATTTCGTTTTTCTGACCATCCCCATCTGGCTTTTTGATTTTTTATGTTACAGGCAAAATGTTTGAAATATGTTATGATTAGATAAAAAATATATTTTATTTTTGTTACGCCGCCTTTCAGGATAGAGTGGAGTGAAGCGGGGGAAGGAAAGCCCGGCGGAGATCGGAATTTTCCTTTTTATCTAAATTGAATTAGCTTATACACCAAAGAAAAAGGCCTCGCCCTGATCAGGGAGGCTGAAAAATATAGAAAACTTCATGCCCAAAATCAGTTGCTTTAGCGTGCAAAATTTTTTGTGCAGCCGAAGTAGTATTATTTATGAGTAAGATTTAAAAACAGTAGTACGTCATTTCGATCTCGTCCTGGCGGGAGAGGGATCTTTTAACTACAATAAGAACTATCTTTTTTAAAAAATTTTAATCCGCGCCATCCGGGTGCTATTTTGAACAGGATTCGACGGATTACGCGGACTGACACGGATTTTTTTTATGAATGAACTTTAAAGCAGGACGTATTGTCATTTCCAACGAAGAGAGAGAGCTTTTAACTACAATAATGAACTATCTTTTTTAAAAAAATTTTAATCCGCGTCCATCCGTCCCATCCGCACCATCCGTGTGCTATATTGAACACGGATTCGACGGATTACGCGGATTGACACGGATTTTTTTATGAATGAACTTTAAAGCAGGACGTATTGTCATTTCCAACGAAGAGAGAGAGCTTTTAACTACAATAATGAACTATCTTTTTTAAAAAAAATATTAATCCGCGTTCATCCGCCTCATCCGCGCCGTCCGCGTGCTATTTTGAACACGGATTGGACGGATTACGCGGATTTGCACGGATTTTTTTTATGAATGAACTTTAAAGCAGGACGTATTGTCATTTCCAACGAAGAGAGAGAGCTTTTAACTACAATAATGAACTATCTTTTTTAAAAAAAATTTTAATCCGCGTTCATCCGTCCCATCCGCACCATCCGTGTGCTATTTTAAACACGGATTGGACGGATTACGCGGATTGACACGGATTTTTTTTATGAATGAACTTTAAGCAGGACGTATTGTCATTTTCAACGAAGAGAGAGAGCTTTTAACTACAATATCAACTATCTCTCTTTTAAATGAATTTTAAATCCGCGTCCATCCGTCCCATCCGCACCATCCGTGTGCTATTTTAAACACGAGTTGGACGGATTACGCGGATTGACACGGATTTTTTTTATGAATGAACTTTAAGCAGGACGTATTGTCATTTCCAACGAAGAGAGAGAGCTTTTAACTACAATGATGAACTATCTTTTTTAAAAAAAATTTTAATCCGCGTCCATCCGTCCCATCCGCACCATCCGTGTGCTATTTTAAACACGGATTTTTTTATTTATTTAGAATGATGTCTTTTATTCTGACTGATTTGTCGAGCGGGCGAGTGGAGAAGTGATTGCAGGCTGTTCCGTCCTGATGCGTGTTCAAAAAGAAAACGGCAACGCTCCAGGGCGGAGGCTGCCGTTTTGCGTTTTATTTATATGAGGTGCTTATTTATTTAAAATCATTTTTCTGGTTTCAACTCGATCGTTTAATTGAAGCTGGTAGTAATAAACGCCGCTGGCCAGGTTATTGGCGTTCCATTGAATTTGATAACTTCCGGCGCTCAGTGTTTTATTTACCAGTGTCGTAATTTTTCTACCCAATTGATCATAAACAACCAGTTTAACATTGCCGGCTTTATTCAGGTCAAAATGAATGACGGTTGTGGCATTGAAAGGATTGGGATAGTTTTGTTTCAGAGCAAAATTATCCGGAATGCTAAAGGTGTTGTTGATCACGCGGATCGCCGTCGGATACTGCGCCAGGTTTTGATAAGCCGGGCCGTTAAAAGCCGGACGCGGATCCAGCTGTCCATCCTGCACGCGGCTGATGCCGTTTAGCTGTGGATTAACTTCTTCATTGCCGTTAGCTGCGTTTTGCAGGTAGTTCTGGATGTAATCTTGCTTGCCGATGGAATCGGCCATGGTGTAGCCATTAAAATCAAACCAGATATTGTTCAAGAATTTGAGTTCGCCGTTTAACAAACGATCCTTGCTGTCGTCGGGAGAGTACGCGTCGCTGACATCAATGCCGTAGCCGTTGTAATCCCCAAAAATGGAGTTAGCGTAAATTCCGCCCCAGTTTTCGCGCAACTTAAACATCTCATCGTTATCGGGATTGTTGGCGTTTTTTCCGGAACCCAGATAGGTGGCGTTAAAAATGGTGGCAAAGGCTTTTGGCTCGCTGTTCACCGCCGATTTCGGCGCGCCGTCGTGCTCTGCGCAGCGATTGCCAAATTCCGGATGCTGAATGGCAAACAGGAATTGCAGTTTTCCGCGATAGCCTTCGTCCATGTCAAAGCCGTCGTCTCCGCAAAAAGCGGCAATCAGATGCTTGGCGTTTACCGTTCCGCCAAACCATTCAAAGCCGTCGTCTTTGTTGGCAAACACTTCAACGTATTCGATCACTGTTCCGCGACCAACGCCGCCCATGGTCAAGCCGTTGATCTCATTGCCTTCACCGATTTCCGCGCCGCCGTGACGAATGGAAACGTAGCGAAATACGCCGGAGTTGTCGTCATCGTCGTTACCGCCGTACAGCCCGCGGGGTTCGGTGGTCGGAATACCTTCGATGTTGTATTCGCCGCCAGGACGGTTGATGGTTGCCTTGCCTAAAATGATGACGCCGCCCCACAAACCTTTGGTGTCGTAAGAGATGTCCACAGGATTGTTCACGTCATCAGATTCCGCCGTAAATATGATCGGACGATCGGCCGTACCTTCGGCGTAAATCTTACCGCCGCGTGCAACAATCAAAGCGCTGGCGTTTTCGCCCTGTCCGGGCATGCCTTTAATAACCGTGCCGGCTTCGATGTGCAGCACGGCGCCTTCTTCCACAAACACGCGTCCGTTCAGGTGATACACATTGTCCGCCGTCCAATAAACCACTTCTCCGGGCTGAATATCGTCGTCGTTCACAATAACGTCATTCGTACCAGTGGTCGGTTCGGCCAGAACGCCGTAATGATAAAGCGCCGTCCAGCCCGAAGCCCAGTCGGTCGCTCCAAACGCCCCGCGGTAATCCACTTTTTCGAAAAACTCGTCGTTGGGATACTGCGCCAGGTTTTGATAAGCCGGGCCGTTAAAAGCCGGACGCGGATCCAGCTGTCCATCCTGCACGCGGCTGATGCCGTTTAGCTGTGGATTAACTTCTTCATTGCCGTTAACCGCATTTTGCAGATAGTTCTGGATGTAATCTTGCTTGCCAATGGAATCGGCCATGGTGTATCCATTAAAATCGAACCAGATATTGTTCAAGAATTTGAGTTCGCCGTTTAACAAACGATCCTTGCTGTCATCGGGGGAGTAGGCGTCGCTGACATCAACGCCGTAGCCGTTGTAATCTCCAAAAATGGAGTTAGCGTAAATTCCGCCCCAGTTTTCGCGCAACTTAAACATCTCATCGTTGTCGGGATTGTTGGCGTTTTTCCCGGAACCCAGATAGGTGGCGTTAAAAATGGTGGCAAAGGCTTTTGGCTCGCTGTTCACCGCCGATTTCGGAGCGCCGTCGTGCTCTGCGCAGCGATTGCCAAATTCCGGATGCTGAATGGCAAACAGGAATTGCAGTTTTCCGCGATAGCCCTCATCCATGTCAAAGCCGTCGTCTCCGCAAAAAGCGGCAATCAGATGTTTGGCGTTTACCGTTCCGCCAAACCATTCAAAGCCGTCGTCTTTGTTGGCAAACACTTCAACGTATTCGATCACTGTTCCGCGACCAACGCCGCCCATGGTCAAGCCGTTGATCTCATTGCCTTCGCCGATTTCCGCGCCGCCGTGACGAATGGAAACGTAGCGAAATACGCCGGAGTTGTCGTCATCGTCGTTACCGCCGTAAAGCCCGCGGGGTTCGGTGGTCGGAATACCTTCGATGTTGTATTCGCCGCCAGGACGGTTGATGGTTGCCTTACCTAAAATGATGACGCCGCCCCACAAACCTTTGGTGTCGTAAGAGATGTCCACGGGATTGTTCACGTCATCAGATTCCGCCGTAAATATGATCGGACGATCGGCCGTACCTTCGGCGTAAATCTTACCGCCGCGTGCAACAATCAAAGCGCTGGCGTTTTCGCCCTGTCCGGGCATGCCTTTAATAACCGTGCCGGCTTCGATGTGCAGCACGGCGCCTTCTTCCACAAACACGCGTCCGTTCAGGTGATACACATTGTCCGCCGTCCAATAAACCACGTCTCCGGGCTGAATATCGTCGTCGTTCACAATAACGTCATTCGTACCAGTGGTCGGTTCGGCCAGAACGCCGTAATGATAAAGCGCCGTCCAGCCCGAAGCCCAGTCGGTCGCTCCAAATGCCCCACGGTAATCGACTTTTTCGAAAAACTCGTCGCCGGCATACGTGTTGGTCGAAAACATGAAAGATGCGACCATCATCATTAAAATAAGTGACTTTACAGTAAAACGTATCATTGATATTCCTCCTTTTTATTGGTTTAATGTTTTTGCGCCATTAAAATAGAAGGGCATTGTTAGGAAGATGTTTATGCTGAATTAATTTTGGATTAAAGGTTTTTAGGCGCCGCAAATTCCCTTAATAGAGCCCTCGACGCGCTGCGCTCGCCAGGGATGACGGCGCGAGGCGAGACGTTTTTTGTAAAAGGCCGTATCTCTACCGCCGTTGGTGTAGGGACGAAGGATTTTCATGAACAATTCCGCGCAGGCGAACATTAATGAGTCCACTCTAAAAAGATATTAGATCGAATTACATTTAAAGGGACTATTGTTTTTTTTTAGAATTACATAAAATATATTCCTATCCCTTCGTAAAATTCGTGGCTTTTATACTGAACTCATTACTCTTTGTACAATTAAAATAAGCCTTGCTGAAAAAACTGGCGAAAGAAATCCTAAATCTAAATCATTCTGAACGGAGCGTAAGCTTCAGCCTGGAGAAATCTGGACGGGATGAAGGCCAGCCCAGGAAATCCTTGCCGAGTTGAGTGGTTAAATTATCAAAAAAAATTCTCATGCCTTACAGCGGTAAGTAAGACATTCTGCACTGGTTGCTTGCACTGGCTGCCTGCACTGGATGCTTGCACTGGCTGCCTTAGGGGAGCAGTGGGTGAGGGCCATTGAAACTATTTTTAATTAAAAATATTCTTTGCGCCCTTTGAGATCTCTCTGAGCTTTCTGTGGTTTTTAAATCCCTGCGGAAATGTTTTTGGTTGCGGCTTTTTGCCTTAAAATGAAGTCAAAGCTGTGAAAAAAGATTTACATTTTATTGTTTTGTTTATTAATTTCTTTTCTCAAATAAAAGTAAAAAAAAGGAACGTGATAAATTTAACAAAGAAAATACGTCATTAAAGAAAGGAGCTGCTTATGTTTGATCGCAGTATTTTAGAGAAGTTAGGTATAAAGGAAGAAAATTTTGGCGCTTGCACCGGTCTGGAATGGAGTAAAACCACAGATGCCGGTGTGTTAGAGGTGCATTCACCCATCGACGGCAAGCTGATCGCCCGAGTTTACCAGGCTTCTGCAGAAGATTATGAACGCGTTGTACAAAAAGCGGAGGAAGCCTTTAAATATTGGCGAACCATTCCTGCGCCCAGACGCGGTGAAATCGTTCGTCAGATTGGCCTGCGTTTACGCGAATACAAAGATTTACTGGGCCGCCTGGTCACTTATGAAATGGGCAAATCCATACAGGAAGGCTGGGGCGAAGTGCAGGAAATGATTGACATTTGCGATTTTGCCGTGGGACAATCGCGCATGTTGTATGGCTTTACCATGCATTCCGAGCGCCCAAACCACCGAATGTACGAACAATACCATCCGCTGGGCCCTGTGGCCATTATTACGGCCTTTAATTTTCCGGTTGCAGTATGGGCCTGGAACGCCATGATTGCCACTGTTGCCGGCGACACCAACATCTGGAAACCCGCCTCCAAGGTTCCTTTAACTGCCATTGCCGTTCAGAACATTGTAGGCGAGATTGTTAAGGAAAACGACCTGCCGGAAGGATTGTTTAATCTGGTAATTGGAAAAGGCTCCGTGATAGGCGAGAGAATCCTGGAAGATAAACGCATCCCGCTGGTATCTTTAACCGGATCTACAGCCGTAGGACGTCATGCGGCGACTAAAATATCCGCGCGGTTAGGTAAATATATTCTGGAATTAGGCGGTAACAATGCCATTATCTTAACACCGGACGCCAATCTGGAACTGGCCGTTCCCGCCATCGTATTTGGCGCTGTTGGCACCGCCGGTCAACGTTGTACGACCACACGCCGACTGATTATTCACGAATCCATATACGACCGTGTTAAGGAATCGCTGATTAAAGCTTACAAAAGCGTGCGTATCGGAAATCCTTTGGATGATAAGATTCACATGGGGCCGCTGGTTGATAAAGGCGCTGTGGATACCTATCTCAAAGCCCTGGAGCAGGTTAAAGCCGAAGGCGGAAAGATTATTTACGGCGGCGAAGTTTTAACCGGCCCCGGTTACGAAGCCGGCACCTATGTTTTGCCCACGCTGGTTGAAGCCGAAAATCACTACCAGATCGTTCAGGAAGAAACCTTCGCGCCGATCCTGTATTTGATCAAATATAAGGGCAGCGTGGAAAATGCCATTGAGATTCATAACGATGTGGTGCAGGGATTGTCTTCGTCTATTTTTACCAACAACCTGCAGGAAGCGGAAACATTCCTTTCGGCCTGGGGTTCAGATTGCGGCATTGCCAATGTTAACATCGGTACCTCCGGCGCTGAGATTGGCGGCGCTTTTGGCGGCGAAAAAGAGACCGGCGGCGGAAGAGAATCCGGCTCCGATGCTTGGAAAGCTTACATGCGCAGGCAAACCAATACCATCAATTTCGGAAAAGAACTGCCCCTGGCACAGGGTATTAAATTCGAAATCTAAAAAAAGAAAGAAAGGGCTCCTCGCGAGCCCTTTCTTTTTAAATATAGAAGATTTTATCTTCGCAGTTTATTGCATCGCTATCGCCATGCAATGGACGCTGTATTTTTCAACTCTTTTAAACGCCTAAACCATTTTGTTTTTGATCGTAATCTGACAAAAAATGTTTTTCTCCGCTGTATCTGAATGCGATACGCTTGCGCAACTCATTTTCTTCAGGCGAAAAAAGTCAACCGCTATTTTAAAATTCGTAACCGAACAGAATGAAAAGGTTGTCAGCCGGAATGGTTAACTTTTTGTCGCCATTAAGCCCCAGCCAGTCACCCGATCGCTCATACGTTGGGCTGGCCATGCAATAACGGATGGCCAGGTTCATCTTGAACACAGAAAGACCGGCGCCAAGGCCATACCCAAGGGTCGTGGTGCTGGAATAGGTGTAGGTCGTTTTTGTAAAACCATCGGTGGTGTAAATATCTGGATAATTGGAAAACAAAAGCCCGAAAAGACCGGAGCCGTAAATAAATACATTTTCAGAAAGCGCTTTTCTCAAGCTCAAACCAGTCATTGCCCAGACTGAAAAATGGTCGTCCGCCACCAATCCCATTTCAAAAAGCTGGTCTTGCATGGCGTTGGCATCCGTACTGTTAGAGGAAAAAATTAAACTGGAAACCCAGGTTGCTTTATGAATATTTTTCCTGAGTTCTACCATGGCGCCGATCCCGTTTTGGGCATAACCGCTTTTATCGCCGTTAGTTTCGGCGTACTCTCCCTGAGGCAGGGAAGGACCGATATAGATGCCCACATGAAATTCAGAATCGGGCTTTTGCGCCAGAGTCATGTTAAAAGCTAATAAAATAGTCAGAATAATTAATGCCGCTGTTCTCATGTTGATTTTCCCTCATTTTAATTTCCTTTCCTAATAATTTACTTTAAAATATTTTAGTTTCAAGAATGTTTTAATCAGCGGACGGGAGAGATTGAAACAGAAAATTCTTAATCATCAATTAAGAATTAAAAATTAAATATTGAGGGAGTGCAAGATTTGTCACGAGAAGCGGGAGGTCATGCCTGAAGTTTTCTCCTCCTGTCATTTCGATTCCACCATGGCGAGAGATAAATCTTTTTTTGCTCACGTTCGTTTCTTCCCCGCTCCCTGAGCGTAGTCGAAGGGAGCGCAGTCTAAGAGAACGCTAAATGGGTCATGCCCACCATCGCTCGTTTTGATACGCCCCGCTATCGAAAGTACACGAAGGACGTTAAATCCAGCCCGATGGCTCAGTCATCGAGTCATGGTAATACGCGAAAATGGAATTTGCCTCCGCTCCCTGAGCGTAGTCGAAGGGAGCGAGTTAGGGCTGACTCAGTTCGCCGGCTTTTGTCGTTTCTCTCCCGCCCAGGAAGGAAAGAAATCTTTCAACGCCAATAAATAAAGACAACCGCTCCTTAAAAATTTACTCATCGTTCATCAATCATCCCTTCTCCAGCGGAGGAGAAATGGCTGCTAAAAAAAGAGGGTGTCTCAAAAGCGACATCAAATGTATATTTATAAAATGAGTTCAGTATAAAAACCACGAATTTCACGAATGGACACGAATATATTTTATGTAATTTAAATAAAAACAATAGTACCATTTACATGAAATTCGATAACAATACCTTTTTAGAGGGGACTCATAAAATAATAGGTAAAAGTTTACAATAGCCCTCTCCCCCTTTCCCCCTCTACCGAAAATCGGGAGAGGGGGAATTAAAGGGGGTGAGGGAAAGAAAAACTTTATAAAAATACATTGTCTTTGACTTTTGGGACAGTCCCTTTAAGAGCTTTTTACAGCATAAACAGCATTTCAGAATATTTTGGTAGGGGCCAGAGTTCATCGGGAATGATGGCTTCCAGTTGATCGGCCGGTCTGCGCGTCGCTTCAATCTGATCGACGATGCGATCGGCGAAGAATCTGGCCTGTTTTTCAATATCTTCAATGGTCAGCCCTTCTTTTAACAGAGCTTTCAATTTTTGGCACTCCTGATGCAATTCGGAGATCGTTGCATTGATTTTGTTTAAGGAGTCGATCAGGATTTCCAGCCCCAGGCCATTGGTCACACTGGCCACGGCATGGGTTTCTTTGATGGCTACAGCTAAACGGGTTTGATATTCAACGGCCGCCGGTAAGATTTTCGTTTGAATCATATCGCAGATCGTATCGGCCTCGATGTCTAAGGTTTTTACGTATTGTTCCAGTTTAATATGGTAACGCGCTTCCAGCTCTTCGCGAGAAAATACCTTTTGACGTTCCAGCATGGCCACATTCTTGGGATCGATAAGAGCGGCCAGGGCGTAACCGGTTCGTTTAATATTGGGCAAACCGCGCTTTTCCGCTTCTTCTTCCCATTCCTTGCTGTAGTTGTTGCCTTCAAAGCGGATGCGTTCGGTCTCGATAATAAATTTGCGCAACACAGAAAGAACGGCGGCTTTAAACTCCGTGCCTTTTTCCAGTTCTTTCTGGATGTCTTTGATAATAATATCGATCGAGTCGGCCACGGCGGCGCTTAAGAAGATATTGGGCATGGAAATGGAAGCCGAAGAACCAACCGCTCTGAATTCAAACTTGTTGCCGGTGAAGGCAAATGGAGACGTTCGGTTACGGTCGGTGTTGTCCCTTAAAATAGATGGCAACTGGCTGATCCCGAGGTCGATGATGAATTCTTCGGTGCGTTTGATTTCTTTGCCTGCTTTAATATCATCCAGTATCTCCGTTAATCGCTCGCCCAGAAAGACCGACATAATGGCCGGGGGAGCTTCATTGGCGCCCAGGCGGTGGTCGTTCCCGGCGGAAGCGATGGAGGCACGCAGCAGATCGCCATAATCATTTACCGCCTTTAAAACCGAAACCAGAAATACCAGGAATTGTAAATTTTCTTCCGGCGTTTTCCCCGGATCCAGTAAATTGTTGCCCTGCGAGTCAGATAATGACCAGTTGTTATGCTTGCCGCTACCATTAACGCCTTTAAATGGTTTTTCGTGTAATAATAACGCCAGGCCATGACGCGCAGCCACTCGCTTCAAAACTTCCATGATCAACTGGTTGCGGTCGGCTCCTATATTCATCTCGGCAAAGATGGGCGCAATTTCAAACTGATGCGGAGCTACTTCGTTATGTCTGGTTTTGGCTGGCACGCCCAGGCGATAGAGCTCGTTTTCAGCGTCCTGCATAAAAGCCAACACGCGTTCTTTGATGGAGCCAAAGTAATGATCTTCCAGCTGTTGACCCTTGGGCGGCTCTGCGCCGAGCAAGGTGCGGCCGGCCACGCGTAAATCCGGCCTGAGGTTAAAAAAGCGTTTGTCGATTAAGAAATACTCCTGTTCCGTGCCTACCGTTGGAACCACACGAGTTGCCGTTTTATTGCCAAATAACTTAAGAAGCGCCAGTCCCGATCGATTAATGGCATCCATGGATCGCAAAAGCGGCGTCTTTTTGTCCAGGGCTTCTCCGTTGTAACTGATGAACACCGAAGGAATACACAAAATACCGCCGCCATTGGGCCCTTCGACGATGAATGCCGGGCTGGAAGGGTCCCACATGGTGTAACCGCGGGCTTCAAAAGTGGCGCGCATGCCTCCGCTGGGAAAGGAAGAGGCGTCGGGTTCGCCCTGCACAAGCTGGTCCCCTTTAAAGCGCTCGATGATCTGCCCGTCGCTTTCCACTTCATAAAATGAATCGTGTTTTTCAGCCGTTAAGCCGGTTTGCGGCTGAAACCAGTGTGTAAAATGCGTAACGCCCTTGCTGATTGCCCACTCCTTCATGGCGTGCGCTACGCTGTTGGCAATACTTAAATCCAGCTTCTCGCCGGCTTTAATGGTTTTGATTAATTTTTTGTAAACATCCTTGGGCAGCTTTTCGCGCATCACGCGATCATTAAAGGTGTTTTCACCGAATTGAAACGGTTTTAATTGTTCGTAGGTGCGGGGGGATGGTGTAATTAACTCTAAAGCAATTTGTTCGCGTACAGATGGCATTTTAATCTCCTTTTATGGTTACTCATCCTTAATTATTTTTGTTTTCAATAATTATTGAAATTATATTGGCATAAATCATGCCATTGTATTTTAAGCAAAGATGCTTAAAAGAGAAATCGGGTAGATAATTTGATAAAAATAAGCATGTTAGCAGGTGTTTTTACGCGACATGCAGAGAGAACAGGTTTTGAATAAAAATACAAGATTGTAAGAAAAGGTTTGCAAAATAACAAAAATGTAGTTATTTTGCTGGCAAGATGACTCATTAGAAGGTAGAGTGTCAGAACGCGGGGCGGGAAATGGCCTGCATTAAGTGGGTTTTTAAGAAGGCGATCGAGAACGCTTTTGAATTGCGGTGATATTTTAATTGATGTAGCGTGGAGATCGCTGGTTTTTGTGTGTTGATGGTGGATTGCGTGATAATAAAACTACAAAAATGTAGATAATAATAACAAAAACTACAAAAATGTCGGAATGAAATAATGGATAAATTTAAAAAACAACGCGATACGTTAATTCGTAAACTTTCCATTTTAGAGGACATCAATCAGACGCTCAGTCGATCATTGAATTTGAAAGAGTCGTTTAATGCGGCTTTAAATATTCTCTTTACACGGGCTAAAATCAAAGCTGGCGCCGTCTTTTTGTTGGATGAAAGTGATTCGCTTCTAAGAATGGAAGCTCACATCGGCTATGATTCTCCGCCAGATAAAGTGAAATATCGGCTGGGCGAGGGGTTAACAGGGCGTATCGCTCAGAATAAATCGCCTATCGTAGTCCCTAAAGTCAGCAAAGAACCGCTCTTCTTAAATATGATGAAGGGATGGAATCCCAGAAAAGATCGTGAATTGAGTTTTGTTGGGCTTCCCATCATCAGCGACTACCAGTTGCTGGGCGTTTTAAATGTTTTATTGCGATATAATCCCACGCGTGATCTGGATACCACGCTTAAATTTTACAAGCTGGTGGCCTCGGCGCTGGTGCAGCCCATCCGTCTTTCCAATATTTTGTTAAGAGAGCGCGAAAATCTGCTCAACCAGAAGGTTCGTCTGGACGCTCAGTTGAAAAGTGAATTTAATCTGAACAATATTGTCGGTAACAGCCGCAGTATGCAGGAAGTTTATGAAAAAGTAGCGCAGGTGGCGAGAGCGGACACCACGGTTTTAATACGCGGTGAGAGCGGCACGGGTAAGGAGCTCATTGCCCAGGCCATTCATTACAACTCTTTGCGCTCGCACAAACCCTTTGTTCGCGTCAATTGCGGCGCCATTCCGGAAACATTGATCGAATCGGAATTCTTTGGCCACGAAAAAGGCGCTTTTACCGGCGCTGTGAAACTTAAAAAAGGAAAATTTGAGCTGGCAGACGGTGGTACTATTTTTTTGGATGAGATCGGCGAGTTGAGTCCCATGACCCAGGTTAAGTTGTTGCGCGTTTTACAGGAGCAGGAATTTGAACGTGTGGGCGGTCAGGAGACCATTCGAGTTGATGTGCGTGTGATCGCCGCTACCAATGCCGATCTGGAAAAATTAATCGAAATGGGTAAATTCAGAGAAGACCTCTATTATCGGTTGAATGTTTTTTCGATTTTCCTGCCGCCGTTGCGCGAAAGAAAAACGGACATCCTTTTATTGGCTGATCATTTTTTACTGAAATACAATCGAAAACACGGCAAGGCCATTCGCCGCATTTCAACCCCGGCTATCGATATGTTAATGCGCTATCACTGGCCGGGCAATGTGCGTGAGCTGGAGAACTGCATGGAGCGGGCGGTGCTGGTCTGTGAAGACCAGGTCATCCACGGTTACCATTTGCCGCCGACCCTGCAAACGGCAGAAAGCAGCAATACCACGCCTCGGGTTTCATTGCAGAAAGCTGTGGAAAATTACGAAAAAGATATGATCATCGATGCGCTGAAATCCACGCGGGGCATTGTGGCCAAAGCAGCCAGATTGCTGGACAGCACAGAAAGAATCATCAATTATAAAATTAAAAAGTACGGCATCGAGGTCAAACGCTTTAAAGGATAGGCGCCAGGCAACCTTTTGTTTAATGTCTGACCGGTTCAGAAAAATATTTTTTGTAGTCCAGGCAGCGAAACCGCAACCAAAATCAACCGCAACGTACGCAAAGAAATTTTCTCGCAGATTACGCCAATCATTGCAGAAAGATTAAACAAATTATTGTAAGCATCTACAGAGTAGGTACAAATAGCGAAAAGAATGTTTTAAATTAAAAATAGTTTCAATTGCATCGCCCTATTTCCAAAAATAAAAGTCTGTGAGAGAGAGACGCGGAGTGTGGAAGATTATTTCTAAGGTTGGTAGGAGTTCACCACATTTGCAGAAACAGATTTGAAATAACAGACTAACTATTCAACCATTCAACCATTCAACTAATCAACTAATCAACCAATCCAGCGGCACAAAAATTTCCGCTTCCGCCATGGCAAAATATATCTTTTAAAGGAAATATGCTAAACATACAGCGCAATCATTTTTGTTTTTTTATTGAAATTCTCTTATTTTAAATAAATTATTTTGTCCTCCAATAAAAGGAGCTGATGATGAAAAAGTACACCCTTATCTTTCTGTTCCTTCTTAGCCTAAGCGCAGCCCGCGGTCAGGATTCTTCCAGTGTCAAATTCGGCCTTGGATTTACGCTGGTCGATTTTCGCGATATGGCCAATACCTTTTTTTCCTACCACTATTTTTCGCCCAATTTCTCGATACCGATTGTCATAAAAAACATGGTTAGAATTGAGCCGTCCATCGGTTATTTTAACCGGAACATCGAATTTAAATCCCAGGAAAATGAAAATGATTTTTACAAAGTTTCAGACTCCAATACGCATCTGGGGCTGGGACTTTTTTTTCTGAAGCAGTATGCTCCTCTGCAGGTATATTGGGGCAGCTATTTTTCCTACATTATTTCCACTGAAAAACAAAACGATAAAGACGATCGGGATACGGAAGAAGGAGACGGCTATTCGATTGGACCGGCATTTGGTATGGAGTATTTGTTTAACAAACATTTTAGTCTGGGTGGGGAAATCAGAGCCCAGTATCTTAAACTGGTTCGGGAAGAAGATTCAACGCGCGAAACAGCGGATAAGGATAAAATTACCTATCATAGTTTCGTAACCAGAGCTTTGATTACCTTACGGTTTTATTTTTAAGATTAAAAACGCCGGAGGCACAGAACATTGATTATCTGCAGTCCGAAAAATACAAGATTTAAAATGCGGTGGACTGAATGCACGCCCCAACCATTCAGCCATTCAACCATTCAACTATTCAACCATTCAGCCATTATTCGGAGGTAAACAATGAGAGCCATGGTGCTTAATCAAATAACCGATTTAAAAGAAAATAAAACGCCCCTGCAATTAATGGAGCTGCCTGATCCTGAACCGGCCGATCATGAAGTTTTGCTGAAGATATCGACCTGTGGCGTATGTCATACGGAACTGGATGAGATCGAAGGCCGGACGCCGCCAGCTTATTTTCCCATGGTGCTGGGGCACCAGGTGGTCGGTAAAGTGGTGCAATTGGGGTCGGGAGTAACCCAATTAAAGGTCGGCGATCGTGTGGGCGTACCGTGGATTTATTCTTCCTGCGGGCATTGTGAGTTTTGTCAGCGCGGCGAAGAAAATCTTTGCCCGGAATTTAAGGCCACGGGACGCGATGTGTTTGGCGGTTACGCCGAGCTGATGGTGGTGCACGAGAATTTTGCCCATCCCATTCCGGAAGTCTTTAGCGACGAAGAAGCGGCTCCTTTGCTCTGCGCCGGCGCCATCGGCTATCGCTCCTTGCGGCTGACCAACCTTGAAAACGGTCAGCGGCTGGGCTTAACCGGCTTTGGCGCCTCCGGACACCTGGTGTTAAAAATGGTGCGGCACAAATATCCGGATACCGAGGTGTACGTATTTGCGCGCAGCAAAAACGAACAGAAATTTGCCATGGAGCTGGGCGCCGTGTGGGCCGGCGACACGGAGGCCGAAGCGCCACAAAAACTGCACGCCATTATCGACACAACTCCCGTCTGGAAGCCTATTGTTGAGGCTTTGAAAAATCTTTTGCCGGGCGGACGCCTGGTGATTAACGCCATTCGCAAAGAAGATTACGACAAAGACTATTTGCTTAAACTGGACTACCCCGAACATTTGTGGATGGAAAAGGAGATCAAGAGCGTGGCCAATGTGGCGTTGCGCGATGTGCGTGAGTTTTTAGAGCTGGCGGCCGAAATTCCCATTAAGCCGGAATACCAGACTTATTCTTTAGAAGAAGCCAACAAGGCGTTGATTGAGTTGAAAGAGCGCAAAATTCGCGGGGCAAAAGTGTTGACCATCAAATAAGGACTCTGGAAATAAAATGAAACTGATTGTTCTGACCGATATTCACGATCATGTGCTGACCATTGACCGGATTGGCCGCGAGCTGATGGAAGCCGACCTGGTGCTTCTGGCCGGCGATATTACAACCTTTGGCAATGAACGGGATGCAAGGAAAATCATCGAAGCCATCCGCAATTACAATCAGAACCTCCTGGCCGTGCCCGGCAATTGCGATCCGCCGGCGGTTGATTTTTATTTAAAAGAGCTGGGCATCAATCTGGACAATGAATGGCGCGAGATCGATGGTTATTTTTTCTGGGGGCTGGGCGGAGCCCTGCCGGCCCCGGGCAAAACGCCAAACGAATTGAGCGAGGAACAGTACGAGCTGATTTTAAAAAATCTTCGCTTACAAATTCGCCAGCCAGAAAAATTGATCTTATTGGTGCATCAGCCGCCGTTCGGCACACTGGCCGATCGTCTTTCGGATAACCAGCATGTGGGCAGTAAAGCTTTGCGCCGCTTTGTGGAAGAGATGCAGCCGCTGGCCTATTTTACCGGCCACATTCATGAAGGGCAGAGCATTGATTACATCGGCCGGACGGTTATCGTTAATCCGGGACCGTTGCGCATCGGCGGATTTGCAAAAGTGTGTTTAAAGGGAGATGCGGTGGAGGTTGGGTTAGGGGAGAAAAAGGATTGATGATTGATCTCACTAACCGAGTCAATTTGCAGGACTCGGCCTATTTGTTTTGTTAGCGGGACTACTCAGCCACATTGAAATATGTAGTACCAAAATCGCTCCCTGAGCGTAGTCGAAGGGAGCGTAGTCGAAGGGAGCGGAGTCGAAGGGAGCGTAGTCGAAGGAAGCTGAGGCGACGGGAGCACAGTCTAAGGGAACGCTAAATAGGTCATGCCCACCACCGCTCGTTTTGATACGCCCTGCTATCGAAGTACATGAAGGGCGTTAAATCAATCCCGATGGCTCAGTCATAGAGTTATGGTAATACGCGAAAACGGAATTAGCCTCCGCCCCCTGAGCGGAGCCGAAGGGAGCGGAGCCGAAGGGAGCGGAGTCGAAGGGAGCGTAGTCGAAACGAACGTGAGCAGATGAAAAAGATTTCTCTCTTGCACGGAAGGGAGCAGGATGCCGACCAATGCCCCTTTAACCATTTAAATCTGCCTCTCCCGCTGTTGAATAAATTTTGCTCCATCCATTGAATTACAAACAAATCCTGTTTATTTTAGCTTTAACATCTGCGCAGGAAATCCTAAAGGATGAATGTAATCCCGTGAGTAATCGAAAGTCTTTTAAAAGGCGCCTGAATATTGGCGGCATAAATAAAACCAAAAGTTTAAGCGTATTTTGACGAAGGATTATTTAAACGGAATCCATGGGAGAATGAGGCATGAAGTGGCTTAAAAAAACCTTAATCGGCGCCGGACTGGGCGTCTTTGCCGCGCTGCTGGTCTGGTTAATCACCCGTTATACGGCGCATGATCTATTTTACACCTACGAAGCCAAAACCTACGACTGGCGGATTAAAAAGAAGTTTGAGAAACGTCCCACCATTGATGACATCATTATTGTCGATATCGATGAACGGGCCAATCAAAAATTAGGGAAGTATTCGCAGTGGCCGCGTAAATACCATGCGCAGATCGTTGATTTTTTGCATCGTGCGGGCGCCATGGCCATCGGGCTGGATATTTTGTATGACCGGGATATCTGGCAGCCAGATCAGGATCGGGAATTTGTGCGGACCGTGCGCGAAGCAGGAAATGTGTACACGGCCATCTATTTTGCCAAAGCGGATTCCGATAACTGGTTGCCGGTTATGAAGTCTGAACCGGAAGGATTTGAAGCCGAACGTTTTTATTACACCATGCCGCTGGAAAACGCTTCTCGATTCAGAAGAGAAGAGCGCATGGAAAGCCGCTTTGTTGAATTGTTAAATGCCAGCAGGGGGGTGGGACATGTAAATTTTAATGGCGATATTGACGGCATTGTGCGCAGGATCCATCTTTTTACCAATTTTAACCACCATCTTTATCCCACACTTGGATTTAAAATTTTCATGGATGCCCTGGGTGTGGATTCTGTGTTATTTGATGTCCGCAATCAGGTAATGAATTTATATCGAGAAAATGAACGGCTGATGGGCATCCCAACGGACGAATACGGCAATATGTACATTAACTGGGCAGGACCTTTTAAAACGTTTAGATACATTAGTTTTTACGATGTGCTGAAGGCCGAAGAACGCAATTTGCCCCCGGAAATATTTAAAAACAAAATCGTACTCTTAGGCACCTCGCTGGCCGGCTTGTACGATTTAAGAAATGTTCCTTTTCAACGCGCCTTTCCCGGAGTGGAAATTCACGCCAATATTATTTACACGCTTATTAATCAAAACTTTATAACCAAAATGAACGAAAAATCAACGCTTTTATTACTGATACTCATTGGGGTTGTTTTAGGCCTTATTTTAATCAGAACCAAACCCCTGTTTAGCGTTGCTTTTAGCATTGTGCTTGGATTTTTGTACGTCATCGTGGTAACCATCATCTTTTTTGAACAGAATTACTGGATAGAGATTATTGCGCCATTAATGACCATTTTATTAAGCTTTTCATTGATTTATGTGTACCGTTATATTACAGAAGAAAAAGACAAACGTTTTATTCGTTCTACTTTTTCCCATTTTGTTACTAAATCGGTGGTGGATGAACTGCTGGCCAATCCTGAGAAAATCAAATTGGGCGGCGAGAAAAAAGAATGTACGGTTCTGTTCAGCGACGTGGCTGGCTTTACGACCATTTCCGAACAATTAGAGCCGGAAGAACTGGTTCAATTGCTGAATGAATATCTGACCGAGATGACCAATATCGTGTTCAAGTATGACGGTATGCTTGATAAATACGAAGGCGATGCCATTATGGCTGTTTTTGGCGCGCCCATTGAGCGCGGAAATCATGCCTATCAGGCCTGCGCCACGGCCCTGGAAATGCAGGAAAAACTGAGCGCCATGCGGGAGGTATGGAAACGCCAGAATCGACCGGAATTGTACATGCGCATTGGCATCAACACCGGTCCCATGGTTGTGGGAAACATGGGCTCTGAAAGCCGTTTCGATTACACCGTAATGGGAGACGCCGTCAATCTGGGCGCCCGTCTGGAACCGGCCAACAAGATTTACGGCACGAATATCATGATTGGCGAAGGAACGGTCAAAAAAGCAGGAGATACGATAATCGTAAGGCCCCTTGATCTGTTGCGCGTTAAGGGCAAAACCGAACCAGTTTGGGTATATGAATTGGTTGGCCTGAGCGAAAAGGGCTTAAGCGACGACATGTTGCGCGTGATCGATCTGTTCAAAAAAGGTCTGAACCACTACCTCAAACGCGATTGGGATTCGGCCATTAATTACTTTATGCAGGCGCTGGCCATCCGCGAAAATGATGGGCCTTCTCAGTGTTACCTTGAACGGTGTAACTTTTTTAAAGAAAATCCACCGGCGGAAGATTGGGATGGCGTTTATACCCAAACAACAAAATAAGATGCAGCTTTTATTGATCGTTGCGTTTGTCTTCATCTTTGCCTGTACGGTGGAAAAAAACGCAAGCGAAACGCAGCAAGCGCAAAACGATTCTACCATTGTTTTTAAACATTTTAAACTGGCTAATGCGCGTCATGCCTTTCAGCAGGCCATACTCCAATTCGAAAAGCAGAATCCGGGCGTTAAGGTTAAAGAAGAAATCTTGCCATCCAATTCCAATATTCAACACCAGTTTTATGTCACCAGTCTGGAGTCCGGTTCCGCTGATTTTGACGTCTTTTTAATAGATGTGATCTGGGCGCCGGAGTTCAGCCTGGCGGGCTGGCTGGAAGACCTTTCGGCGCTGATTCCTGAAGAGGAACGAATTCAGTTTTTCAGCGCTCCGCTTCGGGCCGATATGTATCAGGGAAAACTTTATGCCGTTCCCTGGTACATTGACGCCGGGGTTTTGTACTATCGAAAAGACCTGTTGCAAAAGTATGGTTTTTCGCCTCCGGTCTCCTTTGATGATCTGGTGCATCAGGCGCAAACCATTTTAAATGGAGAACAGAATCCCACTTTAAATGGCTTTTTATGGCAAGGCAAACAGTACGAAGGGTTGATTTGTACGGCAAACGAGGTGATCTCTGGCTTTGGCGGGAAAATTTTAGATGAAAACGGCCGGGTACGTCTTACAGACAATGCGGTGCGTTCGGCGCTGAACTGGTTAAAAGATTGTATTTATACTCATCGCATCTCTCCGCGTTGGGTGCTTTCTGCTGACGAAGAAAGCACGCGCCTCAGCTTTTTAAACGGGAATGCCGTTTTTTTACGCAACTGGCCCTATTGCTGGACTTTTTTTCAGCGGGAAGAATCAAAAGTGCGGGGAATGGTGGGAACGGCGCCCATGCCTGCTTTGCCCGGTATTAACGGAAAGAGCACTCTGGGCGGCTGGCAGCTGGCCGTAAACCGCTTTTCACAAAAAAAGGAGCTGGCAAAGAGGTTTGTGCGTTTTATGGCCAGTCCCGAGGTGCAGCTGCAGTTCGCCATTCAGGTGGGAACAAAACCGACGCGTAAACCGCTCTATGAAGATCCACGATTGATTAAAGAGCAGCCGTTTATTGTGCAATTATTTCCGATCCTGAAAAATACCGTTCCCCGTCCCGTAACGCCGCTTTATCCGCAAATCTCTCAAATTCTACAAATCGAATTCTCCGCCATTCTTTCCAATATAAGAGCAGTAGAGCCTGCGCTGGAATCGGCCCAAATTCAGATTGAGCATGTTCTGGAAATTGAAAAACTGGCCTTTGATAAAAAGTCAAAATAATTTGTTTTTATTGCGGGAAAAAGTATTTTTGTGATTATGAAGTCAAAATCCATTATCTATTTTCTACTGCCGGCATTGTTGTTAACCTTTTTGGTTACGGTTTTTCCGTTGCTTTATGGATTTGCGCTGGGAATGATGCGCAAGATGCCCGTGTTTGGAATTTCTGAATTCATCGGTCTGGATAATTTCATTTTTCTGTTGCGCGATCCTCGTTTCCAGCAGAGTTTGTGGACCACCCTCAAATTTACTTTGATTTCGGTGCCGCTGGAGCTTTTGCTCGGGCTGGGATTCGCCCTGCTTTTGAGAGAAAAGATTCCCGGCAATGCCCTGCTTAAAATAACGCTGATGATTCCCTGGGCCATTCCCACCGTGGTGTCTGCCAAAATGTGGGAGTGGATCTATAATCCGGAATATGGCGTTTTGAATTATTTGCTGCAGTCGGTCAACCTGTTAAACGAATCGGTGAACTGGCTGGGGCATCCGCTGTGGACGCTGCCGGCCATCATCCTGGCCGATGTCTGGAAAACGGCGCCTTTTGCCGCGCTGCTGATCTACGCCGGTTTACAAACCATTCCAGAAGAACTGTACGAATCGGCCAAAATTGACGGCGCCGGAGCCTTTTGTCGTTTGTTTTACATAACCCTTCCTCTAATTTACCCTATTATTTTAATCGTTGGTATCTTTCGGACGATGGATGCCTTTCGTATTTTTGATCTGATTTACGTCATGACAGGCGGCGGGCCGGCAAACATCAGCGAAACGATGAGCGTTTATGCCTATAAATTGCTTTTTCAGACGCTGCAGTTTGGTTACGGCTCGGCAGTATCCGTGGCCATGTTTTGGATTATTGCTCTATTAAGCGGCGTTTATGTTTATGTCCTGCACCGAAAATTTAAGGTCTTAAGTTAAAATTTATGAACCAAATCCGCACACGCAAAGCCGCAACCAAAATCAACCGCAACGCCCGCAAAGTAATTTTCTCGCAAATTACGCCAAGCATCGCAGAAAATGATTAAACAACCACTGAGAGCGCAGAGAAATCACAAAGGGCGCAAAGAATGTTTTAAATTAAAAATAGTTTCTTGTTTCCCATAATTGCCTTCATCCCCTGCACTCTCTCCCAGAATAAAAGTCTAAGAGAGGGGTACGCTGAGCGTGGAAGATTATTTTCAACGGCGTAAGTGATTCCCGCGCTGGCCAGCTTCGTGCAAATGCGAGAAAAGGAATGACAGGCCGGCGGCCAATCAATTTTGAACCATGATTTACTTGAATTCTGGATTTCCATGATTTGCTTTTTATGTTTACAAAATTTCGCCTTAAAATTGAGCGTAAACTTTCACGAGTGAAAAAAATCAAGTTAATCCTGTAATCTTATTAATCAAGGTTCAAAAACTACCTCAAAACCTCTTAACTTTTTTCTTCTCCAACGTTGGTAATCATTTCCCATATTAGCCTTTTCCTCTCTCTCCTGGAATAAACCTGGGGAGGGGACGCTGAGCGTTGGGAGGTATTTCCAACGCTTTAATTCGTAAAGGATCATTGCAAATGTATGGTCTCCTTTCCATTTTAGCCTCAATATTTTCACATTTTTACCGACAATCAGGATGTAAAACAAAGTTGCATGGGAACAATGGTAGAAAAGTTTAAAATTTTAGCGGTTGACGACAATCCGATTAACTTAAAATTATTATCAAGCGCTTTAATCAATAGCGACTATGAAATTTACACGGCCTCTTCGGGGCAGCAGGCGCTGGAATTGGCCAATTCCGTTCTTCCGGATTTGATCCTTCTGGATGTTATGATGCCGGACATGGATGGGTACGAGGTCTGTAAAAAATTACAGGAAAATAAAAACACTCAATATATTCCCGTCATATTCCTTTCCGCCCGCAACGAAGCTGTCGATAAGGCCAAAGGGCTGGCTTTGGGCGCGGTTGACTATTTGACCAAGCCTTTCAATCCCCTTGAAATAAACGCCCGCGTAAGAACTCATCTCACCTCGCGCAGAGCGGTAATCCGGTTGATGCGCGAAAATCAAAAATTACAAAACGAACTGGAAAAAATTAAGGCTGAAGGAACAAACTCGGAGAAAGAGAAAAAAACAATCGACTATTTGAGGAAAATTGACGGCTACATTTTCCATGTAAAAGAAGAGCAATATGAGCTATTTTCCATGGCTAAAAACGACCGGCAACCCATCACTCGAACCGCCATTCCGGTTAGCCATTCTCCAAAGATGTTAGTATTGTTGCATTACAACGGCTTTAACAAAGACTATCAGACCTTAATTGTAAAACAACTGGTTCAAAAATTTTTAGAAGGATATCTCCTCTCTATTGGCGACGTCGGCGAAATCAATGCCACGGTTTTAACCCAACTGTTTTTAACGCTCTTAGAAAAGTTTTCTCCGGATTTTTATCAGGTGCCTTTTACTTTCGGGTTATCTGTTCTCAATTTTGAAAAACAGAAAATCTATTTTTTGGGATTACATCAGCGCGAACCTTTAGTTATCTTCAAAAACGGGAAGAGTACGCCCCTGTCCGGGAAAAAGATCGATGTAAATTCCGAATTAAGAAATTTCATTACGGCTATCGAAACAGACATGGAACACGACACATGGATTGCCTGGTACCAGAACGACTCAAAGCCTGTGGAAATAGAGCGGTTAAGAACTGTGTTGATGGACGCTCTCGAAAAAAGCGAATTTAATCTGCAACAATTTGTTTTGTTGTTGGATCAACAAATAAAACCTGCTGAGCAAGACGTCTGTTTCTCTGTCATTGAAATAAAACCCTGAACAGGCGATTCTCTCCTGGATCGCAGAACGAAAACTTTACATTCGGTGTTTCTTATTTCTTAACGAACTTTTTACTGTTAAAAATACATTACTTACATCTCACTTAAGTCCATGGCATAAATTATCACTCAAACTTTTAATTGAAGCTTTCTTTTACTGCAGAGAAATGCTGCTTAAAAAAAGAACTTGCAGCACTTCTGCAGAGAGAGACGGATATGGTTCACTATCGCAAAACAAACAACGTAATTTTAATAAAACAAAATTTGGCGTGCTGTTTTCATCCGGACAACTATAATCATCATCTTGAATTAAAGATAGAAAAAGGAAAAAAGTCTTGACTGAAAAAAATTAAATCCATAATTTACTGTTGCAAATTATGGCAAACTATGGCAGGTTGAGGAAATGGATGATCTACTAACGGCCAGGCAGGTACAGGAACTACTTAAAGTCGATCGGACTACAGTTTACCGAATGCTTAAGGATGGCCGTTTAAGCGGTATTAAAATTGGCAAAAACTGGCGTTTTCTGCGCAAAAATATCGATGTCCTTCTTCAGGAACAGTCACATCAGGAAAAAACCACTCTTCTCAAAGCTAAAATTTTTCCCGGTCATTGTATTCAAGGTTTGCAAGATATATTCAGTGAGGTTGCCGGCGTAAGTTGTGTGGCGGTCGATTCTGAAGCGACTTTTCTAACACAGGCGAGCAATCCGAGCCCTTTTTGTCAAAAAATACAGAGTACGCCAGAGGGAAGGGCAGCTTGTCGGCAAAGCTGGAAAAAAATCATTAAAAATAAAAGAAACCATGCGCCATTCCATGTCTGTCATGCCGGTTTGAACTACACCGTCGCCTGCATCCGGATGGCCAATCAGATCGAATCGTATATTTTGTGCGGGCAATTCGTAGAATCTGCTGAGCAAAAAAAGGCCCTTCAAGCGTCCATACCGCAAGTTGCCCAAAAGCTGGGCCTTAAGGAAAAAGATTTAAGGCATTTAGAAGACCAGGTGTATTTATTGACTCCGCGCGTTCGCAAAAATTTAAAACTATGGTTAGAACGTTTAGCCCAATCCTTAATCGATCTAACCAGTGAAAGAAATGATCTGGTAAACAGGTTGCATAAAATTCATCAACTGAGCGCTTTTCAGGAAGAGTAAGTTGTTTTCTCATAAATCTATTATAATGTTTAACCAATCAAAGGAGTTGTTATGAAACGCTTGGGTATTGTGACCTGTTTGTTGATTCTTTTTATGCTTCCGGTTGGCTTGTTTGCCAACGGATTAAGTTTGAACAGCATTGGCCCCAAATCATTGGGTATGGGCGGCGCATTTGTTGGCCTGGCCGATGATTACACCGCTCTTTACTGGAATCCGGCCGGCTTGATCCATTTAGATGGGGCTTATGTGGGGATTTTTGTAACTGATATTATTCCCATGGCTACTTACAAATACGACGCGGTCGGTATTGATGCCAAATCTAAAATTAATCACTACGCCTCGCCCAACCTGATGGGATATTGGACCTGCCGCTTGAACGACAAATTAAAAATGGGCCTGGGCGTTTATGTTCCTGCTGGCTTGGGCGTTGAATGGGAAGGCAAAGATTTAATGGCTTTTACCATGGTAGACGCCAATGGAGACGGGGTTCCTGATACGCCGATGGGCCCGTATGAATGGATGTCTAAAATTGGCGTTGTTAATCTTTCGCCTGCCATTTCTTTTAAAGCAACAGAAAAACTATCTCTGGGGCTGGCGGTCAATATTTTTTATGGTATGTTCGATTTGAAACGTCCGGCCACGCTAAGAGACCCCATGACCGGAGCGGTGGCGGGTTTTGCGCAATATTCAGAAAGCTCCAATGGTTTGGGCTATGGCGTCACGCTCGGCATGCTGTACAAATATTCAGAACGCTTTCATTTTGGATTGAGTTTTAGAACCAAAATGAATGTAACCATGAGCGGGGAGGCAGAAAATCCGGGCATGGCTGCTGCCGGTTTTGCCACTAAAAGCGATTTTGATCGCGATGTGGCCTGGCCCATGTGGATTGGCGGCGGCGTGGCCATTATGCCCACCGATAAATTTACTTTGACTGCCGACCTGCAATGGAGCCAGTGGAAAGAAAGCGAGGAAACGTTTGTTACTAAATTTAAAGACGCTGCATGGAAGGCAGGTAGCGAAGCAACCGGTGAAAATATCTTCCATCTTTACTGGGAAAATGCCCTGCAAATTCGTTTAGGCGCCGAATACAAATTGAACGAAGATATGGCTGTGCGCGGCGGCTGGTATTATGATCCCGCTCCGGCTCCTGATAAAACCTACAATATTCTCTTCCCCAGTATTACCTACAATGCGTTCACCCTTGGCGGCTCTTATCGAATGAGCGCCCTACGTTTTGATGCTGGCTTAGAATATTTATATGGTCAGGAACGTGTGATTGAATCTCCCGGTGAATACAATGCCGTCCCCGGAACGCACAATATGGATATCTTTGCCTTTAGTTTAGGCGTGGGATACCAATTCTAAACGTAAAAATGAGTTAAAAATAGTACACTGCAAATTACAGGGGCTGTCTCAAAAGTCAAAGAAAATGTATTTTTATAAAGTTTTTCTTTCCCTCACCCTCTTTAATTCCCTCTCCCGAAAATCGAGAGAGGTGGAAGGGGGGTGAGGGCTATTGTAAACTTTTCCCTATTTTTTTATAAATATACATTTGGTGTCGCTTTTGAGACACCCTCTATTTTTTTAAAACGACCATTTTAGTCTGCAAAACGCCGCCCGCCCAAAACTGCCGAATTCGCTCAGCGCATTTCCCCCGCTGAAAAAGCCGATGAGGTACAAATCTAAATTAGTAAGCGCCGACCAGGAAACAGAGGGCGCAATGAGGTAAGAACGATCGTTCGGGTTGAACAACGCAAAAACATCCAGCCGCACCAGAGGGTGTAAATCGTAAGCAAATTCCTGAAATAGCGACCAGCGTGAGACGGTTAATAATCCGAGCTGTTGGGCCTGCGTCTGGTATAAACCTGCGTTTTGAGTTAAGCCGCTGCGATTGTAAAGCGCTTCTGTATGAACGTAAAAAGAATTGGAAAAAGCGTAATCGGCCGATAGAACCATTTGCAGCATATTTTTTTTATTGTCGGTTAATGAGGGGAAAAAGGGAATAGGTGGTGGTTGTTTGCCGCTTTTGTAAAGCGCTTCGCTCCAGCGAATTTCTCCGCGAAAACCGGCGTCTTTAACGTACCCGGCCCAGGCCATGCCCAGAGTTTTGCGTTTGTTTTGACTGCCCGCTAAAAAATAAAAATCATATTCGCCGTAATGCGTAGCACACAACAGGGCAAAAGTCTGTTCTTGCGGCGAACGGGCGGGTTGATAGGCCACTTCTAAGCGCGACAGAGAGCCGGTAAAATATTGAAAGCGTAAGGCGTCCGAGCCAGGGCGCTCTTCATAATCGAAATCGAGAATGGAAAGGGGATTGAAAAGATCGATGACATTCCAGACCAGACTGGTGCCCCAGGCAATGCGCTGGCGCCCCGCGGTGAACTGCCATTTTTCTGCGGCATAATCCAGATACAATCTGTCTAATTCAAGATAGCTAAACCACGCCCCGGAATCGATAACTTTTTGACCGAGGTCTATCAAAGGATAATCCTGCGTGATCTGGTTTTTAATAGAAGGTAAGGTCTCGATGCTTTCGGCGTAATACGTTCTCCAGCGCGTTTCCGCGACAAAGGTTAAGCTGGTTGACAGATAAAAGCGGCCGTTCAGGCGGCTGTGAAGCAAGTGATCGTTAAAGCGATTTGGGAAGTAGGGCAGTTTAGTGTTTGAATACAGATATTTCACATAACCGCTAAAGCTGTAGTCAAAAGCGTAAACGCCATCGGGCTTTAGCCAGAGCAGAAATAAAAGTAAAATAACTTTGCCAGGCTTGCCGCACATTTTATGCTTTATGCTCATTGAACCCTCATTCCGTTGAACAGGCGGTCATAAAATCACGCTCTGTGAATTATGGCTCTTTAAGTAGTTTTGTCCTTTTCCACCATACCATCGCACAGGGTAACCACCCTTCTGGCCCGGCGAATGACGCGCGCATCATGGGTTGAAAAAATGAACGTCATATTAAAGTCACGGTTCAACTTTTCCATTAAATCCAGCAAATCATCAGCAGATTTAGAGTCAAGATTGGCGGTCGGCTCGTCGGCCAGAACGAATTGTGGTCGCGAAGCCAGTGCCCGGGCAACGGCGACTCGTTGCTGCTGCCCGCCGGAAAGCTGCCCTGGACGATTGTGCATCCGGTCGGCCAGGCCCACGGCGTGTAGCAACTCTTTAGCCCGCCGCTGACGTTCCTCTTTTGGCACGCCCTGTAACAACATGATGAATTCCACATTTTCCAGCGCAGTAAAAACGGGAATCAGATTGTAAGCCTGAAAGACAAAACCGATATGGTGCAGGCGATATTCCACCAGTTTACTGCCTTTTAACGCGCTTAGCTTAATGCCGTTTACGGTAATTTCGCCTTCGGTGGGGCGGTCCAACCCGCCGATCATGTTTAAAAAGGTGGTTTTGCCGGAGCCGCTGGGCCCCACAATGGCGGTGAATTCGCCTTTTTCGAATTCTATGTTAATATTCTTCAGGGCCTGGACGGGAACGGCCGATGTATTGTAAACTTTGCTTAAATTTTCGATTTTAATCAATACCATGATCACTCTCTCCTTGATGCTGGACCTGGCACACACTTGACACAGGGGGAATAATTTGTTAAATTTTCTACATGCAAATATATGGGAAAATTTTTAGCGAACCAATATTAAAACGTATTAATGCGATCATTGCCCGGCAGCCGCAGATATCTCGTAGGAAATTATCACGAGAGGTATGCGAACTGATGGACTGGAAATCTCCCAATGGGAAATTCCAGGAGATGAGCTGCCGTAAAGCCTTATTAGAGCTGGATCGGCGCGGTTTAATCAAATTACCAGAACGAAAAAAAAGCTATGCTTTTGAAAAAAAGAAAAAGCGTAAGCTTGATGTTCCAATCGCCTCCATTGAAGGCCATTTATCGGTTTTAGGCGAAATTGTAATCGAGCCGATCAAAAGCCGCTACAGCAAGGATTCGCGCGCATGGTTTCAGTTAATAGAGAATTTCCATTACCTTAAAAGCGCAAAACTTTGTGGCGCTCAGATTCGCTATATTGTAAAAAGCGAGAAGTATGGCTATATTGGCGCTTTAGGCTTTAGTTCAGCGACTTATAAATTACGAGCCAGGGATGCCTATATTGGCTGGAGCGAAAAGGCGCGAAGGGAGAATATCCAGTATGTGATCAGTAATGATCGTTTTTTGATCGTACCTACGGTTAAGGTCAAGAATCTGGCTTCATTTCTGTTGAGTAAAGCCTTGCAGCGTATTGGAACCGATTGGGAGAGTCGTTATGGTTATCGCCCGGTTTTGGTGGAAAGTTATGTGGATTCTAGTGTTTTCAAAGGCATCGGTTACCTGGCTTCCAACTGGCTTTATGTAGGAAATACCAGCGGTCGTCGTGACGGTATCGCCAAAAAGGTATTTCTTTATCCATTGCAAAGGAACTGGCGAAAGATTTTGTGTCAGGAGAGTGCGGACGGTTTAGGCCAAGGACGATTAATCAAAGACTCATCGAATTGGGCGGAGCGGGAATTTGGCAGCATTCGCTTATATGACAATCGTCTCAAACAGCGTTTGTACGCCATAGCGGATGACTTTTACAACAAGCCGCAGGCCAACATTCCGGAGGCCTGTGGTGGTAAGGCGCGCACGATGGGCGCCTATCGATTTTTTCAAAACGAGAAGGTAACCATGGATATTATTTTAGATGCACATACCGAGGCGACGATAGATCGCATAAAAGAACACAAGGTGGTTTTAGCGCCTCAGGACACGACCATTTTAGACTACAGCACGCATCCCATGACCAAAGACTTGGGGCCGACAAGCCATATAGATCACCAGAGCATTGGCTTGATTTTACATGATACATTGGCCTTTAGTGAGGATGGCACGCCGTTAGGCGTATTGGATGCCCAGGTATGGGCTCGTGATCCGAAGGATCGAGGCAAGACGCGTCGTCGGAAGGAATTACCCATTGAGCAAAAAGAGAGTATGAAATGGTTACGTAGTTATCGCCGGGTCAACGAGATCGCTAAGTTATGTCCGGAGACGCTTATCGTAAGCGTGGGCG
Source organism: Caldithrix abyssi DSM 13497 (assembly GCF_001886815.1). GTDB lineage: Bacteria > Calditrichota > Calditrichia > Calditrichales > Calditrichaceae > Caldithrix > Caldithrix abyssi. The sequence goes on from NZ_CP018099.1 coordinate 2,487,521, forward strand.
ATCGAGAGGCGGATATCTACGAATTATTTCATGAGGCTCAAAGGAAAGATAGCAAGGCAGGACTTTTGGTACGCGTGGGCAAGCGCCGCAATCGCAAAGTGGCCGGAATTGATCTGTGGGATTACATGTCCAGTCAAGAAGAGCGCGGTCAATTTCAAATTCATGTTCCTCGTAGGGGCAATATCAGGGCTCGTGAGGCCAAGATGTCCTTGCGTTATTCGTCGATAGACTTAGAACCGCCGAAACGATTTTCGTCCTCTAAGCCCATTAAGGTGTGGGCTGTTTATATCCGAGAGGTCGATCCGCCAGCTGATATTAAGAGTCCAATAGAGTGGATGTTATTGACCACGGTGTCGGTAGAGAATTTTACTGATGCCTATCAACGAGTGCAGTGGTACACTCGTCGTTGGGGTATCGAGATATATCATCGAACGCTCAAGAGCGGCTGCCGCATAAAAGATCGTCAATTAGGCAGTGCGGATCGTTTAGAGACGGCCTTAGCCGTGGATATGGTTGTAGCCTGGCGCATTTATCATATGACCATGTTAGGTCGTGAAATACCGGATTCGCCGGCGAGCGTATTTTTCAAAGAAGAGGAATGGAAAGCGTTGTATTGCTATGTGCATAAGACGCCCATAGCGCCGGAGGAGCCGATGAGTTTACGAGAAGCCATCCGTATGGTAGGTCAGATCGGAGGCCATTTAGGCAGAAAGAGTGATGGCGAGCCTGGCACAGTAACGCTCTGGCGAGGTATACAGCGATTGGATACGGCAACCGAGATGTATATTATTTTTACTTCAAGCCGAGACGGCCCATAACCCACGGTGCTATGTGTGGGTAAAGGTCAGCTCCTTGATGGTCTATGTTAAAGCGTGCGAATTGCTCTGGCCGGTTCCAGGCGAATGGCCTTAATGGCGGGCATGATGGCCGCGGCGCTGGCTGTAAAAACAATCAGAATGGTTAAATAGGCATACAGTTCAGGCGGTAATGTGGGATAGAGCACCGAGCTTGAACCAAAAAATTCAAGACTGGCTTTGAAAATCGTCAGGTTAATGCCGGTGTGGTTGGTTAAAAAGATGGTCAGGCCGCCAATAATGACGCCCACAAATCCGCCGGTAATGGAAAGCATGATGCTCTCCAGTAAAATCATGGTAAAAACACGCATCCTTTTCATGCCAATGGCCATCAGCATGCCCAGCTCTCGAACGCGATCGACAACGGACATAAACATGGTATTGGTAATGCCAAACAGAACGGCAAATAAAATGAAAACCAGAAAAAAATAGGTGTAAAGAATCATCATGTCAGAAATAAAGGCCGTTTCGGGAGAGCGTTCTTTCCAGGACTCCACCAGCAAGTCAGGAAACCAGCTTTTAAGCAGATTGGTCTTTTCGGTTAATTGACTGGAATTTTTCAGCCGGATGGCGATCTCGTGGATAGCCGGCCGGCCGATATTGCTGACCAGAAATTCACTTTTTAAAAAGACGTGGCTTTCGTCAAAGCGGGAAGATTCTGTTCGATAAATGCCAACGACTCTACAGGCCACGTTAATCAGCTCGCCATCCAGTCCTTCAAAGCCCAGCACCAGCTTGGAGTGCAAACGTAAATTCAGGCGTTGAGCCAGTTTTTGACCGATCACGATGGCGTTCTCTTTTGGAGAATTAAAATAGCTACCGGCCACCAGCCTCTGATAAATTGTGGTTACCTCTTTTTCTTGTTGCGCATTAATGCCGCAAATCTGTACAGGGTATGATGAAGTTGCCGATGACGCCATTCCCAAAAAACGCGTCCGTGCAGAAATACCTGCCAGGCCTTGCACGGTTTTGAGTTTTAGAAGGACCTCCTCCGCCTGCGGAATGAATCTTTGAATACTTTTGTTTTCATCATATTTGGGGTGATGGATTTGAATGTGCGCCAGGTCGCGATCGATGGCCGACTTGACCATGGAATCTCCCAGGGCAACCATCAGTCCGCCAGAAAACAACCCGCCCCACAGGCCAAAAGCAATGGCTAAAATAACGATTAAGCTGCGTGTTTTATTACGCCAGATGTTTTTCCAGGCCAGGGCAAACAGCATGGCTGCCTCCTTTCATGCATGCATCGCTTCGTGCGGCTCCAGTTTTTTAAGGAAAAATACAGGATAGATGAATGTGGCCAGAGCGATCAAAAACACCACCAGCGCCTGATTGAAAAAAATGGTCGGATCGGAACTGAAACTAAAAATCGGCTCAATACCAAATAGTTCAAACGATCGGGCGGCCTCCCCCGTAATACGAATGGGATGACGCGTGAAATACAAGACCAGTGGAAGCGCTCCCAGAATCCCGCTTAAGGCGCCGGCTAAAGAAATGAAAATGATTTCACTCATGGTTACCAGTAATATTCTGCTTTTTTTCATCCCAACGGCAATTAAAATGCCGAATTCTTTTCGCCGTTCGTTAATCATCATCAAAATGGTGCCAAACAGACCAAAGGCAATCACAACGTACAAAATGGCCAACATCAGCATGCCCGAAACATTATCCAGTTGAATGCTCTGATATAATTCCGGCAACATGGTCTGCCAGTCGATAACGCGGTAATGCTGCGGTATGATTTTCAGAAGCTGACTTCTGGCCTGATTGAGATGGCGATTCCCGTCTAACAGCACCACCACGGAAGTAATCCGTCCGGGCATCAAAAAAATATCCTGCGCCGTTTTTAAAGGCAAATAAACCATGGTGTTGTTTAATTCCCGGATGGGATATTGGACAATGCCTTTTATGGGTAAAAGAGCGGCCGCGATTTGGCCGTGGTAGGCCTGACCGTAAAGAACCAGACTGTCGCCGATGGCAAGACCCAGCATCCGCGCCAGCCCCTGACTGATAATGGCCGCATATTCGTCTTCATTTAAAAAAGAACCTTCTACCAGCCGTGAACGCAATCCTGTTGTTTGATCTTCTCGCGAGGGGTCAATGCCAATCACCTGCCCGACGCGCGTTGTGTTTCCGAAAGAGAGCAGGGTAAAGGCCTCCAGACGGGGCGTAACGCCCATCACGTGCGAAAGAGCGCTCAGGCGGTCAAAATTCAGGCTATCCTGAACCATCGAGTTTTCCAGAGAACGTTTTTCCCAGTATTGAGGATTCTGGATCTGCAGATAACCGGAATAAAACCTGGCTGTGGAATGGATCATATAATCATACGACCCGAGCTGCATAGAGCGCGTATTGACGGCTGTGATAACGGCAAAAAAAACCGAAGCCACGGCAATTAAAGTCCGTTTTTTGTTGCGCCAGATATTACGCCAGCTTAACTGAATGTACATGGTTGCTCTCTTTCAATCATCCGACTAATTCCTACCCCACAAGACCATATTAACCCAGGCCTCAATTCGTGTCGTAGGTATCCTTCGTATAATTCATGTTTCGGTTTTTTTGCTCTACCTCACGCGTTTCATGTTTTGTTGAGAAAAGAAGGACGGATTGAGTTTAATATTAAATTTAAGCTTTTGATATTCCAGAATCGTTTTTTGTCCCGGTTTGTTATGGGGAATCAATTCCAGATGGGTGGGAATGATCCGATCATCCATTTTTTTGACCTTGCTGGCCACCATGGTTTTGACCAGCGGTCCGTCTTCATCGTAATATTCCGTTTTAAGAAATAAATAATCTTTTTTAGATATCCAGGAGAGTAATTTTCCCCATACCACATTGGCTTCAGGTTTTGGCAGCGATTGAATGACATAACAGTCGTATCCGGCAAATGTGTCCTGCCGGATGATCTTATGGAAGTAATCTTCGACCATAGAAGATTCGCGCACCAGATCATCATTGGTAAAATCGGAACCCATCCACGATTGCATCATCATGGATGGCGGTATTTTGATCATGCGCCGAATGGAAGGAATCCAGTTCCAGACTTCGCGCTTGCGTTTTAAAGTTACCGTTCCTCTATCGCGCGCCGGGCTGGTGATTAAGATCAGGGCATAATCGGGCTCCAGCGCCCAGATTTTCATGGATAAAGAGCGTGACCAATTCGGCTTTACAACCGTTAAGGTCGCTTCGGCATACGAAGACCGCCCCCTGAATTTATCGTTTGCTTTCTTTACGATCTTTTTAGCCTGCTCATCTGCGTACAGAGAAAAAGCCGTTAACAGAATTAAAATCCAGCTTAAATAAACCGTTTTCATATTATCCGTCCTTTGTGTTATGGTGCAGGCACGATAAAAACAATCCGTTATTGCTCTTTGCCATGCCCGGCGTTTCAAAGCTCATCCTATCCTCAGCGGTAATCGCTGTAAGGCAAAATGCATGGCCGGCCGGCGCCTGCTATCTTCCAGACATCGGCATAGGTGTTTTACCGATCTGCCAAAAAAATATAGCGAACAAATTTATGGAATGCAATTAAGGGAACGTTTTTGTCTCCCGCCGGTAAAGAATAGGTATTACACAACAAACGAAAAAATCCAAATGTTAAACCTTTAGGGTGAGAAAAGTACTATGGTTTTTAAAATGAGTGATTTCTTTGGGAAAGCCAATTAAACAATCTGTTTTACGCATAATTTTTAAAAATAATTACGGCTGAAATTATTTAAAAATTAAATTTGACAGGGAATAATTGCCTTGTTAAATTGCGTTTTTCTAAATGCGACAAAATGAGTCGCATTTTTTAAAAGTTAAATCAGACTGAAAAAGTCGTATTTATGATGAAGTTTAGTAAAAGAGTGGAATATGCATTGATCGCCATGGTTGAGCTGGCGCGTTACAGAGAAGTTGATCACCTGGTGACAGCCCGGCGGCTGGCCAGGGAGTATCGCATTCCCCAGGAAATTTTGAGCAAGGTATTGCAAAAACTGGCAAAGATCGGTTTATTGCAATCGGTTCAGGGCGTAAAAGGCGGTTATACGTTAGCCCGTAAGATAGAACAAATAAATATGCTGGAAGTGGTGGAATCGATCGACGGCCCCTTTCATCTGGTTGCTTGCCATACGGGTCGTCCTTGCGATTGTGATCAGTTTTTATTTTGTAATATTCAGACTCCCATGCAATATGTTCAGGAAGAATTCATGCAATTATTAAGGAATATCAGTTTAAAGGATTTGTTGACGCGTATGAAAGGAGATTTCTCCTGGGTTTATCGGGAACAATATGAAAACGCCAAAGATCATTTTGAGCAAAAACAGCTTAAAAAAGGCCAGTTTGTTAAACCAAACATGTAACAATCAGAAGTTAAATATTAATAAAAATGAGGTGAGATGATGAGTGACGAGAAAAAAATAATCGAAGAGATCACCAAAAAAGAATATAAATATGGATTCGTAACCGATATCGAAGCCGATGAGTTGCCGCTGGGGTTAAATGAGGATATCGTTCGCGCGATTTCAAAGAAAAAGAACGAACCCGAGTTTATGACTGAGTGGCGGTTAAAGGCCTATCGGCACTGGCTGAAAATGGAAGAGCCGCACTGGCCCAAGGTAAAATATCAACCGATTGATTATCAGGCCATTCGCTATTACTCCGCTCCCAAGAGCACGCCCAAATACAAAAGTCTGGACGAGGTTGATCCCGAATTGTTGAAGACTTACGAAAAATTGGGCATTCCGCTGGAGGAGCAAAAGATGCTGGCCGGGGTTGCTGTGGATGCGGTGTTTGACAGCGTTTCTGTAGCCACCACATTCAAGGAAAAGCTGAATGAGATGGGCATTATCTTTTGTCCCATGTCCGAGGCCATCCAGAACTATCCGGAGCTGGTTCAAAAATATTTAGGATCGGTTGTCCCTTACACCGATAACTTTTTTGCGGCTTTAAATTCTGCCGTGTTTAGCGACGGCTCGTTTGTTTACATTCCAAAAGGCGTGCGTTGTCCCATGGAACTTTCTACCTATTTCAGGATTAATGCAGCCCAGACCGGTCAATTTGAGCGCACGTTGATTGTGGCCGATGAAGGCGCCTATGTGAGCTATCTGGAAGGGTGTACGGCGCCCATGCGCGATGAAAACCAATTGCACGCCGCGGTGGTGGAGCTGGTGGCTTTAAAAGACGCCGAGATCAAATACTCCACCGTACAAAACTGGTATCCGGGCGACGAAGAAGGCAAGGGCGGCATCTTCAATTTTGTTACCAAGCGCGGTATTTGTTACGACAATGCTAAAATTTCCTGGACGCAGGTGGAAACGGGATCGGCCATTACCTGGAAATATCCCAGCGTCATTTTAAAAGGAGATAATTCGGTTGGCGAATTTTATTCCGTGGCTTTGACCAATAATTATCAGCAGGCCGACACCGGCACCAAGATGATTCACCTGGGCAAAAACACGCGAAGCACCATTGTTTCTAAAGGCATTTCTGCCGGCAAAAGCGACAACTCCTATCGCGGTCTGGTTAAAGTGGGCAAAAAGGCAACCAATGCGCGTAATTTTTCGCAATGCGATTCTTTGCTGATTGGCGACAAGTGCGGGGCGCATACGTTCCCTTACATTGAGGTGCAAAACACCACGGCCAAAGTGGAACACGAGGCTACCACTTCCAAAATAGGCGAAGATCAGATATTTTACCTCAATCAGCGCGGCATCTCTACTGAAGACGCCATTTCCATGATTGTTAATGGGTATTGCCGGGAAGTGTTTAAAGAATTGCCCATGGAGTTTGCCGTGGAAGCACAAAATCTATTGAGTATTAGTTTAGAAGGTAGCGTTGGTTAAAAATTTAGAAAGGAACAGATAGAAATGTTGGAAATTCGTAACTTACATGCCAATGTAGAAGGAAATGAAATCTTAAAGGGAATAAATTTAACCATTAAGGCCGGAGAAATCCACGCCATTATGGGGCCAAACGGCTCGGGCAAAAGCACGCTGGCCAATGTGCTGGCCGGGCGGGATTTGTACGAAGTGACCGAAGGCGAAATTTTATTCGAAGGTAAAGACTTGCTGGAGATGACTCCGGAAGAACGGGCGCGCGAAGGCATTTTTCTGGCCTTCCAGTATCCTGTGGAAATTCCCGGAGTGAGCAATATGTATTTTCTAAAAACCGCTTTAAACGAAAAACGAAAACATTTAGGGCTGCCAGAAATTGACGCGGCCGATTTTCTGGCCATCGTCAAGGAGAAAATGAAGATTGTGGAGATGGATCAGAGTTTGTTAAACCGTCCGGTTAATGAAGGCTTTTCCGGCGGCGAGAAAAAAAGAAACGAGATCTTTCAGATGGCCGTACTGGAACCTAAACTGGCCATTCTGGATGAAACCGACTCCGGACTGGACATTGACGCCTTACGAGTTGTGGCAGAAGGCGTTAATCATTTGCACAACGATCGGAACGCCTTTCTGGTCATCACCCATTATCAGCGTTTATTGCAGTACATTGTTCCCGACTTTGTGCATGTTCTGTACAACGGAAAAATTGTAAAATCAGGCGGCCGCGAGCTGGCGCTTGAGCTGGAAGAAAAAGGCTACGACTGGTTAAAATAAGCGAGCAGGAGTAATATTATAATGTTAACAATAGATGTGATTAAACAACAATTTAAACAATTTGAAAGCCGTTTAAACGGGCAAAAAAAGCATCCTCTGCACCAGGTGCGCAAGGCGGCTTTAGAATTTGTAAGCCAAAGCGGATTACCGACATCGCGAGATGAAGAATGGCGTTTTACCAATCCAAAACCTTTTTTCGAAACGGAATTCCGCCTGGCCGAAAAAGCGGCGGGCGAGGCGCTGTCGATCGAGCAAATTCAGCCCTTTTTGTACAACAACTTTGAAGGCATTACCCTGGTTTTTGTCAACGGTTATTTTATGCCGCATCTTTCCACTATGGCGGAATCGAACGACAGAGTGCAGATTAGTTCCCTTAATCACGCGCTCAGCAACAAAGTAGAACTGTTGCCGGAATTAAACGAAAAAGCAGTCAATGAATTTAATGTGTTCAGCGCTTTAAATGCCGCTTTTTTTAGCGACGGTATTATCATCGAAGTGCCGGATCATACCGTTTTAAAGGTGCCGATAAACGTACTCAATATTGCCATGGGGCAGGGGGAAACGGTCAATAATGTCATCCGCAACGTCATCAAAGTAGGCGAGCATTCGTTTTTACGCGTTATTGAAACCTTTCTCTCTTTTTCGGACGAGCCCCATTTCACCAATGCCCTGACCGTGGTTTCGGTGAGCAATCATGCAAAGGTGATTCACAGCCACATTCAAAATGAAAATGAAAACGCCTACCACGTGGGCAACGTGCTGGTTCAGCAAAAGCACAGCAGCCGGTATGTTTCCAACAATATTACTCTGGGCGGAAAGCTGGTGCGCAACAATTTAAAAATAACCTTGCAAGGGGAATTTGCCGATGCCTCTTTAAACGGTTTTTACATGGCGCATGGTACGCAACATCACGATAATCATACGCTTATTGAGCATGCCAGCCCAAACTGCACCAGCAATGAGCTCTACCAGGGAATTTTAGCCGACAGGGCCAGCGCCGTGTTTGCGGGTAAAATTCTGGTTGAAAGAGACGCCCAAAAAACCGACGCCGTCCAGTCCAATAACTGCCTTTTGCTTTCGGACGAGGCTAAAATCGATACCATGCCCCAGCTCGAAATTTACGCAGACGACGTAAAGTGTACGCACGGCGCCACCGTGGGGCAGTTAGACGAAGAAGCGATTTTTTACTTAAGAACTCGCGGAATCTCTGAGAATCGGGCGAAAAATCTGTTGATTTATTCCTTTGCAGAACGTATTATCGAACAGATCAAAGTAAAACCCGTAAGAGATTATGTGGATCAAAATATTTTACAACGATTTAAAGAGAGCATGAATTTTATCAAATAGAATGAAGAGGGAATGGCCATGGACGATCAATTCCGGGAATTGTACCAGGAAATTATTTTAGATCACAATCGTTCGCCGCGCAATTTTGGATCATTGAAAGATGCGACACACACTCTGGAAGGACACAATCCTTTATGCGGCGATCACTATGTGATCTATTTAAAAATTAAAGATGGGCGCGTGGAAGATGTGCGCTTTGAAGGCAAAGGGTGCGCTATTTCTAAATCTTCGGCCTCAGTAATGAGCGAGTTCATAAAGGGCAAAAAAGTTTCGGAGATCGATCAGTATATTGAGCTGTTTCAAAAGATCGTGCGAGGCGAACTGGATCCGGCCGAGTATCTGGAAAAATTGGGTAAGCTGGCGGTTTTTGCCGGCGTGTCGGAATTCCCCATGCGCGTCAAATGCGCCACGTTGCCCTGGCACACCCTGCACAACGCTTTACACGGTAAACAAAATGATCATGTTTCAACGGAGGAATGATAATGAGTAAAAATCCCATCTTTAAAGATGATGTCGTAAAAGTTTTAAAAACCGTTTATGACCCGGAAATTCCGGTAGATGTTTACGAGTTAGGTTTGATTTACGATATTTCCATTGACGAAGAGAATAATATTAAGATTGCCATGACCCTAACCACGCCCAATTGTCCGGCTGCGCAATCCCTGCCGATGCAGGTCAAGGAACGCGTTCAACAGATTTCCGGTGTGGGCGACGTTCAGGTCGATGTGGTCTGGGACCCGCCATGGCACCCGAGCATGATGTCCGAAGTGGCAAAATTGCAATTGGGATACATGTAAGGTTCTTAAAACGGCAGAAAAGGATTGACTCGTTACATCCGATTTTCATTCTCGAACTCATTGAGCGGAATACGTTTGCGGAGAACAACGCATTTACGCTTTACGATCGGGAATGAGTTGAAATTTGCGAAAACCGGCCGGGCAATCCGAGCACGGTAATAAAAAGACAACCATACAACAGTGCAACGATAGAAAAAGAAGGGGAATGGTTTTGCAGATATCAGATAAGACACAGGCATCCGTTCAATTTGATCCCTATTTATACCGAAAAGATTTTCCGATTTTAGAAACCATCGTCCATGGCAAACCGCTGGTTTATTTTGACAATGCCGCCACCACGCAAAAGCCGGAAGCGGTTATTCAAACCATTGTTGATTACTACCAGGGAATGAATGCCAACGTACACCGCGCTATCCATTATTTAGGCGAAACGGCGACCATGGCCTTTGAAGAGGCGCGCCAGAAGGTGGCCAGGTTTATCAACGCGCCCAGCGCCCGGCAAATTGTCTTTACGCGCGGCACCACCGAAGCCATCAATCTGGTGGCTACAGCCTGGGGCGAAAAATTCATCTCAGCCGGCGATGAGATCATTTTAAGCGAGATGGAACATCACAGTAATCTCATTCCCTGGCAAATACTGGCCCAAAAGGTTGGCGCAAAACTGCGCTTTATTCCCTTTACCAGTGAGGGAGTTCTGGATTTTGAAGCCTTTGAAAAAATACTGAGCAATAAAACGCGAATTATTTCGTTAACCTACATGTCCAATGTTTTTGGAACGATTAACCCCATTAAACGCATTATCCGCATGGCAAAAGACCGGGGAATACCGGTATTGTTAGACGGGGCGCAAAGCGTTCCCCATTTGCCCACCGACGTTCAAGCTCTGGATTGCGATTTTTTGGCTTTTTCGGGTCATAAAATGCTGGGTCCAACTGGTATTGGCGTATTGTACGCTAAAATTAATCATCTTGAAAACATGAACCCCTACCAGGGCGGGGGAGAGATGATTCAGTCTGTGTGGCTGGAGCGCGCCACCTGGAATGAGATTCCTTACAAATTTGAAGCCGGTACGCCCAATATCGCCGGCGCCATTGCTCTGGGCGCTGCCGTTGATTATTTAAGCGCCGTCGGCATGAAAAACATTACCCTTTACGAGCAGGAACTGACCACTTACGCCCTTAAAAAATTAGCCGAATTGGACGAGCTTGTGATCTACGGCAATGCGCCGGAAAGGGGCGGCGTGATCTCCTTTAATCTGGGCGAGGTTCATCCCCACGATCTTTCTCACTTTCTGGATCAACAGGGAATTGCCGTGCGGGCCGGTCATCATTGCGCACAGCCCATCATGCGTAAGCTGGACATCGCCGCTACTACCAGAGCCAGTTTTTATTTTTACAATACGTTCGAAGAAATTGATTATTTTGTGGAGCAATTGAAAGAAGCCATAACATTTTTTAATCCCTGAAAAATTTTACTGGTCAGTTTCCAATCTACATCACTTATTTTAATTCATTCGTTGACGATATTTAATTCAGCTTAATCAGGATGCAAAATCCTGATTAAGTTTGTCTTTTTGTAAGGTCTGTTTTGCCTTCATCGTTCATTGAACAGAATTAGCCATAGGGCTTAAAACGCTTATTTACCTTCATTTGGGGGATAAAAATTTGTTTGGTAAACCGGGATTTAAAAAAGATTTTATTTCTGACAAAGAAAAAAAAGAAATACTGAGGCGGCGCCAGGCTTTCACCAATCCGATTATCGCCGTTACCGGTAATTTAGGCAAAACTTCAACCATTTCCATGATCGAGACCATCCTCTCCGCGCGGGGCAAAGTATTAAGGCATCCAAACGGTTGCGGAAATCTGCAAAATAATTTCAGTACTTTAAAAAAACTAAACAATACTTACGATTTTGGTTTATTTGAGCTCAACCATCAAAAGGGCCGGCAATTTGTTGAGCTGGTTCATTTAATCCGCCCCAATATCGCCATTGTAACCAACCTGGGAGATGCGCACCTTAACTATCTGGAGCGCATGATTCGGCAGGCCATCGAAAAGGCTTCGTTGCTAAAATACATGGATCAGGACGGAATCGCCATTTTAAATAAGGACGATGAACTCAGTTACAACATTGTAAAACAAATTAAAAATTTGAATGTCATTCAATTCGGTTTAAATCCGCACGCCGATTTTTATGCCACCGACATCGAGCAATTTGGGCCGGGCGGCATGCGTTTTAAGTTGAACGGTCGTTTTGAAATTCAACTACCCATTTTTTCCATTCAGGATCTGTACAATTTTTTGGCTGCCGTGGCGGCGGTGGCGCACATTGGCTTCAGTTTGAACGATGTGGTGGAAATATTAAATACAAAATTTTCTCTGCCTGAAGGACGCGGCAAAGTTCTAAAATACGGATCGATTTATGTGATCGACGAAAGCTACATCAGCACCCCGCGTTCGGTAAGCAAAGCGGCGCGCGTGCTCTCCACCTTTGAGCAGTATTCTGAACAACTGGTATTGATCGTCGGCGATATGGCGGATGCCGGCATAAACGTGGAGCAGCAACACATTAATATGGGCTATTTTTTGTCCGCTTTGCCCATTGATTTATTGATCACCGTTGGCGAGTATGCCAAATTTATTGGCAAGGGATTTGAATTTATTAAAACTTCTAAAAAACTCTGCTTTTCGGTTAATTCGCTAAACGAAGTCTTTGAAATTTTAGACATTCATCTTAAGAACAAAAGCACCATTGCCATTAAAGGATTAGGAAAGGTTGCCATGCATCGATTTCAATCGTATTTTAAAACGCAGCAACCAGTAAGTACAATCAATTAATGGCAGTACCATGAAAAAAAATTATTTTTCTTTTGTTGTTCTCATCATCTTAAGCAGCGCCTGCCTCAGCCTGGCGCAAATGCAGCCCAAATCTGAAATCTTCGGCAAATACGATCGCCTGCTAAAACAACTGCAAGAATCCGGAGCGCAAATCTATTCGCCGGAGAGTTACGAAAAAGCGATTGAATATTACAGCGAAGCTTCCGAGGATTTTGATAAGCAAAAAGACCTCAAAGAGATCAAGGAAAAACTTTTACGTTTTCAAACCTATGCGCTGGAAGGCTTGAAAAATGTGGAGATTGCTCAAAGCTGGCTGGACGAAGCCATCAAAATGCGAGAAAAGGCGCTGGATGTGGGCGCGCCGCAATTTGCTGCAAAGCTCTGGGAGCGGGCGGAAAAAAAGTTTAAGCGCGCCGTAGAAAATATCGAAGACAATGACCGGGAAGATGTTTTGAAATATGGCAGCGAAGCCAGAGAGCTTTACGACCAGGCCGTTCGCCAGGCGCTGATCAACAGCCTATTAGATGAACCGCGCCAGTTAATCGCTAAGGCCAGAGAAGAAGACGCGCCAGAATTATGCTATCAGACCTACATGGCAGCCCTCAACGCCTTGCATGACACGGAAGAGATGATAAACGCCAACCCCGACTCGCTCGATTCGGCCAGGCTTAAGGCCGATCAGGCGGCGTACCAGGCGCGCCATGCATTGTATCTGGCCAGAATGATCAAAGAGTTAAGAAAAAAAGACAAAAATTGGGAATTGTTAATCTTAAAATTCGAAGACCTGATCAAAAACATCGCCATTCCCTTCAATTATAATCCTCAATTTGACGAAGGTTTTGACAAACCGGTGCAGACCATCATCGGTTATATTGCCAACCTGAAAAATGAAAATAAGCGCTTGGTTAAAGAAAACGCAGAGTTAAAAAAAGAAATTAACCAGATCAAAGAAAAAGAAACCAATCTCTCCGTGGAACTGCAAAAGAGGCTGGAGCTGGAGAATAAAATTAAGAAGATAAAGGAATTGTTTGAGCCAGGCGAGGCCGAAGTGCTGGTGCAGGATGATAATCTATTGATTCGCTTATTCGGATTAAAATTCCAGCCGGGAAAGGCTATCATCCAGCCAGAATATTTTTCTCTTTTGACCAAAGTGCAGCGCGCCATTTACGAATTTCCCGATAGCTATATTCTGGTCGAAGGGCACACCGACGCCTCGGGGAGTTCCTATAAAAATAAGGTACTGTCACAACAAAGAGCAAAGGCCGTAAAAGAGTATTTGATCGCCAATCTTGATCTCAAAGATTCGCAGATAGAAGCCATTGGGCGAGGCGACCAGGAGCCCATTGCCAGCAATAAAACGGCGGAAGGGCGAGCCAAAAACCGGCGGATCGATATCCGTATTGCGCTGCCCATCGATTAGTTTTCTTAAAAGTAAGAAAAACCATTTTGTATTCTTTGAACTGTAGGAATGCAAAGTGGTTCTGATTTAGTGAATCAAAAGGTAACGCTTTCTTTTTTAACCTTAAAAATATTAAAAGGTTAAAACGAAAAGGATGGTCTTTTTGCACGCCTTTTTTCTGCCTAAAAATGGCCTTTTGTAAACTGGCACTGGTTTTGCAAATAATAATATTATGCAAAACAATGGAAGACTTTTCAGAAATAATTTACTGGTAATCGATCCTGATCATGAATTTTGTAAAAACGTCGGGATGTATCTGGAAGACAGTTTCAATGTTTACATCCGCGACAATGTGGAATATTTAGATTACACGATTATTTTGAACAGGATCGATCTGGTTATTGTAAATGTGGACAATGCCGACGAAAATTTATTAAAAGAACTGTTTAATTTAAAGCAGCAACACCAGAACGTAAAAATTATCCTCATGTACACCTTTATTCCTGACAAACCCGAAATTCGACGCCAGTTAAAAAAAATAGCAGACGCCCTGATTACCAAACCATTTGACGTTGAACTGCTTAAAATAAAAATAGAATGCCTGTTAAAAGGCTTTCGCCCGCAAAAACAACTCGATTATTTTTAGCGATCCTTTTTTAAAAAAGCTCTTAACACACTCAAAATTTTCTGCAACACATTTTTAAATTTCTTAAATTGTTTTACTTTTAACTTTGCTAAAAAGATGTGACTCGAAAGGAGCAAATATGTACGATGCAAAAAAGATACAAGAGATTTTAAAAGATCATCGCGTGGAATTTATCGATTTAAAAGTTTGCGATCTGCAGGGCAGGCTGCACCATCTCACGTTGCCATACTCCGAAAAAGTTCTGGATAAGTTAATGACCGAAGGCGTTGGCTTTGACGGTTCCAGTTACGGGTTCAGAAGGGTAGAAAACAGCGATATGATTATGAAACCGGACCTGGATACGTGTATGTTTGATCCCTTTCGCGAAGCGCCGACCATCAGTTGTTTTACCAAAGTCTTTAATACCGACGACCAAAATACGCCTTACCAGTACGATTTGCGCAACATGGCTGTAAGGGCGGAACAACTTTTACAAAAATACGGGATCGGCAGTAAATCTCAATGGGGACCGGAATTTGAATTTTACATATTAAATAGCGTGGATTTTAAAGTAAACGCTCATGAGTCTTACATAAAAATTGAATCGGAGGAGCAATTTGGCTTTAATGGCTACCATATTGCAAATCCGTTTGATTTGTACGACGATTTTAGAGATGAGGCGACCCGTCTGTTAATTAAATGCGGTATTCCCGTAAAATATCATCACCATGAAGTGGGCAATCTGGGCCAGCAGGAGATCGAGATTTTTTTTAACGATTTATTGAAGAGCGCGGATATCATCGTGTTAACCAAATACATTTTACATAATCTCGCGGCGCAAAAAGATTTACGATTAACCTTTATGCCCAAACCCATCTACAAACAGGCCGGAAGCGGCATGCACCTGCACCATTTTCTGGTGGATGCGGAAATGAAAAATGTTTTTTACCAGAAAGGCGGCTATGCCAATCTCAATCAGAATGCGCTGTATTACATCGGCGGCGTATTAAAACATGCGGCTGCCCTGTGCGCTTTTACCAATCCAACAACCAATTCTTACAAGCGTCTGGTTCCCGGTGTGGAAGCGCCCACGGCCATCAATTTTGGTCAGGCCAACCGCGCCTCATGCGTGCGTATTCCCCGTTATGTTAAAAATCCTCAGGAAGCCCGTTTCGAATATCGGCCGCCGGATGCCACGGCCAATCCGTATCTGGCCTTGACCGCTATTTTAATGGCAGGCATCGATGGCATTATCAACAAAATTGATCCTGTAAAAGAAGGGTTTGGCCCCTATGAGGCGGACGACTTCGATCCTAAAATTCTCATGCGTTACCTGCCTTTTAGCTTGAATGCCGCTCTGGATGCTCTGAAAAACGACTATCAGTTTTTGTTGCGCGACGGAATTTTTGATATCGGCCTCATTGAACACTGGATTGATATTAAGTCCAGAGAGTTTAATGAAGTTTCTAACTGGCCAAGTCCGGTTGAATTTCAACTGTATTTTGATTTATAACGAAGCGTCGGCATTTGTACCAGCAATAACGCGCACGGTTAAGTTCAACAGGGGGCCGTAATCGGCCCTGTTTGATTACTATTGAATCCTTATAGCAATTATCTTAAATTGGACTTAACTTTTGTCATGGAGGAATTCGATCTCTTGAAGCCCTTTAAGTTTATTAATGAATTTCGGATTGCCGATCATCAATTTCAGATAAAAACCGAATTGAGAGAAAAGCAGATAGAAGCCACCGTTACGGAAGAAGGGAAATTGCTGTACCAGAAATGGTATCCGGTAAATTCCGGTTTCCTGGCCGATGAGGATGAGCTGTGGAATGAACGCGCCCGGGAAGCGCATGAACAGGTAATCGAAGAAATCGAAACGCTGTTTACCATTAAAGAACGCATTAAAGAAGTGACCCAGGCCGTCTATCACTATCGGTTCGGACGTGTGCTGTTTGCTTTTAATTTACTGGACGAGGCAAAAGAAGAATTTCAGTTCGCCATTGATTTGAGAGCCGATTTCATCAAAGCCTATCGAAAATTAGCCGCCTGTTATTTAAAAGAACGCAATTACCGACAAGCTGCCGACACGCTGAAAAAAACACTGGAAACAACAGAGCCCTTTCCGGACTTGCTGAATGATCTGGGGGTTGCCTACACACTTAGCGGTGAATATAGGCGGGCTAAAGATTGCTTTTCGCAGGCCCTGGAAAAAAAGCCTGACTTTCAGGAAGCCAATTTTAATCTTGGCATTTTATTGTTGCTTTCCAGCTACGAAGCCGATAGCGATCACAAAGTGGCCCTACCGGTGCGCGTGATTCGTTCCCTGCATTCCCTAAAAGGGGCCTCTTATTTGAGAAATAGCGGATGGAAAGAAAAAATCGAAACGCTGCTGGGAAAAATTGAAAAGAAGAAATATGAGGGGCTTCTGCCTGAATTGCTTGATTTGCAATTCCAGTTAGCTACCAGAGAGGATCCGATCGCGGTGAAATTTGATTTTTTCTTTTTAAAGTTTATGTATGGCAAAATGAAAATGGATGTGGAATCCATCCGCTTTTATGAAAACTGGCTTTCTGAAAATATTCAAAATTTCAAATACGCGGACTATTGGAACGACATGGGCGTTATTCATCTGATTCAATGCCGGAATTATTTTTTAAATGCTCTGGAAGAAATTGAGAAGGCTCACCAGTTAAACCCCAATTTTGAAGAGGCCGCCGAAAATCTAGAAAAAATCAAAAGGATTAAAAACGGCTTTTTAATCCTTTTGCGCGCTTTGCTTAAAAAATAACAGGCCACCGCCTTGCGAACGATGGCCTGTCGCTTCTAATTTACAAGCGCCATTTTTAATCCAGCAAGTGGATTACCAGACCGCTACGTAGCTTGGGCTCAAACCAGGTCGATTTAGGCGGCATAATTTTGCCGGCATCGGCAATGGCCATCAAATCTTCGATGGAAGTGGGGTAAAGGCCAAAGGCCACCTGCATTTCGCCGGAATCCACGCGACGCTTCAGTTCTTCTAAGCCTCTGATACCGCCCACAAAATCGATGCGTTTGTCTTTGCGCGGATCGCCGATGCCTAAAATGGGCACCAATAAATTATTCATTAAAATCGAAACATCCAATTGTTCCACCGGATCGTTTTCATTAAAGGTGCCCGGCCTGGCTTTTAAACGGTACCATTCGCCATTCAGGTACATCACAAATTCGTGTTTTTGCCTGGGCTTTTCGGCGCTGGCCCCTAATTTTTGTACGTCAAACTTTTCGGAGACTTTTTTAAGAAAGGCGTCCACGCTGAGACCATTTAAATCTTTAACCACCCGGTTGTAGTCCATGATGTACATCTGATTGTGCGGAAAGATGACGGTTAGAAAATAATTGTACTCTTCATCGCCTGTGTGATTTGGATTTTGCGCCTGACGCATTTGTTTGACGCGCATGGCGGCTGCCGAACGGTGATGTCCGTCGGCCACATAAAGACAATCTAACTGCTTAAAGAGCTCTTGCAAAGCCTTAATGTCCTCATCTTTGTCAACCAGCCAGAAGGTGTGTCGAATGCCGTCGTCGGCGGTAAAGTCATACTCCGGCTCGCCCTGGACAATTTTGTTCATCAGCGCGTCAATTTCCGGCCTAGCTTTGTACGTTAAAAAAACAGGGCCGGTCTGAGCGTTTAAGGTGTTAACGTGTTTAACGCGGTCTTCCTCTTTATCGGCGCGCGTCAACTCGTGTTTTTTAATCAGATTTTTTTCGTACTCTTCTACCGAGGCGCCGGCCACCAGGCCAATTTGCGAATGATCGCCCATAATCTGTCGGTAAACGTAAAACATGGGCTTTTCGTCCTGTACCAGGATGCCCTCTTTAATAAAGCGATCCAGATTCTCTTTGCCCTTCTGGTAAACCGCTTCGTCGTAAATGTTCGTTTCCGGCGGTAAATCGATTTCCGGTTTGTTGATGTGTAAAAAGGAAAAGGGATTATCTTTTGCCATTTCCCGCGCTTCTTCGGAACTTAAAACGTCGTATGGCGGTGATGCCACTTTTTCGGCCAGTTCTTTTTTGGGTCGCAGTCCTTTAAACGGTTTAATAATTGCCATCTTCCACTCCTTTGTTTTAGTCGTTTGCAAAAGATACTAAAATTAGTAAATAAAATGATTTAATTCAAAAGAATTGAAGATTTTTTTTCCTGAAGACAAAGGATTCGCCGGGAACAGGATGATGATTTACAAAAAAAGTAACCACATAAAGCGGAAAAGGATTGAAGGGGCCTCTGGCAGCAAGGCAAAATTTGATTAAACATGCGCAAGAGATGTTAAATCACAATTTTGTCCACGCAGATTTTGCAGATCTTCGCAGAAAGAAATAAAAAAGAAAATCCGCGTGATCTGAGAGAAACTACATTCGCAATGGAATAGCGGAAGAATTTAAGGCCGCTTCTTACCCGTCAACTTTTAAACAGGCAGCCAAACGGCAGGGAACAGTCGAATTCTAAACGCGGCTTTTTTACTCTATTGAACCTCAACGATTTAATCCTTAATTTGTGCCGGTAATAATTGGAAAGTGAAAAGATGATCCTTAAACCAAAAGTTACTTTAGAGCAGCTGATCGAGAAGCTGAGCAAAGACGCAGAATTTCAGCGCAATATTACCCGATGGTTAGTCCTTGAAGAGCAGCCGGCTCGCTTTGCGCCCTTTCCGCAGAATGTTGACCGGAGGCTGGTTCAGGCCTTAAACGAAAAGGGCATTACACAATTGTACACCCACCAGGCAGAAGCCTTCCGTAAGATATCAGCGGGCGAAAATGTAGTCATAGTTACGCCCACCGCATCCGGCAAAACATTAAGCTACAATTTGCCTGTTTTTCAGACCATTCTGCAAAATCCGGAAGCACGCGCTCTTTACCTGTTTCCGACCAAGGCGCTATCGCAGGATCAGGTGCGCGAAACCCAGGACTTAATCCATCGTTTACAGGTAGACATCAAATCGTTCACCTTTGACGGAGACACGCCGGTCGATATTCGGCGTACTATCCGTTCTGCCGGGCATATTGTGGTTACCAATCCGGATATGCTGCATCAGGGCGTGCTGCCGCACCACACTCTGTGGATTAAACTTTTCGAAAATCTGAAGTTTGTAGTGCTGGATGAAATTCATGCCTATCGCGGCGTATTTGGTAGCCATCTGGCTAATTTAATGCGGCGTTTAAAACGCATTTGCGCCTTTTACGGAAGCAGTCCGCAATTCATCTGTTCCAGCGCGACCATTGCCAACCCCAAAGAACTGGCCGAACAGTTGACGGGGCAGCCGGTAACGTTGATCGACAATAATGGCGCGCCGCGCGGGAAAAAGCACTTTTTATTTTACAATCCACCGGTCGTGCATCGGGAGCTGGGCCTGCGTCGATCCGTTGTCAATGAAGTGCGGCAAATCGTGCGCAAATTATTGCCCACTGGCGCGCAGATGATCGTTTTTGCCCGCAGCCGATTGCGCGTGGAAATTTTACTGACCTACCTGCGCCAGGTGGCCAGTCAGCTTAAAATTAATCCCAACCTGGTGCGCGGATATCGGGGCGGATATTTGCCCAAAGAACGACGCCAGATCGAAAACGGCCTGAAAAAAGGCGAAATTCAGGTGGTGGTCAGTACCAATGCCCTGGAATTAGGCATCGATATCGGTCAACTGGACATCAGTATTCTGGCCGGTTATCCGGGCTCCATTGCCAGCACCTGGCAGCAGGCCGGACGCGCTGGCCGGCGGCAGGGCACTTCGCTAACCCTGCTGGTGGCCTCCAGCGCGCCGCTGGATCAATACATCATCGAACATCCCGAATATTTTGCCGAAAAAAATCCGGAAAGCGCGCAGATCGATCCGGATAATTTATTTATCTTGATGAGCCATTTAAAGTGCGCCGCCTTTGAACTGCCTTTTGAAGAAAACGAGGTATTTGCACCGGACATTACCCGTCCCTTGCTCGATTATCTGGTGGAAGAAAACGTGCTGCGCAAAACAGAAGGCAAGTATTTCTGGATGCGGGAAATTTACCCGGCCGACGAGGTCAGCTTGCGCAACAGCAGCCCGGAAAATGTGGTCATCATCGACACCAGCGACCACAACCGCGTTATCGGCGAAGTGGATTTGTTCTCCGCCCCCGAACTGGTGCACAAAGACGCCATCTACATTCATGAGGGCGTTCAGTACCATGTGGACGAGCTGGATTGGGACGAAAAAAAGGCCTACGTTCACCAGGTAAAGGTCAATCACTACACAGATGCCATCACCAAAACCAATATCAAAGTGCTCGATGTGCTGGAAGAAGAAATATTGGATTCCTGCAAAAAGGTTTACGGCGAACTGGCAGTCAGTCGCGTCACTACCGGCTTTAAAAAGATTAAATTTAACACGCATGAAAATATCGGCATGGGGCGTGTGCATTTGCCCGAAATGGAGATGCAAACCAGCGCCATGTGGTGGGAATTTGACGACCGTCTTTTTAGCGATCCCTATTTTCAGGAATCAATCATTGGCGAAGGCTTAAAAGGCATCGCCTACACTTTGAATAATTTAATCCCTCTTTACGTGATGTGCGATGTAACCGATATTTCGGTGGTGCCCATGGTGCGCGCGCCATTCAGCCATAAACCAACCATTTACGTTTACGATAAATATCAGGGTGGGATGGGCCTGAGCAAAAAACTTTACGAAATTGACCGGGAGGTTTTGCAGGGCGTGGCGCAGCATATCAGGCGGTGTCCCTGCACTCATGGCTGTCCATCGTGTACCGGCCCCACCCTGGAAAACACGCTGTTTGGCAAAGAGAGCGCGCTTAAAATTTTGGAGCTACTCAAACTGTAAAACGCCATGGATCTAAAAAAGAAGTTACAATATTATCGACAGGCTACAGAGCGTTCGTCTGATAAAAAAGAAACGGTAAAGGCCGCAAGCAAAGTTCCCGCTTCGGTAAAAGCCCTTGCCGCGCATTTTAACGGACGCCTGCTCGATTATCCCACGCCCATTGTGGAAATTACGTACAGCATGGATGCGGAAGAAACGGCGCCGCAAATTTTGCTGGATCGCCTGACGAAGGGGCAGTTTGCAAAGCCCATTAAGCTGGCCGAGTGCCTATTCTTTGACCTGGAAACAACCGGTCTCAGCGGCGGCGCGGGCACCTATCCCTTTTTGTTAGGCTTCGGCTTTTATGAGGCAAAGCGTTTTAAGGTGGTTCAATATTTTTTACCGGACTTTGGTCGCGATTACTATGCGTTCAAAGAGATCATACCGCTGCTGGAAGGGAAGAGCATTTTAATCTCCTTCAATGGCAAAAGCTATGATTTTCCCCTGTTAAAAACGCGAGCCATTTTAAATCGTTTTACGATCGATCTGGATAGATTCAGCCATCTTGATCTTCTGCACCTTTCCCGCAGAGTGTGGAAGGACAGCCAGGAAAGCTGCGATCTGGCCAGCATTGAACGCGAACAATTAAATATTCGGCGCAGCGGCGATATCCCCGGTTATTTGATTCCAGCCGCCTATTTGCGATTTATCCGGAACGAAGTGATTCACGAAATGATTGCCGTCATCCAGCATAACCGTCAGGATATTATTTCCCTGAACAAGATTTTGTTTAGATTGAGCTCGATCAATCAATCACCAGAAGTGTTGAACGATGGTAAAGCTTTGATGCGTCTGGCAAAATTAGCCTTTGAAATAAACGATTACGATTATTTCGTTCAGGTCGAAAAGCAACTTTTAAAGATTCGGGGTGAGCATCATCCAGAGTTTAAATTATTGTTAAGTTTTTTTTTTAAAAAGCAGGGCAACTGGCAAAGGGCCTGCGCTTTATGGGAATCACTGGTTGCCCATCAGTCCTATTCCTTTGTGGCTCTGGAAGAGCTGGCCAAGGCGCACGAGCATGTTTTCAAAGACTATCAAAAGGCGCTGGAATATTCCGCCCGGGCTTTAAAAATGTACGGCACATTGCAGCAGCTTAACCCGTATTCCGTAAAATCTGCCTGGAAAACAGCCTTTTTGCAAAGATACGAACGCCTGAAATGCAAAATATCTTGACATGATTTGAACAGTTCCCTTATATTAAGCCACAGGTTGTATTAATATCAGTTTAATTTGGAGGAGCTATGGGCTATCAAAATTTAGCAGAAATGTTTTTCGATAAGCGTCAATCCATGCCCGATAAAGTAGGGTATATGTTCAAGAAGGACGGAAAATGGCAATCCGTTACCTTTAAAGAAGCAGTGGATTGGGCAGAAAAATTGGCAGCCGGACTGGCGGCGCTGGGCGTCAAAAAGGACGATCGGGTGGCGATTATTTCCAATAACCGCATTGAATGGGCCCTGGCAGATTATGCCACCATGTCGTTGGGCGCCATGTTGGTTCCGGTTTATCCCTCGCTGCTAAGCCATCAGGTTAAGTACATTGTAAACGATTGCGAAGCCAGAGTTTTATTGGCAGAAGATGAGTTACAGGTTGAAAAGGTTAAAGAAATACAATCGGAATTAAAGACCGTAAAAAATTTCTTTGTTTTTGACGCGCCGGAAAAACTGGAGGAGCCCTGGAAAAAATTATCCGCTCTTGCTGAAATGGGCGAAGAATTTTTACAAAAAAAACCGACCCATATTGCGGATGAGATTAAAAAAGTTAAGCGTGACGACTGGGCTACGATCATTTACACCTCAGGCACCACCGGTGAACCCAAAGGCGCCGTTTTGACCCACGGGAATTTTTTAAGCAATATCGAAGGTATCCTGGGGGTAGTCGATCTTTACGCCGAAGATATTTTTCTTTCCTTTCTTCCCCTGAGCCATATTTTTGAACGGCTTGCCGGCCACTTTTTATCCAATCACCAGGGATCAACTGTGGCCTACGCCGAAAGTATTGATACCGTGGCCGACAACATGCAAGAAATCAAACCGACGGTTATGGTTTCTGTGCCGCGCCTGTACGAAAAAATTTATGCCCGCGTGCTGGAAAATGTGGAAATGGGGCCGCCTTTAAAACGCAAAATCTTTTACTGGGCGCTTGGCGTGGGGCGTGAATACGTGAATTATGTTATGAATAAAAAACCGCTGCCATTTTTACTGAAAAAGAAATACAATCTGGCCAACAAACTGGTCTTCCATAAATTGCAGGAACGGGTTGGCGGTCGAATTCGCTTCTTTGTCAGCGGCGGCGCGCCTCTTTCGGCAGAAATTGCCGAATTCTTTACCGCAGCCGGTTTGATCATTCTGGAAGGTTACGGTTTGACTGAAACATCGCCGGTTATTACGGTGAATTTACCGGATAATTTCAAATTTGGTTACGTGGGCCCGCCTTTGCCCAATGTAGAGGTTAAAATTGATGAAGACGGCGAAATCTTAACCCGCGGTCCACACGTGATGGTTGGCTACTTTAAAAAAGAAGACGCCACGAAAGAGGTTATTGATGATGAAGGCTGGTTTCATACCGGCGACATCGGTTTGATTGACGAAGACGGCTTTTTAAAGATTACGGATCGTAAGAAAAATATCATTGTAACCTCTGGCGGAAAGAACATTGCGCCGCAGCCCATCGAAAACATGCTGGTAACCACGCAATACATAGAACAGGCCGTGGTCATCGGCGATAAACGTAAATTCTGCACAGCGATTATTGTTCCGGCCTTCGAAGCCGTTAAAAACTGGGCGGAACAGCAGGGGAAAACCATCAATACCTACGACGAGATGCTGCAGCTGGATGGCTTAAAGGAACTCATTCGCAAAGAAATTGATCTGGTAAACGAAAACCTGGCCAGATACGAAACCATTAAGGATTTTATCTTTGCCAAACAGCCCTTTTCCATTGAAAGTGGGGAGCTGACGCCCTCTTTAAAGGTGAAGCGTAAAGTGGTCGAAGAAAAATACCGTGATGAAATTGAAGAGATGTACAAAGTTTAAATCTGTTGTGTATGGGGATAATTAAAGAGCATCCGCCCGTTCAGTTGTTTGCAGCGATTACTTTTAATGAACGGGTTGATCTCAAAGAAGTTTTTGCTCATTTGCAGAATTTATGTGGCGCCATCGAAGAGCGCTCTGCGCTCTTCGATTTTGACGCCTTTACCGACTATTATGAATCAGAAATGGGCTCCGGCCTGGAAAAACTTTTTATTACGTTTAAAGAACTGATTCACCCGGAAACATTGCCTGATATTAAAAGGCAGACGAATCAAATTGAGCTGGAAATTTCTAAAAGCAAACAACGCTGCGTAAATATTGATCCGGGCTATCTGACGGTTTCTAAAGTGGTGCTGGCCACAACCAAAGATTACGCCCATCGTCTTTATCTGGGAAAGGGAATATATGGCGACTTGCATCTGGTTTACCAGAAAAAGTCCTTTCGTATTCAGCCCTGGACCTATCCCGATTATCGGCAGCCTCTGGCGATTGAATTTTTTAACAGGCTGCGCGAGACCTATCGCGATAAACTGGAACATGGTAAGTAAAAGCGCAAACCTCACCGGGGATTAATTGTAGGAGCAACGCGTATGACTCTTGATCTTATTGGTTTAATCCTGATCAGTTATTTGTTGGGCTCGTTTCCAACGGCCATTATAGCCGGAAGGCTATTAAAGAAGATCGACATCCGCGAACACGGTAGCGGTAATGCCGGAGCCACCAATGTATTTAGAGTTTTAGGCTGGAAAGCGGCCCTGGCGGTATTATTCATCGATATGATTAAAGGATTTGTGCCGGTCTTTTTTCTGGCGCCGGCCTTCTCTTCTTCTCCTGACCAGGTTATTTATTTTCAGTTAATTGGCGCCATTGCAGCCATTCTGGGGCACATGTACACCATCTTTGCCGGATTTAAAGGCGGTAAAGGCGTGGGGACTTCTGCCGGGGCTTTTTTAGGCCTGGCGCCCTTACCCTTGCTTTTAGCGCTGCTAACCTTTATTGTGGTGGTTTCTCTAACCAGATACGTTTCACTGGGCTCTTTGATTGCTTCGTTAGTGTTTGTGGTCATCCTTATGTTGCAGCGTTTTGCTTTTCAGATGGAGATTCCGGCGGTTCTATTGGGCATCAGCGTTGTCATTGTGGCGCTTATCTGGTATGCGCATCGCAGCAACATTAAACGCCTGTTGCAGGGCAATGAAAATCGCATTGAATTTAAGAAGAAAGGATGAGTCATGCGCATAGGAATGATTGGCGCCGGTAGCTGGGGAACGGCCCTGGCTCTGGTACTGCATGAAAATGGGCACGAAGTACGCTGCTGGACCATTGACGAAGAGAGCTTAAACGATATTCGGCTGAAACAGGAAAATAGCCGCTATTTGCCGGGTATTAAAATACCTTCCGAAATCGTATTTACTTCGGATTTGCGCCTGATTGTGGAAGATCCGGAGATTATTGTCAACGCGGTGCCTTCGCAGGTTACGCGCTCTGCTTTAAGCCTGGTTAAGGAAATTTTTAGCGATCAGGGGCAAATCTGGGTTTCGGTATCCAAAGGTATTGAAAATAAAACCTACAAACGCATAACCCAGGTCATCGAAGAGGTGATGGAAGTGCCGGCGGAGCGGATTGCTGCGCTTTCCGGGCCCAGCCATGCTGAAGAAGTAGCGCGAAAAATTCCCACAGCGATCGTCTCTTCGTCTGCAAGCATCGAAACCGCTCGTAAAATTCAACAGGTTTTCATGAATCAATATTTGCGCATTTACGCCAACGATGATGTGACCGGCGTGGAGCTGGGCGGCGCGCTTAAAAACATTATTGCCCTGGCAGCAGGTATTTGCGACGGGGCAGGGTACGGTGACAACACCAAGGCGGCTTTAATGACGCGCGGCCTGGTAGAAATCAGTCGTCTGGGTGTGGAAATGGGCGCCAGGCCTTCTACCTTTGCCGGTCTGAGCGGCATGGGCGATTTGATCGTTACCTGCATGAGCCGCCATTCAAGAAATCGCTATGTGGGGGAACAGATCGGTAAGGGACGAACGTTAAAAGAAGTGCTGGACGAAATGGTAATGGTCGCAGAAGGCGTGAGAACGGCAGAGTCTGCCTATGAGCTGGCCAAAATGAAAAAGGTGGAAATGCCCATTACCGAACAAATTTACAAAGTACTGTTCGAAAATAAGTCCCCGGGACAGGCCATGCTTGATTTGATGACAAGGGCTTCCAAAATAGAAGATTGGGGAGCTTAAAAAAACGGGCGTCAAATTAAAAACAGGAGAATGCCATGATTAAGTCTATTTTATTGCCCATTGACGGATCTCCGTACACCGAAGCCGTTCTGGACTACGGAGATTTTTTAGCGGAAAAGTTTGGCGCCATTCTACGCATATTAACTGTTATTGATATACGCCTCTTCGACTGGAGCGTGGCTACCAGCGCCGACAGCTTTGTGCCCATCATGCCTTCTACCGAGTTTCAGGAAGAATCGCAACGAATTCAAAACGAAAAGGCCGAAAAGGTTATCCAAAAAGCGTCCGAAATATTGAGCGCTAAAAAACGTACCTTTGAGATCATTAAGGTTTCGGGCATTCCTGTGGATGAGATTTGCCAGGTGGCCAAGACGACGGATATGGTCATCATGGGCATTCGTGGGGAGTATGAAAAGTGGAGCGGAAAACTGCTGGGCGCCACAACCGAATCGGTAACGCGTCAGATTGCCAAACCCATGATGCTGGTGGACAAAGAGTTCAAGCCGTTTGAGCAGATTTACTGCGGCTACGACGGAACGATTGCCGCCAATCATGCGCTGGAAATGGCCGCCTTTCTGGCCTATTCGCTCAACCTGCCGCTACAGGTGGTTTCTGTTTTTGATTCGGATGACGAACGCGAAGAAACGCTTAAAGAAGCCAAACAATACTTAACGCCTTACAAAATCAAATTTGATCTTCGACACGAAACAGGAGACCCTGACGAAACCCTGGTGAACGTCCAGAATAATTCACCCAGACCGTCTTTAATGGTTATCGGCGGTTTTGGCCACTCGCGGCTGCGCGAAGCCATTCTGGGCAGCACCACCGTACACGTTATGCGCAAGGCTAACAAGCCGATTTTGTTGGTGAAGTAGATAATCAAATAACCATTATCACGCGCAGTGCGTGGCAGTGCCCGTTTTCATTCTCAGGCAGTACGGATGAATGGTTGAATAGTTGAATAGTTGAATAGTTGAATAGTTGAATGGTTGAATGGTTGAATGAGAGAGGATACTCTGCAATTCTTCTGTTGTTTCAACGGTATCAGTATGTACTTGTCACAAACCGCAGCGATTTACACAGTTTTTTATTTCTATTTGCGAATTAAAATATTTTGAATCAATCGCCGCCATTTACTATTTTAAGCTTTCCGTTAATTATTATTGAAAAGGAATTGAATGCATCAAGAAGTATTTATCCAGCTCGCTGCCATTTTAGTGCTTGGCATCCTGGCGCAGTGGATTTCCTGGAAAATTCATCTGCCTTCCATTTTGGTCTTACTGCTGACAGGTTTTTTAGTTGGCCCCGTTCTTAATTGGATCGATCCAGATAAACTTTTTGGGGTGGCGCTTTTCCCGATCGTTTCTCTTTCTGTGGCCATTATTCTATTTGAAGGCGGGTTAAGTTTATCGTACAGGCAGTTAAAAAATCTTAAAGATGTTGTGCTGCGGCTGGTGACCATCGGCGTGGCGCTCACCTTTGGCCTGGTTGCCCTAACTGCACATTATGTGTTAAATATGAACTGGCATATTGCCGCCCTATTCGGTTCCATTCTGGTTGTAACCGGGCCCACGGTCATCATCCCATTATTGCACCATTTGCGCGTTAAACGCGAAATCGGCCAGGTTATATTATGGGAGGGAATTGTCAATGATCCCATTGGCGCGACCATGGCGTTAATTGCATTTGAGGTTATCATTGCCGAAAGTTTAGGTCAGGCCATACTGGTTTCCGTACTTGGTATTTTTAAAACGCTTTTAATCGGTACGTTGCTCGGTGCGTTAGGCGCCTTTTTGCTGGTTTTTTTAATGAAACGCTACTGGCTGCCGGAATTTTTGCACAATCCTGTCACGCTCATGGTATTGATTATTATTTTTGGTCTTTCCAATCATTTCCAGGAAGAATCCGGGCTGCTGGCTGTAACATTGATGGGTATTTTTATGGCCAATCAAAAAATGGCGCCGGTGAAACATATTCTTGAGTTTAAAGAAAACCTGCGTTTAATCCTCATTGCCGTATTGTTTATTTTGCTTTCAGCGCGGCTCGAATTGTCGGTTATTCCCTTCACAGAACCTGCGGCCTACTTTTTCTTGTTTTTATTGATTTTTGTGATCCGCCCTGTCATGGTCAGCCTTTCAACGATTGGCACTTCGCTCAACTGGCGTGAACGCGTTTTACTGTTCTGGATGGCGCCTCGCGGTATTGTGGCTGCGGCTGTCTCTTCCATCTTTGGACTTTATCTGGTGGAAAAAGGCATGCCGGAGGGCATGCAGCTGATGTCTTATACGTTTTTTGTGATCGTTGGCACGGTAGCTTTTTACGGACTGACCGCGGGCAGAGTAGCCTCTCTGCTGAAATTATCTTTTGCTCATCCACAGGGAATTTTGATCGTTGGCGCCCATGCCTGGGGCCGTAAACTGGCCAGGTTTTTCAAAGGGCAGGGGATTGATGTTTTGTTGGTGGACTCCAATAAGCACAACGTTAAAATGGCAGAGCGCGAAGGATGCGAAGCGCAGGAAGGAAATATTTTACTGGAAAACTTTCAAGAAGGCCTGGATCTGAGCGGAATCGGCAAGCTGTTTGCTCTCACTTCTAATGACGAAGTGAATACACTGGCCTGTCTCCATTTTGCCGATTTGTTAGGGCGGGAGAATATTTTTCAGATCGCTTACCACGAACCGCAGTTAAATGGCGAACCGGATCGCAATCCCATGTGGCGGGGACGCATCCTCTTTGACAAAGAACTTACTTTCGAAAAGCTGGAAAGCCTGTTTAAAAATGGCGGCGAATTGAAAGTTTTTAAAATAGACGAGTATTACACTTTTGATGATTTTCTGCAGCAAAAAGATAGAAAATATCCCCTGATTTTAAAAAAGGTTAATGGGAAATTGGAAGTATGGGCGGAAGACAAGATGCCGGAACCTGAAATCGGCGACCAAATTCTGGCTATTGTTCTGCCTGTGAAGAATGGGCAGATGGAAAATGGCAAACAAGAGAGGGATTTGCTTTAATACAACTATCTGTGAAAAATATTTTACTTAGCTACCACAAGCGCGCGCCGGTTCTGGCAAAGAAAGTGTATTAACGGAAAATTAGTGAGAAAACTGTGAGCATAGCCGCAACCAAAATCAACCGCAAGGGGCGCAAAGAATGTTAAAAATTATAAATAGTTTCAATTGTCCTCATCATCCGCTTTCCCTGAATAAACGTCTGGGTGAGGGGAAATTGAGCGTTAGGAGTTATTTCCAACGGTGTAAGTGATTTCTGCGCTGGCCAGTTTCGTGCAAAGGCGAGAAAAGGAATGGCAGCCCGGCGAACATTCATTTTGAACCATGATTTACTTGATTTCTGGATTTTCATGATTTGCTTTTTGTGCCTACAAAATTTCTCCTTAAATTTGAGTGTAAACTTTCACGAGTGAAAAAAATCAAGTTAATCCTGTAATCATATTAATCAAGGTTCAAAACCTAAAGGCAGCACATCCGCAACCAAAAACATTCCCGCAGGAATTTAAGCAACCGCAGCGAGCATAGAAAAGTCGCAAAGAGCGCAAAGAATGTTAAAAATTATAAATAGTTTCAATTACCTTCATCATCCGCTTTCCCTGAATAAACGTCTGGGTGAGGGGAAATTGAGCGTTAGGAGTTATTTCCAACGGTGTAAGTGATTTCTGCGCTGGCCAGTTTCGTGCAAATGCGAGAAAAGGAAAGACAGTCGGCGGCCATTCATTTTGAACCAAGATTTACTTGATTTCTGGATTTTCATGATTTGCTTTTTGTGCCTACAAAATTTCTCCTTAAATTTGAGTGTAAACTTTCACGAGTGAAAAAAATCAAGTTAATCCTGTAATCATATTAATCAAGGTTCAAAACCTAAAGGCAGCACATCCGCAACCAAAAACATTCCCGCAGGAATTTAAGCAACCGCAGCGAGCATAGAAAAGTCGCAAAGAGCGCAAAGAATGTTAAAAATTATAAATAGTTTCAATTACCCTCATCATCCCCTTTCCCTTAATAAACGTCTGGGTGAGGGGAAATTGAGCGTTAGGAGTTATTTCCAACGGTGTAAGTGATTTCTGCGCTGGCCAGCTTCGTGCAAATGCGAGAAAAAGAAAGACAATCGGTGGCCATTCATTTTGAACCATGATTTACTTGATTTCTGGATTTTCATGATTTGCTTTTTGTGCCTACAAAATTTCTCCTTAAATTTGAGTGTAAACTTTCACGGGTGAAAAAAATCAAGTTAATCCTGTAATCATATTAATCAAGGTTCAAAACCTAAAGGCAGCACATCCACAAACAAAAACATTCCCGCAGGAATTTAAGCAACCACAGCGAGCATAGAAAAGTCGCAAAGGGCGCAAAGAATGTTAAAAATTATAAATAGTTTCAATTACCCT
The DNA here is from genome assembly GCF_001886815.1 of Caldithrix abyssi DSM 13497. Lineage (GTDB taxonomy): Bacteria > Calditrichota > Calditrichia > Calditrichales > Calditrichaceae > Caldithrix > Caldithrix abyssi. The sequence continues at coordinate 2,518,519 of NZ_CP018099.1, forward strand.
CATCATCCCCTTTCCCTGAATAAACGTCTGGGTGAGGGGAAATTGAGCGTTAGGAGTTATTTCCAACGGTGTAAGTGATTTCTGCGCTGGCCAGTTTCGTGCAAATGCGAGAAAAGGAAAGACAGTCGGCGGCCATTCATTTTGAACCATGATTTACTTGATTTCTGGATTTTCATGATTTGCTTTTTGTGCCTACAAAATTTCTCCTTAAATTTGAGTGTAAACTTTCACGAGTGAAAAAAATCAAGTTAATCCTGTAATCATATTAATCAAGGTTCAAAACCTAAAGGCAGCAGAGCCGCAACCAAAAACATTCCCGCAGGAATTTAAGCAACCACAGCGAGCATAGAAAAGTCGCAAAGGGCGCAAAGAATGTTAAAAATTATAAATAGTTTCAATTACCCTCATCATCCCCTTTCCCTGAATAAACGTTTGGGTGAGAGGAAATTGAGCGTTAGGAGTTATTTCCAACGGTGTAAGTGATTTCTGCGCTGGCCAGTTTCGTGCAAATGAGAGAAAAGGAAAGACAATCGGTGGCCATTCAACCATTCAACCATTCAACCAATCAACCAATCCAGCGGCATAAAAAATTTTCAAATCCGCCACGCGGGACTGAATATTTAAAGGGGAATATTTTAAATTACTAACATAATAACAAAGTAATCAGATAGTTAGCTCGCTTTTTTGTTTTATTTTTTTTGAATAAATAAAGGTTCTTTTGAATTTTTCTTGCTTATTATTTTTTTATCTAATAAATTGTGGCCATCGTCACTTATTAACTAATAAGCAGGAGGGCTTATGCGTAATTTAATCAAAATTTTGGTGATGGCTACGTTTGTATTTGGTCTTGTAGCCTGTGGTGGAGAGAAGAAAGCAGAACCACAAAAAGAAACCGTGACCACCGAAACGGCACAACCCGATACCGCTGCAAAAGCCGACACAACCATGCAGGATACAACTCAGGCAGAAATGTAGTCGCTGTATTCTAACGAAATTGTTTTTTCGGATTTTGAAGGCTGATCTTTCGAAAGGTCAGCCTTTTTTGTAAGAAAGGAATCAAACAATGTCCTGGCTAAGTTTTCTAAAAGAGATCGAATTATTTAAAGACCTGACAGAAAAGGAACTGGAATTATTAAACGAGCATTTTCAGGAGCGTTCGCTAGCCGAGAATCAGCCGCTTTTTTATGAAAACCAACCGCGCAAAGAATTTTTTTTAATTTACGAAGGCAAGGTTGAGCTGTATAAAACCACGCCTTTTGGCGAAGAAAAGCGCATAGCCGTTTTTAACGCCGGCGATTTTCTGGGAGAAGGCGCCTTGTTGGACGACGATCCCCATTCCACCTCGGCGCGAACCGTTGTACCCACCAAAATCTTAAAAATAGATTTAAATGATTTTAAAGAGCTGCTGGCCAGAAATCCGCAAATGAGCGCTAAAATTGTTGCGCGAACGGCGCGCGTTATTGCCCGCCGTATGCGACAGACCACTACCCAGGTGGCCAATATTGCCACTCAGTATCTTTCAGGCCGCACGCGCCTGGAACACGATTTGTTGGGAGAACGCGAGGTGCCTGCCGAAGTCTATTACGGCGTTCAAACCCTGCGGGCGCTGGAAAATTTTAACATAACCGGCATCAGCATTGCCCACTACCAGTCGTTGATCGAAAGTCTGGCTATGGTAAAGATGGCCGCGGCAAAGGCAAACCGAGACCTTGGGCTACTTGATAAAAATATTGCCGAGGCGATCATCACCGCCTGTCGGGAAATTATTGAAGGAAGATGGCATACCAATTTTGTGGTGGACGTCATTCAGGGCGGCGCCGGCACTTCCACCAATATGAACGCCAATGAGGTGATTGCCAATCGCGCGCTTGAGATTTTAGGCCACAAGCGAGGCGAATACCAATATTGTCATCCTAATAATCACGTCAATCTTTCGCAATCAACCAATGACGTCTATCCCACGGCTTTAAAAATTGCGCTTTTTCGCAGCACGCAAAAATTAATCCAGGTGTTGAAGAACTTAATCGAATCGTTTAACCGCAAAGCCAGAGAGTTTGCCGATGTCATTAAAATCGGACGTACGCAGTTGCAGGACGCCGTGCCCATGACCCTGGGACAGGAAATGGAGGCCTACGCCTCAACGCTCAGCGAAGAGGTGGAACGTTTGCAACAAAACGCCCAGCTCTTTCTGGAAGTGAATCTGGGCGGAACGGCCATCGGCACCGGTATTAACGCCCATCCGGAATACGGCAAATTGGCAGTGCAATATCTGGCGGAGATCAGCGGTATTCCGGTTAAATTAGCGCCCAATCTGGTGGAAGCCACGCAAGACACCGGCGCCTTTGTCATGTTTTCTTCCGCCTTAAAGCGGCTGGCCGTAAAATTGTCCAAAATCGCCAGCGATCTGCGCCTGCTTTCTTCAGGACCCAGAGCCGGGCTGAATGAAATTAATCTGCCCAAAATGCAACCAGGCTCATCCATCATGCCCGGTAAGGTTAATCCGGTCATCCCGGAAGTCGTAAACCAGATCGCTTACAAGGTAATCGGCAACGATCTGACCATAACCATGGCCGCCGAAGCCGGTCAGCTTGAACTTAACGTGATGGAGCCGGTCATGGCTCAGAGTTTGTTTGAGTCCATTGAGATGTTGAAGAACGGCATGCTGACCTTTAAATACCGCTGTGTGGACGGCATTACCGCCAATCGCGAACGCTGTCGGGAGATGGTGGAAAACAGCATCAGTCTGGTTACGGCTTTGAACCCCGTTTTGGGATATGAAACCTGTACCGAAATTGCCAGAGAAGCGCTGGAACAAAATAAAGGCGTTTACGAACTGGTTTTAGAAAAAGGCCTTCTTACGCGCGAAGAACTGGATGAATATCTGAAGCCAGAAAATATGATCGCTCCCAAGGTTGTCGCCAAAAAGTGAAAAATTAAATCGTATTAACGTTTATGCGGCGGTAAAATCGCTTACAATAGAAATTGACCAATTTAATGGGAACCGCCTGTCATTTGCTTCGTAGTTTCAATAGAAAAGATGCCCGGTTCGTAAGACCAGAAAGCCGGGCCTTTAAAAAACTACCAATTAGCAGGGAAAATTTTTTGTTAGTTTTAACAGCAGCCAAACGATTTGAAGCATGGAAAAAGCATTTAAATTAGTTTCCAGTTACAAGCCGCAGGGAGATCAGCCTCAGGCCATTGCCGGCCTGGTGGAAGGCCTGACGCGGGGCGAAAAATTTCAGACTTTGTTAGGCGTTACGGGAAGCGGCAAAACCTACACGATGGCTAATGTCATTGCGCAGGTGAACAAACCCACGCTCATTATTTCGCACAATAAAACGTTGGCCGCACAATTGTACGGCGAGTTTAAGGGCTTTTTCCCGGAAAACGCGGTGGAGTACTTCATCAGTTATTACGATTACTATCAGCCGGAAGCCTACATTCCCACCACGGACACCTACATCGAAAAAGATTCCAGCATCAATGATGAGATAGACCGTCTGAGACTCAAAGCCACCAGCTCGTTGCTGGCCAGAAGAGATGTGATTGTGGTGGCCAGCGTCAGCTGCATCTATGGCATCGGGTCGCCTTCGGACTACATGAGCATGCTGGTCATGTTGCGCGTGGGCGATCATTTTAACCGCCAGGACCTGTTGATGCGTCTGGTGGACATCCAGTACACGCGCAATGACTTTGATTTTCAGCGGGGCACCTTTCGCATCCGTGGAGATATTGTGGATATTTTCCCGGCCTACGAGGAGTTCGCCTATCGAATTGAATTTTTTGGCAGTGAAGTCGATTCCCTTAAAACTCTTGATCCCGTTTCCGGCCGCACCATGGAAAGTGTAGATCATGCGGTGATTTTTCCGGCCAAGCATTTTGTAACACCGGCGGAGAAGTTAAAGACGGCCATCGAAAACATTCGCCTGGAGCTGCAAGAGCGGCTGAAGGAACTGCGCGCGCAGAATAAATTGCTTGAAGCTCAGCGCTTGGAGATGCGCACCAATTTTGACATTGAAATGATGCAGGAGATCGGTTACTGTTCGGGAATTGAAAACTATTCGCGCCATCTTTCCGGCAGAGAGCCCGGGCAGCCGCCTTACACTTTAATCGACTTTTTTCCTGAAGATTTTTTAATGATCATCGACGAATCGCATCAAACCATTCCCCAGCTGCGGGCCATGTATAACGGCGATCGTTCGCGCAAGGAGACGCTGGTGGAATATGGTTTTCGTCTGCCCAGCGCGCTGGACAACCGGCCGCTTAGATTCGAAGAGTTTGAACAGCGCATCCATCAGGTGATCTTTGTTTCGGCAACGCCCGGCGATTATGAACTGGAAAAATGCAAGGGCGTGGTTGTGGAGCAGGTGATTCGTCCTACCGGTCTGGTGGATCCGGAAATAGAAATTCGGCCGGTGGCCACGCAGATCGACGATTTGATTCATGAAATAAAAGAGCGCGTAAAACGTAAGGAGCGCACGCTGGTAACCACCTTAACCAAGCGCATGGCAGAGGATTTAACCGATTATTTGCAGGCGGCGGGCATTCGCGTCCGCTATTTACACTCCGAAATCGACGCGCTGGAACGCGTGGGTATTTTGCGCGATTTACGTCTGGCTGAATTCGATGTGCTGGTGGGCGTTAACCTGCTGCGCGAGGGGCTGGATCTGCCGGAGGTTTCACTGGTCGCCGTGCTGGATGCCGACAAGGAGGGTTTTTTGCGTTCGTATGTTTCTTTGATGCAAACAGCCGGAAGGGCGGCCCGAAATGTAGACGGCAGGGTGATCTTTTACGCCGATCGCATGACCGAATCCATGCGTAAAACGATCGATGAGTGCAATCGCCGCCGCAAAAAACAGATAGCCTATAACGAGCAAATGGGCATAACCCCGAAAACCATTTTTAAAACCGCAGAAGAGATTTTGAAAACCACCACCGTGGCCGACGTGCGCAAACAGTTGCCCAAAGTGGCCGAACCGCAGGTGGAGTATGGCGACCATTTGAGCCGGGAAGAGCTCATCGAGCGCTTGAACAACGAAATGCAAATTGCGGCGGCCAACCTGGAATTTGAACGGGCGGCCATTTTACGCGACGAGATCAAGCGTCTTAAAGCCATGCGTGCCTGAGTTTTACCCTGCTTACAGATCAAAAAAAAGCGGGCAGAAATCATCCTGCCCGCTTTTATAGGTGCATGACAATTCACTGTCAGGCGTTTTATTGAACCAGCAGCATTTTTTTGCTGAAGACAAAATTATTGGCTCGCAGCTGGTAGATGTAAACGCCGGAAGGCGCCTTATTTCCTCGTAAGTCCCTGCCGTCCCATTTAACCTGATAGGTACCGGCCGACAGCGTTTGATTGATCAGCCGGTCAATCAGTTTGCCGTTAATATCAAAAACATTCAATTGAACGTTTGCGCTGCCTTCTTTTAGGGCGGGAATGCTGAAGGCAATTTGCGTGGAACCGTTAAAGGGGTTGGGGAAGTTCTGTTCCAGCATAAATTCCGTTGGCGTGTTGCCGGCGATCGGTTGTAAGTTTTGCCCGTCCTTTTGCACAGTTGCCGATATGGGCCCAAAGGTCTGCCTGGAGCCGTCCAGATCGTGGGAGATGAGTTTGTACCAGTACGTAAAGTTAGGTTGAACGTTTTGGTCGATAAAACGGTAAGCCGTTTCAGCGGAGCTGCTGCCGCTGGCTTTTAATTGGGGATGGTCCTTGTAGGTGGCAATGGTTTCAAAGGGCCCGTTTTCATCCAGAGCGCGTTGAATTTCAAAGCCCAGTACATCGATTTCGGACTGCGTGGTCCACTGAAGAAGAACGGATTGGCCCGAAGCGGCTGCTGTAAAGCTATTCAGGGTAACAGGGAGGGAGGCGTCATTAAATAAAATAGTTGCACCATTAGTGTTTTCAATATCATTATTTCCGTCATCGAATTCAGCCCTATTCCACCAATTTTCGTCAATGCTCCATCCTTCACTCATTCCATCTACCGCATCTGGCGTACTCGAACCTCCCCAATCATTAGTACAGTCACCATTGTTTGCCCAATAATCAGAACCTGTTGTTATTTCATTTAAAAAAGTTGCACACCAAAAGGTAAAATTTTCCCCTGGAGAAATTTCTAGAGAAGCTAAGGGAAGCCTTGCCTCAACTACATCATTTGTCGTGCTTATAGCTACTTGAACTCCAGAGGGAGTATACCATGAAATACCGCCAGTTATATCCCAAAATTCGGCAGTTGGAATTCCTGAAGTTCCTGTATGAAGAATTACATTGAAATCAATATTTGGTGTACCTTCAATAAAAGTATTTGCTTCGTCACCAATCCAGTTAGCTGTTCCTCCACTACCAGTTGAAAAAGCAAAAGCTATATTAGGAAGATTAATGTCAGTAATATCATTCAATTTTATCAAAATATATAGATATGTTCCATCCTGCCCAATCCTTAATTCCCACATGTCATAATTTTCATTATTCAAGTCTCTTGCATCTCCAATTTTACCTTTATAAATCCATTGCCCATTGAAATAATTAGATTGATGGAGAGAAAGAGATGTCGTATAATTGTAATTACCATCATTACTTTCCCAATCACTGGGGTCACCATCTACTATTATTGAATATTGTTGAGAGAATAATGGATTTAACATTATTGAAAATAATAAAATTTGTAAAAAAAAAATTCTCATCGCAAACTCCTCCTCATCATTAAGTGAAATTTAGTAATAAAAAAATTAGTTACTAAAATAAAAAAAATTGTATATTAGAGCACAATTTTTGTGAAATTTTTTTGGCTCTACTGGGATTTTTGTGAAAAACAAAAATAATCCTTAGATTGAGTTTATGAAAGATAAAGAATTATTTAAACAGATTTTGGGACTTTCGCATCCCTGGGAAGTTTCTAAAGTTGACTTAGATATTGCGAATGAGGAAGTAGAAATAGAGATTATCTATAAGTCAAAAAAAGGTTTTTGTCCCGAATGCGAAGTGGAATATGATATTTATGATCACCGCGAAAAACGTCGTTGGCGGCATTTGGATACATGCCAAATGAAGACCTATATTGTCTGCAAAGTACCCCGCATTAAATGCAAGGAACATGGAGTAAAAACGATCAAAGTACCTTGGGCAGAAAAGTCGAGTCGAACGACTTTATTATTTGAACGTTTTGCTATTGAGTTATTACTGGCCTCCAAGAACCAGAGCAAAACGGCACAATTTTTACGGATCAGCTTTGATATGCTTCATCATATAATGAGCAAAGCAGTGGAACGCGGGCTATCACGCCGAACGGAAGAGGACATTAAATATATCGGGATAGATGAGAAGAGTATGAAAAGAGGTCATACTTATGTAAGCGTATTATCCGATAGTGAAAGAAGACGTGTAATAGATGTAAGTGAAGGTCGCACAACAAGCTCTGCCAGTTCGTTAATAAACAAGGGATTAACAGAGAAACAAAAGGAGGGCCTCAAAGCGGTCAGTATGGATATGTGGAAAGCTTTTATTAAAGCTGTTCAAAAGGAGCTTCCCAATGCTTCCATAGTGCATGACAAATTTCATATAATGAAGTATTTAAATGATGGAGTGGATAAAACCAGACGAGAGGAAGCCCGTAAATTACAAAAATCTAATGATAAAACCTTAGTGAAAAGTAAATATTTATTTTTAAAGAATCTGGAAAATATGACGGACAAGCAATTATCGCGTTTCAGAAAAATTCAAGAACTTAACCTTATCACTTCCCAGGCTTGGGCGGCCAAAGAGAACTTCAAAGAATTCTTTAGGAGTGAAACAATAAATGATGCGAAATTTTTTTTTGCGGAATGGTATCAGGATATTAAGGAACGTTCTTTAAATAAAATGATTAAAGTAGCAAAAATGCTCATTGCTCATTCAGATGGCTTATTAAACTATATAAGATATCAGATAGATAATTCAGTAGCCGAATGGTTGAACGGCAAGATACAGGAGATAAAAACAGTTGGTAGAGGCTTTAGAAAATTTGAAAATTTTAGGATAGCAATACTTTTCTTTCTTGGTAAATTAGACCTTTTTCCACAGGAATCCCAGTAGAGCCATTTTTTTTTATCTTTTTAAAAAAATATTGGGAGGCTGCTATGCGTAGAGTGTTGCTGGGCCTGGCGCTTGTTCTTCTTTTTAGTTTCGCCAATCTCTTTGCCAATCCCTGGAACGGCAGAATTGTCCTGCAGGGATTTTGGTGGGACTACTGGAACAACAACTATCCAAACAACTGGGCAACCTATCTGGCCGATCTGGCGCCGCGCTTGAGTGAAATGGGTATCGATTACGTCTGGATTCCGCCAACGGTTAAAAACCATTCAACCTCTTCCAATGGTTATGCGCCGTTCGACCATTACGATCTGGGAGACAAATATCAAAAGGGAAGTACCAGTACGCGCTTTGGCAACAAAGACGAATTTTTAAGAGCCGTGGCCGTTTTGCACGCCAATGGCCTGCGCGTTATTCAGGATGTGGTCTGGAATCACCTGGCTAACGCTGGCTCTAACACCGGCGCCGGCGGATCGGATCCCGCCGCCTGGGGAAACACCTGGAAAAATTTCAGATACGTTTGCTACGCCACGCCGGTAACCGATGAAAGCGAAGCCGACTATTTCAACCGGCAGGGACGCTTTTTCAAGAACTGGCAAAACTTTCATCCCAATCCCGATCATAATCAAAACGACGACGACTGGACCGGTGAATTCTGGGGACCCGATTTGTGCTACTATCAGGGCGCTTACGGACAGAGCAGTAATTGCACCTACAATCCCGAACAATCGCCGGATTACGTGCGTAACGGCATGCGCACCTGGAATATCTGGCTAAAAAAACAAACCGGCATCGACGGCTACCGCATTGACGCGGCCAAACACTTCCCGTACTGGGCGACCAAAGATTTTTTGTGGAACCTACAGCACGACGCGGGCTGGGCTTCCGGCGGAGATACCATGTTTGCCGTGGGTGAGTATGTGGGCAGTAAAAGCGAAATGGATACCTGGGTAGACAACGTCAATAACAGCGACGGCTTTTCCGACGTGGTGGGCACCATGGATTTCAGCCTGCGGCAGGCTCTGCGCGACATGGTCTATTCCTTTGGCTCTTACGACATGGGCACCATCCCTTCGGCTCAGCAGGATCGCCGGACGCGTACCGTGCCCTTTGTCAACAGCCACGACACCTTCCGACCCATTCTGGACAGCAACGGCAACTACAGCGGCTGGGATACTTACAATGAATTAGGCGGCGGGCACATTGATCCCTATGAACCGCGCGTTGAAGTGGCCTACGCCATTGCCTTTGCCGTGGACGGTTCGCCGTCTGTTTTTTTTGAAGATTTGTTTGACATTGGCGCTAATGGCAATCGCTGGGATCACCATCCCAACGATCCCAATGAGCTGCCAGCCCGCGATTATCTGGTGAATCTCATCTGGTGCCATCAAAAATTGAATTTTAAAGACGGAGAATACAAAGTGCGCTGGCAGGCGCAGGATTTACTGATCATCGAGCGCAGCGCGCGGGCCATCATCGGCGCCAACGACAGCTGGGATCAATGGCAGTCGGCCACCATTACCACCGATTTTGCGCCTGGAACCGTTTTGAAAGATTACAGCGGCGCCAATTCCGGAACCATTACGGTGGACAACAATCAGCAGGTAACCATCTGGGTGCCGCCCTGCGACGGCTCCAACATCCGGCGCGGTTATTGTGTGTACGGCCCGGACGGTATTTCCGGCCCGGTTACCCATCAGGTGCGAACAACCACTCAGGAATGGGAAATGGCCGACGATCTGGGAGACAGCCATGAATGGTCGTTAGGGCAGGGCGGGCGTTTGCCTTCGTACAGCACTGCTCTGCGAACCATCGGCAAAATCTGGTCCGAAGCCGGAGAGCAAGTAACCATTGAAGTCTATCCGGAAGACGCCGCGCAATCGTACACTCTGCGCATTTACAATGATCAAAATCAACAAATGGCCTCTTTTACGCACACCGGCGCGGGCACGTTTTATTTCACGCCCACCTATCAGGAATGGCTTACGCTTAAAATTCGCAATACGGATTCCAATACGCCGGGCCAGAAGGTGTGGGTAAAGGCCACCTATCTTGGTCCGCAAGTCATTGACCAGGGCGCCTCGCTGGTGGGAGAACAGGGCGTGATTTACGATTTCAGGTTATTCAATAACTATCCCAATCCTTTCAATCCATCTACCACGCTGGCCTTTGAAATCCCGAAAGCGGGGCAGGTGCGCCTGGTAATTTATGATTTGAACGGACGGCTGGTAAAAACGCTGTTTGATAGTCGCGTCGCACAGGGGCGTCACCAGCTGCAGTGGGATGGCACGAATTTTAACGGAGATGCCCTGCCTTCGGGCGTGTATTTTGCCCGTCTGATTTTTGACGGAAAAACGCGCACGCAAAAACTGGTCCTTTTAAAATAGTCGCTGGATGATTACGCGATGCCTGTGAGCGATTTTTAGCGCGGCGCGGATCAAATCTTTAATGACCATTGAATGCCTGAGGTAGGGAAGCGCATGCGGTAGAGGAGGAGACCACTTTTGACCGTCTGTCTCTTTATTTTGGGGAGGCCAGGACGGCTAACAGGAATTTTAATACAAAAGCCCTGAAATTTCAGGGCTTTTGTGTTTAGGGGAATAAACCGAACGGTTTGTTACTTAATCAATATCATTTTGCCGTTTTGCCGCTGTCCGCTGGCGCGATCGGTCAGGGAATAAAAATAGATGCCCGAGGTTAGGTCGCGGCCCAGCTGATTAAGCGATAACTGCCAATCGTGCTGACCGGCGCCGGAGAACTGCCGTTCCTCCGAAAATATTTTCTGCCCACGGGTGTTGTAAATCGACAATAAAATGCTGGCGTTGGCCTTAGAAGTAAAGCGAATGGTTGTGCAAGGGTTAAAGGGATTGGGAAAGTTGCCCAACAGGCGAAAATCAATATCCTGCACACTGTTTTCGCTCAGGGCTGCAGGTACGGAATTGAGCGGTACGTTCATCTGATAGGTGTCCAGAATGTTGTGGTTGGCGGACATATCCCAGTCATAGGCTGTGTCGTCATCCGGGCAGGAGTCAAAATTACCGTGGTTGTTATTATCGCCAGTAATGTAGAACTGCACGTCGCCCACATCCGGAGTGCCCATCTCGCTTTTCAGAATGCGTATTTCGATCCATCCATCCACCACGTGATTGACAGAGATGGTGTCGGCAAACTCGCTTTGCTCAAGCCCCACATATCCGTCCCAACTCGTGCCGGTCCAATAATTCAATTCCGCGTAGTTAATATCCTGGTCGCCGCTGCCGCCAAAATGTCCGCGTGGGGCATAGTCGGGCAGATCCGCATGGGCGTAATCGATGGCGCGAGACCAGGAGTCGTAAGAGCCTCCGCCGCTTTTGGTATTGACGATGAACGCCCAGCTCATCCATTTAGCGGCAGACACCTCGGCGCCAAAATAGATGTAGTTTTCGTCGTCCGTTACGTAAATCTTTTTAGCGTTGGCTTCGGCAAATCCGGGAATGCCATCAGCCACATGCACCGGTTGTCCCCATACCGCCTCGCCGTCAAATATGCCGTCAATGACCGGCGTACCAGCAAAAATTGTGCAGGAAAATAAAAGAATAATTAAGGAACTTTTTAACACGCTCATAACGATCCTCCTTCTTTAGGTAATAAAATATCTTATGAATTGAAAACGATTTTTGCTTTATCTAATAATGCAGCACAGCGGCTGCTTTTTTTCACGCAGATTGCTCAGATGCGCGCAAACACAAAAAAATGTGTAAATTAATGTGATCTACACAAAGCACATACTTCCACCGTTGAATCAGCGGAAGAGTCTCGTGCTGGCCATTTCCACTCAACCATTCAACTCGCTTTAGATTTTCCGGGCTGGCGTCGCTCCGTCCCGCCCTTATGAAACGCCGTTGAAAATGACAGGCCGAAGACTATTCAACCATTCAACCATTCAACTAATAATCCATTTCGGCTGCATAAAAATTTTCAAACGCTAAAGAGTTACTTCTTACTAATTACTAATAAAGTATTCTCCAAGGAAGCGTAGCCGCAACCAAAACAAACCGCAAAGAGCACAAAGAAGTCACAAAGTACGCAAAGAAAAAATAAAACCAATTATTCTACATGTTAGTAAGAAACTCATCATGCCGGGGCTGGGGGATGAGTTTTTAAAACAGCACAAAAATTTTCAAATCCCGCCAGCGCGGGACTAGATCTTTCAGAAGAAGTATCCTAAAGAGTTACTTCTTACTAATAAAGTATTCTAAAAGGGGGCGTCCCTGCCCTGATGTAAAGGCATTTTTCGAATGACGATTCAAACTGTTCAATAGTTATTTTAATACAAAACCTTTAAAGCGTCAAATTTTAATGATTGTGGATTTTCAATTTTTAAGTAAGGCTTGTTTTGAAATGAATAAATTTTGTATCTTAATACGGGTAATCAAGCAAAGAGGATTTAAAAATGATTTCTCGTTTAATCTTTTTATTAACGCTGACAGCTGCCACGTTATTCTCGCAATCCGCAAACATTGACCGGCAGATTGAAGAACTGCTGTCTAAAATGACGCTGGAAGAGAAAGCGTCTTACATTGGCGGAACAAAGGGCTTTTATTTGCGGGCCATACCGCGGTTGGGGCTTCCGGAAGTGAAAATGAGCGACGGACCTCTGGGCATCAGAGGCAGCGGAAAATCAACCGCTTTTCCTGCAACCATTGCATTAAGCGCCACCTGGAACAGGGCGCTGGCTTACAAAGTGGGGCAGGCCATTGGGCTCGAAGCCCGGGCTAAGCAAATCGGTATTTTATTAGCTCCGGCCGTTAACATCTACCGCGCCCCCATGTGCGGCCGCAATTTTGAATATTTTGGAGAAGACCCGTTTTTAACCGCAGAAATGGCGGTTCAATACATTAAAGGCGTGCAGTCTAATAAAGTGGCGGCCACGGTTAAGCATTTTGCGGCTAATAATCAGGAATATGACCGGCACTGGGTGGGCTCTAATGTGGATGAACGTACTTTAAGAGAAATCTATTTTCCGGCTTTTAAAGCTGCGGTGCAAAAGGGCGGCGCTCTGGCTGTTATGGCCGCCTACAATCCTCTGAACGGCATCCACTGCAGTGAAAAAGCCTGGCTGCTGAATGAGGTTCTGAAAAAAGAATGGGGGGTCGAGGGCCTGGTTATGTCTGACTGGGGAGCGGTGCACAGCGAACGAGCCATCGAAGCCGGCCTGGATCTGGAGATGCCAGAAGCCCGCTTCATGACCGCCGAAAAGATCATTGCTCTCATCAAAAAGGGCGAACTGGATGAAAAAATTCTGGACGACAAAGTACGACGAATTTTGCGCGTGTGTTTAACCATGGATCTGTTTAATGCCAATCGTTCCAAACCGACCATTGATTGGGACGAGCACCATGATCTGGCCGTACAGGTAGCTCGCGAAGGGATGGTGCTTTTGAAAAATGACGACGATCTTCTTCCCTTAAAACCGGAAAAAATCCGCAGCCTGGTTGTTTTAGGCCCCACCGCCTATCCCACGCCAACCAGCGGCGGCGGTTCTGCGTTTATTAAACCGTACCGTACAATTAGTTTTTACGAAGCGATTAAAAATACGGCCGGCTCGCAGACACAGGTCGATTTTATTAACACCGAACGATATCTTTCCATGGATCGATTGGTGGAGCAAGGCCGTTTTTTTGTTGACTCCGACCTGAGCGAACCAGGTTTAAAAGCCATCTTTTTTAATAACATGGAATTGAGATATCCACCGATTTACCGGCGTGTGGATCAAAAAATAGCGTTTGATTTCGGTACGCTCTCGCCGGCGTTCGGCGTGCGCAGCAGCGGCTATTCCATTCGCTGGCGCGCTTACATAAAGCCGGAAAAAACGGGCAAATATGTATTCGCCACGGAAAGCGACGACGGCGTGCGCGTTTATCTGGATGGAACGTTGATCATCGACAACTGGACGGATCACGCCGTGCAAAAGGATGTAAAGGAAGTGCGGCTTGTTGCAGGCAAGGTGTATGATTTGCGCCTTGAATATTACAATAACAAGGGGCAGGGGCTGATCCGCTTTGGCTACGGTTTGATTGATGAAACGCCGCTGGCCCAAAAGATGGCGCGGGTTAAAGAATATGACGCAGCCATTGTTTGCGTGGGATTCAATTCTGAACTGGAAGGGGAAGGGCATGATCGTCCTTTTTCGCTCCCTCAAAAACAGGTGGATTTGATACAACAGGTTGCCCGACGCAATTCCAACACCATAGTTCTTTTGACGGCCGGAGGCGGCGTTGACTTTTTGCCCTGGATTAAAAAAGTGAAAGCCGTTCTTCACGCTTTTTATCCGGGGCAGGCGGGGGGAGAGCCGGCAGCCGACATCTTGTTTGGCAAGGTTAATCCGTCTGGCAAGTTGCCCTTTACCATTGAAAAACGTTTGCAGGATGGCGCGGCCTTTAATTACTATTATCCGGCCGCGGTTGATACGCCTGTGTACTCGGCTGATTTTTCTGGCAATCCGCAAAACATTGATTACGGCGAGGGAATATTTTTGGGATACCGACATTTTGATAAATATAATCTTGAGCCGTTATTTCCCTTTGGATTCGGACTCTCTTACACACGCTTTGACTTTGACGATCTTGAGCTGTCTGGCAAAGTGATTCGACCAGATGGCAGGCTGACGGTGCGCTGCAAAATAACCAACAAGGGCAAAATGGCCGGCGCCGAAGTGGTGCAGCTCTATTTAAAAAAGGAAGTCGATGTTGTAACGGTGGAAAAGGCGTTGAAAGGTTTTCAGAAAGTGGAGCTGCAGCCCGGTGAAAGCAATATCATTGAGTTTGAAATTCTTCCGGAACATCTGCAGGTGTTTGATCACCTGAAAAAACAGTGGGAAGTAAAAGCGGGGAAGTACCAGGTGCTTGTCGGCTCGTCTTCGCGAGATATTCGCTTAAAAGGTAAGTTTTTAGTAAAACCATAAAATGGGCAGGCAGCGTTTTGTAATCAGGGGAAGTTAAATATGACGGGATCGGTAAGTCCGTAATGCTTTAGCGCCGCATCTTTTAGCGTATCGCGTATTACTAAAATCAGATTTCTTTGCGGGGCGTGATTTTTGAAGAAACGAATGGTGGCCTCTACCTCCGGCTCAAAACCCTTTCCTCTGAGCTCCAGGGGGCCAATTTCATCGATAATCAGCCAGCGGCAATCCGCTTCTCGTTCTCTTTTCAGAATGGCGCGCCCAATTTCGAAAGTGCGTGCAGAAAAGGTAAATCTTCCGATGGAGATGACGGATTCTGCTTTGCTTTGCACCTGAAAGGGATGTTCCGATCCCGTTCTGACATCAAGCAGGACGCGCCGCTGACGGCGGTCGGGCGTTAAAATGCCGGCTACATCCCTGCGGTTTTTGCTCCATTCCAGAAGCCGGGTCGTCTTTCCGCTGCGCACAACGCCTGTTAAAAGGTAGATCATGAGGACTCTCCTGTGGTTGAAGTGGAAACGGCTTTTGCTTGTGGTTGGTCCATTTCAAGCGTAAGACTGACTAAAATCAGATTGACCAGAAAGTACTTCCAGCGCTTCAGATAGATGTATTTTGCAGAATCCTGCCAGAGAATAAAAACGATTTGCTTTAATGAAGGTAAAATATCGTGAATATGTTCGATTTCGTTGGCGTAAAGTTTGCTCTTTGTGTTAAGAAAGCGATGCAGACGTTTGATTAAAAAAGGGCCTAAAAAGAGATACCACAAAAGAATCAGGGCAAACACTCTGAAAAATACCAGCATACCCTGTAGCAAACCATCTTTCGTGGAAAAGAGAGTTAGCGTTCCAATGATAAAAAACAAAAGAACAGAAAGATGGATGAATTTTTTATATTTACCTTTCTTTTTTCCTTTTTCGATGTTCATGGTTCGCGCGCTTAAATCGATTTGCGGAAGGTGTGCAAAACGGTCGGGCAGTTGCTCCATTAATTTCAGGAATTTGATGCAAAGTAAGCCGATAAGAAAGCCCCCCATGATATGAAGGATAAAGTAGGCGGAAATAATGGCCAGCGAAGCGGAAAAGTCCAGATTGACAGAGGCGAACCTTTTCAAAAGGTAGCTGATAAACAGATCGATGGCTTCCCAGAGTGATGCGCCGTAGATGATGGTCATGACTAAAATTTTTTGTACGGCGCCTTCAATAAGCGTGATCATGGCCAGTAAAAATGCCGCTGCCTTCAAATTTGAAGAAAAAACGGTAAACAGTGCAAAACCGGCCAGCCCCTGAAAAATTACGGCCACATAGGCGTTAATCGGCGAGTGCGGGCTGACCAGCGCTTTAATGATGAGTACAATAAGCATCGACTTCAGAATACGTTTGAAATCGGGTCTGGCAAAATAAGCGATTAATGTAATTAAAACGACGGCCGTTCCGCCGATAAAAATGCCGGTAAAAGGGATGCGCAGGGCGTGCATTAATCCGCCCAGGCCCGCTTCGTTCAATGCCCACAGCGCGGTCAGGCGGTTTAAGAACAGCTGTCTTTTTTCTTCTGAAAACAAAATTTTCAACTCCCGATTTAAAATAATGGGCATTTTAAAAAGTTTAGCGCAAAATAGCAAAAATTAAGCGGAGCAGAATGTTTTGCGCCAAAAAAAAATCCCCTGCCGCTTCATGGACAGGGGAAACATTTTTAGAACTGCTGGTGTGATGAAAAGTAATCAATCTTTAAAAACGGGTATGGCCAAACCGTTTGTTTAAAGATCGTTTTTGGGTAGCCACTCTTTCCAAACGTTGCCGACCAGAGCCGGGCCGGGTTTTAGAGTCTTTTTGCCAGGCTGCCATCCGGAAGGACAGGCCTCGGCGCCTTTTGTTGCGCGCACATGTTGAAAAGCCTGAACCTGTCGAATCGTTTCCTCGATATTGCGACCAACGGGCGGGGTTAAAACTTCCATGGCCTGAATCACGCCGTCCGGATCGATGATGAATCGTCCGCGCAATTCAACTCCTGCGTTTTCGTCGTAAACGCCATACACTTTGCCCACATTTCCAGCCCCGTCTGCCACCATGGGGAACGGGATGTCTTTGTCAATCATCTTTGATATTTCGTGATCGTTCCACATTTTGTGTACAAACTGGCTGTCCACGCTGACCGATATTACTTCAACGCCTAATTTTTGTAACGTGTCATAGTTAGCAGCGACCGCTGCGATTTCGGTTGCTCAGACAAAGGTAAAATCGCCCGGGTAAAAGCAGAGCAGTACCCACTTACCCAGATAATCGGATAGTTTGATTTCTGTGAACTCACCTTTGTAATAAGCCGGGGCCGTAAAATCAGGCGCTTTGTTTCCAACTTTGGCTGTCATAAATGTTTCCTCCTCAACCATTGGTTGTTGATCGTTTAATTCCGGGGTTTGCTGTGGCTCTCCAACACGGGCTCCGGTTGGTCGAGCACAACCCCCACTTTTTTCTGCCATAAGATATCTCCTTTCTTTAAATCTGGTATCGGCCATACCCGTTACGAACTAATATAATCAGAATGTTTTAGCGAAAAAAATTATTTTTATGCTAAAAATTAATTTTTCCGGCTTTATAATCGTAAAAAATCTGCTGTTTTAAAGTTTTTTTTGAAATTTTAATGGAATATTTTTCCTGCTTTATCTTTTTGCCATCATTATCGTACTGATAAATCTCTAAGTTTTCAAAAAATCCTTTTTTATGATGGTATGCTTCCAGAACATCGCCTATGACGTCGAATTTTTTGCGAAAATATTGATTGCCAAACAAATCGTCAACCTCTTCGCTTTTTATCGTTCCGTCCGCGTAGTACTCAAATTTTTCCGTTCGTTGCAATTTATGCGATCCGTCAAACCACAAAATGAGTTGCGGTAATTTTACTTTGTTGTATTGAATACGCTTTAAAGCGATCAGGTTCCCACTTTCATTAAAAATTTTGGCTCTACTGGGATTCCTGTGGAAAAAGGTCTAATTTACCAAGAAAGAAAAGTATTGCTATCCTAAAATTTTCAAATTTTCTAAAGCCTCTACCAACTGTTTTTATCTCCTGTATCTTGCCGTTCAACCATTCGGCTACTGAATTATCTATCTGATATCTTATATAGTTTAATAAGCCATCTGAATGAGCAATGAGCATTTTTGCTACTTTAATCATTTTATTTAAAGAACGTCCCTTAATATCCTGATACCATTCCGCAAAAAAGAATTTCGCATCATTTATTGTTTCACTCCTAAAGAATTCTTTGAAGTTCTCTTTGGCCGCCCAAGCCTGGGAAGTGATAAGGTTAAGTTCTTGAATTTTTCTGAAACGCGATAATTGCTTGTCCGTCATATTTTCCGGATTCTTTAAAAATAAATATTTACTTTTCACTAAGGTTTTATCATTAGATTTTTGTAATTTACGGGCTTCCTCTCGTCTGGTTTTATCCACTCCATCATTTAAATACTTCATTATATGAAATTTGTCATGCACTATGGAAGCATTGGGAAGCTCCTTTTGAACAGCTTTAATAAAAGCTTTCCACATATCCATACTGACCGCTTTGAGGCCCTCCTTTTGTTTCTCTGTTAATCCCTTGTTTATTAAGGAACTGGCAGAGCTTGTTGTGCGACCTTCACTTACATCTATTACACGTCTTCTTTCACTATCGGATAATACGCTTACATAAGTATGACCTCTTTTCATACTCTTCTCATCTATCCCGATATATTTAATGTCCTCTTCCGTTCGGCGTGATAGCCCGCGTTCCACTGCTTTGCTCATTATATGATGAAGCATATCAAAGCTGATCCGTAAAAATTGTGCCGTTTTGCTCTGGTTTTTGGAGGCCAGTAATAACTCAATAGCAAAACGTTCAAATAATAAAGTCGTTCGACTCGACTTTTCTGCCCAAGGAACTTTGATCGTTTTTACTCCGTGTTCCTTGCATTTAATGCGGGGAACTTTGCAGACAATATAGGTCTTCATTTGGCATGTATCCAAATGCCGCCAACGACGTTTTTCGCGATGATCATAAATATCATATTCCACTTCGCATTCGGGACAAAAACCTTTTTTTGACTTATAGATAATCTCTATTTCTACTTCCTCATTCGCAATATCTAAGTCAACTTTAGACACTTCCCAGGGATGCGAAAGTCCCAAAATCTGTTTAAATAATTCTTTATCTTTCATAAACTCAATCTAAGGATTATTTTTGTTTTTCACAAAAATCCCAGTAGAGCCAAAATTTTTTCTTCTATTTCCCGCCCCTCTTTATCGTAAAAATAGCGCTTTAAACGAAATGCGTCAGGGCCTGGAGTAAAAATTTTTACAGAGCTTAAGTTTCCATTTTGATACTCAAACACTTTACGTTCGAGTAACCTTTCTTCCAGACCATATTTTTCGTATAGCGTTAGTTTTTTTTCGTGAGCGTCAAATTTCCACAACTGGCGAGAAATAATCTCTCTGTTTTTGTTGAAAAACTTTTTTCCTATTAGATTGCCTCTCCGGTCGTATTCATAAGCCACGATGCTCTTTAAGCGGCCCTGGCCGTCAAACGTTGAAGAGCGCGTTACCGATTGCCGAATGTTGAATTCTTTTTTAACAACCAGAAGTAATTGATCGGCGTTTTTGTAGATGAGCCGCGTTCGCTCGTTCATTTGATCGTCATATTCGGAAACGACCCTTTGCGTTAAAAAGGGCGTGGAGTCTTTTATCGTAAATATGTGTTTTGTTTGTACCATAAAATGGCCTGTTAAATTAAGTTTGCTCTTTGGAACGATTTTACGGCAGCCTATTATTCCTGGCAAGTTTTTCCCGGGAAGTGGGGGAGTCCCGCGAGCCTTTTGGTTTTTGAGCTTGCCCTGTGGGCATGCGGAATGGTCGCTCAATGGAAATTAAGCGTTGATGATCTTATTTTAAAAAGGGAGTGAATGGAGCGCTCCGTTCACTATTGTTTAAAAGCTATTTCTTAATGTCAGATTATTTTTAACGACATTGTTCAGCGTCTCCTTTTTCATGATTTCTGTAGGTTAATGAAAATTTTTTTGTGCCAATACTTGAAAAATTTTCTAAACTAAACCTGTTTCATATCACCCATGTTCCAGTAGGTTATAATTTTAAAAGAATCAATGCGTTAACTAATACTTAAATTAAAGTATAACTGTAAATAAATTAAAGTTTAATTTAGGTTTTTTAAAGTAAAAAGGATTTTTATTTTTTAGGTTAGAGTAGTGGAGCGGGGAAGGGACGGTGTTTAGCGTAAGGACTGTGCGCTTTGTGGCTTATCTGCAATCCTGGTGGTTCGTTTTTGGTTAAGGTTACGCTGTAATAGAATTAAAAATTATCACCAGGAGAGGGAGGCTGTGCCCGAACAGAAAAGTGCCGGTTTACTTAGCTTTCGTCTTAAAATGTAAAATACTTTTCTGCTGTGATTGGCGTAATCTATGAGAATTTGTAGGCATAAATATTCTGTATAAAGCGATTAAATTGTCGTCTCGATCATACAAGCCGGGCATGAGAATGTCCATGAGCTTGGTAAAACAAATCTGACTTTTCAGGCAAAATTTTCTGAAATATTTAAAAACACCTCTTCAGGACGCAGATAGAATTTCAAGAATCTTTCCGGGCGCGAGGACTACAGATCGACAGCGACCTTTTAAGTATTTTAAAAAACGAAAAACCTGTTGTAAATAACAAGAGTCAGCCAATCCATTTTAAAAAACTGAGTCTCCGGGATTCAGGCAAATAGAGTGTGTACAAAATGACAGGGAAGTGCACAAAATACAATCGCAGCCATAAACCAAATACAAACAAACCATTCCGCCACATTATAGTTTACATAATATATGTTATATAACATTTATGTGTTTTTGTTTTTTTAAAATCAGTTTTTTAAGTACTCATCCAACTTGTCGGCGGCGCCATCCATCCGTGTGTACTATCTTTTCTGAACACGGATTGTTTGTACAGATTAAGCTGATCGGCACAGATTTTTAGAAATTAATATTTTAGTAGTCTCTGGTTAAGAAAATCCCTTGCGTTATATGCTGAAAAAAATATAAACGTGTTTTGATTTTTACCTGGCGAGCACTTCCCTACAGCAACCGTACTCGATGCGTTCCAGTAATGCAATGCAAGTTTCAATAAAGTGGAAAATTACGGTCCTTTCGAACGTAGATAGAAATCTTTTAACTACAATAATAAGAAAAATCTTTTTTTAAAAAATTTTTAATCCGCGTCCATCCCGCTTCATCCGCGCCATCCGTGTGCTATTTTGAACACAGATGGCACGGATTTTTTTATGATTACACTTTTAAACAGAACGTATTGTCATTTCCAACGAAGAGAGAGAGCTTTTAACTACAATAATGAAATATCTTTTTTATTTAAAAGGATTTTTAATCCGCATCCATCCGTGTACTATCTTTTCTGAACACAGATGGGACGGATTACGCGGATTGGCACGGATTTTTTTATTTAGGACTTCAATATAAAGTTGGAAGAATTGTAATCGCCATTCCGTCCTGGCGGGAGAGAAATCTTTTAACACAATAAGAACTATCTTTTTTAAAAAAATTTTAATCCGCGTCCATCCGTATCATCCGCGCCATCCGTGTGCTATTTTGAACACAGATGGGACAGATTACGCGGATTGGCACGGATTTTTTCTATTTAATTAAAATCATAGTGATAAAAACAGATCCTTCTCGCGCAAAAAATCTTAAATAGTAAATAATAAATAGAAAATACCTCGTCTCAATCCCCTCTGAATAACGGGGTACTTTCCGACAATCGACCCATCAACCATCGAAGAATATCCATTCTAAAAGTCTCAATCCCCTCTGAATAACGGGGTACTTTCCGACGATAACGATATTGCAGGTATCAAAAAAGCGGACAAAGTATACAGTCTCAATCCCCTCTGAATAACGGGGTACTTTCCGACCAGACCTTAAGCCCGGTGCGGCTCCGCCTATGTGCGGGGCGTGTCTCAATCCCCTCTGAATAACGGGGGAATTATTTGTTAATTATTATTTGATATTTGATATTTTATTTGGATTGTTTTAAGGTTGATAGGCTAGAGCCAATGATTTTTTGTAATTCTTTACTCTCAGACAATAGAATTCTAATATCCTTTTCTTCAATAAAATTACTGCCTTCAATAATTTTTAGCCATATTGTAGTCTCATTTAACTCTTTCAAACATATTCGTAATTTATGCACAAAATCCTTTCGACTTTCTGCACCACGTGCTTCACCATAATTGGCTGCAACAGACGTCGCACTCCGCAACAACTGAACCGAAAGATGCCTGCTTATATAATCTTCTGACATAATTTTACAAATATTTATTACTTTTACAGAAAAATCGATTAATCTCTTTTCTAAATCATCTGCTTTCATTTTACTGTCTTTATACTTTTACTATCTAAATAACGATTAACATTAAATTTAATTATTAAATAGAAAATAGCAAATATCCCGTCTTATTCCCCTCTGAATAACGAGGCAATTATTTGTTAATTATTATTTTATATTTAATATTTTCTATTTGACTAATACCAAAGTGAAAAAACAGCTCCTTACCACGCTACAAATTTTAAATAGCAAATAAAAAATAACAAATAGAAAATATTCCGTCTCAATCCCCTCTGAATAGCGGGGCCATTATTTGTTATCTATTATTTTATATTTGTTATTTAATTAAAATCTAAAGTGGTAAAACAGCTCCTTACATGCAGTAAATCTTAAATAGTAAATAAAAAATAACCAATAACAAATAGAAAATATTCCGTCTCAATCCCCTCTGAATAACGGGGTACTTTCCGACTGAAATCAGCGGAAAAAGACGGAGATTATGTTGTGATTACTTAGTCTCAATCCCCTCTGAATAACGGGGTACTTTCCGACTGTCCTCAATGTGGACATGAAATCAACGTCGGATACTGTCTCAATCCCCTCTGAATAACGGGGTACTTTCCGACAGGGCCCGTTGGAAAAGAACAGCCGTCTCCTCAAAAGAGGAGTGGTCTCAATCCCCTCTGAATAACGGGGTACTTTCCGACTAGAAAGCGATGGGATGAAGATCATCCAGGTATCCGATGACGAAGTCTCAATCCCCTCTGAATAACGGGGTACTTTCCGACGATTAACCAGTCCATAATTAACCAATAACTCACCATATAAAGTCTCAATCCCCTCTGAATAACGGGGTACTTTCCGACATGGCTACGTGATCATTGCCTATCGATTCCGTAACGGTACCAGTCTCAATCCCCTCTGAATAACGGGGTACTTTCCGACACCAATTCATGGATGCCACTGAAATAAATCTTTGGGAAATCATGTCTCAATCCCCTCTGAATAACGGGGTACTTTCCGACAAGCACAAGGGGCTTTTAAATGGTATACCATTCTTGGTCAGGTCTCAATCCCCTCTGAATAACGGGGTACTTTCCGACTCCTCCACTTTTCAGCCCTTGATACACAAGGCCTCGCGGGGCGCTTTTTCAAAACCTGTTTGTTCTGAATGTAAACTTTCTACCATATCTGACCTAAAATCAACCTAAATTATTGTTTTTTAGAAGGCCAAAACCTCTCAGTACCGTTATTATCTGTTTTTACTTTATTTAGCTGTTTTCGCCCCCTTCCGCTCCCTAAATCTGTTTTAAGTTAACTTTTTCTTTTCTTTTTTGCAAATCAAATTGGAAAAGTGGACAACCATCCCGCACTTTAACCCCCTGATAGGCCCTTTTTTTATCTCCCTGCTCTGCCCCGCGCTTTTCTCCATTTACAAAACATGAAAATAATAAATGATTACCATTAAGATGATGGCCATTAAATTGGATGCGACGTTAACCATATCGTTGCCGATAATCTTTGATCCTGAGATCAGAGATGTTTCTCGATCACAATGCATCTTTTTTTCCGTGTATTTGCCGCAAACCGAGCATTGATATTGCCCCTGCACCGTGGCGCCGATTAAACTATCCAGCAAATTGCCCAGCAAGCCAAGCAGTAATAGCCACAAAATGACCCGGCCGTTCAATTCCGTAAAAAACAGGCCGCTCAACAGAATAAGCGCGCTACCTAAAAAACCGCCCGCCGTCCCCAGTAAAGAAACAGCGCCGGAAATGCCGGGTTTTACCTTACGAAAGGTGGTAATCAATCTTGGATTCGATTTAGAGAGCACGCCGATTTCAGTGCTCCAGGTATCGGACGTGGCCACCATTAATGAAAGCAAATACAACTGGTACCACATGCGATCCGGAAACAGGGCGTTTAAAATAACCAGCGCGCCCCCAATCCCGCCATTGGCCAGCACCTGCGCATAATCCCGAACGCCGGATTTTTCGAACGTATCTTTAAATTGATTCTTGGTATTTTTGCCTAACTTTGAAAGCAGGGAGGACAGGATGAAAAAGGTTAAGATGGGCACGCTCCAGGCCCAGCCGCCAAACCCAAAAATGACGGTAGCCAGCAAAAAAACCATGGCGCTGCCGCTAAGCGATAAAAATCTAAAACGATAGCTTAAAATAGCCGTAATTAAGGCTAAAATTTCACCGCTTAAAAAGCGATTTAATTGCGCTTCATTAAAATTCACCAGCAAAAAGGCCAGCACCGCCCCGCTAAACGGAACAAAAAAATTATCGGAACCCTTAGAAGAAAGCGCTTCTACCACCGTAACCAGTGCGGCCAGGGCAATCACTTGTAAAACAAGTAGCCGATCTACCTCAAAGCTAAATTTTAAGATCAAATAAATTAATGCAAAGCTTGAAATAAACATGGCGATCGATCCGAGCAGAGATTTCTGATCGGCAACCAGGGTAAATGATGTGCTTTTTCCCCACCTCTGCCCCACCAGTGCGGCCAGCGCATCCGCTATGGCAAACAGGGCGATGCCCAGCAAAATAAAACGCCGGTCGATGTTCCAGAAAATCAGGATCAGAATCATATAAACCAGCGGGAAATACACCGTGCCAAAGGAATACCTGCCGCTATGGATGCTTTTAAGTAAGCCTTTTTTAACGGCCACCCAATTAACTGTCAGGAACAAAAGGGATAGTAAAAGCAACAATAACGGCGTTGAAAAATACAGCGGAGCCAGCGCCGCTAAAACTCCGATCCCCATGTGAGAAAACTTACGCACTACTTCATGAGAAAGGTCTAATATTTTTTTTAACCAAACGCTGATGAGTAATATGAGTAAAATCAACAAAAAAGCCCCGACCGCCAGGATCAGGTCGGCGGGCTGCGGGGCTGTTAAAAAAGAGTTCCAGTCCATCGAAAGCAAAATTCCTTTTAACCAACCACAATATTAACAAGCTTTTTCGGAACGGCAATAACTTTTCGAACCGTTTTGCCGGCAATGCGTTTTTGCACCTCTTCAAGCTGCAACGCTTTTTCTTCCAGAATTTTTTTATTGGAAGCTTCTTCGGGCGGCAGCGCCATTCTGGAGCGCACTTTACCATTAATCTGAATGACGATTTCGATGCTTTCTTTAACAAGATAATCCGCGTTGTACGTCGGCCAGGGCTCGTAAGCCAGGGTACGGTCGTGTCCCAATCGTTGCCACAACTCTTCGGCGATATGCGGCGCAAATGGGCTTAAAAGCAGAACAAAAGTTTCCAGCACGCTTTTGGGTCTTGTTTTCCATTTATAAGCCTCGTTTACAAAGATCATCATCTGGGCGATGGCCGTATTAAAGGCCATCTCTTCCAGATCGTCCGAAACCTTTTTGATCGTTTCGTGCAACACGCGCAATTGTTCGGCCGTTGGCTCCATATCGCCGACCAGCTCGTGCAGTTCATCGGTTTCTTCGTTAACCACCAGGCGCCAGACGCGATTCAAAAAGCGATGCACGCCTTCCACACCTTTCATGCTCCATGATTTGGTGTCTTTCAACGGGCCCATGAACATTTCGTACAAACGCAGGGAATCGGCGCCAAACTTTTCGATAATTTCATCGGGATTGATTACGTTGCCGCGGCTCTTACTCATTTTATAGGCGCGGGCTTCCACCACAATTTTCGGATCGCTTTTAAGAACAAAGACATCGCCTTTTTTTACCACCTCGTCTTCACGCAATTTACGTCGATTCAAAGGTTCGCCGCTTTTAACGTGTTTGCCGTCTCTGGTAACCAGTTCGGCCGACACCGGTTGATTGTTCTGGTCAAGAAATAAAGTGTATTCGGTTTCTCCCAGAATCATTCCCTGATGCACTAATTTTTTGAAAGGTTCTTTAGTGGAGACGACGCCAATATCATAAAGCACCTTATGCCAGAAGCGGGCGTACAAAAGATGCAAAACGGCATGTTCCGTGCCGCCCACATACAAATCCACCGGCATCCAGTACTTCTCTTTTTGGGGATCCACCAGTTTTTCATCGTTATGCGGATCGATGTAACGCAGGTAGTACCAGCAAGATCCGGCCCATTGCGGCATGGTGTTCAGTTCGCGGCGATAACGTTTACCGTCAATGGTTACGTATTTCCATTCGTCCGGTGCCCGCGAAAGCGGCGGCTGGGGTTCCTCGTCTTCCTTAGAAGGCCGCGGTTTAAAGTCTTCCATGGGCGGCAGTTCGACCGGCAGCTCCTCTTCCGGCACCAGGCGGATTTCGCCGTCTTCCCCGATTAAAACAGGAAAGGGTTCGCCCCAGTAGCGCTGGCGGCTGAACAACCAGTCGCGCAACTTATAATTGACTTTATATCTGCCAATGCCCTTTTTCTCCAGCCATTCCGTAATTTTTTTCTTAGCTTCCGAAGCTTTTAAACCGTTGATGCTTAATTCGTCATTGGCCGAATTAACCACAATGCCCTCGCCGGTAAAAGCTTCTTTGGAAATATCGCCGCCAGAGATAACTTCGCGAATCGGTAAATGGTATTTTTTCGCAAAGGCGTAATCGCGCTCATCATGCGCCGGCACGGCCATAATAGCGCCGGTTCCGTAGCTGATCAAAACATAATCGGCCACCCAGATAGGAATCTTTTCGTTATTGACCGGATTGATGGCGTAACCGCCTGTAAAAACGCCGGTTTTGTCTTTCTGCAATTCCGTGCGTTCCAGATCGCTCTTTTGCGCGGCCTGCTTCTGGTAGGCCTGTACCTGTGCGCGGTATTCTTCGGTGGTGATTTTTTCCACCAGCGGATGTTCCGGCGCCAGCACCATGTAGGTTGCGCCGAACAGGGTATCTGGTCGTGTTGTAAAGACTTCAATTTTTTCATCAAGGCCCACTACCGGAAATTCCACCTCCGCGCCTTCGGAACGGCCGATCCAGTTCTTTTGCATCTCTTTGGTGCTCTCCGGCCAGTCAACCAGTTCCAGGTCTTCCAGCAGCCGGTCGGCGTATTCAGTGATTTTAAGCACCCATTGTTTTAACGGTCGGCGGTACACCGGATGGTTTCCGCGCTCGCTCCGGCCGTTGATTACTTCTTCATCGGCTAAAACCGTACCCAGCGCCGGGCACCAGTTAACCGGCACCTCGTCTAAATAGGCCAGCCCTTTTTTGTAAAGCTGAATAAAAATCCACTGCGTCCATTTGTAATATTTAGGATCGGTGGTGTTCACTTCCCTGTCCCAGTCGTACGAAAAACCAATGGCCTTCAATTGTTTTCGGAAGCGCTCGATATTTCGTTCGGTGGTAATGCGCGGATGGGTGCCGGTTTCGATGGCGTACTGCTCTGCCGGCAGCCCAAAGGCGTCCCAGCCCATGGGATGCAACACATTAAAGCCTTTCATCCGTTTGTAGCGGGCCATGATGTCGGTGGCCGTGTAGCCTTCTGGATGGCCCACGTGCAGCCCTGCCCCGCTGGGATAGGGAAACATATCCAGCACATAGTATTTCGGCTGATCGAATTTATCTTCGGTTTTAAAAGTTTTTTGTTCTTCCCAGAATTTTTGCCATTTTTTTTCAATTTTCCCGAACGGATAAGCCATTGCAGCAAACTCCTTCTCTTACAAATCCATTAAACTGTTACTGTCTATTTAAAGGTTGCTAAAGTATTAAAAAAAACAAACGGTTGCAAGAAGGAAACAAAATAAAATGAAGGGATGAATATTGGGATAAGATTGAAGGCGTGTAAGAGACAGGCGCAAATCAAAAGAACAAACCGTAAATACCAAAAATTAGCGCAACCAGAAAAACGGAAAGCACCAGTTGAGTAAGGTTGCCGGCGCTTAACAGAGCGCGATTGGCGTCAAAGGAAAAGGAAAAAACAGTTCGCGTGGTCTGATCTTTTTGCTCGCCGCTTAACCAGCTAACCATGAATAGAACGGCGCTCGAAAAAATAAAAAGCAAAATGGCAAAATGAAGAAAATTAATTTGCACCAGCCATTGAAGAGCTCCGAGATTTAGAGGCCTGGCGCGCAATGCCATTTCCAGCGCCAGACGCAATGCCCCGAATATGCCTCCCGCGATCAGGGCGTAAAACGCGCCCCGGGCGTTAATTTTGTTACTGAAAACGCCAAATAAAAAAACGGCGGCGATAGGCGGCGCAATGTAAGCCTGTAAGCTTTGCAGATAAAGGTAGACCTGTTGATTAAACAGACGCGTCAACGGAATCCACAAAATGGCCGTGATTACAATAATCGTAGTCGCCAGCCGGCCCACCAGCACCAGTTTCCGTTCGCTGGCCTGCGGATCGTACAGGCGATAAAAATCCATGGTAAACAGCGTGGCCGTGCTGTTAAATACGCTGGCCAACGAAGACATCAGGGCCGCCAGAAAACCAGCCAGAACAATGCCCCGCAATCCAACCGGTAAAAATCGACCGGAAAAGAGCAGCGAAATGACCTCATCCGTTTTAATTCCCGGAAACATGACTACCGCCACCATGCCCGGTAGTATCATTAAACCGGCCGGTAATAATTTCAAAAAACCGGTAAAAATGGTGGCCGTACGCGCCTGCTCCAGATCTTTGGCGCTCAAAACTCTCTGGACGATGTACTGGTCGGTGCACCAGTACCAGACGGCCAGAATGGGAGCGCCAAATACAATGCCCGTCCAGGGAAAATGCGGATCGCGTGCGGAACGAATGACATCAAAGTAATGATCAGGCAGGCCGGCCAGCAACGGCCCAAAACCGCCAATTTTGTTCAGGCCCACCGTGGTAAGAATGAAAGAGCCGGCCAGAAGAACCCCCATCTGAAAGACGTGCGTATTCATCACGGCGCGCAAACCGCCGACAATGGTGTAAATGCCGGTAATAACCACCATCACCAGCGCCGAGGTGTAAATGTCCCAGCCTAACATGGCGTTGAGCAACAATCCGCCGGCAAACAAGGTGATGGCAATTTTGGTTAAAACGTAAGCAAAAATAGAAACAGCGGTTAAATAGATGCGCGTTGGCCGGTTGAAACGCATTTCCAGAAACTCAGGGATGGTGTAAATTTTCGCCTTTAGAAAGAGCGGCGCAAAAAACCAACCCAGCGCCAGCAGGGCAATAATCGCCATCCATTCAAAGTGGCCCACAACCAGTCCGTTCTGCGCGCCGGAACTGGCCAGACCCACCAGATGTTCTGAAGAGATATTGGTGACAAACAAAGAGGCGCCAATGGTCAGCCAGCCCATTTTTCGACCGGCAAGAAAATATTCAGAGGCGTATTCATCCTGACCGCGACTGCTCCAGAAGCCGATTACAAACAGGATAAGCGTATAGGCAATTACAATTCCTAAATCGATGGCGTTTAACGTGGCCAAAACAACACCTTTTCCGCTTCATTTATTTAAGCACAATAAACTTTTGTCGGGCGACCATGCGTTGTTCCTGTTTTAAAACGCAAACATAAAGTCCGCTTCCCCATCCGGAAACATCCAGGCTGGAACGATAGATGCCTCCGTTCAATGTTCCGCGCTTTAGAACCAGCACTCTTTTTCCGCTCACATCGTAAAAGCTCAGTTCGGTTTCTCCGCTGCGGGGCAATTCAAATTCCAGCTGCAGGCGCGGATTGGCAGGATTGGGAAAAACTCTTAAAGCCGATTGGCGCGGAATGCGCGGCTCATTCGTTTTCTCGTGCAAATCGGAAGCTGATTTTTCTATTTTCAGAGCGCTGCAGGTGGCCTTTCCGGCAAGCGGCTTAAAATACAGATCTAATTGTTGATCTTTCACTTCCACATTATCGATCGTTACCACATAGGCGGCAAAACTGCCCACTCTTTCGTAAATGTCGAGGCCCTCAATGATCTTCTGATCTTCGGCGAACACATCAAAGCGACGCTGGCCGGCGGCATTAAATTCGCTTTCGGCAAAAAAGAAGGTAAGCCTGTATGATCCGTCAGGCAAACGCACACGATAAAAATTCAGCCCTCTCAATTCTGAGCGGTAAAGAGTGTCGTTTTGCGCGCCTCGAAAATTGGCGGACAAAGGGTGGATCACTTTGCTGCCGCCTTCATGACCATAAGGCCTGTCCACATTAAAAACGTAATCTGCCTGGTAGGTTGCGCTCCCCTGCTCACTGCCCAGATTGATAACCAGCGGCAGCGTCACGCCGTTTTTTATGGCAATCGATTCAACTTTAATCCGGTTAGCCGCCGCTGATCGATCGCTAATATTGGTGGCAATTACATGATAAATGACCTGCGGATCCCTTTCCGAAACCTCTAAAACTACGGTGCGCTCGTCGTTTAGTAACCGGGCATTTTTGACGGTTAGTCCGGGAATAATGTAATTGCTGGCCGTTTCGGCAGCCTGTCGCTTAATAGATTCGGAAAAATTCAAAACAATACGGTCGTCCAGAAACCAGGCGCGGGCAATATAGGGCGCCGTTACATCTTCATCGTGAATGGCTCCGCCCTGGTAGCCAGTGCTGGTCGGCATGGTTAAACAAAGGATGAGGTAGCCGTCTTTCAATACGGCATTTTCTTCAATAAATTGACTGTTGTTGCCGTCCCAGCTATGCGTGGCTTTTTGCCAGCGCGACGTATTAAAAGCGTTAAAATCATCCTGCCACAATAAAGTGAAATCCTGATTTTCTCCAGGCGTATAGCGGTACACACGCACCAGGTCGTAATAGGCGTAGGCAGGAAGCTGATTTTCATTTAACGTGCCGGCCCACGATTCGGACGCCGGCGGCCAGATGTTCATCATTAGTTTCTGCGCGCGAAACAGAGTGGAAATGTGATCGCCCGTCTGTCGGAAAACTTCTACGCTATCCACGTACCAGGCCACGTAGTTCGGCGTCCATTCTATGGCGTAAAGGTGAAAATCCTGATGGGGATTGAATGGCACATCCTGATAATAAACATGATTGGTTACGCCGGCGGTGATGGTATTAAACTGAATCTGATCGTTGTAGCGTCCTAAAATTTCAATATCGATCTCGTTCCATTCGTCGATGGAGTTAATTTCATGATAGGTAAAAAATGAACTGAGCATGCCGCTCACCGGCGCCGATTTCATGCGCACCTCAAAGCGGCCGTAGGTAAATGTTTCTAAAGTCCGATATTCTGCACCGCGGTAAGGCTTTTGCGCCCAAAGGATTAACGGCGCCAGAATAACAAGAATTAAGCGTTTCATAAACGGTTCTACCTTTTTTATTTTATCATTATTCAATTACCATGCCAGTTAAATTAATAGTTTTTTTAACATCAAAACACATTAATTTCATTAAAAAAACGCTCCCTTTTCACGGCTAACTATGAGGTGATTATTATTGAATTGATAACGCCGGTTATTGTTCTGATAATTAAACACTCCCTTCGACTTCGCTCCCTTCGACTACGCTCAGGGAGCGGGAATACGGTTGCTGAGCGTAGTCGAAGCAACCGTTGATTGTGAAGTACCTTCCATCGAATGCGCTCCCCTTCGACTCCGCTCAGGGCAAGCCTTCGGCTCCGCTCAGGGCAAGCCTTCGACTCCGCTCCCTTCGACTGCGCTCAGGGAGCGGGAATACGGTTGCTGAGCGTAGCCGAAGCAACCGTTGATTGTGAAGTACCTTCCATCGAATGCGCTCCCCCTCGACTTCACTCAGGGCAAGCCTTCGACTTCGCTCCCTTCGACTGCGCTCAGGGAGCGGGAATACGGTTGCTGAGCGTAGCCGAAGCAACCGTTGATTGTGAAGTACCTTCCATCGAATGCGCTCCCCCTCGACTTCACTCAGGGCAAGCCTTCGACTTCGCTCCCTTCGGCTCCGCTCAGGGAGCGGGAATACGGTTGCTGAGCGTAGCCGAAAATCGGTTGCTGAGCGTAGTCGAAGCAACCGTTGATTGTAAAGGCCCTTCCATCTACTACGCTCAGGGAGCGGTAAAGAAAGAAAAAGATTCCACGTCTCCCGCCGGGGCTGGAGACGTGAAATGACAGGCCGGTGCAAACACTTTGAACCATGATTGGCTTGATTTTGGGATTAAAAGGATTTTCTTTTCTACTCTCCCAAATTTCTCTTTAAAATGAAGAATAAATTCTTATTGGCGTAAAAAATCATGTAAATCCTTCAATCCTGTTAATCAAGGTTCAAAAATTACCCCTAAACTCCTAAACTCCTAACCTTTATCACGCGTCACGCCTTCTCAAAACCTTTTTACCTTAAAAATGCCATACCTTTACAGAATGTATTTTAAACTCAGCCAGGCGGCAGCTAAAAACCGATGCAAAAGAGCGCCGGAATCCACTCCGGGAAGCCCATTTTTACCACATTTTTACGAATTTTTCTCTTTTTAAGAAAATAACCATTCCGATGGACATTTTTTTTTTGTAAATTATCGTTCCATTGCTTTCAAATTATGGAAAGTAAAATTGGCGATAAGGAATTCTTTACGGAGGAATCATGACTGAAGCATTGAAACAAAGCGTACGGAACGATCGGGCTGAACTGGAAAAGCTTTTACAACGATTGATCCAGATTCGCAGTTACAGCGGAGAAGAAAAAGAGATCGTCGAATTCATCCAGCAAACCATGCAGGCTTATGGATTTGACGAAGTATTGGTGGATAGCCTGGGCAGCATCGTGGGGCGAATTGGCGACGGGCCAGTTAAAATCATGTTCGATGCGCACATCGACACGGTGCAGGTAACCGATTCAGAAAACTGGAACTATCCGCCGTTCGAAGGTAAAATCATCGACGGCAAAATTTACGGTCGCGGTACGGTGGATGAAAAACCGGCCATGGCCGGCTATCTGATCGCCGGCAAAGCGATTAAAGAACAGTACAAAGGCAAAGCGCTGCCCTTTACCCTGTACGTGGTGGGATCGGTGATGGAAGAAGATTGCGACGGCTATCCCCTGCTGCATTTGATAGAAAAAGATGGCATCCGTCCGGATTATGTGCTGTTGGGCGAGCCCACCGACCTTAAAATTTATCGTGGGCAGCGCGGACGCATGGAAATCGAAGTGTCCACCTTCGGTAAATCGGCGCATGGCGCACACAACCAGCACGGCATTAACGCCATTTACAAAATGAGTAAAATCGTCGATCAGATCGAACAATTAGATAAACAGCTGGAGCCGGTAGAACCATTGGGTAAAGGCTCCATAACGGTAAGCGAAATTTCCAGCAAAGGGCCGTCTCTTTGTTCGGTTCCGGATTTTTGTCGCATTCACATTGACCGCCGTCTGACGTTACATGAGGATAAAGAGACAGCGCTCGATCAATTGCGAGAAATCGCTCAAAAGCTCAACATTCAGGCCGAAATTCGAATTCCCCATTACAGGGGAAAAAGCTGGAAAGGAACGGAATTTGAACAGGAAGCCTACTTCCCCACCTGGCTTTTGAAAGAAGATCATCCACTGCTCAAAGCGGCCCGGAGCGCGGCACAGAAGGTATTTGGTCGGGAAGTTAGCACGGGCGTGTGGAGTTTTTCCACCAATGGCGTGGCCACCGCCGGAAGATTAAATATCCCCACTTTTGGCTTTGCGCCCGGCCGGGAAGAGCTTTCACATTCCGACCGCGAAGAACTTTCGCTGGACGATCTGGCAAAAGCCGCTGAATTTTACGCCGTTTTTCCCTTTGTTCTTGCAGAAACAATCAATAAAAAATAGAAGGAGAAATCCATGGAAACCAGATTAAAAGGAAAGCATTTCATCACCACTCAGGATTGGAGCGTTCAGGAATTAAAAACGTTGTTTACCCTGGCCAGGCAATTAAAGGTTGAATACGCGGCCGGTAAATTCCACAAAATTTTAGAAGGCAAATCACTGGGCATGATCTTTTTTGATCCGTCCACACGCACGCGCACCTCTTTTGAAGTAGCCATGACGCAGTTAGGCGGCCACAGCATCTTTTTTGCGCCGAATACCATGCAAATTTCCCACGGCGAAGGCGCCAAAGATACGGCCAAAGTGCTTTCCGGCTATCTGCAGGGTATTGCCGTTCGCTTTTGTAAATACGGCGAGGGCAACCGCTATTTGAACGAATTGCGTGAGCACAGCAAAGTGCCGATTGTTAACATGCAATGCGATGTTTACCATCCGGCGCAGATTCTGGCCGATTACCTGACCATTACCGAACATTTTGGCGAAAACACACGCGGACTTAAGATCGGCGTTAGCTGGACCTCCGCGCCCAATTACGTCCGTCCACTTTCGGTGCCCCAGAGTTTGATTTTATTGATGACGCGCTTTGGGCTGGATGTGACCCTGGCGCACCCGCCGGAATTCGAGCTGATGCCGCACATCGTCGATCAGGCCAGGAAAAATGCGGAAGAAGCCGGCGTCAAGTTTGAAATCAGCCATAAGATGGAAGATGCTTTTGAAGATGCAGACATTGTTGTGCCCAAATCGTGGGGGCCGCTGGTTCACACTCAGGACGAAGCAGAAGGTTTAAAGCTAATCGAAAAGTATCCCGACTGGATTGCCGACGCAAAACGAATGGCGCTGACCAAACCGCATTCTCTGTACATGCATCCCCTGCCCGCCGATCGGGGCAAGGAAGTAACGCCAGAGGTGATCGACGGGCCGCATTCGGTGGTTTATCAGGAAGCCGAAAATCGTCTGCATGTACAAAAAGCGTTACTTTCACTAATCATGTAAAGCGCAGTCATGGAAAATCGATATTTTTACCGATGCACTCAGTGCGGGCGGGAGTACGCCGCCCGCCATATTGAAACGCAGTTTGTTTACCTGTGTCCGCACTGCGGCCGCGCTGAACCAAACGCTCCGTTAACGGGCGTTCTGGAAGTGATTTACGATTACAAACAAATTGCGGGCGTCCTTTCCATGCAGCGTTTTTTGACGTTCCGTCCGGGCGTTCCCTGGCAGTACCCGCAGCTCTGGCCGCTTGAGTACGATCCCGCAACCCTGCAGCTTAAAGGCCTTGAACCGCGTCTGCTGCACAATTTAACTCTGCCCTCCAATCAGTTGCTGGAATTGGAATGGGAGGGACGCGCCTTTAGCGTTCTGGATGAAACGCGCAATCCCACGTTTTCTTTTAAAGATCGGGCCAGCATTCTGGTTGTGTTAAAGGCCATCCAGATGGGCGTCAAAGAAATCGCCGCCGCATCCACCGGCAACGCCGGTTCTTCGCTGGCCGGCATTTGCGCCAGAAGCGGACTTAAGGCGCAAATCTGGGCGCCGCAGGCCATCCCGCAGGCTAAACTGTTGCAAATCAAGGCCTACGGCGCAATCATCCACCTGGTGCAGGGCGATTATGATCTGGCCTTTGACCAGTCCATTGAGATCAGCCGTCAAAATCAATGGTATAATCGTAATACGGCTTACAATCCCCTGACCATTGAAGGTAAAAAATCGGCGGCTTTCGATCTTTTTATTCAAACCAACGGTCGACTGCCGGACGTCATTTTTGTGCCTGTGGGCGACGGGGTGATCATCTCCGGTCTGTTTAAAGGCTTGCGGGATTTAAAAGCGCTGGGCTGGATTGAGCGCCTGCCGCGTCTGATTGCCGTGCAATCTTCCGGCAGCGATGCCCTGGTGCGTTACATGCAGGAGGGCAAATTTGTTTTTAAAAAAGCGAATACCCTTGCCGACAGTATTTCCGCCGGTGCGCCCCGCAACTTGTACCTGGCCGCCCGCTCCGTTCGTGAAAGCCAGGGCCAGGCCATTGCCGTGAGTGATGAAGCAATCGTTAAAGCCCAGATGATTCTGGCACGAAAATACGGTCTTTTGGCGGAACCGGCGGCCGCGGCTTCCTTTGCCGGTTTCTTAAAATTATTAGCCGAAGCTAAATTAGATCGTAGCGAACGCCCCCTGTTGCTGTTGACCGGTAACGGACTCAAAGACGTGGAAGCGCTAAAAAGGATTGGCGAGTTCGGAACCGCAAGGTTCAGCAACGGTACAAAGGAAACAGGCGACGTGCAATAACCGCCCTGGTAAAACGCCTGAAGATTGAAGCTTAAATTAAATAAAAATCAGGAGTAAGAAATGGATAACTGGAACTGGGAAGTACAAAACGAAGATTATCTGAAGAGAACCATTAAACGTTGCCGGGAAAATAAAATCATCTTACCGACATTTGAACAATTAAAACATCCGGAGACCATTCCGGCCGAAATTCAGGAAGAATTGACGCACATTGATATGGAAGAGCTGCATCCTCTAAATCTTTTTCGCATTCACTGGCGCAATGATCCGGTAAGCGGAAAGATCGGCGACTACAATTATCTGGAAATCCCTCCGGAAATCACCGGCGTACGGGCGCGCATCATCGGCATGGTGGGCAAGCACTTCCCCACCGGCGCGCACAAGGTAGGGGCCACCTACGGCTGTCTGGCGCCCTATCTGGTGACCGGCCGCTTTGATCCGGAATATCACAAGGCCGTCTGGCCTTCCACCGGCAATTACTGTCGAGGCGGCGTGTTTAATTCTGCCCTGCTTTCCGTGCACTCCGTGGCCATTCTGCCCGAGGAGATGAGCCAGGAACGCTTTGACTGGCTGCGCGAAAAAGGAGCCGAGGTGTACGCCACTCCCGGATGCGAAAGCAATGTTAAGGAAATTTACGATAAATGTCATGAACTGGCCGCACAAAGCGATGAATATCTGATCCTCAATCAATTCGATCAGTTTGGCAACGCCGTCTGGCATTATGAGATTACCGGCTACGCCATTCAGGAAATCTTTAAAAAAGAAAAGTCCGGCAGACAACGATTGAGCGGCTTTGTCAGCGCCACCGGTTCGGCCGGAACCATTGCCGCTGGCGACTATTTGCGAACCCAATTTCCGCTGATTAAGGTTTTAGGCGCAGAAGCCCTGCAGTGCCCTACCCTGTTGATGAACGGATTTGGCGGTCACCGTATTGAAGGCATTGGCGATAAACACGTGCCCTGGATTCATAATATTAAAAATCTGGATCTGGTGGCGGCCATTGACGATGAAGACGCCCTGCGCCTGCTCCGCCTGTTTAACGAACCCGCCGGACAGGAATGGCTGGCCGCTCAGGGCGTTTCGCAGGAAGTCATTGAAAAACTACCTCTTCTGGGCATCTCGTCCTGCGCCAACCTGCTGGCTTCTATCAAAATGGCCAAATATTACGAAATGAATGAAAATGACGTCATCTTTACCATTTTTACCGATTCGGTTGAAATGTACCATTCCAGGCTGGAAGAGATGAATCGCAACTGGGGGCCCTATTCCGAATTGCAGGCCGCTGTTGACTGGCACAGCGTCGTCTTAAAACAATCCATCGACTATCTGAAAGAACTGGATTACTACGCCCGAAAAACCATCCACAATCTGAAATACTTTACCTGGATCGAGCAGCAGGGCAAAGATGTGGAAGAATTGAACGCCCAATGGTACGATGAAGATTACTGGCAAAAACGCTTTTCCATTGTTCCCAAATGGGATGCCATGATTCGCCGTTTCAATGAACAGGTAATGGGCGGAAATGGTTTTTGAGAGCATAACACATGACGGGAATTTTGAACCTTGATTAATGGGATTACAGGATTTGCATGATTTTTTGCGCTGGTGAAAGTTTTTGCTCAATTTTAAGGAAAAATTGTGAGGGCGGAAAAAGAATCATGGTAATCCCCAAATCAAGCAAATCCTGGTTCAGAGTTTTGAACCTTGATTAATGGGATTACAGGATTTTCATGATTTTTTACGCCGGTGAAAGTTTTTGCTCAATTTTAAGGAAAAATTGTGGGGGCGGAAAAAGAATCATGGTAATCTCCCAATCAGGCAAATCCTGGTTCAGAGTTTTGAACCTTGATTAATGGGATTAAAGGATTTGCATGATTTTTTACGGCGGTGAAAGTTTTCGCTCAATTTTAAGGAAAAATTGTGGGGGCGGAAAAAGAATCATGGTAATCTCCCCCAATCAGGCAAATCCTGGTTCAGAGTTTTGAACCTTGATTAATGGGATTACAGGATTTGCATGATTTTTTACGCCAGTGAAAGTTTTCGCTCAATTTTAGGGAAAATTGTGAGGACGGAAAAAGAATCATGGTAATCCCCCAATCAAGCAAATCCTGGTTCAGAATTTTGAACCTTGATTAATGGGATTACAGGATTTGCATGATTTTTTGCGCCTGTGAAAGTTTTCGCTCGATTTTAAGGAAAAATTGTGAGGGCGGAAAAAGAATCATGGTAATCCCCCAATCAGGCAAATCCTGGTTCAGAGTTTTGAACCTTGATTAATGGGATTAAAGGATTTGCATGATTTTTTACGCCTGTGAAAGTTTTCGCTCAATTTTAGGGAAAATTGTGAGGACGGAAAAAGAATCATGGTAATCCCCCAATCAAGCAAATCCTGGTTCAGAATTTTGAACCTTGATTAATGGGATTACAGGATTTGCATGATTTTTTGCGCCGGTGAAAGTTTTAGCTCAATTTTAAGTAAAAATTTTGAGGGCGGAAAAAGAATCATGGTAATCCCCCAATCAGGCAAATCCTGGTTCAGAGCTTTGAACCTTGATTAATGGGATTACAGGATTTTCATGATTTTTTACGCCGGTGAAAGTTTTCGCTCAATTTTAGGGAAAAATTGTGAGGGCGGAAAAAGAATCATGGTAATCCCACAATCAGGCAAATCCTGGTTCAGAGCTTTGAACCTTGATTAATGGGATTACAGGATTTTCATGATTTTTTGCGCTGGTGAAAGTTTTCGCTCAATTTTAAGTAAAAATTTTGAGGGCGGAAAAAGAATCATGGTAATCCCCCAATCAAGCAAATCCCGGTTCAGAGCGGGCATCATTTCCACCGCCATGGCCGGTAACAAAAAGAGGTAAAATTAAAATGCGAAACGTAAACATCATTCGCAACGTGTTCATTCCTATTGGAAACAACGAATTGCAACTGGTCGATATCCATTTCGACGAAACCATCCATTCCATAGAAAAGCGGTTGCCTGAATCCGTTGCCTGGTCGGAGATAGCCGCGCCCGAGCAACGGGCGTCGTTCATCCAAAAAGTTTCGGCGCGTCTGAAGGCGGTGCAAGCTCCGGAAATAGACGGCCAGTTTCTCGTTTTGATGCCGGGAGCCATCGATCCTCACGTTCACTTTAACACGCCCGGCTTCGAGTTTCGCGAAGATTTTGATCATGCCTCGCTGGCCGCATTGTGGGGAGGCGTTACGACCATTATCGATATGCCCTGCACTTCTCTGCCGCCGGTGACCTCGCTCCCTAACATGCGCCGTAAATTACAGGCCTTACAAAATCGAGCCTACTGCGATTACGCTTTTTGGGGAGGCATTTCGGGAACGGACTTCTCCGATGGTCAACGCCTTAAACAGAACATGAAAGAACTGGTAGAAGCCGGCGTGATGGGCTTTAAGGCCTATCTCATTTCGGGAATGGAAAAATTCACCGATCTTAATGCCGGGCAAATGAAACAGGCAGCGGAATGGATTAAAGATTTGAACGTTCCGCTGGCCGTTCATGCCGAGGACAAAGAGCTGGTGGTCACGCGCCGCGGTCAATTTCAGGCGCAAGGCCAAAACGACTGGCAGGCCTATTGCTCGGCTCGCGACATCGAAGCCGAGGCCAGAGCGGTTTCGTTGATGGCCTCCATCGTCCGCCAGACTGGCGCCGCCGTTCACATCGTTCATTTAAGCTCCAAACGCGGGCTGGAAATCGTTCAAAATGCCCGAAATAACGACCTGCCCATGACCGCCGAAACCTGCCCGCACTATTTGTATTTTACGCAGCAGGACTTTAAACGTCCGCAGATCAGAAATTATTTAAAAACCGCTCCCCCCGTAAAATTTGCGGAAGATCGCGACGCGCTATGGCAGGGGCTGGCGGACGGCTCGCTGCTTTTTGTGACCACGGATCATGCCGGTTGCGATCCTAAAACGGAAAAGGTTTCCGAAAACTTCTGGCAGGTTTACGGCGGCATTCCCGGCGTGGAGCACCGCGTTCCCTTTTTATTCAGCGAGGGCTTTTTGAAAGGACGGTTAACCCTGGAACAATGCGTCAATCTGCTTTCCACCAATGCGGCCCATTTCTTTAAATTTAAAAACAAGGGCTCATTAGCCAGAGGAAAAGACGCCGATTTCGCCCTGATCGATCTATGGCACGGCTGGACGGTAAAAGCAGATGCAATGCACAGTAAGGGAAAGTACACGCCCTTTGAAGGCGTTGAATTTAAAGCGCAGGTGATTAAAACATTTTTACGCGGCGTCCTGGCCGTGAACCGGGATGAAAACTATCAAACAACAACGCCCATTGGCAAGTTTGTTCCCCGCAACTAAAGGTGGTAAAACAAAATTGGAGTTAATATGGCCTCGGCTAAAATAATCGTTAAAAATGCCTGGATCTGCCAGCTCGATGAGCAGGATAATGTGCAGCCTGTTTTCGGCGATCTGGAAATTCGCAACGGAAAAATTACGCGTATTCAACCGCTATCAGCGCCGTCGTCCACCGCGCCGGACGACGGAAAGACGCTGGATGCCGGCGGAAGGATGCTAACCGTTCCACAGGTCAATTTTCACGAACACATCTATTCGCGTCTGGCAAAAGGACTGCCCATCAGCGGGCCAATGAACAATTTCGTTCAAATTCTGGAAAGCCTTTGGTGGAAGCTGGATCGGCTGCTCGATCTGGAAATGGTTCGGGCCAGCGCGCAAATGGCTGCCATTGAGTGCCTGCAGAATGGCGTGACCTACCTGTTCGATCACCACGCGTCGCCGTTTGAAGCAAAAGGCAGTTTAAAAACCATTGCCGACGCGCTTCAGGATTTCGGTCTGCGCTCTGTGATGGCGTTTGAAATTTCTGATCGAAACGGTACAAAAGCTACGCAGGAAGCCATTGAGGAAAACGTGGACTTTATTAAATACGCGGCAAATGAAGAGGCTAAAGGCATGATCGGGCTGCACGCCCTGTTTACGCTTTCTGATGAAACGTTGCAAACGGTTGCCGAACATCTAAGCGAACTAAAGGCGGGCATTCATGTTCACGTGGCCGAAGATCGGGCGGATGTTGATTTTAATCGCCAAAAATACAATAAATTAATCGCCGAACGCCTGAGGAGTTTTAACCTGCTTAACGATCGTTCGCTGCTCATTCACGGCGTGCACCTAACCGCGGAAGATTACCGGATTATTCGTGAATCTGGCGCGGCGCTGGCTTACAATCCCGACTCCAATTTGAACAACGCCGTCGGGCTGCCCGATTATGGTAGCGTTCCGCAGGAAATTCCCGTTCTAATGGGCACGGACGGCATGCACGCCAATGTGGGCCGCTCTTTTAAGCAATGGTTTCTGCTGTTCAGGCATCAGGGAAATTCATTTGAACAGGCCTTTCAGCGCGTTCAAAAGATTTACAAAGATCAATTGCAGTTTGTGCGGCGCTATTTTCCCGATTTTACGCGTTTGCAGGCGGACCAGCGGGCAGATTTTGTCATCTGGGATTACCATCCGCCAACGCCGGTGACGGCGGATAACTTTTTCGGGCACTTTCTTTACGGCTTGCTGGAAAGTCCGCCGCACGCCGTTTTTCAGGCTGGCAGGCAATTGACGGAAGGACGCAAAATTTTACGCCAAAATTCAGACGAGATTTTTGCCCATATCCGTCAGCAGGGCAATCGTTTGTACGAGCGTTTTAAGGAAACGACAGTCTGAAAATTTTACTGTCAGCTTAAAAATGATTAAATTAAGCTATGGTTGAACAATACCATTTTTGATTGGCTGAATGGGTTGAGAGCCTGCACTGTGTGCTTGCACGGAGTGGTCTCTATTTAACTATTCAACCATTCAACTATTTAACCGTTCAACATAATAAAAGACGAACCAATTTAAGGAACAATATGAAAAGAGATTTTTCCATAGTTGGCAAACCGGTTGTGCGGCTTGATGGACTGGAAAAGGTCACCGGGCAGGCAAAATTTGCGGACGATTACAACGTACCGGGACAGTTGTTCGGCGTAATGGTGCGCGTTCCTGTGGCCCATGCCCGCATCCGTTCCATTGACTTCTCGTCTGTGGAAAATGATCCGTCGATTGTAACCATTTGCGCTGCCAAAGACGTGCCGGGCGCTCGAAAGGTAGGTGCCATTAAACAGGATCAGCCCATTTTTTGCGACGAAAAAATCGTAACGCCTGGCGATGTGGTGGCCATGCTGGTTGGTCCTTCGGAAGAGGCGCTTCTCACATTGCGCGATAAGGTAAAGGTGGACTATGAGCCCTTACCTGTTTTAACCGATCCTTTAAAAGCGTTAGAGCCCGACGCGCCGCTGATTCATCCCGATCAAAAATCCAATCTAATTGTTCATCATCGGGTGCGCAAGGGAAATATTGAAAAAGGATTTGAAGAAAGCGACCATGTTCTGGAGCAGACCTACACAACGCCCTTCATCGAGCACGCCTACATTGAACCGGAAGCCGTAATTGCCATCCCCCGCGAAGGCAACAAAGGCATTCACATTATTGGCAGTATTCAAAATCTTTATACCACGCGCAAAGTAGTGGCCGCCGTTCTGGGCTGGCCGCTGGCAAAGGTACGCGTTCAGCAGGCGGAACTGGGCGGGTCGTTTGG
The DNA here is from genome assembly GCF_001886815.1 of Caldithrix abyssi DSM 13497. Classification (GTDB taxonomy): domain Bacteria; phylum Calditrichota; class Calditrichia; order Calditrichales; family Calditrichaceae; genus Caldithrix; species Caldithrix abyssi. Next base: position 2,561,386 of record NZ_CP018099.1, read on the forward strand.
CGGTAAAGACGACATCATGAATATTCTGGCCTCTCGTGCCGCTGTGGCGGCTCTAAAAACCGGAAAGCCCGTAAAAATTCGTTACACGCGCGAAGACTCCATTCTGGAATCCTACAAACGACACGCCTATTACATGCGCTACAAGGTGGGCTTTACCAAACAGGGTAAAATAAAAGCGATGAAGATCGATATTGTGGCCGATGGCGGCGCCTACTCTTCTATGACGCCCTTTGTCACCTGGCGCTCCGTGGTACAGGCCACCGGACCTTACGAGGTGGAAAATGTGTGGACCGATGTTCGCGGCGTGTACACCAACAATCCGTATGCCGGCGCCATGCGCGGCTTTGGCTCGCCACAGCCTATCTTTGCCCAGGAATCCATTATGGATGAAATCGCCATTCAACTGGGCAAACGGCCTGATGAAATCCGCGAAATTAACGGCTTTAAAGCAGGATCTGTAACCGCCACCGGACACCAATTGCTCGACCACGATGTTAATCTTTTAACCGTTCTAAAAACAGCCGTAGAAAAAAGCGATTTTTCTCGTAAATGGCAAAAATACCAGCAGCAAAACAAACGCCTGGCGCCCATGGTTTCGGCCGGTATTGCCGCCAATCCCCAGAATCTGGTGCTTGGCAAAAGCGATTTGTTAGAACCGGAAGCGCAATTGCGTAAAGGGATTGGGCTGGCCGTCAGCTTCAGAGGTTGTTCGCTGGGCGCGGAAGGCATTGATGCGGTGGCCGCCTATTTGCTTTTGCAGCAGGATGGCTCTGCCCTGCTGCTTTCCGGTCTGGCCGAAAACGGTCAGGGAATGCGTACCACCTACGCTATTGTTGCTGCGGAGGTGTTGGGTATTGATCCGCAGGATATTTATTATCTGGATCAGGATACGCACCATGTGGGCGATAGCGGCCCAACGGTGGCTTCACGTGCGACCTTAATGGGCGGAGGCGCCACCAAAGCCGCCGCCGAAATTTTACGCCGTCGTCTGGAAGACGCCCTGCGCAAAAAATGGAATTTAACAAAAGACACCGAATTCATTTTTAAAGATCGCATCGTACGCGTAAAAGACGATCCGGATCGCGCCATGCCCTTTAGCGAGGTGTGTAATCTGGCTTATTCGCAGGGCGTCAATCTTTCTGCCATCGGCTGGTACGCCGGCCCTGAAGTTCACTGGGACGAGGAGTTCGGCCAGGGGCCGGCCTATTTTACCTATGTGTACGGTTGTCATGTGGCCGAGGTAACGGTTAATATGATTACCGGAGAGGTGTATGTGGATCGCGTGGTTGCCGTTCATGATCCCGGCACCGTTATTAACCTTCTGGGCGCACAGGGACAGGTTTACGGCGGCGTAACCCAGGGAGCCGGTTATGGTTTATGGGAAGAGATCAGCGTGGACGAAGGGTTCATTCGTGAACTGAACTTCGATCAATATTTAATTCCCACCAGCAAAGATATCGGGCCCATTGAACCGATCTTTGTTCAGGGCAACGATCCACACGGGGCGTGGGGCGCAAAATCACTGGGCGAACCAACCCTGGAACTGACGGCGGCAGCCATTGCCAACGCCGTGCGCAATGCCACAGGTAAACGATTTTTCCATCTGCCCCTCAATCTGGAAGAGATTCTATTGGAACACAAACTTTATCCCTGGTCTAAAAAACGAGGTAGTGTGTGATGATTCCTGAAATTGAATATTATAAAGCACAAAATTTAAAGGAAACACTGGAAGCGCTGGATCATTTCAACAGTGAGGCCCGCCTGATTGCCGGTGGAACGGACATTATTCCCGGCTTCCACATCAATTCCAGCCGTTTTCGCGACATTCATGTTTTAATCGATATTTCACAGGTGCCGGAACTAACCAACATCGAGTGGCAGGACGACGGTCTGCACATTGGCGGCGCGGCCACCTTTACTTCGATTGTCGAAAACAGCATCATTCAAGAAAAATACCCGCTGCTTGTCGCCTCCGCCGCACAAATAGGAAGCGTTCAAATACGTAATCGAGCTACCATTGCTGGTAACTTTGTGAACAACGCGCCCTGTGCCGATTCCGTTCCTCCCTTGCTGGTGTATGATGCGCAAATCGTAGTTCAATCTCTTAAGGAAACACGACGCCTGCCCCTGGCTGATTTTTTGCTGAAACCTTACAAAACTCAATTGCAACCGCAGGAAGTGGTAAAAGAAATCATTTTACCTGAATTGTTAGATGATTACAGGGGTGAGTTTTACAAGCTGGGGCGCCGCAGAGGCGTTTCCATCAGCCGCATTACGCTGGCCGTGCTCTTGCGGCTGGAAGGCAACATCATTAGCGATATGCGTATTGCCTCTGGCGCTGTAACGCCCATCGGTAAACGCTTTCCGGAACTTGAAAATCTGGCAAAAGGCAAACCGGCCGAAGAAGAATTTTTAAGAGAACTGGCTGTTTCGCTGGGCCGGCAGGTACTGGATATTACCGGATTACGCTGGTCTTCGGCCTATAAATTGCCCGTATTGCAACAAGCGTTTTTTAATATGATGCTTAAAATAATCTCAGGCAACAATTGAACTTTATTTATGTAACGAGGGCAAAATGAAGAAAATTAAAATAGAATTCACCGTAAACGGACAAAAGGTTCAAGTTTTTACTTCAGCCAATCGGCGTTTGTTGGATGTTTTGCGCGATGAGCTTGGTCTTACGGGCACCAAAGAGGGGTGCTCGGTGGGAGAATGCGGCGCGTGTACCATCATCATGAATGGGCAGGCCGTTCATTCCTGCCTGATTTTAGCGCCGCAGGCCCGTGGCGCAGAAATTATCACCGTGGAAGGGCTGGCCGAAGGCCAAACGCTCCATCCTTTGCAAAAGAACTTTCTGGAATACGGGGCTGTCCAGTGCGGCTTTTGTATTCCCGGCATGCTCATGTCTTCTTACGCGCTTTTAAAGAAAAATCCTCAGCCCGATGAGGAGACCATTAAAGAAGCCATCGCCGGGAATCTTTGCCGCTGCACCGGTTACAAGCAGATCATTCAGGCCATTGAGGCTACCGCAGAAGAAATGCAAGAGGAAAAAGGTTAAAGTTGTAAAAGTTTAGAGTTGCGGTGGTTACGCTCCCCTTCGACTTAGCTCAGGGCAAGCATTTGACTGCGCTCCCTTCGGCTACGCTCCCTTCGACTGCGCTCAGGGAGCGGGAGTATGGTTGCTGAGCGAAGTTGAAAAGCAGTTGCTGAGAGTAGTCAAAAATCGGTTGCTGAGCGTAGTCGAAGCAACCGTTGATTTTGAAGAACCTTCCATCGATTTCGCTCCCCTTTTTCACCGCTCCCTTCGGCTACGCTCAGGGAGCGGGAGTGCGGTTGCTGAGCGTAGTTGAAAAGCAGTTGCTGAGTACAGTCTAAAATCGGTTGCTGAGCGTAGTCGAAGCAACCGTTGATTGTGAAAGACCTTCCATCGATTTCGCTCCCCTTTTTCACCGCTCCCTTCGGCTACGCTCAGGGAGCGGGAGTACGGTTGCTGAGCGTAGCCGAAAATCGGTTGCTGAGTGAAGTTGAAAATCGGTTGCTGAGCGTAGTCGAAGCAACCGTTGATTTGTGAAAGACCTTCCATCGATTTCGCTCCCCTTCTTCACCGCTCCCTTCGACTACGCTCAGGGAGCGGGACATTGGTTGAGCGAAGTCTAACCCTTCAGCAAATATGGGTGCTTTAAAGCCACTTCCCGCAGGACAGCCAGAAAGCGATCAAAATATTCATCTTTTTGCTTCCAGTCCGCTTTAAGCAACTCCCCTTTTTGATCCAGCACAATTTCACCGTTTTGCCCCTTCAGACGCGCGGCAAAGCTCAACGTTCCGTTGCGCTGGCGCAGCCAGAAACCCTCGTTTTTACTGTCTTCAAAATCTTCTTTGGTCCAGAATACGGTAATTTTGTCTTTGTAAGGCTTACCCTGGTAGGGACAAAAGGTCTCGCAATTGCCGCACTCATTACAAAAGCCATCAATGTGTAAAATCTGAGCGACATCCGTAAACGAGTCGTTTCCACCATCCGCTACAGGAAGCGCCATGTTGGCTCTGTTCGGACACACCTCCACGCATTTGTCGCATACAAAATTACAACTTAAACAGCGTGCGGCTTCCTGCGCTGGATCGGTTTGCAGGGCAACAACCATTCCTTTACGTTGTAAAAGATCGGCTTTCAGTTTCGATCGATCGATTAGCGTTTTAAGATCGGCGGCGGCAGTCGGTTTTTGTTGCTCTTTCAAGGCAATCAATTCGGCCGCTTTTTTGCCATCGGCAATGGATTCCACCACGGTGGAGGGACCGCGCAGAGCGTCTCCGCCTATAAAAACATTTTGTACGTTGGTTTCAACAATAACTTCTTCATTCTGCGTTTTTTTCAGAACAATGCCATTGTCTTTTAAAAACTGCTCATCCACCTGTTCGCCAATGGCTGTGATCACTGCATCAACGTTCAATTCTTCGAAGGCGTTTTCAATGGCTTTTACGCTTCGCCGTCCGTCTTCATCAATTTGGCCCAGAACCATCTTCTGGCAGGTTAGCCTCCCTTTTTCAAAACCAACCGGCAACAACAGCTCTTTAAAAATCACACCGTCTTTTAAGGCGGCTTCCAGTTCTTCTCGATCAGCCGGCATAAACTCTCTGGTTCGGCGGTAAACAATATAAACCTGCTCCACCCCGCTCAGGCGTTTAGCTGCGCGGGCGGCGTCCATGGCCGAATTTCCTCCGCCGATCACGGCCACTTTTTTACCTAATTGTAAGGTCTTTTTTTGTTTAAAATGGTGTAAAAATTCAAGCGCGTCGATGACAGGGCCGTTTTCCGGATGCAGGGACAATTTGCGCGATTTTCCGGCGCCAATGGCTAAAAATACGTATTTAAATCCCCGCTCTTTTAAGTTTATAACCGTAATATTCCGCGCTCCAAATTGAAAGTTTACGCCGTATTTTTCAACCAGTTCAACATCACGATCGATGGCATACTGCGGCAGACGAAAATCGGGAATGGTATTTTGCACCACACCGCCGGCCTTTTCTTCTTTTTCAAAAACAGTCACCTCGAATCCGCTGCGCGCCAGAAAATAGGCGGCCGAAAGACCGGCCGGTCCGGCGCCTACAATCGCCGCCTTAATACCATTGGTCTGCTTCGGCGCTAAAGTTTTCCCGTAATTTTTAATGAAGGTTTCCCATGAATTTTCGGCGGCCACTTTTTTCATCTCGCGGATGTACACCGGATCCTCGTAATCCCAGCGTGTGCAATGGTACATGCATTGATGATCGCAAATGTAACCGGTTATGTGCGGTAAAGGATTGGTCTCGATAATCACCTTAAAGGCATCCAGGTACCGTTCCTCTTCCACCAGGCGAATGTATTCGGCCACATCCTGATGAATGGGACAGGCCTCCCGGCAAGGCGACAGATAGCAGTCAAAAACAGGCAGCGCTTTTTTTATTTTAATACTGTCCACTTCCCTGCGTGCTTTGCGATAATAGTTGTCTTGCAGTGCGCTGGCAGCCAGAGCGTTCAATTTTTGGAGATTGATTTGACCGGCCTGCGTCCATTCCGGCCAGGAGTGCGCATCCACCTCTTCAGCCATCTGAAACAGGCGCGCGTAACCGCCGGGTTTTAACAAATCGGTTACCATGGTTACCGGAAAGATTCCCGTTTCCAGAATATCTCGTACATTGTAAATGGAAGCGCCGCCGGAAAACGAGATATTGATCTTGCCGTCCAAATCGGTTGCCAGACGGCCGGCCAGATTGATGGTTAAGGGGAAAAGAGCCCGTCCGGACATGTACATTTCGTCGCCAGGCAAACGTCCCAGTTTATTCTTTGTGCCCAGCGTATTGGAAAGCTTAATCCCAAAAACCCTGCCCTGTTCAGCGGCAATATGCTGCAGGCGTCGGATCATGGGAAGGGCGTCGGCGTATTGCAAGTCGTGTTCAAAAGCTGATCGATCCAGTTCGATGTAGCGGTAACCCAGGTTGTTCAATATTTTTTGCACGCCTTCAAAGCCCAACAAAGTCGGATTTAATTTGACGTAGGTGTGCAATTTTTTTTCGGATAACAAATAAGAACAAATTGCTTCGATTTCCTGCGGCGGGCAGCCGTGCATGGTCGAAACGGTTACCGAATTGGTAATTTGCGGTGAAATAGTTTCAAGCGTTTCTACAACGTGTTCTAAAACGACACGATCGCCTTGCGGAGACAGGGCGATTAGTTTTTCGGCAATCCCCTGTTTCTTTAACCAGATTAGCATCTGCTTTTTATAGTCGTTAAACGTTTCAGATTTAGAGGCATCGATTAAGTGATTAATGAAGCGATCCATCTTTGGACTTTGAATGCCCTTTAGATCGTACCCTACGCTCATGTTAAAAATAAAAGCCGGAGAAACAGCAGCCTGATCATTGAAAACAGCCTGGAGCAAATGCAGGGCAAACCATGCTTTCACATATTCATCGAACGATTGCTCCAGCTGCAATTCCTGCGACCATTCCACATTGTAGCCTTCGTCCTGCGCTTCGATGCAGGGACGCGGAATTTGCAATTGATCCAATTTTTGCACCGTTTTTAATTCAAAGAAGCGTCCCCCTGCCAGATAAGCGACCACGATATTTTGCGCCATCTGTGTGTGAGGACCGGCCGCGGGTCCCAGGGGTGTTTCGAGCGTATGTTCAAACAGTTTTATCCGCCTGTCGTTGTGTTTAAAAAAGAATTTTTCCGCCGGATAGGAAAAGATGGTGCGCTTTTTAGCAAATTCGTCGATCAACCAGTTCAAAAATTCTTCAAACGGAATGGGCCGCATCACATCAGACATCATATACTCCTGTAAATCCAACCAAAATTTCGCAATTTCGTAAAATTGCCTGAAGTTAAAGATAAAAATTTTTTTCATTTAGAACAAACAATAAAACAATAGTCGAGATCTGCAAAGTACGCCAGGCACTTGGTAGCATAACAAGGTGTAAGGCTACATGTTTAGTGGTTTAGGGGGGATTTTTGAACCTTGATTAACAGGATTGAAGGATTTACATGATTTTTTACGCCAATAAGATTTTATTCTACAATTTAAAAAGAAATTTGGGAGAGCAGAAAAGAAAATCCTTTTATTCCCGAAATTAAGCCAATCACGGTTCAAAGTGTTTGCACCGGCCTGTCATTTCACGTCTCCAGCCCCGGGGTGAGACAAGAAATCTTTTTCCTTCCTTACCGCTCCCTGGGCGTAGTAGATAGAAGGGCCTTTACAATCAACGGTTGCTTCGGCTACGCTCAGCAACCGCTTTTCAACTTCTCTAAACAACCATACTCCCGCTCCCTGAGCGAAGCCGAAGGGAGCGCAGTCGAAGGCTTGCCCTGAGCGTAGTCGAAGGGGGGCGCAGTCGATGGAAGGTTCTTCACAATCAACGGTTGCTTCGACTACGCTCAGCAACCACTCAACGAACGGCAGCGCCGCCCTGCTGCACACCCTCTCTCAAACTTTTAATTTGAGAGAGGGGTGGAGGGCAAATATTAACTAATCTTTTCTTTGTAAGTTTCGGCATCCATTAAATCGTTAACTTCGCCAGGATCAGACAATTTAATCTTAACCATCCAGCCTTCACCGTATGGGTCTTTGTTGATCGTTTCCGGCTCGGCGCCTAATTTTTCGTTAACTTCGATAATTTCGCCGGAGAGCGGCGCAAACAAATCGGCAACAGCTTTAACGGCTTCAATGGTGCCGAAGGTATCGCCTTTGGAAACGGTGGCGCCAACCTCGGGGAGTTCTACAAAAACAACATCGCCCAGTTCGCCCTGAGCATAATCGGTAATGCCAACAATAGCCACATCGCCCTCGATTTTGGCCCACTCATGGTCTTCGGTGTATTTCAGATTTTCCGGTACGTTCATTTGAACCTCCAATTTTAAATTTTAAAAACTACTTTTCCACTTCTTCCAAAAGATTGACGCGATCCAGGAATCCCGTGTCAAAATGGCCGGATAAAAATTCCGGACGATTGATTAATTTCAGGTGAAAGGGAATGGTCGTTTTCACGCCTTCAATGACAAATTCTTCCAGCGCGCGGTTCATGCGCTGAATGGCTTCCTTGCGGTCCCGTCCAAACGCAATGAGTTTGGCGATCAGCGAATCGTAATAAGGCGGAATGGAATATCCCTGATAAACATGGCTATCCACGCGGATACCCGGGCCGCCTGGCAGGTGAAAGAATTCAACTTTTCCCGGATTGGGCATAAAGTTCTTTTCCCAGTCTTCGGCATTAATGCGGCATTCGATGGCGTGTCCCGTAATTTTGACCTGCTCCTGAGTCAGGTCTAATTTCTCGCCGGCTGCCACCAGAATCTGTTCTTTCAACAGGTCTGCATTGGTTACCATTTCCGTTACGGGATGCTCCACCTGAATCCGCGTATTCATTTCCATAAAATAGAAATTTTTATCTTTATCTAATAGAAATTCGATGGTGCCTGCGCTGACATAGCCGACCCCCTGCGCACCTTGAACCGCTACCTGTCCCATTCTTTGTCGCAGTTCTTCATCCACAACGGGCGAAGGCGCCTCTTCAATTAGTTTTTGGTGCCGGCGCTGGATGCTGCATTCGCGTTCGCCCAGATGAATAACATTGCCATGAGAATCGGCCATCACCTGAATCTCAATATGGCGCGGTTCTTCAATAAATTTTTCGATGTACATGGATGGATCGCCGAACGCGCCGCGGGCTTCGGCCTGGGCCATCTGAAAGTTGCTTTCGAACTCATCTTCAGAACGGATAATGCGCATGCCCCGGCCGCCGCCGCCGGAAACCGCTTTTAAAATAATCGGATAACCGACTTCCCCGGCGATTTTGATTCCCTGTTCCAGAGATTCAACCACGCCTTCACTGCCCGGCACAACCGGCACACCGGATTTTTTCATCAATTCTTTAGCTTTCGATTTATTTCCCATATCGCGAATAACGCGCGCCGGCGGACCGATAAAAGTCAAGTTACTCGATTCGCACATCTCCGCAAAGTCGGCGTTCTCAGCCAGAAAACCATACCCCGGATGGATGGCATCTGCGCCGGTAATTTCAGCGGCCGCAATGATGCGCACGGGATTCAAATAACTTTCATTGCTCTGAGCAGAACCAATACACACCGCTTCATCGGCCAGACGAACGTGTAAAGAATCGCCGTCGGCTTCCGAATGCACGGCAACGGTTTGAATGCCCATCTCTCTGCAGGCGCGAATGATGCGCAGGGCAATTTCACCTCGATTTGCGATTAAAATCTTTTTAAACAAACCTCCTCCTATCTCTTAATCACCTTTTCGATATCTTGCAATGTATTTTGTAGTTGAATGATTTTTTCTGCTTTCTCCTCTATTTGCTTCCGTAATCTTCTATTTTCTTTCTCCAGCTCGTTTATGCGTTTTTCTAATCGAAAACTTAAATATAGAACTTTTAGCCAATTATTACAAGCTAAAGCATATCGACTTTCGGGATATTTTATTAAAAATTTCTCAAACGCCTTTCGCGCTTCTTCGTAATCATAAAATGGGTTGTTCTTTAACGCGATGACATGCAAATACGCCAATCGAAAGGCGATGTCGTCGGCATACGGTGAAAGCGGATATCGTTTTTCGAAAAGCCGCGCGTATTTTTCGGCCCTGACAAAATCCCCTGCGCGCAGCAGGCTGTCAATGGTTAGCACAACTTGTTTTTCCGGGAGCGCCTTTTTTTCTTTGGTTGACTCCAATCCCTGCTGAAAGGCGCATTGACTGAAGAGCCAAAATAGCGTTATCCCGAACAACAGTTTAATTTTTCCGCTGATCGACCACATAATTACTTCCTGACTTTGACTTGGCCAGTTTTTTTATCTCCGATGCCACGCGCGAAATCTCCGCCACACTGCTTAAAGAGCGATGTTCATTGGTTACAACAGCCAGCGAAATGGACATTAGTGGAAAGGTTTCCCTTTCTCCCCTGCGATTTTTGGCCGTAATATAGCCCTGTTTTAAGTCGTCTTCGCTGTAGAATTGCTTGACTCCCTGAGGAAAGGTCTGCACAATCGCCCCACACAAAAGATCGACTTTATCGGGCGTGGTTAAAAAGACAAAATCGTCGCCGCCCACATGCCCTAAAAAATCTTCCTGGTTTCCTTTTTCTTTTAAGATGTTACGAAGCAGGTCGGCTGTAAATTGAATGACTCGATCTCCCTCCACAAATCCGTAAGCATCGTTAAAAGCCTTAAAGTGATCAAGATCGCAATAAACCACGGCAAACTTCAGGCCGGCGTCGATGCGCCGCTGCAGTTCTTTCTGAATGGCGTTATTGCCCGGCAGGTGGGTTAATGGATTGGTATCCAGTGTTTTATGGTAACGTTTTAAAACGGCCTCAATGCGTTTGGAAATTTCCAGCGGCTCCATTTCTTTGGTTACATAATCGTCTACGCCCTGTTCAAAGCTCTGCAATTTATCGCCCAGATCATCGGACGAAGTGAGCATGATGATCGGAATATTTTGATACGCGGGCAATTCCCTTAACTGCTTGCTTACTTCGATACCAGACATGCCGGGCATTTTTAGATCGAGTAAAATCAGATCGGGGATTTGTTTTTCCAGAAAGCGAAATGTCTCCTGGCCGCTGCGCGCCGTGGAAACCTGATGCCCAAATCCCTCCACAATCATCCGCCACAAAAAGAGATCGTTTTCGTCGTTATCTACAATCAAAATATGGAATCGGTCAACCATTTAACCATCCTCCTTCTTCGGCGATTCTACGATTTTTAGGCAAAATTACCGTGAAAACACTTCCCCGCCCCAAAACGCTTTTAACCTTGATCTGGCCTCCGTGGGCGCGGACTATTTGCGATGCAATGTACAAACCAAGACCGGTTCCCTTAACGCTAATTTTTTCGGAATTGGAAGCGCGGTACATCTTTTCAAAGATGTAAGGAATTTCCTTTTCCGGAATACCAATTCCCTGATCTTTAACCGAAAGACGAATCAGCGCAAACCGTTCACTGAGCTTCACTTCAATGGCTTTGCCTCGATCGGAAAATTTTACAGCATTACTTAAAAGATTTTGAACCACTTCTTTAAATTTTTCCACATCCAGCTCCGCCTCAATAGTTTTTGAGGAAAAGTTGATGTTTACCTTTAAATCCTTTTCCTTAATCACGGGTGAAAGATTGATCAACAGTTCCGTAACCACTTTAACCACATTAATGCGCTGATATTTTAGCTGAATATTCCCCAGATCGTACGAGGCGCTTTGCAAAATAGTGGTAATTAAACTTTGCAGGGTCTGGTAATTGCCTTTAATAATTTCCAGAAAACGCTTTTGCGTGGGGTTCATTTGATCTTTTAAAGAATTTTCCAGCAGCAGCGTAGCCTGTTTAATCGAGCCGAGAGGACTTTTCATTTCATGCGTAAATTGCGACAGAATGGCCGACTTAAACCGATCGGCCTCTTTTAAGTGTAAACTAAGCTCTTCAAAGGCAGAACTCAACTCGCCGATTTCATCATTCGGTTTATTGGGAATGGACAGGGAAAAGTCCTGAATGGCCATCCGCTGAATGCCGTCCTTCAGGGCTTCAATGGGCCGGGTGATCTTTCTGGCAATGAAAAAAGCCGTTAGTAACGAAACGAATAACAGGCCCAGTTCAATGAACAGAATGGAAGATTGAATGTTTTCCACAATTCTGGCCATGGTTAACGTACGCTGGATACTCTGGTTGCCAATTTGCCTATTCAATTGGATCAAATCCTGCCGCAGAGCTTTTAAGGCGCTTAAAACATAGGTTTCGCGCAAATACCGGGCGTTTTTAAAATCTCTCTTACGGATGAATTCAACGGATTTTTTAATATTACGATCTAATTCCAGCCATTTGTTATCTGTCTGACGTATTAACCGGTAGGAAACTGAATCGGTTTGTAAAAGGTTAACGTGTAAAACAGCTTTCAGAATTTTTTTAGGCCAGCGGTTAAAATCTTTTGCGGATGAGGATTGTTTTAAGTTGGATTTTACTTTTTCCCACGAGGCAGAAAACTTTTGCCTGGCTCTTTCCAGATTAATGATTTTTTGCGAGGTATTGGAAGGTATAAAAATTAAAATGTAATTGGCGTTTAAAGTTTCCAGCTCCTGCAATTGTTGCGAGAGATAAATGATGCTTTTAATATCATGCCGGGCGTGATCTTTAATGGATGCGGATATCTGCTTGATTTCGAAAAGCAGGCCCAGCAGGGCCACAGAGAATAAGAGGATAAGAAACAGATAGCTGAACAGTATTTTGTATTTTAATTTCAACGAGTGTTTCTTTTTATGGTTAAGTTGATTTATGGAGAAAAGTTTAAAAATATTTATAAAGCAAAGAGTTTATGGAACGTTTAAACCACCTATTTTTTTGCTAAAATCCGTGTTGTTTCCAAAAACTCCGCTAAAAATAAGGCAGACGGAACAACCATTCCGCCTGCTCAAAACAACTCACTTACCATTACGCCTTTTCGATCAGAAACAGCACCTGATTAAACTCAACCGGCTGCGCGTTTTCCACCAGAATTTCAACGATTTTACCGTTGACTTCCGATTCGATTTCATTCATCAATTTCATGGCTTCTATGATGCACAGGGTCTGCCCTACGGCCACGGTCTGCCCCACTTCCACGTAAGGATCGGCATCCGGCGATGGCGCGCGATAAAAGGTGCCAACCATGGGCGAGCGCACCTCAACGATATTTTTTCCTCTTTCCGGTTCGGCCTGGGCTTCGGCAGACGGAGCTGCCGCCGGGGCGGCGGGTTGTTCCTGAACCGCTGGCAGAGCTTGCTGAGCGGGCATCATGGGCATCGACTGATGAGTTGCCATGGTTGGGATGACAACCGTTTCGCCATTTTTAGAAGGGAAACGTTTGGTGATGCGTAATTTTTTCCCCTCTTCTTCTATTTCAATTTCACTAATATCCGAAGTTTCAACGATTTTAATTAATTGTTTTAACTCTTTTAAATCCATCTTGCCTCCTTAAATTATTTTTCATCAGGCCTTTTAAATTCAATTAAAATTTTAATATATAGTTTAAAAACCAAGTGCGCAATTAAATTTAGCGCACAGTCTTTTTCATTTTTTAATATTGTCTGTTTTGTTCGGCAATACGCTTGAATTCGTAGAGCAGCAGATCAAAATTTTCTTCTTTTAACAGTTGCGTATTTACACGCGCGTGTTTTAGTTCCAGCAGGTCTATTTTACAGTGTAAATTAAATTCCTTAAAATAGGGCGCCTGAATTAACGATTTACCGGAAGGGTGGATAATTTCCGATCCGCCCCAGAAAGGCACGCCGTCTTCCACGCCCACCCGATTGGCGAAAACGATAAACGAGGTGGTAAACACCGCCATGGAGCGATTTAGCGTTTCCCATACGCGCACATTTTGCGGTTTGTCGTCTTCGCTGACGCCGCGCGCCACGCCTGCCGCCGAAACAATGATGATGGATGCGCCGTCGTGGGCTAAAATCAGGCCGGAGGTGGGATGCCACATATCTTCGCAAATCAGCAAACCTAATTTGCCGATGGGCGTGTCAAAGGCACGAATTCTGGTTCCCGAACTAAAATAGCGCTTTTCTTCGAACAGACTGTAAGTGGGTAAATAGACTTTGCGATGCCTGGCGATCACTTCACCCTGGTAAAAGATGACTTGCGTGTTGAAGAATTCGTATTTATCGCTGAGTTCAACCAGGCCCACATCAATGGCAATGTGCTGACTTAAGTCGCGTAAATGATTCAATTTGGCGTCATCAATGTGTAAGGCGACTTCCACCACCGCATCGCGTAAAAAATAGCCGGTTAATGAAAGTTCCGGAAAGACGATTAATTTACTTTTATGCTCAATCGCTTCTTCAATTGCCTGATAATGTTTTTCAAGATTTTTTTCCAGCTCACCCAGCACGCAGTTTTGCTGAGCAATGGTCAATTTGAGCGTTTCGGCCATTGGTTACTCCGGACTTCTAGTTTCTTAAACCTCGGGAAGGCGCAGGATACTGCCCGCCTCGATTTACAAAAATTTTATTGCTCAGATTAGAAACCGGCATAATGGGCGCTTTGCCTAACAGGCCTCCGTAATCCACCACATCGCCGGCCTGCTTACCGGGAACGGGAATAATGCGCACGGCGGTCGTTTTATTGTTCATGATGCCAATGGCGCATTCGTCCAGTATGATTCCGGAGATGGTTTCTGCGCTGGTTTCGCCGGGGACGGCGATCATGTCCAGCCCAACGCTGCACACGCTGGTCATGGCTTCCAATTTTTCGATGGTAATGTGCCCTTTTTCGGCGGCGGCGATCATGCCCGCGTCTTCGCTCACCGGGATAAAGGCGCCGCTCATGCCGCCCACGTGCGATGAGGCCATCATACCGCCCCTTTTAACCGAATCGGTTAACAAAGCCAGAGCGGCAGTGGTGCCGGGCGCGCCCACATCTTCAAAACCCATGGCCTTTAAAATGTCGGCCACCGAATCGCCTTCCATGGGAGTAGGCGCCAGCGAAATATCCACGATCCCAAAGCGCACATTTTGCAGTTCGGCCACGCGCTTGCCGATAAATTCACCGGCGCGCGTTATTTTAAAGGCCATGCGCCGAATGCGATCGCTCAACTGCGCCATATCCAGCTCATCTGGCGCTTCCTTAACGGCGCGCAAAATAACGCCGGGGCCGCTAATGCCCACGTTTACCACCACTTCCGGTTCTGAAACGCCATGAAACGCTCCGGCAATAAAGGGATTGTCTTCCGGCACATTGGCAAAAACAACCAGTTTAGCGCAACCAATGGCGTCCTGATCAGCCGTTAATAAAGCGGTTTCTTTGACTACCTGGCCCATCATCTTTACGGCCCGCATGTTAATACCCGCTCTGGTGGTGGCCACATTTACCGATGAACAAACGTGTCTGGTTTTGGCCAGCGCTTCGGGAATGGATTGAATGAAGGCCAGTTCGCCGTGGGAACAACCTTTTTGCACCAGGGCAGAATAGCCGCCTAAAAAGTCGATGCCCAGTTCATCGGCGGCTTTGTCCAGTACTTCGGCTACTTCTACCATGTCCTCTTTGCGAAAACCGTCGGTGATGATGGAAATGGGCGTTACCGAAATTCTTTTATTAGCAATGGAAATGCCAAAATCCGCTTCAATCTTTTGAGCGGCTTTTACATGTTCACCGGCCACGCGCATCAATTTATCATAAATATTTTTTTTCAATCGATTAAGATCGTCGGCGACGCAGTCCCGTAAATTAATACCCAGCGTTACGGTGCGGATGTCGAAATGTTCGACCTCCGTCATGCGTATGGTTTCTAATATCTCTTCTATGGCAATTGGCATGGTTAAATCCTGTGCATGGCGTTAAAAATTTCTTCGTGTTGAACAATAACTTTCAGATCTAAAGCCTCACCCGCTTCAAGCAAATCATGTTTAATGGCGTCGAATGCGGCGCTGGCGCTGGAAATATCCACCAGCAACATGATGGTAAAAAATTCTTGCATCAATTTTTGTGTCAGGTCCAGAATATCGCAATTATTTTTAGCAAGCACCTCTGTCATTTTGGCCAGAATGCCGACTCTGTTTTTACCAAAGGCGGTAATAATAATGCGTTCGCCGGTCGTTTTTCTGCGCGCAGATTTTACCGACCTCCACTCCTCCACCGGCGCTTCGCTTTTACTTTTTTGCAAACGGTCGATGGTAGCCGTAACCACCTTTTCAACGGCCTGTGGAGTGGCCGTTTGCCCCAACTGCTTTATGGCTTCTTCGGCAATTTTTTTAATGTCTTTCTCATTTAATTCCATATTCGTTTCCCTGTCTTGTTTATTGTTCATAGAAGGATGGATCCACATCCATCCGATCGACGATCCCCACCACGGCCGCTTCAATGCTCAAATCGGAAGGATTTTCGGGGCAGATTGCCCTGCGCGCTGCGTGCCCGTAAGCGCAGATAACGGTTTCTCCCACGCCGGCGCCCAGCACATCGGCCACGATAACTACATCTGTAAGCGGTTCACTCTTTAAATTAATGGGGTTCACAATTAAAAAACGTAAATTTTTCAGATTATCCGTTTTCTTTGTTGACCACACCGAACCAACAACTTTACCTAAAAACAATGTTTACCTTCCCCGAAATTCTTTTTCTTTAATAGATAGCAATCTAACACTTTTGTAAAATATTTTCAACATTACCGATGATTTTTATGTACCTTCCTGCGCTTTAAGCTTGTTAAGCCTTAAGAGACTTTACAAATTCCGACGGTTGGGTGCGCGCCACATAGGTCTCCCAGTAGTATCTAAAAAGATAAGCTCCCATATAACTGCCAATGGTCATGAAAATCACATCCGTAATATCGCCCGTGCGCGTGGGCAGGAACAACTGACTGATCTCAATAATGGAGGAGATGGCCAGGCCAGCAAAAATTGCTCTTAAAAACATTTGATGTTCTGCGCCATGTGATCTGGCATGATAGGCAATGGCAAAACCCAGAGGCATCAGCCAGAAAAACGATTCCAGCAAATCGTAGATATTCCAGAGCGAAGTCACTTTGTAATAAGCGTAGAACGGCACCAGATAACGAACCTTTAAATTCAAGGCCAGGACGTCTGGCTGTGAACTAAAATTAAAGGGGCTAAATCCTTTGTAAAAAACGTAAATCAAATAAATTAAAAAGGGCGCAATAAAGTGATGGAATTGGAGCTCTTTACCGTTGGTGAACCAGCGTTCTTTTTTAACCAGTAAAAAAAGCAACGCGCCGCTCCAGGCCCCCAGATAACCGCTAATGATATCGTTGACATCGCTAAAGCGCGACTTGATGAAAAACTGAGTTACTTCCAGAGCCGGGAAATAGACGATTAATAATCCCAGAATTAATAAGCGGCCATATCGCGTGCCACGCCAGTACTGATAGTAGGAATATAACACAAGGTATCCAAAGACGGCATAAAACAATATATTGCCCACAAAATCAATTATAGAAAAGCCAAAACGTTCCAGATGTTTAACATGTGCGCCCAGCATAAGTCCCAATGGCTTAAAACCGAAAGGTTCAATATTGGTGTAGGCAATGGCTTTTTTAAGGTCCGAAACGGTAATGGTCACATTAAACGGCAACATGGAGGCAAAAAACTGAATCAGAATAATTAGAATCAGAATAAGCGTAATGGGCTCATTTTCCAGAATATGATGCAATATTTTTTTAAGACGCTCTTCCAATTCTTTGAAATAAATTCTGGCCAGAACAACGCCAATAAAGGTTCCCAGCGTGTTGGTGATCAGATCGGTTACAGAAGGCGTGCGGTAGCGAAAGCCGATTTGCAGAACTTCGATGCACAGACTGAGCAAAAAGCCCAACAGCACCACGCGCCCCAAACGCACCTTTCGATTCAAATGAATGAAATACAGCGCAATAAAAAAACCAAAGGGCATAAACAAAATGACATTGCCCACCAGGTCGGTAAGCGGATTCAATTTACCTCTGGCAATGAAGGGAATGAGCTCAACGCGGTGTAGATTGCGGATGATCTTCCACGGCTCTAAATAGGGTTTAAAAGGGATTAAAGTATTGTAAACGATGAAAAGAATGGTTACAATGCTCAGAATTTTCAAATTGTGCAGGGTTCTGTTTTCTTCCATGATAGAATTCACCTTTATTCCAACTTTTTTCCTGAAAGCAATTGGACAATTTTAACTCAAAGGATCGGAATTATTTGTGTTCAAGGTCAAATTATTTTTGCAGATCTGTGAACATTTTTTTCAGTTTCCGTTTTTCCTGGGCAATGCGAAAAAAGGAATGCACCGGCTCCACTCCGGCGCCGATTAACAGTCCGCTAATAATCAGCCCCCAGGTTGTATTCTGCGGTAAAATATGAAGCGGCGCAAGAACATTCAATTGTAAAGCAAAAGCCAGTAGAACGCCCATTCCAAAACCTAAAAATTGCATAAGGGCAGAAATGGTGTACTTACGAACATTGGCGCTCAGCCTGTTTTCGTCGTAGGCAATGCCCAGTCCATCCAGCTTTTGTGAAACAGCCCGGATTATCCTATTAAAGAGGCCGGTCAAAAGGCCAAATTTGTCGTTCAAAAAAGCAGCAAGAATTTTTAAATATTCCAGTAAACGATTTAAAATGGTGGCAAACAGCAACAACAAAAAATAGATTCTGATCAATTCAAGCGTGTAAATTCCTGTTTGCCCATCACCAGTTTGGGCAAACGAAACGCTTGCCATTCCAAATAACATGGTTAAAACATAAACGAGTCGTTTGCTAAACATAAATGTACCGTTGTTTTTTAAATTGTTCCAGGTCTTTCAAGATCGTATCGTCCTGTTTCCAGCTTTTTAGTAATTGGGTCGATCTGGCCACCAGGCGTTCCATGGGGAAATTTTCACCCGGGCAAATAATTTTTCCGCGGCGGACATCGCTGTGTCGCACCACATTTTTTTCTTCGATATCGTACAAATAGCGCCACAGGGCAAGCAAACGTGCGCCTGCTTCAATCTGCTGTTCAGAAGGCTTATTTTTTCCGGAGCTCCTGTTGCGAAAATTACCGACAAAACACAAGCCCAGTGAATTGGCATTGCTTACGCGCGGGCCTTTGGCCACATGCCAGCCAATGGAATCCCACCGGCAATAGTTGTGAATGACGCCATCATAGGTGATGACCGAATGAAACGAAGGATCGAGCCGATAAGCGCCCCGTGCATTTTTGCGCTCCTGCTTTTCTTTGTTTACCACATCTTCAAAACTGGCTTTGGTGGAAGTGCCGGAATGGTGAATGACGATATAAGTAGGATTGGCCTTACGCAGTCCATGCCCCGGCCTGTCCGGGTAAAGTCCGCCCTGATAGGTAATGCCAATTTTTTGGCCCGGTCGTTGAAGATTAACGCTGCTCAGGCGACCGATTTCCTGCATTTTTTTGAGGTTGGTCGCCGCAAGCTGTTCTTTATGCCCTTTTAAAAAATTAATCAATTGATGAATCGGTTCGCTGCCTCCGGAAATAAATATTCCTGAAAGCAGAATATCAAACCATCTTGAATGTACGGAATCGACCAGTTTTAACTCCTTTAATATCCCGAGACCGGAAAAATAACAGATGGCCGTACCAATGATAATTCCGGCCGTCTGAACCAGCAGGACTTTCTTTAAAGTGCGCTGGCTTTGTTCATCATAAGAAAAAGGAATATCCGCCAGACGCATTAGCAGGTTTTTTTTACCGCTGGCAACGCCTATCAGCGTCAGGAACTTATCAAAAAATTCAATGACCCGTTCCAGTAATAACGATGCGGTTAAAAATTTAAGCAGGACGGAGATGTATAGATCTATTTCATTCATCGGATACGTATTACCTCAAGCGTGAATTCAGTCCATCAATTACTATGGCAAATATAATAAATCCTTTTGAATAAACAAACTGCTCTTTAAAAATCGAGATATTTCACCAGGTCATCCCGGCTGGTAAGATGCACCAACCAGCCCTTGTAAACCATTTCGGAAATGGCGTTTTTCATTTCCTCGATATCGATCCGGTAGCGGTGACAGAAATGCCAGATATCCGTTGATGCCACGCTGATTTCCAGCAGGAAACGTTCTTCTAAAGTTAACTGCTCGTCAATTTCAACTTTCAGCATTAACTCGTTTTGCAAATACTCCATCCCTTTGGGCTTAATATGTCGTACCGAAAACCAGTAATTGGGTTGATCCACCAGGTCGCAAATGGGGAAAGAGGGCGTTTCGCGAATGAACTCTCTTAAAAAATCCACGCTGACCAGATACCCTTCTTCTTCGCCCTCTGCCCATAGATCGTCCCACACCGCGCGGTCGTTTTCTTTCAGCCATTCAAAAAAAGCGATCTCGCTCTCCGGCAGTTTGACCAGCGTGTTGCCACGAAAATGATCGATGATGCGTTCAATTTCATCCGCCCGAAGATTCTGCAATTCGCCTTCGCTAAACTGGATGAACTGCCTTTTGGCCTTTTGAATCTCTTTTTTCTTTATGATTGATTTTAAATCCATTTTAACCATCTTATTGTTTTACGTACAACGGCTAAATTTAATAAAGCCTGCGGTGTGATCAAAATTTAATACTTTGCGTAAGAAAGCGGGAATCGGTCGGAGAAAACAAAAGACGTAACCATCCATAAAAAAGAGTACAATCAGCAATGTGGATTCGCTGCCTACCTTTTTTGTTAACATTGTTTCAGAAGGTTCTTTCGAATCATTCTGAGGATTCCGACGCAGCAAGAGACCGAAATCTTTATCTCTTCAAAGATCTCCGATGGTTATACACATGACTACTTTACGGCCTCCACAAAAAGGCTTTGTTCTGGCCGATTGTCCAGACGATCAATATCCGGAACACGTCCCTGTTTGAACGAACAGCGGTAAACCTTCTTAAAACCAGCTTCTCTTAGATACTTTTCCAATTTAAAAATATGTTCGATTAAATGGGAGGCGTAAATAAAATGCACGGACTCGTTTTCAAACGGCAATCCATATTCCAGATTGTGATGAATAAAAGTAAAATTTTTAAGTGTGTCGCAATACTGCTCTTCCGAAAACCATTTTTTTTGCTGAAAAAGGATGTAAGCCATTTGATGATCGGTCGCGGCTTACCGGCGACAATGGTTTTCAGGCTGGAATCAATATTTATCCAATCCGGCAAAACATTTAATCCGCTGCCAAGGTTGACTTTCACTACCTCTTGGTTAACGCGGATTTTACGCTGGCGTTTTAAATAGCAAAGCAAGTTGTTGACGGCGTCTTCGAGGTGAATCATAGTTAAGACCTCTATTTTGAATTACATTGGAAGTAATTTAAAAATAAATATTAAAACTAACAAAATCACAGTTAAAGGATGGCTTCCTGGCCGCGCCTCACTTTGCTCTTACCACATTAAATCAACTTTAATTTGTCTAACAAAAAACATTAGAATTTTTTTAAATTTTGGATTTGACTCTTTAAAATAAATTCAATAAATTATGAATCTTCAATCGGGGCGTAGCGCAGTCTGGCAGCGCGTGCGGTTCGGGACCGTAAGGTCGGAGGTTCAAATCCTCTCGCCCCGACTTTTTATTTACTCTTCTTGCATTACTTTTCATCAATTTTAACTAATTCAACAATTAAATGTTATGTATGCTTTACAAGGGATAACGCTTTTTAAGGTTAAGCGATTAAGGATTTATTCCGCGCTACTTCCCTTTTAAATAATGATGTTTACGGAGCTTTTTAAGTAGTTTTAGCCTTTTAAAATGGATTTACGGATAGAAATGAAAGCCCACCCAAAAAACTTTCTCCACTCCGTTAAACCCTTTTGAGAAATTCCAGCTTACAGCATAATTTTCCGTAAGATTTTTTTTGAGCCCAACGACCAGATTGGCTACGGCTTCTTTTTTTGGGGATGCTAAAAATTTACTGGAATACGTTCCGTAGCCATAAACCATATTAAAGATTAAACTGGACACACGCTGTTCAACGGACGCTTCGAGCCAGTAGTCGGATCGGTTCAAATTGTTTTTTGTGCTGGCCTGAGGCGGAACGTAAAACAGCGCCAGTTTAAGAATTTTGCAGGAAATATCCATGAAAATTTCAATTTCAAAATCAGCGGCGTCGTTAAACGATTCAAATAGGTCGTACGAATAGAAGGTGACGCCCGTATTGATCTCTATCTTTTTTACAGGAATATTTAAAGCCACAAAGGGATCCGTCTCAATTTCTTTGTTTTCGTCAAAATTTACGCTGGAGACCCACAAACCGGCGCGAACATACTTATGAATCAGTGTTGCCGTTCCCTGCAGGGCCGGTCCGTTGAATTGTTTGACACCGCGCCAAACATAAGTGGTAACGCCGCTAAAATCGAAAGAGGAGACGACCTGCGTACACAGCGAACTTTGTAATATTATCAAAAGAATGAAAGTTTGTATTATAAAATACTTCATTTTTTTCCTTTATATTTACTCAGCCATCTTTACCGTTTAACGCGTTGTGAATATTTGAAAACCGCTATAGGCTTCCATGCCGTGTTCGCCGATATCCAGGCCGCGCAATTCCTCTTCGGCTGTTACGCGCAAACCGATCGTCTTTTTAATAATTAAGAATAGAATAATTCCGAGACCAAAGGCCCAGATAAAGGCCACGCTTGCTCCTAAAATCTGCACGTTTAAAAGTTTCCAGCCCCCACCGTAAAAAAGTCCGCCATCGACTGCAAAAAAACCGACAAAAATGGTGCCAAGCGCGCCACATACGCCGTGGACGCTAATTGCGCCGACCGGGTCATCTATCTTTAACACCCTATCGAAAAACAAAACGCTTAATACCACAACCACGCCGGCGATCGCCCCTATGATCATAGAACCTAACGGAGTAACCGTTGCACAACCGGCTGTAATAGCCACCAGTCCTGCCAACGCGCCATTTAATGTCATCGATCCATCTGGTTTTTTTTCTTTCATCCACGCTGTAACCATGGCGCTCAGGGCGCCGGCAGCAGCAGCTAAATTGGTTGTCACTGCAATGCGTCCGATATTTCCATCGCCAAAAGTGGTGCTCCCCGCATTAAAACCAAACCACCCAAACCACAAAATGAAGACGCCGAGAGCAGCCAGGGCAATGTTATGTCCTGGAATGGCTTGCGCTTTGCCATCAGGCGCATACTTACCAATACGCGGTCCGACCATAATAGCGCCCGCTAATGCCAGCCAGCCCCCGATTGAGTGTACAACCGTAGAACCGGCGAAATCAATGAAACCTAATTTTTCCAGCCAACCTGCGCCGTCTAACAACGAACCCCACACCCATGAGCCGAAAACGGGATAGATGAATGCACTGATAAATAGACTATATGAGAGATAACCGATAAACCTGGTTCGTTCAGCCATTGCTCCGGAAACGATGGTAGCTGCCGTGCCGGCAAAGACAATCTGAAACATAAAAAAAGTCCAGATCCAATCCCCGTTTAACTGCCTCAAATCTAAAAGGGCAAAGTGCGAGGTGCCTACCAATCCGTTACTTTTACCAAACATCAGGCCAAATCCGATAAGAAAAAATGCAAGTGAACTTATTGAAAAATCCATTAAGTTTTTCATCATGATATTCACCGTATTTTTAGCCTGGGTAAAACCGCTTTCTACCATTGCAAATCCAGCCTGCATAAAAAAAACAAGAAAAGCGGCCATACTTGTCCATACGATGTTCAGGTTATTTTGTAAATGCTCCGATACCTGTTCAATAGTTTCTTTTTCATTAGGCTCAACGGCATAACTTTTTTTTGCGCTACCCACCGATATTAATAGTATTATAAGTATTAAAACAAACGTACGCATTTTATCTCTCCTGTTTTTGCATTTTTTTATTCTTTTAGCCAATTGCCTTTAGTCCCCGCTCACCCGTACGGATGCGAATACACTCTTCCAATCGTATTACAAAAATTTTCCCATCGCCTATGCGACCGGTTCGCGCACCTTCAATGATTCCTTCAATGGTAGGTTCAACAAAGTCTTCGTTTACGGCAACCTCCAGCCGCACCTTTTTTAACAGGTTTACTTCAATCTGCGCTCCTCGATAAGTTTCGGAATAACCTTTCTGTTCACCACAACCAAGGGCGTTGGTGACAGACATCTTAAAAATCTCTCGCCGATAAAGGGCTTGCTTTACTGCATTTAAACGCTCAGGTTGAATATAGGCAATCACTAATTTCAAAATGAATCCTCCTCTGTTTTGAATGCTATTGTAAAATGTGTCGCCTCTTTTAAGTCAATTCACGTGCCAAAAAAAAGATTTTAATTTAACATTTTGAATTTAAATGAGTTGGGGAAGATGAAATACAGTTCTAAGAAGTTTACATTTTTGTATGTTATTAAAATTGTTGCTACATCTATGTTGGAAATCAGTTTAAAATATATGAAAAAATATTGCAGATAGACAGCGTCAGAGGTGGAAAATAACGTAAATCCATGATCCAAACATCACGATAAAAAGACCATTATTCTTTTAGCCAATATCACTGTGCCCATTATTTTTTAAAGATGGCCGGCTATATTCGAAATAATTACAATTTTGTTTGCTTTATTTTTTTGACGAACAAATTTGTATTTTTAAAAATTGGGAGGTAGCCAAACCGAATTTTTGCGAAATCTTCGTGAAAAAGTTTTTGATTTAAAAATACCTTACGCATACGCAGACTGAGAAAAGAGTGTTGAATAAAAAAAGAGAAGGCGAGCTTTTTTAGAGCGCACCTTCTCACCGTGAAGATAGTTATCCGGGGCCTATGTATTGAACAATTCTGGAGGCACTAACGGTACTTATTTTATCATTGCAAACAATCTTATAGCGAATATTTTACAAGTATAAATCCGCCGATTAAAAGTAACACAAAAGCCAGGCTCAACCAGCCCAGATGCTTTTCAATAAATTTGCGGATGGGTTCGCCAAAATGCCACAACAACCATGAAACCAGAAAGAAACGCGCCGCGCGACTAATTCCGGAGGCGATCAGGAAAATGGGAAAGTTGATTTTAAAGGCGCCGGCAGAAACGGTAATCACCTTGTACGGAATGGGCGTAAATCCGGCCGTAAATACCACCCAAAAATTCCATTTTTCATAGAGCTCACGTACGTTTAAAAACTGATGTTCATTAAAGCCGGGCACGTTATTAAAAAAGAAGAGGGCCAGTCTGGAATAGGCATCACTGCCATCCCACCACAGCCAGTGCCCGATGCCGTAACCAATAATGCCGCCAATGACGGAAGCGACAGAAGCAATAATGGCAAACCTCAACGCTTTTTGACGGGCGCCCAGAACTAGGGCGATTAAAAAAGCATCCGGAGGGATGGGGAAAAAAGATGATTCGGCCAGCGCCCAAAAAAAGAGCACAACGCCGGCGTAAGGCGTTGCTGCCCACTGCATGAGCCAGTCGTACATTTTTCTTATTATTCCGATAGAATTCGTTTTTACCATCCATGCGCTCCTTTTAAAGGTACAAAACATAATTTTCCAAGTTCGATTTTCTCGATTTGCTTACCTCGCTTTTTAAACAACGTAAGCGTCTGATCTTCCCCCTTACCGATCGGAACAATTAATCTTCCATTCTCATTCAATTGGTCAAACAAGTGCTCAGGGCTGGCGGGCGATGCGGCTGTAACGATAATTGCGTCAAATGGGGCGCGTTCCGGCCATCCTTTTGAACCGTCACCGATTTTCAGCGCAAAGCGGTAGGTGTAGTTCATTTCTTTTAAGCGTTGCTCTGCCTGCAAAGCGAGAGCTCTTATGGTTTCAATGGTGTAAACCTGGCAGCCCAGCTCACAAAGAATGGCCGCCTGATAGCCGGAGCCCGTGCCAATTTCCAGCACCTTTTCTCCCGGCTTCAATTCAAGGGCCTGGGTCATACGGGCAACGGTTGAAGGATGCGAAATGGTCTGTCCGAACCCTATGGGCAGGGCCCGATCTTCGTATGCCTGCAATTCCATGCCTCTGGCTACAAACAAATGCCTTGGCACTTTTTGAATGGCTTGCAGAACACGCTGGTTCGAAATGCCCTCGCGCCGCAAATAGGCTATTAATTCCTTTATTTTTTTGTCGTAAATCATCGGCTGAGTATTTCCTTTATTATAATCTGGATAAAACGCACCGTGTCGCTGAAATGTTTGATATTTGACTTCTGTCCGTTGTAAATGGTTGGAATGGGGATAAAGCCGATTTTATACCCCTGTTTGGCGGATTTAATAATCAATTCGGTCTCAACCTGAAAACCTTTTTCTTTTAATTGGATGTTCTCGATCAACCGCCGCCTGAGCAAACGAAAGCCGCACTGACTGTCCACAATGCGTTCGCCGGTGATCCACGAAACGATTAAAGAAGACACGGTGTTGGAAAAAATACGCAACAGGGGCATCTTCCCCACGCGCCCTACTCTATTGCCAATCAGTAAGTCGAAAGGCTGCGTTTGTGCTTTCTTTAAAAAATCGGGGATGCTCTGTACCGGATGTTGACCATCGGCATCCATCAACAGAAGAAATGGCGTATCGTTATTATTCAAGAAAAGTTCAAGCCCTTTGCGAATGGCCATACCCTTGCCACGGTTGCGTTCATAGCGGTAAATGTGGACGTTCAAATTGGGAAACTCAGGAAATGAATAGCTCTTTTTCGATCCGTCGTCTATGATGTAAATTTTTTGCGGTTTGTGGATCAGCAAATCGATTTGTTTAAGCAGAACGGGCAGTTCATTATGAGCGTTGTAAGCGGGTATGACAATATCATACGGGATCGGCATTCATATCCTAACTAACTTCATTTCTTTCGTAAGTAAATTACTTCAGAATTCATAAAAGAGCAAAAAGAAAGGGGATTGTTTCCAATCCCCTTTTCGGTCGGAGCGACTGGATTTGAACCAGCGACCCCTTGAACCCCATTCAAGTGCGCTACCAGGCTGCGCCACGCTCCGATCATTTTATAATTTAATGTCTATCATTTTCTCATGCAAATTTTTTAAATACCCATGTTGCTTAAAACAACCATGATCTCATTGAGCGATTGACTGAACTTCGGATGTTCAATTTCAAAGCGCGTAATAAATTCCGGCAGTACGTTTAATGCCTTTTTTAATTTGGCCGGATCCTCGCTCTCCAAATCGTCGAGCAAAGCATGGACTTTTTCTTTATCGTCAATTTTCTCAGGAATCGATTGGCGCACTTCGCTCGTTAATTTTTTCAGTCGTTGCTTTGACATTGAACAGACCTCCCGTCTAAATTCTCAGATTTCACTATCATTATACTCAAAATTTTAAATCAGGTTTCTGCCGTTTCGAACAATTAAATCGAGTCTGATCATTGAATTAAACCAGTTTTCAAGGCGTCATGGAAAATTCGGTCAATAATATGGCAATCTTATCCTGAATGAGATTGATTTTGGGCGTTGGAACCGAATAATTGTTAAACATCAGTACAAATAGTAAAGGATTTTTTCCCTCCGGGTTCACATAGCCGGACAGAGCTCTCACGTGTCCCACATAGCCGGTTTTAGCATGGACCTTCCCCTGAGCACGCGTACCGATCATTCTGTCACTTATGGTGCCGTCAATTCCGGCCGCGGGCAGGGAATTCAAATAATATTGGAAATCGGGATGGTAATACATGTAACGTAATAAAGTGGCAGTAGCAATGGGCGCCACAAAATTTTTACGGGACAAACCGGAACCATCCACATTGATAAAATGCTCGTCGGCAACGCCAATAGAGTTTAAAAATTCGCGTACTACAGCGGCCCCGGCTTCGAACGAGCCTTCTCCTTTAAAAACAGCGCCCATCGTTTTTAAGAGTTGTTCGGTATAAAAATTGTGGCTGCGCTTATTGATAACCTTTATTATCTCCGAAAGGGGCGGAGAGTGAAAAGAAAACAGCATCTTTAATGAATCTTCAGGGAACGTCTCTTCCTCATTCAACAGCCGTACCCCGGAGGAGAGTTCGATGCCCTGTTGTTCGAACGTTTGCGCCAGAATATCCAGAAAAAATTGATCCACATTTTCGACCGTAATTGACTCCCGAACTGTGTCCGCATTAACGCTCATGGCGCCTTCGATAACAATGGTGTTTTTACCCTGAAGACGAGAAATTTTAAGTTCAGCTTGGCCAGGCCGGTCAACCGTTATGGCCTTGTTGATGATCTTTACTTTTGAGTATTCTGGAAAAAGACGAACCTGCACCGTTTTACCTGCCAGAGAATCCGGAAAGATTGCCAGGTCCACACAATTGTCATTATAGGCAAGGGCAGAAATTTTAGCGGCGTACCAGAAGGATTCATCATCCCAGTTCCAGCCTTCGGCTAATTTCGGCGCTTTGAATAAGCGCGCATCTCCAATAATCTGTCCTTTTATTTCCCGGATACCTCTGGATTTTAAAGAATCGGCCCATTGTTTAAAAACAGCCAGTCGATCTCCGCCATAAAAACGACCCGAAATTGAAGGATCACCAGAACCTTTAATCAATAAGTTTCCGTACAAGATACTATCTTTGATGCTACCGGTGTAAGTGATTTGCGTCGTAAATTTAAAAGCGGGACCTAATTTTATCAGAGCCGCCGCCGTCGTAAACAGCTTCATATTCGAGGCCGGTATCATCAGTTTAAATGGATTTCTGGCATATAATACCCTGCCATCTTTTAAGGCTTCGATATATATGCCAATGTGGGCGTTATGTAGCGAAGGGTCGCTTATTAAAAAATTGATTTGTTCATTTAGTTTATTAACTTTTTGATCATATTTTGTAAGCCAGAGCGAAGAGGTGCAGCTGGACAAATAGAAATTACTAATTAAAAAAAGAAAAACGATTAAAATCTTTTGCATCTTAAAGCCCTTATTCCCAAAAGAATACAAAAAAAGGCGAAAACCGAAGCTTCCGCCTTCTTATTTTAATTCTTCAACAATAAATTACAATGCTTCTTTCAAACCTTTGCCTGCGCGGAAAACAGGAACTTTGCGAGCAGGAATCTGTATTTCGGCACCAGTCTGAGGATTGCGTCCTTTACGAGCGGCTCTTTCAGAAACGGTAAACGTCCCAAAGCCAACCAGAGAAACGCTTTCGCCTTTGGCCAGGCTTTCTTTAACGGCGCTAATAAAGGCCTTTAATGCGTCTTCTGCTGCTCGTTTGGAGATATTCGCATCTTCTGCAATTTTGTTTACCAGTTCTTGTTTAGTCATTTTCATAGTCCTCCTACATTAATTAAAAACTTTAAAACTAAAATAACTGTTAACTGAAATCTAATTTCAGCAGATTTATCAATAAAATCAAGTCTTTTCTTAATTTTTTTTTAATATTTTTAGTGCGATTTAGTTGCGTAAAGGCAGGCTGTTGAATAAAATTGTCAAATCCTTAATATTTTATTACATTTGCCCATTTAGGAAACACAAAAGAAGGAGTATAAACGGTGACACGTAAATCTAAATTAACCACCATCTCGCGCGTTGAAGAATTGATGTTGCAAAAAACGAAAAAACAATTAGTTTATTCGCCGATCGAAAAAATTGGCACCATTGTCGTCGATAACTTTCCGGAGCTGGGTAAATTGACCGCCCTGCGCTTTTTGGAGTGGGCGCAAAACAATGAAGGCTCCACCATTTCGCTGCCAACCGGAAAAACACCGGAACATTTTATTAAATGGGTTGACTATCTGCTACATAACTGGAACGACAAAAAGGCTCAGAAAATTCTCGAAGAACATGGCGTGGATCCCAAGCGAAAGCCGGACATGCGTAGTTTTTATTTTATTCAAATTGATGAGTTTTACCCCATCAATTCAACTCAGCACAACAGCTTTTTTTACTACGTAAACAAATTTTACATTCGCGGCTTCGGACTGGATGCGCAAAAAGCTCTGCTCATTAATCCCAACGAAATTGGCATCCGGCCGCATGAAACATTGGACGAGATCTGGCCGAACCACATTGTTGATCTGAGCTTGCGTTTCTCCTATCCTAAGGACGCCTTGCAAAAACGTCAGCAAGAGGTATTGCGCGCCGTTGACCAGTTTTGTACCGATTACGAATCGAGAATTCGCGAATTGGGCGGTATCGGTTTCTTTTTAGGCGGGATCGGGCCGGATGGACACATCGGCTTTAATGTTCGCGGTTCCAACCACTACTCTACAACGCGTTTAACGCAAACCAATTACGAAACGCAGGCGGCAGCCGCTTCCGACCTGGGCGGCATCGAAATTTCACGTAATCGGCTGGTTATTACCATCGGTCTGCAAACCATTACGTTCAACCCCAATACTACGGCCATTATTATCGCAGCCGGCGAGGCCAAAGCCAAAGTGGTCAAAGACGCCATTCAGTCCGAAAAATCGAACCAGGTGCCGGCTTCCGCCTTACACGATTTGCCCAACGCCCGTTTTTACATTACACGCGGCGCGGCCAAACTATTAACCGAGCGGCGCTATCTGGAATTAAAGGAAGCGAAAGAGATAAGTCGCCAGAACATCTATCATATTGTTACAGACCTGGCTCTGCAAAAGAAAAAACGATTGAAGGATTTAAGCAAGCGCGATTTTCAATCCATTCGCTCGTCAAAATTACTTTTAGAACGCTTTGGGGAGAAAGCCCTGCACTTCCCTGCCGAAATAGAAGCCAGTTACACTAAGTACATTAACAATGCTTTGCAAATTCCCAAACATCAGGTTATCTTGCACACGGCTCCGCATCACGATGATATTATGCTGGGCTATTTGCCTTATGTGGTACGCCTGATGCGTGAACCGACCAATACGCACTATTTTAACTATTTAACCAGCGGCTTTAACGCGGTAACCAATAGCTACATGTTGCATCAGCTCGAAATCACCCAGTCATTTTTCAATCGCCCGGAATTTCAGACTCTGTTCGAAGAAAACTATTTTGATCCTACCAATCCGGAATACAGAAATCGCGACGTATTTCAATACCTCGACGGCCTGGCAGCAAACGACGAGGACGCCATGAACGAAGGAAACGCGCGGCGACTTTTACGCAACCTGGTGGAAATTTTTGAAGAAGATTCCATCGAAAACTTGAAAAATCGCATTAACGAGCTGGCCAATTATTTCAGGACGCAATATCCCGGGAAAAAAGACCTACCGTACATCCAGCAGCTGAAAGGCATGGTGCGTGAATGGGAGGCCGATATTTTGTGGGGTTATTTTGGCTTTACGTGCGAATCGGTCATTCACTCACGCCTGGGGTTTTACAAAGGCGAGATTTTTACCGAAGAGCCCACCATCGATCGCGACGTGGCGCCCATCTTGCAAAATCTACGCAGGATCAAGCCAACCGTGGTCAGCGTGGCCTTCGATCCCGAAGGTAGCGGCCCGGATACGCACTATAAGGTTTTGCAGGCGGTTTCCACCGCTCTTAAATTGTACAGCGAAGAAACCGGCAAGAAGGATATCACCATCTGGGGCTACCGCAATGTCTGGTACCGCTTTCATCCCAGCGAGGCCAATTTGTACATCCCTGTAACGCACAATACCAGAGCAATTCTGGATCATGCCTTTATGAACGCCTTTGGATCGCAAAAAGCGGCGTCCTTTCCCAGCTATGAATATGACGGCCCCTTTTCCGGTCTGGCGCAAAAAATTCAGGTTGAACAATACCAATACATGAAGTCGTTGTTAGGAAGAGACTTCTTTTATGAAAACAAAGATTCGCGTATTCGCTCGACGCGCGGCTTTGTTTTTCTGAAAGTCATGTCGCTCGACGAATTCCACCAACATGCCAGAGATTTAAAGCGTACCACCGAAAATATTTAAAAGGAGGCAGCAATGAAATCCTTTAGAAAAGAGTTGTGGTTCAATACCAAAACGCGCCGAGACTACATCAACATTACCCCGGAAGTTGAAAAATGCGTCCAAGAATCCGGCATTAAAGAGGGGCTGTGTCTGGTTAACGCCATGCACATTACGGCCAGCGTTTACATAAACGACAATGAACGCGGTTTGATTCAGGATTACGACGACTGGCTGGAAAAACTGGCGCCGCATGAACCGATTTCTCACTATCGACACAATTTAACCGGCGAAGACAACGGCGACGCCCATCTTAAACGGCAGATAATGGGCCGCGAAGTGGTGGTGGCCGTTACCGACGGTAAACTGGATTTTGGTCCGTGGGAACAGATTTTTTACGCTGAATTTGACGGCCGCCGCCCTAAACGCGTGCTGGTTAAAATTATTGGAGAATAAAACTGGTTAAAAACGACCATTATCTTTTACTACTTTTCACCGGCTGGCGGAACTTAATTTCCGCCAGCTTTTAACATTTTATGCGCTCCTTCACATACCTGTTTTGATTTTAAAAAATGATTAAATAGACAAATGATTAAATAGACAAGGCCTTAAAAGCCGCTACCAAAAACGAACCGCCAAGAGCGCAAAGAATGTTTTAAATTAAAAATAGTTTCAATGGCCCTCACGCCCTGTACCCTCACTCCAGACAAAAGATTAGGAATGACCGTACTTGTAAGGGCGAAGGATTTCCATCCCCACTTTATCCAGAGCGCTTTTTTTATATGACTAAAGATTAATGCTTACCAGAGTTGAATTGTTCTTGGAAATCCTTCGCCCCTACGTAAACGGTGGTAGGAATTCACCACATTTGCAGAAACATTTTTGAAATGACAGACTAACAATTCAACTAATCAACCATTCAACTAATTAACTATTCAACCAATCCATCACGACAGGGCGGGACTAGATCTTCCAGAGGAAGTATCCTAAAAAGCAATGAGTTGCAAAAATAGAAAAAGTTTGCGGACTAACTGAATCCGCAAACTTTGAAAAACAAAGCAGAAGAATCGCAATCTAACTTAAGTAAGTCCCTATCAACATCCACTCTTATCTTAAGAAAATCAGCGAAGACAGAATGAACGTCGGAATCAAAAAGGGAATGGAATACTTGATCATATACCCAAAAAAGCTGGGCATGGGTACTCCCGCCTCTTCGGCGATCGACTTGACCATAAAATTAGGAGCGTTACCAATGTAGGTATTGGCGCCCATAAATACGGCCCCGGTTGAGATGGCCGTTAAATATTTTATAAATTCAGGAAACTGTGTGGTTACCGTACCGTTTGCAAAAGCGGCGCGCAGTTCAGTCTCATGAATGCCCAATTTGCCCAGGGCGCTGTTAAAGAACGTTAAATAGGTCGGCGCATTATCCAGAAAACTGGAAAGAGTTCCCGTTATCCAGAAATAGTGCCAGGGTTCCTTTACCGCTCTAATCAAACCGGCCATGGCGCCGTGCTCGCCGGCCTGCAAAATGGCCAGCGCCGGAATGATGGTCATAAAAATGCCGGCAAAGAGGTAGGCCACCTCTTTAATCGGAAACCAGTTGAATTCATTGCCCTGGCGAATTTCTTGTTTTGTCAGCTTAAGAGACAGCAGGCCCATAAGAATAATCCAGAAATCACGCACCACGTTTTGCACCGTCATGTGAACGCCAAACACGGTAAAATGTCCCAGGTGGGCGACACCGCTGAAAATGACGCCCAGCACCACGCCCAACAGAAAGATAAAATTAAAAGCGCCTTCAACCTTAATCGGTTCTTTTTCGCCGTCGGTAGGCATGAACTGTTTGTCCTGACGGTAATAGTAGGAATCCATCAGAAAAAAACAAACCAGTAAAATAGAGGCCACAAACGACATTTCAGGGAATAAATTTAACGTCCAGAAAAAACTGACGCCATGCAAAAAACCCAGGAACAGAGGCGGATCGCCCAGCGGCGTTAATGAACCGCCGATATTGGCGACCAGGAAGATGAAAAAGACCACCAGGTGCACTCTGTGCTTGCGATGTTTATTGGCTCTTAATAAGGGACGGATCATCACCATGGCCGCTCCGGTGGTGCCAATCCAGGAGGCCAGTAGCGTGCCAATCAAGATGAGCAGCAGGTTGACGGGCGGACTGCCCTTCATCGTTCCCCGCACGTAAATTCCGCCGGCAATGGTAAACAGTCCCCATAATAGAATAATAAAGGGGATGTAATCAATTAAATAGATGTGTAAAATGCTTTCAAAAGCGATCATTTTGTAAACAAATAAAAAAGGAATGGCAAAAATCAATGCCCAGGCTGCAGAAACTTTGGGGAAATGGTGATGCCAGAAACGCGGAGCCACCAGCGGGAAGATAGCAATGGAAAGCAGGATTCCAACAAAGGGAATAATCGTCCACAGAGGCAATTCGCTTCCCAGATTATGCTCTTCCTTTGCTTTAATAGCCTGATCGCCATTGTGTTCACTGCTTTCTACCTTTTTATGTTCAACAACTTGCTGCGTGCCTGTCGTATCCGACGCAAATGATTTAGCTGGTATGGAAAAAGAAAAGAATAAAAAAAGCAGGATCAAAATTCCCGACAGTGAAACCATCCTTTTAGTATTCATCTTAATACCTCCGGTGTAAAGTTGTATCATCCGTTAATCATTCGACCTGAAAGTTTATGACTTAATAAACTCAGGCGGGAATTAATCGATGCCGGGCGATAAACTCATTCAACCATTCATTGATCTCGTCTCGTAATTCGCGAAAGGCATTCATCTTTTCGATTTCGCCGCCTTTTATTTTGGCCGGATCATCAAAGGTTTTATGAATTTTGGTGGCTCCGATTAATATGGTATCCGCCCGCTGGCGCGCCTCTTCGGTAGTGGTAATGATAATATCCCACTTGGTATGAATGAATTCATTGACCGATCTTGACTTTTCTTTAGAGATATCAATCCCTATTTCCATCAGAACTTTTTGAACGTAAGGGTTAATTTTTTTGGGACGCAAACCAGCGCTGTAAACATCGATTCGATTAAATGAAATGTGCTTAATGAGCGCGGCAATCATGACGCTGATGCAGGAGTTATGGGTGCCTAAAACTAAGACTTTTTTCATGGTTCCCTCTCATAAACTATAATCATCTGAAACCTGATATTTCAATAATCATATAAAATTACAAAATCTTTAATTATAATGCTATCTTTTTTTAGGCCTGAAAATTTGCTTATTATGACAGCTGGCAACTCTTCCCTTCTTCGGGGAGCTTAGAATACTGCCCATGTAGGATCTATCCAGGCATTGCGGAATGCGAAAATTTTTGTGCCGCCAAAATGGTTGAATAGTTAATTAGTTGAATGGTCGTCTGCCTATCATTCCGATTCTATCCAATGGCGAGGGGCAATAGTGTAAGAGTATAAGAGGTTATAGGTTTTAAGGTAGTTTTTGAACCTTGATTAATATGATTACAGGATTAACTTGATTTTTTTCACCCGTGAAAGTTTACTCTCAAATTTAAGGCGAAATTTTGCAGGCACAAAAAGCAAATCATGGAAATCCCGAAATCAAGTAAATCATGGTTCAAATTGATTGGCCGCCGGCCTGTCACTCCTCTTCCCGCCTTTGCATGAAACTGACCAACGCAGGAATCACTTACATCGTTGGAAATAATCTGCCATGCGAAACTTCCCCCTCTCCCAGACTTTTATTCTGGGAGAGAGAGAATTAAAGGGGGTGAGGGCCACTCCGGGCATTTCCTGCCATCGTTGGGCAAAAAAAGTGGATGAGTATAAGAGTTTATAGGTTTTAAGGTAGTTTTTGAACCTTGATTAATATGATTACAGGATTAACTTGATTTTTTTCACCCGTGAAAGTTTACTCTCAAATTTAAGGCGAAATTTTGTAGGCATAAAAAGCAAATCATGGAAATCCCGAAATCAAGTAAATCATGGTTCAAATTGAATGGCCGCCGGCCTGTCACTCCTCTTCCCGCCTTTGCACGAAACTGACCAACGCAGGAATCACTTACACCGTTGGAAATAATCTGCCATGCGAAACTTCCCCCTCTCCCAGACTTTTATTCTGGGAGAGGGGGAATTAAAGGGGGTGAGGGCCACTTCGGGCATTTCCTGCCACCGTTGGGCAAAAAAGGTGGATGAGTATAAGAGTTTATAGGTTTTAAGGTAGTTTTTGAACCTTGATTAATATGATATGCGAGAAAATTATTTTGCGCGCCTTGCGGTTGATTTTGGTTGCGGCTTGGCTGCCTTGGAATACTGCCCATGTAGGATCTATCCAGGCATTGCGGAATGCGAAAATTTTTGTGCCGCCAAAATGGTTGAATAGTTAATTAGTTGAATGGTTGAATAGTTAGTCTGTCATTTCAAAAATGTTTCTGCAAATGTGATGAATTCCTACCACCTTTTACGTAGGGCGAAGGAATTTACATGAACAATTCGCCAACGGCAAGCATTAATCTTTAGACAAAATAAGCCTTACTGAAAAAATGCAGACGGAAATCCCTGGCCCTTACGGTTCATTTTTGCGTTTGGTTAACAGCAATATTTTTTATCTGCGGCTTTTTTTAAGCAGAAAACAAGTCAGCCCCCGGCGCGACAAAAGAGATCAGACCAGATCTCCCGATTCCCGGTAAAGGTCAAAGAATTGGTTCTTTTCCAGTAATGTATTGATCTCTTCCCGCTCCGAAGTCAAGTCAAAAAAATCAATTCCAATAACTTCTCTTGACAAATAATCGATAATCTGGCTGAGCAACATGGCTAACATCAGGACGTATTTATCATTAAAATTGTTCACCTTTGAGAAGTCAATTTTTAATTCAGGCAAGATTTCTAAACACAGGTTTTCGATTTCATCAAAAATAGGTTTAAGCTTGTGGATGGCCTTTTTAAGAGCGGCCTGTAAATTTTTGCTGCCCGCTCTTTGAATCAGCTCGCTAAATTTCTCGGTAAAATAGCGCTCATACGTATTTACAAGCGATTTTTCTTCGGGAGTCCATTCCGGATTTTCACTCACCGGTTGAGCATCCAGATCAAATAGTTTGGGCTCGATAAAAAAGGTTCCTTCCTTCCAGCTCAAAATTTCATCGAGCGCTTCATCCTCTTCTTTTCCGTCAAAATCCAGGTGTAAAAGCTGTCCTTTTTCATACACAAAAACCGCGGTATCATCGCCTTTTTTAAAGACAATCCGCCCGCTTAATGCATTTTGCTCGGCAAAGTTCAGGATGCGGATGATGCCGTATTGGGCAATTTCGCCCCGGGGATGGATTTTTTTAAGAAATTGCACTTCGGTCTCTTGCAGGGCCTTGTTGGTTTTGCTCAGTCTGTGGCTGAGCATGTGGGTGAGAGAAAGCGTAATATCTGGATTATTTAAGATCAGACGATCAAAGTCGGATTTTAACAAGCGCCACAAAGAGACGTCACTTTCAGCCACCACCGTTGCCGATCTCGGCTCGCCGGTAATCAGGGCCATTTCGCCAAAATAATCGCCGTCCTGCAGCCGGGCAAGGATGATTGGCTCGCCTTCATCTTCCGGCTGCGTTTCCACGCGAACCGTACCCTGTTTGATAATATAAAAACAGTCTCCCAGATCACCTTCGCGAATGATGACATCGCCTTTTTTAAAATAAACATCATCCAGTTTATCCTGGATGAGCTTCAGGTCTTCTTCCTTAATCGAAGAAAAGAGGGGCACGCGCTTCAGCTGGTGAAAGATAATATTATCCATTTTGATTAAAATGTTCGATTAGTTGCACAATTTCGCTTACCTCATGACTGCCGGTTATTTCGACCGCATGCGCTTCCCTAATTGGTTTCAGTAGTTCCGGCTTTAAATTCGGCTCGCCAATAAAAATAATCGGTTTTTCGTTTTGCGCTCTCACCTGTTCAATGAGCTTAACACCGTCGCCATCAGGGAGCTTGATGTCCGATACGATGAGATCAACGCTTTCCACATCCATCAGGTTCAGTCCGTCCGTAATTTTGCGGGCTTTAAAGACCCTGTATCCCAAGCTGATCAGGGCGCGTTCGATAATCTTTTGAACAACGATGGAATTGCTCAGAATCAATACGTTCTGGATTTTAGGTTCTTCTTTATGTTCTGGCGATTCTTCCACCAATTCGTCAAATTTTAAAGGTTTTAGTTCGATCCGGAACTGGCCATCATCCCAGCCGAGCATGGTGTCCAGCGCCTGATCTTCGCTTAAATTGCCAAGAGTCACCTTTTGCAATTGACCGGCTCTAAATTCCAGCTCTCCTTTTTGTGAGTCGTGTTCTAACTTTAAGATGCCGGTTAAAGAGTTGGCCTCGCAAAAACGGATTAAATCGACCAGCGGCACTTCTTTTAAATTGCCGCGGGGACCTTCCTGAGAGGTTTCCATTTTATTTACATTGGGAATATGAGACGCCTTTGCCAGGGTTTCGCGCAGCCGCTGGCTCATTATTTTTCCGATGCTAATGGAAATGGAGGGGAATTTTTCCAGGATCACGTCAAAATCGTTTTTATGAAGGGCAAACATTTCAGATTCTTCGGTGGTTATGACCGAAGCGGAACGCGGTTCTCCGGTCAGTAAAGCCATTTCACCGAAGTAATCTCCAGCTTGCAAGGTGGCCACAATTTTTTCATTACCCTGGTCATCATAGATGCAAATTTTAACCTTGCCGTTAATGATGATATACATTTCATCGCCGGGATCGCCAATTTTACAAACCGTTTCGTTGGGCCCAAAGGTTTTAAATTTCAAGCGTTGAATAATAAAATCAATGCTTTCTTTGCCCAGGGTGTGAAAAATAGGAACGGATTTTAATATTTTGCTTAATTGAATCATCCGGATGCTCCCCTCTAAATCATCTTCTTTAAATAAAAATAAAGGTAAAGCACGATTAAAAAGACAATTAGCGTCCACCATAAAGAGCGTACTTTACGTCTGGGTAAACGCTCAAACTGAATGCGCTTTTTATCTTTAGCGTGCAGCCGAGACTCTAAATCGAATTCTTTGTGTTTTCTTAACCCCCAGAATCGCATAATCAACCAAAATCTTAAGTTTAAATTTAATAAAACTTACTTAAAAGGCCCGTTTCAGTCAAAAAAAAATGGGCCGCTTAACAGCGACCCATTTTTTCACATCTATTCTTCTACTTTTGCTCTCTTGGCATCCCAGTACATAAAAATCAATAATAACAGGAACATAAAGAAGCCTAAAATTTCGGCAGGAGGCGATTCCACCCAGTGTTCGGTGCCGATGGCTTTCATGATATTCCATCCGTCCAGACCGGTAATCGACTGTCCGATAAAAACAATAATTGCAGCCATCACTCCCATAATTGCGCCGCCGGCGATAAAACCAGAAGCAATTAAGGTGCCCTTTTCGCGGCGGGCTGCCAGCAGTTTTTCATCGCTGGTACTTTTGGAGACCAGATGGGCGATAATGCCGCCGGCCAGAATAGGCGTATTTAAATGTAGCGGCAAATACATGCCCAGGGCGAAGGCCAGCGGAGGAATTCCGATGAATTCCAGCACAATGGCTAATAAAACGCCGGCAATGTACAAAATCCAGGGTGCGGGCTGGCCGGTCATCAAGGGTTTTAAAACGGCGGCCATGGCCGAAGCTTGCGGCGCTTCCAGACCGCCAGGGCCAAAACCGAAGGTACGATGCAGCAGAAAGATTACGGCGCCCACCGATGCGGCAGCCAGAATGGTTCCTAAAAATTTAAACCGTTCCTGGGTGCGTGGCGTGGTGCCCAGCCAATAGCCGATCTTCAAATCGGTAATAAAACCGCCAGCCATCGAAAGAGCGGTACAAACCACACCGCCGATGATCAGCGCGGCCAGCATGCCGTCTTCACCGTGCAGCCCAACGCCCACCAGAATGACCGAAGAGATGATCAGCGTCATCAAGGTCATGCCGGAAACGGGATTGGTGCCGACAATGGCGATGGCGCGTGCGGCGACTGTAGTAAACAGAAATGAGATCACCGTTACAATGGCCAGACCGACCAGAGCATGAATCAGGTTGCCTTTAACGACCAGGAGTAAAAAGAAAACAAAAATGCCCAGCAATACGCTGACAATCGACAACGCCAGCCATTTCATTTTGATGTCCAGCTGGGTTCTCTTCTGGCTGTTGGCTTCTTCGTCAGAGCTGTGCGCTTTTCCGGTGATTTCCATAATGGCCAGCTTAAAAGCGCCGGTAATAATTTTGTGCGATTTAATCACCCCGATCAGACCTGCTGCGGCAATACCGCCGATTCCGATATGGCGTACGTAG
The DNA here is from genome assembly GCF_001886815.1 of Caldithrix abyssi DSM 13497. Taxonomy (GTDB): domain Bacteria; phylum Calditrichota; class Calditrichia; order Calditrichales; family Calditrichaceae; genus Caldithrix; species Caldithrix abyssi. The sequence continues at coordinate 2,600,922 of NZ_CP018099.1, forward strand.
TGATTAAAAATCTCTATGGGCAGCATGTCCGAAATGGGTTTGGCTGCGTTCAAAATGGGCATGGGATTAAATTGACCGATATAATAGATGGTCGGCAGAATGACCCACCAGGCTAAAAACGAACCGCTGGCAATGATCAACGCATATTTTAAACCAACGATGTAGCCCAGGCCCATCACAGCGGCGCCAATATTCATGCGGAATTCCAGACGGGTGGCGTCGGCCAGCTGTCGGCCCCAGTCAAAAACTCGGGTGGAAACCACTTCTTTCCAGAAGCCAAGACCGGATACCAGAAAGTCGTAAATTCCTCCCACAATAAGGGCGTTAACCAATATTTTGGCCTGACGTCCGCCCGCTTCTCCGGCGACCAGCACTTCGGTGGTAGCCGTCGCTTCGGGAAAGGGGAATTCTCCATGCATGTCTTTGACAAAATAACGTCTGAAGGGAATTAAAAAGAGGATTCCCAAAAACCCGCCAAAAAGAGAGGCCAAAAACACCTGCAGAAAGGTCGCTTCCAGCCCGAGAATGTACAAACCCGGAATGGTAAAAATAGCGCCGGCCACAATTACGCCCGAACTGGCGCCAATGGATTGTACGATCACATTTTCCGAAAGGGCGTTTTTACGTTTGGTTAAAGCCGAGTACCCAACAGCCAGAATGGCAATGGGAATGGCGGCTTCAAAAACCTGTCCGATTTTTAACCCCAGATAGGCGGCCGCGGCGGAAAAAACCACAGCATAAAACATGCCCCAGAATAACGAGTATCCCGTAATTTCAGGAAGCGGCATATCATCCGGAACAACCGGCTTGTACACTTCCCCTTCCTTTAATTTTCGATAGGCATTTTCCGGAAGGCCCATTCCTTTTTTTGAAACGTCCATACCAACTCCTCTTGTTGTTTAACCGTATAGTCCTACAAGAAAAAGAAGATACTCAAACATTTTTTACAAGTAAAGATGTTTTTTAAAAAAAATGAATTTTCTGTCCGTCTCCAGGAAAAAATTCGGTTTTGTTAAAAAGAAGAGGCCCAACGCAATATCATTCGTCCCAGAATGACCAATAAAATCAAAGCGATAAACACTTTTTTTAATTTAACGGGTATTCTGGCCTGATATTTTGTGCCCAGTATCGAGGCCGGGATGGCTCCCAGAAATAAAAGTAAGGCGCGGTCAAAATGAATCAGCCCAACGCCCCAGAAGGAATGCTCTGCGCTTTGTGCAAAGGCCAGAGGAATCAACGCAAAAAAGGCGTTTAAAAACATAATCGCATTGGTCAGGGGCACCACATGTCCTTCTTTTACCAATCTACTTTTAAAAAGCAGCGGCGTGATGATAATTCCCCCTCCCACCCCGGTCGTGCCGGAGATCAGTCCGCTGGAAACGCCGATCAACGACATCCAGTACCAGCGTGATTTTTGTTTTGGCGCGCTGTGTCTTGACTGGTAGCCAATGAACATCTGGATCAGAACGTAAATCAGAAATAAAATAAAAATGGCTAACAAAATTTGTTCGGAAAGAAACGTTACTAAAAATCCGCCAAAACCTGAACTTACGGCCGAAAAAATCAACAGGTAAAATACCAGCGTCCAGTCAATTTCGTTGCGGCGCGCAAAACGAACGGTATTTAAAAGGGTAATAAAAGCGATGGTCGCCAGACTGGTGGCGATGGCCTCGCTGTGCGGTAAGCGAAAAACGACGTTCAGAGCTGGCACTAAAATAATGCCTCCGCCCAGGCCTAATACCGAACTGATGCCCCCCACGAGCATGCCAACGATCAGGACAGTAATTAAAAGCGTCAAAACTCAATTCCTTTTACTTAGCTTAAAGAGCTGGCAGATAGATATGAAACGTACTTCCCTTTCCCGGAGCGCTTTCCACATCGATTTGCCCGCCGTGCTCCTTAATGATCTGGTAAACAATGGAAAGTCCGAGGCCGGTTCCCTGGCTTTTGGTCGTAAAAAAGGGATTAAAAATCAATTCAAGGACATCGGGCGGTATGCCCACACCGGTGTCGGAAATGGAAATTTTGATGAATTTATCCGAAAGCAAATTGGGATTTCGTTTGCGCCTATCTAAAATGGGCTGCGTGTTAAGAGCGTTTTGAGCTTCAATTCTCAAAACGCCGCCGTCTGGCATGGCATCGATGGCGTTAATAAAGAGATTTAACAAAACCTGTTGAATCTGGTTGGGATCAACAAATACATCGGCCAGATCCTCCGCGTAAAAGGTTTCCACTTTAATCCGTTTTTCTCTGAAACGCGTTTGGATCAGGGGAAAGACCTCGTTGATCACCTTTTTGATGGAACACTGCTTAGGATCCGGACGGACGGGACGGGCATAAGAAAAGAAAGCTTTCAATAACTTTTCCAGCCGATTTACCTGACGTAAAATGCGCGACAGGTACTCCAGCTTAGAGGGCTCATCTTGCAGTTCATCTTCCAGCGACTGGGCCATGGCCTTGATTCCCGCCAGAGGATTGCGTATTTCGTGGGCGATTCCGGCGCTTAAAACGCCCAGCGAGGCCATGCGATCCATGCGAATGATTTCGGCCTGGATTCGTTTGGTTTGCGTAATTTCCGAAAAGACCATGATGTATTCTGTTTTTTTCTTGTTCTGGTCATAGGGATAAATGGAAAGACCGATGTAAACATTGGACAACAAGGTGCGTTCCAGTTCAATTTCCTGACGAATAATGGGCAGGGGATTTTCTTTGATTAAAGCTAAAATTTCACGAATGTTTTTTTCGTTCAGGATGTCTTTTAAGTAGCGGATCTTTTTTAACGGTGCCTTGACATTCAAAATTTGTACGGCGCTCGGATTGAGAAATTTGATCCGCTGTTCATTGTCAAAAACAACCACGCCAAAATGCACCGCTTTTAATATGTTCTGGATTAATTCAAATTTTTCAAATTGATCCTGGCTGAAAAGATTGATCGGCAAATGCTTAAAATGCTCGTGGCTGTCGCTTTGAATTAAATATTGCTCCAGATTAAAAGCCAGCCGCTGAGCGGCAATCATAGCAAAGGAAAGGTCATTTTCGGAAAATGACTCACGATAAATTTTATTGATCAAAATAAGCGCTCCGAAGGGGCGGTGAAAAAGATTGATGGGCGCAAATAGCAGGCTGATAATCTTGAAGCCAAGATATTCTTCCAGTTCCTGGATCAGCGGATCAACCAGGTCTGTCTTTTCGAAGACCAGGGTTTTGTTTTGCTTTAAGAGCCAGTGCGTATGACTTTTTTCCAGAGAAAAATAGACCAATCTTTCCAGTTTGTTGGGACGCGACCGCTCCTGCAGCAGGAGTCTGTTTTCTTCTTCCTCATAAAAGCCAAAATAAGCGGTTTCCACGGCCAGCGTCAGTTCGATTTTTTTAAGCAGGGGCGACTGCAAAAACTGCTTTACTTCTTCAAAATTATCATATTCATGGATGCGGTCAATATCCAGAAGCTCGTCGATATAGCTGATTAATTTTTGTTCGCCTTCTAATAATTCTTTGTAGGTCTCGATCCTTCGATGGATGAGAGAAAGCCTGATTCCGGCTCTGGCCAGGGTGATCAGGCTGAACTTATCCACCGGATCGATTAATATCTGGGAATTGGGATAGCGATAGATCTGGTGTTTTAATGATTCCTGCTTGGGGTTAAGTACGTAAAGAAAGGTTTTATCTTTTAAATTTCTGTGTTCTACCAGATGCTCAATGTCTTTAAAACGGGCTTTTAAATCATGAGCAAAATCGACTAAAATCAGGTCGAACGATTCATGAAAAAAATTAACCTCCAATCTTTGATCGATATTGAGCGGCAGAATTCTTGGACAAATTTCTTTTAAGATGTTCTTAAAAATCTGAAAACGCTCGGTGTTTCTGGTAACAATGGCAATACTGCTTGACTGTTCTTCCATTTTTTAAGAAAAATCTTCCCGAAATTTGTCATAATCCAGAATGATCAGCTTGCTGCCTTCTTTTTTAACATAACCTAACTGTCCCAACGATTTAATAACGCGCGAAATGGTTTCGCGACTGGTTCCGGCCATGTTTGCCAGGTCCTGCTGCGGCGGTAATTGAGGTATTTCTACCTGGCCCTGTTTAATAATTCCGGAATCATCGGCGATACGCAACAAAGTGGATGCCACTTTGCCCATGGCGTTTTGCAGAGATAGACTTTTAATCTGCTCATCGCTGCGGCGCAGGCGGTGCGCAAGCTCTTTTAAAAGATTTATGGCGACCTGAGGATAATCGTGTAAAATGCGTAAAAAGTTTTCCCGATGAATGAGCAGTAATTCTGTGTCTTCCAGCGTAACGGCATTGGCGCTGCGCGTTTGCCCGTCCAGGATGGACATTTCTCCAAAAAAATCACCGTCAACCAGAATCGACAGAATGACCTCGCGCCCCTCGTCACTAATGCGCGAAATTTTAACGCGACCGCTGAGGATAATGAACATGGTGGACCCGACTTCTTCTTCGATCAGGACCATATTATCTTTTTTGTAGGTTTGTCTAACCATCATGCGTGCAATATCATTCAAAGCGTCGTCGTCTAATTCAGAAAACAATGGAATCGTCTTAAGATCGTGAATATCCATACTCCTCCCTATTCTTTGATGATACGATATTCAATACCAAGTTGTTTTTTCAGCTGCTTTGCTAACTGGTCAGTATCGGCGAAAGTGGCGCCCCCCTTTACCCAAACACAGTAAAAATTTTTGTTATTTATTTTACGTACGACAATTTGACTGTCGATTCTTTTCTGCGAAAGTTCCTTCTGCCGCTTGCGTGCGTTGTTCATGGAGCTGAACGCCCCGAACTGGATGACATATTTGGCATCATCTGTTTTGTAAGAAGGGGGATTCGACGCCTTTTCCTGCGGCGTCTCTTTTATAAAGGAGGCATAACCTTCTGCTTTGAGATAAAGACCAAGGGCGAAATAGTAATCGTGTGATTTTTGCGCGGCAAGACGCTTTAACCGGCCACTGCTCTTTTCATAAATCATCTGATAATTTTTTACAGCCCGTGCACCGTCTTTAATAAAAAGCGTTTTGAAAAATAAATATTCAAGACTATTTTTTGGCTCAGGGGAAACCTGTTCAAGTTTTTGTTTTAAAGCAGCGTACTGTCCGCTTTGATACAGCTTCAACCATTGCTGCCAGTTTTCGTCGGCAAAAAGAGCAACGCTTAAAGTAAGGATGATCAGAATGCCTGAAGTAAACAGACGTGTTTGTTCTTTAATTAAAAGTTTCATGGATTAAAACCACTGTTTGATCTATCAGGATCATCAGGCAGTTTCCGTAGATCGGCGGCCTGTTCCTGTTCTTTAACTTGCTTTTCCAGTTCTTCTATCTTTTTAAGCAGCTTTTTATTCTCTCTTTTAGCTGAAGATACACGCGCTTTATGTTTGATCACTTGCCAGGTCATAATCACGGTGCCAAGCAGTAATCCCAACAAGGTGGAAACAAAAATGACCGTTACAAGATTGATGTGTTCATACGTTCGGCCGAAAAAATCAATGGTTACGCTCTGGTCAAGGTTTTCCGCAAAAAACCACAGTAAAACGGCGCCGATTATAATCCAGAAAAATGTCAGAATGATTTTCATCGTGATTTTTCTTTCTAATTGCTTCAAAAAACAGTTATGAATAAAATAAACATATTCTGATAAAAATACAACATTTAACCGTATTTTAACTTTTTTGCGTCTGCAGGCGGTGCAGAGGAATGCCTTCACTAAAATGCATTTCCCTTGCGTATTGATGTCTGCAAAAATAGGCGACGACGCAGCAAAAGTTATTTCATTTTTCTTTTACGCAAACGAAAAAATTTCATGATTTTATTTGTCTCTCTTCGCATACCGCTAAAATACAGTCTGTTGTTTTAAAAGGAATATGGGTTTTGGGAATTCCCATATTCCTTTTGTGAGTAAAAACGTTTTTTAGTGCGCGACTACTCTACTTCTACCTCCCGGCTGCTTTCCCATAGGCCGTGAATATTGCACAAAGCCATGGCGAACAGGGTGCCAGATTCGTTTAAACTGAGCGAGACGGTTACTTCAGGATTGGCGTACACCGGGCCCTTGTTGGGTCCGCTGGTGCTTTCCCCATGGCCCCAGAACTCAAAATGTCCCACCTGATGCGTAAAGTTACTGCCTTTGGGTTTAAAGAAGACCGAAATCCAGCTAATATGATGTTCGGTAGTGTTGGGATGGGCGATTTCTTTGCCCAGGCCGACTTTAATTTCAAATGCTTCGCCTGCTTTTACTTTTTCCGGAGCTTCAATGACCGGCGCATGTTTTTCTTTTTTCCAGTCGGCAGATTGTAATTGATCGGCTAATTTCATGGCGCCTCCTTTTGTTTGTTTACTTTTTTTGATGCGTTTTTAATTTGATCTTAATTAATGAAATATGCCTACAATTTTAATTTGATGCAAAAATCATTTTTAGGTTATAAACTTTTTTCAAAAGATCTGGCGCTCCATGGCGGGATGCGAAAATTTTTGTGCCGCTGGATTGGTTGAATAGTTGATTAGTTGAATGGTTGAATGGTTGAAATGGTTGAATAGTTAGTCTGTCATTTCAATTCTGTTTCTGCAAATGAGGAGAAACCATGCCACCGCAGGAAGCGGGAGTCCACGCTCAGCTTTCCTCCTCCAAGAATTTAGAGGTAAAAAGGCAAGGACTATTCCAGGAAGTCCCAGCCACTATTTGTGTAGGGGGGAAGGATTTCCATGAAAAATGTTACTAAAAACACCTTGCCTGTCGTTAATGCACACATGGCCTGTTAAACACATATTCCACCTCTCGTTTTAAAAAGATGTCCGGCAACTCCGGAAAACCGGCGATGTGCGTTGTAAACCAGTTCACCAGCTCTTTTTTGTACCTGAAGTATTCTTCTTTCTCCAGATTCCCAAATAGCAGCAGGGAATCGTTTGCCGCCGAATGTTCCTGAACGTCAGCCACGGGGATGGCCGCATCGCAGGAAAAATCGATGCGCTCAAGATAAATGTTCCGTCTTTTTTTACTGCGCAGCGATGTGAAACAAATGCGCCGGTTGGTAATGTCATAAATAACGCTCCACTGCGTCCGCAAATCGGAGCCGACCGCCGATAGAAGGTCAAAACCAAAATCCAGCAGATTGCTGTATTTTTCGTTAAGGAAGCCCTGGACTCCGGAAGCGGCAATGGCAACGATATCCGCAATACTGGTCCACCGCTGCGGGATCGGCTTTTGCCCGCCGAAGCCCCGGTACTCCCCCAGCGCGCTTATCGATTTTTCATAAGGCCAATTGCTGCACACCGGCACAACGACCTCTTTGCCCTGCCGAACCATCATTTGGCCGTTTAAAAATTCAATCACAGCCACGCGCCCCTCTGCGTCGCAAATCAAATAGTGCACCGGCGTTGCTACCGGAACAATGGCCACCTTGCGGCTGTTGGCGATCACTTCTTCCGAGGTGGCAGAAACATCCAGTTGATACTGAATCCACTCCAATTGATTCAAAACAGGCTTGCCGTCCGTTTGGGGATAGACCGTTTCCGGCAATGCCATCTGGGCGATGACCAGCCCTTTTTCGTTCATCCCGCCCATGGGCGCGTCGATGCCTGCCTGATTAAAGGTGACGCTGCCGTATTGCGCCGTCCATCGTGCCGGCTGGTGCGCCGCATCTGTCATGGCCTGTTTTTCCAGCCCTCTTTTATTGATGACCACCAGGCCCATGCCCAGATCATAGTCGAAATTCCGTCCGAAAATAATCTGCGCCGAGTCCTGCAGCACAAATGTGGTGCAGCCTAACGCGTGACCAATGCTCCCGAGTATCAGAATGCAAAAAACAATAATTGCTCTCATAATTATCCTTTTGATTTATTAGTGTCCCGTTCAGCCCGTTGTTGCCAGCGCCCTACTCTTAATCCTCCCCAGACAATTTTTCTGTCATCTAAAAACGATGGCAACAACAACCGTAATCGAAAATAAAGCCGAATCATTTTATCATTCACGCGTTTAGACTCTTAACATCCCCCCCATATCACATGCCAGACCACATCCGCCCAGAAGTGAATGCCCACCGCGGCTAAAAAGCCGTATTTTCTGAAATAGTAAGCGGCAGCCACAGAAAGCGTGCCATTGAGCAGCAGAATTTCTATCAGCAGCGCCGGTGGAATCTGGTTGAATTGTTTCAGAGAAAAGAGCATCATCACAGACGGAAGATGCGCCGCGGCAAAGGCAAAAGCAGAAAGAGCGGTCACCACCCAGAAAACTTGAGACTGCCATTTCCTTTTCAGCAGAATGGATGAAATCAGCCAGGTCCAGAACGATATGAAGAACAGCCGAAAGATGATCTCCTCGCCAATGCTGGCAACAATAGAAGCCACCAGAGAAGTGGGAAAAGGCGGATGGGGAAGATGTCCCAGTGAATGGAATTGGGACAGGATCGTATCGGCTCCGATGAAAAATAGTCCCAGCGCAGAGCCAACGAGCGCCGGTATTAAAAAGTGTTGTCGGTTGGAAACCTGCTCATCCAGGGTTTCGGTAAAGCCCAGTTTGCGGGATAAAGTCAATCCGACCAATCCCAATCCGCCATACAGAACAAGCATCATCAGCGCCGTCACCACGGCGATAATGGATTTCGGCGCAGGCAGTTGATAAGGCGGCAGGAATGAACCCTGAGGTAAAAAAACATTCAATGCACTGAACAGGCTTAACACAATGACCAGCCCGAGATAGATTTTGTGCGATGGGGATAATTTCATTCTTCTCTCTCTTTTTTCAAATCAAACCTTAAAACAATCCTAACATGTATCCAATTCTTTAAGAAAAATGCCTGGCGATGAGTACGCCAGTTCAAAAAAAATGGATGAGTCCGGTATAAAAAGGTTTTATTATCGAATTTCATTTAAATGGGACTATTGTTTTTATTTAAATTACATAAAATATATTCGTGTCCATTCGTGAAATTCGTGGTTTTTATACTGAACTCATGGATGTTCCGCGCTTTTTCAGCAAGTTTTGACAAACGATCATCTTGTTCTTCAAAAAGCTTCAGATATTTGAAAATAGGGGTTTATGCCCCAACGGCTGACGCCCACATCCACGCGCAAATGAATTTTCTCCTGCGGACTGATCAAGTATCGTATGCCGAAACCAAAGCTGTATTTTAATGTCTTCAATTCATAATTCTGCAAATTGTTGACGACGTCGCCCAGCGCGCCAAAAACGACACCGGCAAATCTTTTATGGACAGGGTAGCGGTATTCAATCTGGCTCAAAAACATTTTTTTGTCGCGGAACCGGCTGCCGTTTATACCTCGCATGGACTCTAACAGAACATATTTATTAAAAGGAATTTCACCGTCCACCGACTTGCCTAAAAACTGTACGGCGATGATATGCGATTCGGCCGGGCTGAAATAGTATCGAAGATCAGCCATATAGGAATTGTAGTGGAACGCGCTTCCCAACCCTTTGCGATAAAAGGCGGCGTTAAATTGCAGCCAGGCGCCCGACGTGGGGTAGAAAATATTGTCACGGCTGTCCCACTCGATCACCGGGCCGATGCCGCAAATAGCGCCGCCATTAATCCCCTTTAAATCGTCCCGATCCAGTAAACCGCCGGTCTCAATTTTCAGCACGTTGGTTTTCTGGGCGTTAAACCAGAATCCCAGGCGCAGTTGATTATAAACCCGACGAGTTAGGCCAGCGTAAAAGACGAAATCTTCGGTGGTGAAATTTACGGCTTCCTCTTTTGAATTGCGGTTCCCCATGCCGTAAAAGGTGTCCGGAAATTTTTGATAGGCTATCATTGCTCGCAATTGCCATTTGTAGCTGTCAAAATAAAACTCCGGTTCCAATTTAATAGCAAACTGATTTTTTAAGGTGTAAATAACCTGCGTGTGAAAGCAGTTGGGACGATCATCCTCTGACTGGCTCTCGTCGCGCATGGTAACGGTCGCCCCGCCGCCAAAGATTACAGAAGTCTCGGGCATGTATAAAACAACCGGGAAGCCCACGTAAGAAAAGGCGCTTCCGTAGGAAATGCGCTCGCCCGCGGCAGCTGTTTGAACCGAATCCGATTTTATCATCTCTGATTGATTCCTTTCATAAGAGGCAGCCTGTCTGGTTCGGGCGTCTGTCTTCACATTCCGGGCGCCTGCGGAAAATGCCTTGAATGGAAGCGTCAAAAATAAGATAGAAATGACTGCCACATATCTCATGCGACCCGAAGACAATATTCGTTGCAAATTAATTCGTTGTTTCATCTTAAATTCTATTCCTTGTTTTACATTGGAATCTCATCTGCTTTTCTTTTGCCCTGGGAACAGGGCGGATAAACCGGAAACCAGGGCGCAACAAAACAAGACATATCCCAGCCAGCTGGCGGCAACAGGGAACAGCGAAGAAATGACCAGGTAGTCCTGCGCGGCAGCCCAGAACAATAAGGAGATCAGAACGATGAACAATCCACTCTGGATCAAGCGCACAACCCGCACGTTTGCGCACCACAAGGTAAACCTGCGCCGGCCGGAAACCAGCCCCTTTACCAATCGTTCTGCCTGCCATAAAACAATAAAGAAAAGCAGCCCGATCAAAGTCCACACGATCTTTTGTCCCCAAATTATTTTCCCCATTCCAGGCGCAGAGACGCCGCTCCAATGCGCCCAATCGCTCAAAACATAAGCAAAAGCCGGCCAACTGCGCTGGCTGTTGGTTAATATCACTATGCCGTCGCCGGTTTCGGGAACAGAATGAAAATGCGTCATCCAGCCGTGGCCCTGCCCGCCGTGCCACACCGCCTTTTTTCCATCAGCCAGGATTTCGATAAAATGACCGAATCCGTAAGCGTCGGCTACCAGACCGAACAGCCCGGGAATTTTTGTTTGCGGCGCGTACAGCCGCTGAAAATATTTCTGGAGTCCATTAGACTTTTCTGGATTTAAAGTTGCTTTCATTCCGGCGCAGACAAAACGGGCGATGTCTCCTGCCGTAGCAAATAGTCCACCGGAAGCTTTTACCGGATAGACATAAGGCGGCACCGGTCGGCCTTGCAGATCATATCCTGTGGGAATCTGTGAGCGCCAGGCCTCATTCCAGGCAAAGTCCGCCTGGCGCATGCCCAGCGGTTGCAGCGCTTCATCACTCATGTATTCCGCAAACGTCTGTCCGCTCACCTCTTCAATGAGCAATTCCAGTAAATTGAAGCCCGTATTCGAATAAGCAAAACTACTGCCGGGCGCCCTTTCCAGCCGCGCTTCCCTGCTTAAAAACTCCCGCAACAAAGGCATGGGGCTGCCCGGCGCGTACTCCACGGCCGGACCAATGCTGCCCAGCGGCATTCCGGCTGTGTGACTCAACAGGCGGCGCACGGTGACCGCTTCTTCATTAAATTCCGTATCGGGCAACTTCCAATCGCCCAGGTAATTTTGAAGCGGCGCATCCAGATCGATCCGCCCCTGCTCTACCAGTTTGATGACACCCAGCGCGGTAAGGGATTTTGAAATGGATTCCACCCGGCACGGCGTATCGACCGTTATCTTTCTGCCTTCTGCAAGGTCGGCGTAGCCATAAGCCTTTTGCCAGACGATCTCGCCCTTGTGAATAAGCGCCAGGCAAACGCCGGGGATGGAATACTCCTGCATAATCGCCGGGATACGCTCATCCAGCTGCCCCGTGAATTGCGGCAACGGCGCAGCTGGCGCGACATCCATCGGTGAATAAAACCGGGCGGCAGAGAACACCAGGAACACAGCAATTGTCAGCGAGACAATGAATTGAAACCAGGAGGTTTTCAGAAGATTAACGAAAATGCGGTCTTTTACGCTCATTCCATTCCGTTTCTTTCAATGTGCTGGTTTTTCGCGTTTTAAAAAACAGGCTCACCGTTATCAACAGCGCAGACAGCGACGGCGCAATGAAGGAAGCTAAAACAAAATTAAGACGGAACGGAACGGGATGCTGTCTGATCTGTTGTAACTGCATTTCTACGCTTCCGTCTAAGGCGGAATTCGCCATGAAAACCGGCCACAGAAAAATGACGATGGTAAAAATCAGGCCGGTAACTACCAGACTTTTTCTCAGTGATTTTTTCGGTAATTCCAACATGTTTTCACCTATTGTTCGTATTGAAATGGCAACAACTCAGCAATCTTTATGGTGTGCGGCTGCTTGTCCTTCAGGATGATCACCTGCGCATCCGGCGAGTAATCGGCGATCATCTCCCGGCACATGCCGCAGGGCGACACGATGCGCCCGGTTTCATCCACGGTCACGATGGTTTCGATGTCCGTATCCCCGGCCGTGGCCGCCGCGCCAATGGCCACCGCTTCGCCGCAGATGGTGATGCGTCCCACGTACACTTCCACATGCACGCCGCTGAACACCTTGCCGGACTTTGTCCTGAGCGCAGCAGCGATGTGATGCCGCCCTTCAACAAAGCGTTTTTTGATGAGCGAACGGGCGGTTTCGATTAATTCTAAATCTTCGTTGGTCATTGTTGGCTCCATAGCTTATAATTTTCACTTCTCCGAAATAGTAATTTACTAATTGATAAGGGGCAGCCCTATCCCCGCCAGCAGATTAAATTGTATTGGCGAGGATGGATCACTACTCCTCCTTCCGTTTCGCCGTGACGGCGCCTTCGGGCTGTCTTAAGAGTAAGGCGGTCACCTTCCCTTTTTCATCCAGGGTAAAACGAATGCTTACCGTTGAGTAGTCTTTGAGCACGAATTCATCGCCCAGCGCCGGCTTCAGGGGGTAAGGCGGTTGTCCCGGCACGATTAGCTTGAGCACATTTCCCGCCAGATCGATCCGTATCTCGCGGCCGGCCAGATCGTAGGCGCCTACAAAGCGCTTTAAATATCCGGCGTCGAACAATCGGGCGGAGGGCTTTTTGCGGAAGACAATATTAGCCACCGCCGGTTCAAAGGGCACTTCCACCGCGGCCACGTTGCCCTTCAGATCGGTCCGGAACTGCAGCTTTTTGTTTTCGAAAGCGTCGTCTTCGCCTTTGAGGGCATTGAAAACCTCATAGTGCCAGTGTTCCAGCGGGGTAACGATGTCGTTAAACACGAACTCCAGATGATCTTTCACCAGCCGCACGGTCAGGGTGCCATAGCCGGGATGTTCGTAATCGCCGACATATTCCTCCAGCCGATGCGCCGGCTGGGTGCCTTTTTTCCGCTCCGCATATTTGGTCGCTTTGGCTTCCCTGTCCGCTTCTTTTCCCTTGTCGCGTTTTGCCAGTCCCTCCTTGTTCCAGTCGATAGGCTTAAGGTTGAAGATACGATCCGCCGCATGCTGGGTGAGAATTGCCGGCAATTCCGCGCCGGATTTGTTGGCCAGCACCACCATGCCGATGCCGTCATCGGGAAAGAGCATCACCATGGCGGTAAAGCCGTCGATGTTGCCGCCGTGGTGCAGGCGCCGGTGGCCGCGGTAGGTGTCGGCAAACCAGCCCAGGGCGTAGTCGGCCGGGGAAATCTGCGGGTGTTTGGCCGTGGCGCCGGTGGTCATGTGCGGGGTGTGAATATCGGCCAGGGTGGCGCTGTTAATCATTTGCCGCCCTTTGTAAACGCCGTTATTCAGATGCACCATCAGCCAGTGGCTCATATCCGTAATGTTGGAATTGATGGACCCGGCCGGTCCGATCAGGTCGATTTGCCGAAAGGGAATTCGTTTCAACTGGTTCTCTTCTTCCGTATAGGGCAAAGCAAAATCGGCGCTCTTCTGCGATTGCTGAACGGAAAAATTGGTGGCCTTCATTTCTAGCGGTTGCAGTATCCGCTGCCGCACCGCCTCTTCCCAGGTCTGACCGGTCAGAGATTCCGTGAGATAACCGGCGGTCAGGAACATCAGGTTATTGTATTGGAATTTGGCCCGCAGGTCGGCATTAGCCTCCAGGTATCGCAGGCGGCGAACGACTTCTTTGCGTGTGAGTTTATGATTATTATACCACAACATATCGTGGCGCGGCAGTCCCGAGCGGTGGGTCACCAGATCGCGCGGCGTAAGGCGCTGCGAAAGGAACGGATCTTGCAGCTCGAATTCCGGCAAAAATCGGCGCAGCGGCTGATCCCACTCCAGTTTGCCGTCATCCACCAACTGCCCCAGCACAAAAGTGGTAAAAGCCTTGGTGCTGGAACCGATGGCAAACAGGGTTTGGGACGTCACCGGCAGTTTTTTGTCCAGGTCGCGATAGCCGAAGCCCCCTTGAAACACGACCTGATCATCGCAGACAATGGCCATGGCCAGGCCGGGAACCTGCCAATCCTTGATGGCCCGGGCGATGAAGGCGTCGAAACCGCGCAGGGTCGCTTTTGTCCGGGCAGCCTTTGTGGCGGCGCGACTCAGTGAAAAGGGGAAACTTTGCCCTGACTGGCTAAATTGTCCACTTATCCGCTGGCCGTCCTCGGATAGCTTTCCCTGGAAAGAAGCGTTGCCGGGCACGCCGGGCAGCTTAAAGCGCACTTCTCTGCTGTTAATTTCGATTTCGTCCAGGGGTAAATCTTTGGCGCCCTGCAAGGGAATGGAAATATCGCCGCTCAGGAGGCCATCTTCAACCACAAAAAAGTCGATGTCGATTTCCAGCGCCTGCCCCGGCAGTTCAATCTGCCCTTCCCAATGGCCGGCAATACTCTTTACATCCTGCGCAAGCATTAGATTAAAACCCAGGAAGATCAGCGCCAATAAGGTTGCCAATTGTACAGGGCGACCGCCTAACTGTTCTTTCATTTTTCATACTCCTTTTCATTAATGGTTTTCTTTACCAGTTCGATAAAACCAACCGGATTGACCACCGGTCCAGTCGTCGTGTGAATGGCTGTTTCGATTAGCAAGGTCTTTATTTTCTGCGGGCTGATTTCAGGATTAACCTGAAAGGCCAGCGCGGCCAATCCGGCCAGATAGGGCGCCGCCCAGCTTCTCCCGCCTTCTCGGTCATAAAAATACACCTCCGCGCCCTTGTGGCTGGCAAAGGTTTTATTACCTGTCGGGATGCGAATTACATCATCCGGAAAACTGTATTTCCCGGCCTGATAATTATCAACTGAATCCGGGTCAGCGCTTTCTTTCAGCGTCAAGGTGCCGAAATGCCAATCGCTGGTATCGCAGGTCACCACCAGAATGCCCTTTTCCTGCGCTTCCCGCAGCACGGCCTGCCATTCCGCATAGCGCTTCTTGCTTGCGAAACGACCGTCAGAAATACTGACCACGCGGATGGTTTCTTCTTCGGGCAAATGTTCATTCAAATCAAAGATCATGCGCAGGGCGCGGATATATCCGCTGTTGTCTTTTTTCCACATGGGCACGGCGAAATAGGATAGGGTCGCTTCCGGCGCCACGCCGATATCTTTTCCAACGGCAACGGAAGCAATGGGCGAACCGTGCATCTGCGGCGGAAAGCCGGCCAGCCCCGTGGCGTCGTAACGCGCCAGACGACCGGCGTATTCTTCGTGTTCCATAAGCAACGGCTGATCGATAACGGCCAGTCCCACGCCGCGGCCTGTAATACCCTGGGCGTGTAAAGCCCGGATGCCCAGACCGGGATTTTTGCCTTCTTCCAGCAAACGGCGCGGATCGAAGCCGGCCGGCAGGCTGTCCGCGCCCGGCCACTCGGTCTCGGAGTCGAAAGGTAACGATTCCAGCATTGGCAATTCCGTTCTTAGATCCAGCTGTTTTAACGAAACGTTTTGCAAGCCGTCAAAATGATTCAGCTTTCTTAGATCGCCGTTGTTTCTTAACAGCAGCTTTCTATTCTGCCCGATATCCATCGTCTTATTATTCAGCGTTACATCCAAAAGGGTGAAAACCGCCCCGGGCTCGCTGCGATATTTTCCAAAAGTGAATGTCATAGCGGGGTAGATGAGTTCCAGTAAATCCCTGCCTCCGTCTTTGCGCCAATGTTCTCGTAATGGAAGGCCTAACACGCTTTGCACTTCATGCGGCTCCGTCAGTTTATAAGTGAATAGGCCTGATTGTATGGCTGTTTCAATTTTATCGACAGCATTTTCTTCTTTTACTGGATGTGACGCTTGCGCATAGGGCCCCTTCGCCGCAAAGAGAAGCGCTAAAAAAAATATGGATGCCAGATTGTTTTTGATGGTTGCCCAATTCATCTTCATGTCCCTGTTTTTTAATCTTTATTGAAAGATGATTCCAAACTTCATGTAGCTCTGTCCGCCCTGACCTTCGGCCGGATGAAAAATATCTTCGTAGATGCGACTGCCGCGATACAAAACCAGATAAATGCCAAGCCGGTAGTGCTTTGCCGCCGGAAACGGATAGCAGGCAACACCCAGCGTCGGGCCGTAATCCCAACTGGCAAAGGTGTAGTCCGGAAGCGAGCCGCGGTCGGTAACCGATCGGGAAATTGTCCAGCCCAAAGAAGCCCCGGCTTTTAGGATAAGGCGGGCCTGGCCGTCTTTTCCTTTAAAAAACGGAATATTGCAGGTCAGCGGCAGACGCAACTGACTGAAGCGCACCTGGCGCTGGCCGGCCTGGGCAAAAGTAGGCAGCTCGTAGGTGATGCTCTGATCAAATGTCAGATAATCCAGACCGCTTTCAAAGGTTAGCGTCTTGAATTTAATTATCCTGTGTATGCCTAGGTTAAACCGCGTTTTCGTGGCGCCGGTGATAGCGTCCACTTCGGATGCGCCGTCAACGCCCTGCAGCGTGTTGTTTTCCACCAGTCCGCCGGCGGTCAAACCAAGCAGATAGCTGTTTTCCGTCGAAGCCACCTCTTTAAGAAGCGCGCCTGCGCTACGGCAGCCGTACAATCCTGCCCATAACATGACAGCCACGATGATGGGCAGAAAGGTTTTTAATGTAGAATTCACTTTATTTAACTCCTTAATAAGGCACGGGCACGTTGTAATCGATCTCATAAATTTCTGGTTTGTACCAGCAAAAATCGCCTTCTTCCAGCTTCCAGAACACCTCGCTTTTTGCGGGGATGTTAATGCCGTGATAGGCGCGGTATTCGACGATGCGTATTTCCCAGTCTTTTAACTCGAATTTGCCATCTTTTTCCATGTAGCGTCTGGCGGTAATACGTTCCACCTGATTCTTTTCGTTAAAGTGAAACAGCGCCGAAGCGGACAAATCTTTTAGCGTAATGGTGGCCATGGCGGTGCGCTCATCCAGTTCTTCCCATTGAATAAAATCGTTGAGAAAAACAGAAGGAAACCACACGCCCTCGGCTAAAAAGCGCAGGATTTCGCCCTGATCCACTTCAGGCCCTTCGGCATAAGCCACCCTGATCAAACCGAGTAACTTCACCGTCAAATCGCCTTTACCGTCCAGAAAGCGGTCGGTGGCAGTGATAATGTTGACCTTTCCCTGCCAGAAAAATTCCATGGAATCCACGTTAAAATACTGCACGGCCTTCATGGTTTTAAAATCCTGATCCGGTTTCAAACGGAAATCGCCGCCCTGTTTCAGGCGCACGGTTTTAATCTTTTCCTTGCCGACAATGCCGCTGTAGCGCAGGTAGTTCCGCACCGTTTGCGGCAAATTTTGCAAATCCTTTTCCGATATTCTTTCGAGATCGCTAATTTGCACATGGCTGAACATTTTACTTACTGTTTTATTCATGGCGGCACATCCCACGGTTAG
Source organism: Caldithrix abyssi DSM 13497 (assembly GCF_001886815.1). GTDB lineage: Bacteria > Calditrichota > Calditrichia > Calditrichales > Calditrichaceae > Caldithrix > Caldithrix abyssi. Next base: position 2,618,508 of record NZ_CP018099.1, read on the forward strand.
TGTGACGGTTAATAACAATACGGTCGTTTTTTTTCTTAACTTCATTTTGATCTCCTGTGCTTTTTAAAAGCCAGAACTTAATAATTCATCCAGCGATAGATTGGTGGTCATTATTTTCGTTTTCCAGTCCGGATCAATTCTGTCCAGCAAACGGGCCTGCGCCATGCCGGCCAGGTAAAAACGAAAATCGCTGCCCTGCTCGCCGAGACTGTTCTGCAAGCGGCTGAACTCCATCTGCCAGTGCGGCAGTCCTTTTCGGTATGGAACGGCTTCCGAGCGGTAGTCCCCTTCTGCCGCCAATTCATAAAAGCGAATTTCAGCGTATTTGGCCAGACCTTCCAGCCACTCCAGTTCTCTCTCAAAGTCAAGCAAATCAGCCGTAATCTGATATTTTTCTCTTCGTTCCTGGCGAATACGGATGAATTCTCTGATGGATTCTTTCATGCTCTCCCGGTCGTCTGTTGAAAGCGCTTCCCAAAGCAAAAAGCCTTCTTTATTCCACAGGTCAATGAAATCCTGGTTCTGATACGGATATTTCTGTTCTACCCGGTACAGGGACTGGATTTTTCCAAAGCGGGAAGGATTGCGCACGGCCTGATAGGCATGAAACATCTCATGAAGCAGCGAGACCACATACTGATCCGGCGCAATTCTTGCCAAAAAATAGGGAAAGAGTTGCGCGATTCCCGGTGGAAATTCCTGACGAATGCCATTCAGAAACTCGAAGTTCATCTGGTTTAACGTGCCCAGCATGCCGGCCCATTGTTTGTCCAGTAAAACGGCGAACGCTTTTGGTTCTCTCAATTTACGACGCAGGTAGGGCCTGCCCATGAAATCATCGGCGCTGATCGTTTCCCAGCCGGCGTCCGCCCGATCCATCCCCGTCAAAAACTCGTAGCAATTATTAAAAACCACGATCGGAATGTTAACCGAATCCAATCCGGGCCAGACTTTACTGCCGAACTGCTTTTTTAAATGCAGCGTTTCCTGCAGATACGCTTTTTGAACAGGGCTTAACAGACTGTCGCAACTGGCCTGTTTTCGGTTCGTTAAGGCTTGTTTGTTTAACATCCAGAGAATAAGCAGGCCTGAAACCAGTACGGTTAGCAGAATCATAAAGAATCGTTTAAAAAATTTTTTCATATCCCATTCCTTTTTTTTAAATCAATCCAGGCAATTCAATTATACAAAAAGAAGGCCATGGCAATGCACAGGGCCGAATAGATGAGCACGGCGACGTTCAGTTGACGCATGCGCCTGCGGTCGTTTAGAATCCTGACCACAAACTCCCGAAACTGGCTGTAACGGAACAACACCATGTAGATTTTGATGGCCGTGACAGACACCAGCGCGGCGATAATCCAGCTGTAAGCGATTTCAAACGAAAATACCGCATACCAGGTGTAAGCAATGAGCGCCAGCCCCAAAACTCCCACGGCATAGAGCCACTTTGGTTTTTCTTCACGGTAAGCGCTGTTAAGTTCCCATTCTTTCCAGCGGTTGCCCATGACCGCCATTAAAACACGCGAGCCGATGCCCAGCGCCGCCCAGAACAGGCACAGGATTTGAAAATAGTTTAATTGTTTCATTTGTCCGCTCCGTTTTTGTTATTTGTATTTATTTTTGTTTTCGAAATATCTCTCGCAGAAACACACATTAACTCATGGCGTTACGGTCTTCTTTTTTGCCAGCAGCCACCGGTTGGGATCAAGAATAACGCGCTTTGGTTTTTTATCCGTTTTAAAGACTCTTTTCACGACTTTGCCGGTTAATAGAATCTTTTCCAGACGCATGTCGTTCTCTGTTTCCAGTCCCACCTCAAGCGGCAGGTAACGCGGCGGATCGGATTGCTCCAGGATGACCGTTGTGATAAACCGATCGCCGCTTTTGCCAACATCATAGCGCATCGCAACGGCAGGCGCGCCCTTTTGCTGCAACCAGTCTTTCCGCCACCACTGCAGCGACTGCCCACTCCCCTCCTCCATCGTCTTGATGAACTCCTGCATGGAAAAGGTGCGGAAACGGTACCGGTCGAACAACAGGCGCATGCTATTACGAAAAACCTCATCCCCAACCACAAAACGAATTAAATGCATTAGCCAGGGATACTTGCCGTGCACGATTTTTTGCGGCGTGGCGCCGTTGAGTTTATGGTAGGCAACATCTTCCGACGGTTTGCTGTTCAGATACTGCTCACGAAAATAGCGGAATATGGACGGAATCGGTTTGCCGAATGCTTCGTCGTATAAAAATTCGGCATAGTCGCCGAAACCTTCCGTCCACTGGAAGGCGCCGGGACCGGAACCGCGTAAGGTGTAAAACCACCACAGCAGCGCGGTCTCGTGGGCGTCATGTCCGGTTGTGGTGAACTCTTTTTCCAGATACCGCGGACTGTAGCCAATAAAACCGGGGAAAGCGCGTCGGGCGTTTATGCCTTCAATGGTTACAAAGCTGAATTGATCAAAACCGTACGGGCCGTAGTAGTCGGCATAAAAGGCCAGAATTTCCGCGCTGGATTTTAAAATCTGTTCCGCAAAATGCTGGCTTTCCGGATACAAAAAGGTGTGCATCGGAATGTTGTTAATGGTTCGCTGCGTGTGAATCCATCGCCGGTCAGCCAGCACGGAAAAACAGACCGTGGGATGGCCGGTCTCAAAAACGTAAGTCGTTTTATCGCCGCCGCTTAAAACGTGCGCCATCTTTCCCGGGGCTATGGCCGAAAATCCGTCGGGCAGCACAATGGTGGTGGCAACCGTTGCCCAGTCGTCATAAACAATCGGATAAAAACGATCCGACCAGAGCAGAAACAGGCTGCTGTCCGTTACCACAGCCCGGCCTTCGTCATTACTATTTCCCGTTAAGCCATTTAGCTTAAAAGTTAAGATTAAATCACGCGCCGGCTGTTCAACGGTCACCACTATCCGGCCGCGCTTCCGCTCAACCGCGACCGCGGAGGCTGCCGCGCTAACTTTAACCGAATCGTAGGCATTATTCAGTCCGAACACAAAGTGGCGCTCAAGCTGCGCATTGTCGATTTGGATGGCAGCCGTCAGGTTTACGGTGCGGCTCGGAAAGTCAGGCACAATGTGCAGGTCATAGTGGATGACATCGGCGGCATGGCCCGTTCCCATGCTCCATGCAAGCTGGAAAATTAATCCAATGATCAAATGTTTGAATTCTTTCATTGTCGTATTCTCCTGAACTCTCATTTCATTCTCAAATCAACCGAATTTTTTGACTGTACGAAAGCGGAAATAAATTGTTGCCTGCAGTAAGTTAAATTTTAAAACGTCTGCCTTTCTGAGCAGGCAAAGAATCTGGAAAATAGTTTAGTCTGGTTATCAGCTTTCTTTTAAATGTTTCCATTGCAAGATTCCTTATTTACAAAAAGTTTTTTTCCATCCAAACCGTATGGTTCACCAAACCAAATTCCTTTAAATCTGAGACAAGGCGCTCGCCCAGAACGCGGTATTCTGTTTCTGTTGTGTCCGGGTCGTAGCGCAGGTGAACGCTGTAATCGGTTTCCAATCCCGCCTGTTGGTATATTTTAACCGAGGCTGTTTTTACTTTCGCCTTTACCTCTGCCTGCCAGTTTTTTAGAAATCTTTCCAGATCGTCCCGGTTATTTCCCGTTGTGCGTATTTCAATAATTTCCAGGCGCGTCATTCTGTCCTTTCATTTTTTTAATGTTCTGCTTTTATTTACAGGCTAAAACCGTGCCGTTTTTGTAACTTCTTAAAAAACAGCTTTTTATAATTTTGTTCGAAAGAGGGCTCACCAAATATGATAATACAAATTGACAAATATGGTAGTCATGGTCATTTTTACCGTATTTGATAATATCATGTTTTGTTAAAAATCCGTGTTCAAAAAATAGGACACGGATAGCGCGGATGAAACGGATGGACACGGATTAGTTATTAAAAAATATCCGCACAAATCCGTGTAATCTGTCTAATCCGTGTTCGAAAAGGATAGCACACAGATAACGCGGATGAAACGGATAAACACGGATTAGTTATTAAAAAATATCCGCACAAATCCGTGCCATCCGTCAAATCTGTGTTCAAAAAATTGCACACAGATAACGCGGATGAAACGGATGGACACGGATTATTTATTAAAAAAATATCCGCGTAAATCCGTGCAATCCGTGTTCAAAAAAATAATTATAATTGACAAATACGGTAATATCATACATATTTACATATCAGAAAACACAACCATTACGGAAATCTGTCATGGATAAAAATCAATTCTTCCGGGAGGCCACACTGCGCATCTGCGGCAATCTCGAAATTGAACAAGCCCTACATTCCGTGTTGCAATTTTTGCGAGAAGAAATGCCTGTGGACCGCATGTCGCTTCAGCTCTACGAAAAAAGATTAAAAGCTGTGCGCACCATTGCCATGGCTTCGCCGGATGGAGCAAAGGAAGTGGATTTTCTCACCCCCCTGTCCCGTGAAGCGCAACATCAGATTGAAGAAAGAATACGTCTTCAGCAGGCACAGCCACACCTTTATCTGGTCAACGATCATACTCCGCGCATTTACCAGGAAATGTTTCGCTTCCACGGCATCGCGGCAAGTTCGTTCATCGTTCTGCCGCTGAATGTGGGGGAACGGTACGTTGGTTCCCTGACTCTGATTTCGGAAAATGAAGTATTCTCTCAGGAACAGGTGGACTGGATCGCTTTGCTAAAAGAGCCCTTTGTCATCGCGCTCTCCAATACGCTACGCTATCACGAGGTGGTGCGCCTCAAAAACCTGCTTAAAGACGACAACCGCTACCTGTTTCAGGAAATCCGCCACCTCACCGGCGACGAGATCATCGGCGCCAATTTTGGATTGAAAGAGGTGATGAACCAGGTGCAGCGTGTGGCGGCGCTGGACAGTCCGGTATTGTTGTTGGGCGAAACCGGCGCAGGCAAGGATGTGATCGCCAATGCCATTCACTACTCTTCGACGCGCAAGGACGGGCCTTTTGTAAAAGTCAATTGCGGCGCCATTCCCGATTCGCTGATCGACAGCGAACTGTTCGGACACGAAAAAGGCGCCTTTACCGGTGCGCTAACTCAGAAGCGGGGCCGCTTTGAGCGAGCCGACAAAGGCACGATTTTTCTGGATGAAATCGGCGAACTGCCGCTGCAGGCGCAATCGCGTTTGCTGCGTGTGTTACAGCATAAAGAGATTGAACGTGTGGGCGGCAGCAAAACCATCCATCTGGACATCCGCTTTATCGCCGCCACCAACCGCGATCTGCAGGAGATGGTGCGCAACAACCAGTTTCGCGAAGACCTGTTTTTCCGGCTCAGCGTGTTTCCCATCCGCATTCCTCCCCTGCGCGAGCGCGTAGCCGATATTCCGGCGCTGGCCCAGTATTTTATCAGCAAGAAATCCAGAGAGCTCAAACTACCGGGCACGCCCCACCTAGCCGCCGACGCCGTGGACAGACTGACTGCTTACCACTGGCCGGGCAATGTGCGCGAGCTGGAAAACGTGGTGGAGAGAGCTTTAATCCTTAATCCCGAAGGCCCGCTGCGTTTTGACGATTTGCTGCAAACGTCGGTTCACACTCCCGCGGCACATGCTGCGGATGAAGAATGGAGAACGCTGGACGCCATGACCGCCGACTACATTCGCCGGGTGCTGTCTAAAACCAATGGCCGGATCAACGGCAAAGGCGGCGCGGCGGAGATTCTGGGCATTCATCCCAATACCCTGCGCCACCGCATGCGAAAATTAGGGATTGTTTTTGGCAGAAAATGAGAGATTGTTTCAAAGATAAAAGCGGATCAGAGGAATAGGACACGGATAACGCGGATGAAACGGATAAACACGGATTAGTTATTAAAACACTATCAGTGTAAATCCTTAATCAAAATAACTGTACACAGCTACATTTAATTCAGAAAAAAATTCATCATGCAAATCGATTAAAACCACTTCGACGGTTAGTTTTCTTTTTTCACAAGGCAATTTTTTTTATATTCAACAAAACAAAAACGTGGAAAGTTATGACAGCAAAATCAAATAAAATTCAAATACTTCCGGAAAATCTGGCCAACAAAATCGCCGCGGGCGAAGTGGTAGAGCGTCCGGCTTCGGTGGTAAAAGAACTCATCGAAAACGCCATCGACGCAGAAGCAACGGCCATTCGCATCTTTATTGAAGAGGGCGGCAAGAAACTGATTCAGGTAATTGACAACGGCATTGGAATGAGCGAAGAAGACCTGCCCCTGGCCTTTGAGCGCCACGCCACCAGCAAAATTCGTTCGCAGGACGACCTGGATCGTATTGAAACGCTCGGCTTTCGCGGCGAAGCCCTGCCGAGCATTGCTTCGGTTTCGCAGGTGGAGGTTAAAACGCGTCGCGCCGAAGACAAAATGGGCACCATTTTTATCTTGAACGGCGGTAAAGAGGGGCGCATAAAAAAAACGGCGGCCAATGTTGGAACGAGCGTCAGCATTCGCAATCTATTTTTCAACACACCGGCCCGTCGCCAGTTTTTGCGCTCGGTAAACGCCGAAGTGCAGCAAATCCTGAACGTGGTAAAACGTTTTTTCCTGGCCTATCCGAACATCGCCTTTGAACTAACCATTGACGGTCGCGAAATCTACAATTTAAAACAAAGCGACATAGGCGAGCGCGTCAAACAGGTTTTGGGCGCCAGCATCTTTCGCGGGCTGCTCAAAGTTTCAGCCAGCCTGGGCGGCATTGAATTGCACGGCTTTGTCAGTCGACCGGATGTGGTGCGCAAGTCGCGCGGCATGCAGTTTTTGTTTTTAAACGGCCGCCCCATCCAGGACCGCGCTTTGAACCATGCCATTTATCAGGCTTACGGCAACCTAATCGGCAGCGGCGAATATCCCATCTACTGCCTGTACTTGGAAATGGATGCGGGGCTGGTGGATGTAAACGTCCACCCCACCAAAATGGAAGTGCGTTTTTCTAATGAAAGAAGCATTTACTATTTTGTGATCAGCACCGTGCGCAAAGTTTTGAGCGACGAAGGAGTCATCCCTGAATTTTCCACCACGCCCGAAGGCAGCGCCTTAAAACAGGTTATCGATAAAGCCGATGAGCCGCGGCAAATTATTAAAGAGATGCGCCACAAAAAGCGCTACATGGGCCGCTACGGCGCGGGCGCGCAGTTGAGCCTGACTTATTTTGAGGCGGAAACGCCATCTGACCAGAGCGGTAAAACCGACAAAAACGAAACGCAAAATGAGATGCTTCCTCCTTCGCCCGGTACGCAGTCCCCTTTTGCCGGCGACGTTCAGTTCTGGCAGCTGCATAATCGCTACATCATTTCAGAGATCAAAAGCGGCATGGTGATCATCGATCAGCATGTGGCGCACGAACGCATCATCTTTGAACGAATTCTAAAAGTCTTGCAAAAAGAGGGACTGGGCGCCGGCCAGAAATTACTCTTCCCACAAAAACTCACCTTGAATTACGATGACTTCATGGTTTTTAAAGAGATCCATGAAGTTCTGAACAAAATTGGCTTCAGCATTAAGGTATTCAGCGGAACGACCATTGTGATAGAAGCCATGCCCGCCGACGTAAAAGTCGGCCGCGAATCGCAAATACTGCTGGATATTATCGATTACTACAGGAACGAACCGCTGCACGATTTTGACCATCTGCACAAAGTAGCCGCGGCCTACGCCTGTAAAAACGCCGTTAAATCGGGCGAAAAACTGACTCAGGCCGAAATGCAAAACCTGGTGGATCAGCTTTTCGCCTGCGAAACACCCTTCTTTTGCCCCCACGGGCGGCCGGTCATTGTGACCATCGACCTGGAAGAACTGGATCGCAAATTTAAACGGATCACGTAAGCATGAAGCGCGTTGTTCATTTTATCGTCGGGCCTACGGCCATCGGCAAAACCTTTCTTTCAGCGCTGCTTGCAGAAAAAATAAAGGTAGAAATTATCTCGGCCGATTCGCGTCAGATTTACCGTTTTATGGATATAGGAACGGCCAAGCCGGAAGCGGAGTTTCGGCGGCGGGTTACCCACCATTTTATCGATATCTGCGATCCGGATGAATACTACAGCGCCGGGCTTTTCGGAAAGGATGCCCGAGCAGCGATTCAGGATATCTTTGTCAGAGGAAGCGTCCCGCTGGTGGTTGGCGGCTCCGGTTTTTACATTAAAGCGCTGGTTGACGGCATTTTTGAACTGGATGCTAAAGATGAAAAAATTCGACAGCAGCTCAATGAACGTCTTGAACGTGATGGTTTAAGAGCGCTGTACGACGATTTAAAAAAGATCGATCCTGTTTACGCCGCCAAAATCAGCCCGAATGATCGGCAGCGCATTTTACGCAGCCTGGAAGTGTATTTTGTAACCGGCAAACCGTTTTCTTACTTCCATCAACAAAAACCGGAAGCGGCGGATTTTAAGCCCGCTTTCTGGGGGCTGGATATGGAGCGCAAGGCCCTTTATCAGCGCATCAATGAACGCGTGGACCAGATGCTGGCAGAAGGACTGATCGATGAAGTTAAAACGCTGCTGGGAAAAGGTTACAGCCCACAATTAAATGCTCTGAAAACCGTTGGCTACAAAGAAACCATCGCCTATCTTCAGAATCGGTTATCTTATGAAGAGATGGTGGAACAGATTAAACGCAATACGCGGCGCTACGCCAAACGGCAGCTCACCTGGTTTCGCGCCGATCAACGCATCCAATGGACGCGCGTTGATTCGCCAGAGACGTTCAGGGAATTAGCGAAAAAAATCGCGGATGCTTTATAATGGTCCTAACTGGTTTTGATATGGTATGATAATTACTTCTCAGGCCATTTTTCTGCATAACTGCAAAATAATGTATTTCTCACTTTGTTAGAACACATCAATATAAAAACTTTATTTTAAGTTTGAGAATAAGAACGATTAGAAATAGTTTAATTTTATTTATGACTACACTCTAAAAAGGTATTATTATCGAATTCCATTAAATGGGACTATTATGATTTAAATTACATAAAATATATTCGTGTCCTTCGTGAAATTCGTGGTTTATATACTGAACTCATTTATGTTCGAAGATTTTTTACCCCAAAAATTCAGATACATTCATGGCATTTTATCTAATTCTTTGTTATGTAAAAAATCCTCCTTTGTACTCAACGAAATAATATTCACATAGTGTATCAAATAAAATTTTAAGCATAAATTTTAAATACATTTAAACTATTGTAATAATTAAATCGACTAAAAAATAAAAACTTCTTGACATTTAAAATATCTCTTATTATTTTTAAAAAAAGATTATAAAAATAAGTTAAATAAATGATTTTATTTAAAATTTTTATTAATCACCTGCGAAAACTTTCCTTTTTATTTATTTATAACCAACCAAATACCAACAAACTTACAGGGGGTCTTATGAACAAATTATTTACCATTCTAACTCTATCCATTCTTATGTTAGCGTTTGCCTTTCCAGCATTTGCCCAGAACGGCGAAATTATTGCAGATGGCTATGCAAAGATTTTTGAGCGAAATGCTTTCGAAAATGCAACGCACTGGCCAATTGTAGCCGATGAAGTACATGCTGGCTTCGATCTGGACAAAGATCAGAATCTTGAATTTATTGTGGTAGCGGATAACTCATGTCCTAACGGACCAAGTGGCGCTGGCTGGGGAGATGGACATTCCCTTTTTATTTATGAATGGAATCCGACTTCAGGTAATTTTGAATTGATGTGGAGCTGGGCAGATACCAGCCTAAAAACAGGAGGCGCAAGCTTTCCGACAATGGCCGTAACCGATCTTGATGGGGATGGCGATCAAGAAATTACATTAGGCATGCCAAGCGGCAGCGACTACCCCGCTCCGGATGTAAGCCCTACCGTTATTTATATTTTTGAGTTTGGGCAGAATACCTATCCAACAGAACCAACAGCCATCTGGACGGCAGAATCTGGCCCCGGCTCTAATACACGTCCATCTGCCATGGCTGCTGACGATATTGATGGCGACGGTGTAGAAGAAGTGGCCGTTGCTTTCAGGGCCTTTAGTGATGCCAGTACTAATGATGCATTGATGATATTCTCTTTAGACGGCGGGTTTGCCGGTGAGTTTACACAGTTTAAAATTGAAATGATTGATACCACTGGTGATTGGGGAAGCGTTTATTCTGCAGATATTACCGATATTGACAACGACGGAAATTTGGAAGCCTATTTCTCGACTGACAACCATACTTTTTACGAGGCCACTGGCGCTGATCAATATCAATTATATTATATGGATACTCCCACTCTGGACGCTTGGACGATTCAGGCGGTGGTGCAGGCAGACGTTGATGGCGATGGAACGAATGAATTACTGTGGGGACATACCTCTGGCGCTTTAAGAATGTTGCGTGGCGTAGCGGATCTGGCATCGATGAATTCTTCGAATGAGGTAGAAATAGCTATGGTGAACCCAGCCGGTTGCCGAGGACTTACTGCTGGAGATTATGACGGCGACGGTAAGGTTGATATATTTATGGGTGGCAACTATTCAGGCGCTGTTGACCGAATTGAATATAATGGTAGCGGCGACATTGCGGACTCTGCAAGTTATACTTATGAGCGCGTTTTTCAGGATACCATACCCAGCGGCGGTACAAGAGTTTATTCGGTCTCCTTCCCCGGCGATAATTTCTGTATTAAACAAGGGGGAACGACAAGCAATGATTTAAACGGAAATGGAGAACCTGAGCTCTTAATTGCTTACGAAGATGGTGATTCCTTGCAAAACTGGATTGTAATGATTGAAGGAAATGGCGTAACAGGATTTGAACTGAATCCCGGTCAAAAGGTTCTTAAAACATATACTTTAAAACAAAACTATCCTAATCCATTTAATCCAAGCACAACGATTTCATTTACGATACCTTCTACAGAAAAAATAACATTAAAAATTTACGATATGATGGGAAGAGAAGTAAAAACCTTAATCAACGAAATAATGCCTTCTGGGACGCACGTAGTTACCTGGGACGGTACTGATAACAAAGGTACTCCTATGGCAAGCGGCGTATATTTGTATATTTTAAAAGCCGGGAACCATACACTTTCTAAAAAGATGACATTAATGAAATAAACTTTTATTCAATTAAAAAAGGGAGAATCTTTCTCCCTTTTTTTTTAAAAAATTGGTGATTTTACTCTAATTAAATTAGGCGGAAAGCCTGTATTCCCCATAAAATTGAATTGGCAGCGAATAAAGTAGATTATGAAGGTTTTATTCAGAAGTAAAATTAAAACAATTAGATCTATAATCATAGAAAATTTCCATTTTAGGTAGACTAAAAAAGACCAAATGCTTTGTCCGATGAAACAAAGCTTAAAAAATCATTTTAAATTTTCTGGAGGAGTAATTCATGCATAAAAAGTTAATCAGAATACTCTTTCTTATAATTGCGCTCGCAGGCTATCTTTTTTCGGGTACAACCGGAAAGATAGCAGGAAGAGTCGTTGATAAAAATACCGGCGAACCTCTATCTGGTTGTAATATAATAATAAAAGGTACACAAATGGGGGGCGCAACAGATATTGATGGCTATTATGTCATACTCAATATCCCTCCTGGAGTATATACGTTACAAGCTATTTATGTTGGGTATGTTACACAAGAGATTCAAAATGTAACTGTAAAAGTCGATTTAACCACCAAAATAAACTTCAAGCTATCTGAAGCAAGTTTTGAAGGGGAAGAAATTATAGTTATTGCAGAAAGACCACTCATACAACAAGATGCTACAGCTACGGCATCTGTAGTTGGAGCAAAAGAGATAGAGATGGCCCCTATAGAATCCTTCGAACAAATTGCGCAAACCAAGGCGGGAGTTAACGTTGGCCCCGAAGGTTCATTGCACTTTAGAGGCGGTCGTAGTAGCGAAGTTGCCTATATTATTGATGGAATTACCGTTACAGATGCCATCCATGGCGGCACATCAGCTATAGATATTTCAACCAATGCCATTCAGGAATTATCATTAATTACCGGGTCATTTAGCGCAGAATATGGGCAGGCCATGTCAGGAATCGTAAACATTGTTACCAAAGAGGGGGGCAATAACTTTAGTGGGAATCTTTCCTTTCAAACCGGCGATATTGTTACCAGTTCTTCAAATAGTAAATATTTTCTTTCGGAAATTAATAATATCGATCCCTTTAATACCTCTGAAATAGAGGCCAGCCTATCTGGCCCTATCTTAAGGAACAGGCTATCATTTAATGTTTCAGCGAGATATTTCGATGACAAAGGATATCTTTACGGACAACGAATTCACACCCCTACCGATATCGCAGATTCCATACAAACGGGAGATGGCGCCTTTGTCTCCCTTAATTCAAACAAAAAATATAATATTCAAAACAAATTAAAATGGAAAGTTACGAATTCAATAAATTTTTATTTAACGACCATTTACGAAAACCGGAAATATCAGGAGTACAATCATACGCGCAGTAAAGTACCTGACGGCATTCCATGGCAATATAAAACGGCTTTGCAATTTATAGGAAAAATAACTCATCAATTCTCCAAATTTGCCTATTATTCCGTTGCTTTAGGTTATCTGGATAAAGACTACAAACGCTATCTTGACAAAGACATTTATTCCCTTAAATATGTCTGGAATGGTTACAGCGCGGGACAATATTTTTATCCAGGAGGTACCGATAATTTTAGACAATTTAGTAATCAAAAACAATATACGATTAAATTTGACTTAACTTCACAATTGTTTAAGAATCATGAAATAAAAACAGGAGTTGAATTAAAACGTCTCTCTTTATTCAATCATTCCTATTACCTTAGTGTAGATCGTCGAGCAGAGCCATTTGTGGATTCCAATAACAATGGTGTTTGGGATGTTGGCGAGCCATTTACGGATATTGACCGCAACGGTAACTGGAATGATGCTCGTGACGATAATGGAGATGGAATCCCTGGCAATACCATCATTTTAGAGGGATACACAAATGACAAATGGAATCGTAAGCCTACCGAATTTGCCTTTTATATTCAGGATAAAATGGAATTTAAAGACATGGTTGTAAACCTGGGTATTCGGTTCGATTACTTTGATCCCAATGGTCGGGTATTACGTGACCCAACCGATCCCGATATCACGAACCCTATTAAAAATGAAAATATCTGGAAAGATTACGGTACAGACGGGATTCCCAACACCAATGATCCGGATGGCACCGAAAACAATGGGATTAAAGATCCTGGCGAGCCTGAAGTGACGCTTGCGGAACGGCAAACCTACTGGTACAAAAAAGCCGATCCTACGTATCAAATAAGTCCCAGGATCGCTTTTGCCTTCCCCATTTCTTCCAACGGGAAATTATTTTTCTCTTATGGCCATTTTTTCCAGCTTCCGCCTTACACCTATTTATACCAGGATTATGAAAACAAGGTTAAGCCAGGATTGATTCAAACAAGTATGGGAAATCCAGGGCTAAAACCACAAAAAACGATTAGTTACGAAATAGGTGTTGAGCAACAAATAACGCGGGATATGGTTGCTTTTTTTAAAATTTATCAACGTGATATGCGAAATATCATAGGACAGGACATTGTTATTTTACCTAATACAGATGCTTATGGTATCTTTGTAAATCGGGATTATGGTCGCGTAAGAGGCATTAATTTTAGTTTGGAAAAACGTTTTACTTCTTTCTTTTCGGCCGCTATCGATTACACCTATCAGATTGCGGAAGGCAACGAATCCAACCCCACCCAACGCGTTAGAAATTATCGATTAAAAATAGAGAATTTGAAAAAAATTGTTCCTTTAGATTGGGATCAACCTCACACTTTGCGACTCAATGGAAGTATAGGTCAGCCGAATAACTGGATGATTAGTATGATCGGCCGCATAGAATCGGGCTATCCTTACACTCCCCAGGGAGCTAATGAAATTGTAAGAATTGCAGAAGAAAATAGCGCCCGGAAAATTCCCATCATTAATTTCGATTTATATGCAAAAAAATCCTTTGCAATTAACATGGGTAATAATAGTTTTATCTTTTCTGTTTATGGTAAAATATACAACTTATTTGATCGTCTAAATGAAAAATACGTTTGGGATGCTACAGGAAGAGCTACTTACGGTTTAGGTTTATATGGTGGAGAATTTGACCCAGACTGGCAAAGACGCCCCCATTGGTTTTATAAACCGCGTCAAATTTTTCTCGGAATTGAGTATAGCTTTTAATTTGGGAGGAATTCATGAAGCTCAGCATAAAAATTTTCAACATGTTTTCATATGTGTTGATCTATCTTATCTTAACATGCTTAAATATTCAAAGTTTTGCGCAAACCCCGCCTAAAAAAATGAAATATTGGACCCAGGAGGAGTGGGATAAGTGGGAAAAATGGAATCACCGTGTTCAGTTGCTTAAATCAACAGGGGCGGCAGATCGACGTGAAGGGGTTATGGATGGGAATAAGATACGTACTGTTTTTTATAATTATGGATCAGTTGGTCGCCCCAATACAGAACCTTCTATTGAATGGCCAAAAGAAAGCGGACACGGATACGCTTATGAATTTGGGCCAATCATTGGCGCATTAGTGGTAGACATACATGGCGATACCATTCCCATAATTTCGGAGGCGCTCATTGATGGCGGAGATCGTTCTCCCAGCGGAAAAGTTTGGGGTTGGCAACCTTTGCCTCAATACTTAAACACTAATTCGCCAACTCCTGCAATGAGTAACAATCCTGATTCATGGCCGCTCACAGTCTCCACAACCAATCCATTTTTCAATCCTGATTTTACTTCAGACCTTGACAAATTTTTATGGCCCGGGATTGATGGCCTCGGTAAAATTTCTGCAGACCTCGAAGCGTTTTGGGTGATGGATGATCGAGATAACGATGAATTCGAATATTATCCTTTTATAAATGATTCCTCGCGTCGAGGCCTTGGAATTCAATTAAATTGTCGGTTAATGCAATTTTCCGCATCACTCGCCGAAGATATCATCTTTTATATAATTGAAATTGAAAATGTAAGCGATAAACGGTTGGATAAAGTGGTTGCCGGCATGTTCGGTGATCCACATATTGGCGGCCCTGGCGACTTTAGCGATGATTATGCAGGGTTTGATAAAGATTATAATATGGTCTATTCTTACGATAAGCCAGGCTCAAGTAATGACTATGGCATACCTTATGAAGAATTAGGATGGCTTGGTTTTAAGTTTCTTGAGAGTCCAAAAGATTCGCTTGGAAATCAACTGGGTTTAACCAGTATGGCTGCTCCTATATATGGCACTGCCGGCGGTACGCCTGCTTTTGATGATGTGATGTGGGATTTACTTAAACCCGGAACATTTACAGACATCGCTCAAGAAAAAGACAACGTATTCCTTTTTGGAAGTGGTTATTTTTCTCTCGATCCTGGAGAAAAGGTGAGATTCTCAATAGCAATTATTATGGGCAAAGGCCGGGACGATCTGTATTCGAATGCTGATATTGCACAAGAGATTTATGATTTAAATTATAAGTTTACCAAGGCTCCGGATCCTCCCATTGTAACGGCCGTGCCTGGCGATGGCGAGGTTACCCTGTATTGGGATACAAGTTCTGAACAATCTTTTGATGAGTTTTTCCAGGCATACGACTTTCAAGGCTACAAAATATATAAAAGTACAGATAAAGGACAAACCTGGGGACCTATAATTACAGATGCCTTTGGTAAGGAGATTGGGTTTAAACCTCTTGCTCAGTTTGACAAGATTGATGATGTGAGCGGTTTATTCCCATATGATAAAGATGGTGTGAAGTTTTATTTAGGTAATAATTCTGGCTTAGTTCATACTTTTACGGATAAAAACGTCATTAATGGAGTAACTTATTATTATGCTGTTACTGCGTATGATTCTGGATATCCCTCTAAAGGTGTTTTGCCAGTCGAATCGGGTAAATTTCCAGGACAGAACATGGTGAGTGTAATGCCCACACCAAGAGTTCCTGGATTCGAAAATGCACAGGTAAACGTTAATCACATTGAAGGTATTTCTACCGCTACGCTTAAATTTAATGTGCTGGATCCACAAAAAATAGTTAATAATACTTATGATATAATAGTAAATGCCGGGGAAAATATAACCACCTCTGTTTCTATTATTAATGCTGCTACCGGCGATACTGTTATAAACAATTTTAATCAATTAAATGGCCAACCGATTCTGTTCGATGGATTAATCGGTTTTATTTATGATGAACCAGGAATTTTTATTGTCGATTCTTTATCTGGATGGCTTGAAAATAGTAAAAGCAACTTAAGTTTAGATATTAGCCTTTATAGCGGCGGAGTACGCATACCCAAGGATATGGAGGTCCGGTTTTTCTCTTACGTAGCGGATACCTCTGTGCTTGTCAGTCCAAAGCCTATAAATTTTCAAGTATGGAACGTTACCGATAATGAACAAATGGAAGTTATATTTTTTGACAGGAATGGCAACGATATTGTGGATATCGGCGATCGCCTTGTTCCTATCATTTATGTAAATGATAGGCCGAAAGGTGTTTGGCAGGTTGCTTTTAATGCTCCGGCTGGACAGGATACCATTTTACCGCAACCCGGTGATATTATTAAAATCTTTGTCTCAAAACCTTTTACTAACGATGATTCATATCAACTTCAAACCTTGGCAAGTACGGTAAATAAAGAGAAAGCAAAAAAAGATTTTCTGCAAAATGTTGCCGTTATTCCTAATCCTTATATTGTAACATCAAGCTTTGAAGTAGCGCCGCCAACAGTATTTAGCGCAGGGCGTGGAGAACGTCGTGTCTATTTTACCAATTTACCGCCAAAGTGCACCATTCGGATTTACACTCTAAATGGGGAATTAATACGTGAAATTCACCATGAAAGCACTTTATTCAACAGCATGGAGCCCTGGGATTTGCTCTCAGAAGAAGGGCTTGAGATTTCTTATGGGATTTATATCTATCACGTTGATGCCGGTGAATATGGTAAAAAAATTGGCAAACTTGCAATTATTAAATAGGTGGGAGTCGCTATGAATGTTATAAAATATATTATCGTAATCCTGCTTTCATTTTTTATATTAAAAATAAGCGTGGCAGGAGAAATTACAAAAAAGGGTACCACTGCAGCCCAGTTTTTAAAAATTGGGATAGGCGCCCGAGCTTCTGCTATGGGTGAAAGTCATGTTGCTGACGTTAATGATGTTTCTGCTATTTTCTGGAATCCGGCCGGTATGGCACGCATTTCAAACAATGAACTTATGTTGATCCGTACAAACTGGCTGGCCGATATTAAATATGACTTTGCTGGTATTGTTGTGCCCATGCAAAATTTGGGTACGTTCGGTTTATTTTATGCTGGCCTAACCATGGGAGATATGATCGTACGAACCGAATATGAACCCGAAGGCACCGGCGAATTATTTTCAGCAAGTAGTATTGCAATGGGAATTAGCTACGCCCGCAATATGACCGAACGTTTTGCCTTTGGAGTTACTGCCAAATATGTTCACGAACAAATCTGGCATGAAACCGCCTCTACGGTTGCTTTTGATCTCGGTATTACCTACCAAACTACCCTTCCCAGGCTCAGGTTGGGTATGGCCATCTCCAATTATGGCGGCAAGATGAGAATGGACGGTAAAGACCTTCTCACCTTTAAAGACGTTGATCCAAACTTAAAAGGAAATAACGAAAATATCATCGCAAAATTAAACACTGAAAAATTTGACCTCCCCATAAGCTTTCGAGTTGGATTCGCTTATGATGTTATTAAATCTGATTTCCATACCGTTATATTTAGTATCGATGGCGTCTCGCCCAATGATTTTAATGAATATCTCAACATTGGTGCTGAATATGGTTTGCGAAAATCCGTCTTTTTAAGAGCAGGATATAAAGGAATCGGCGTACAGGATTTTGAAGGCGGGTTGTCTCTGGGAGGCGGTATCCATTATAAAATACACGGCGCCTTTAATCTAATCCTCGATTATGCCTATGTGGACTATGGCAGATTAAATAATGTTCAACGCTTCTCAATTGCCATTGATTTTTAATTATAAAGAAAAAGGCTGTCTTTTAATGGCAGCCTTTTCTTATTAATTTTCACTGTACAATTCAATTGGATAGAATATGATTAATTCCGAAAATCTTTACCAGTTATGGCAATATCTTCACCAAAATCCGGAGTTATCCTTTAAAGAACATCATACCACGCAATTTATTGCCAGAACGTTGAAAAACTGGGGAATCACCTTTCGGCGCTTTAAAAACCTGGAGACTGGCGGCTATGCAGACGTGGGCTCCGGCGGCCCTGTGGTTGCCTACAGAGCGGAGATCGACGCCCTGCCCATTGAAGAGAATCCGGCCCATTCCGTTATTTCCCACAACCGCGGTGTAATGCACGCCTGTGGACATGACTATCATACGACGATCGGCCTCGGTCTATTAAAATATTTCTCCGAAAAACCGCAAAAAACGGGCGGCAGATTACGCGTCATATTTCAGCCTGGCGAAGAAGCGGCTCCAGGCGGCGCTGAAAAAGTATTGGCGGAAAACATCTGGCAGGATGTGAAGGGCATTTTAACCGTTCACACCCAGCCTCAGACGCCCGTTGGTACTTTTTCATTGTTCAGGGGAGCGGTGCAGGCTTCCTCAACCTCGGTTAAAATTTTACTCAAAGGCCCTGGCGGACATACGTCCAGACCTTTTGAATCCGTGGATTTAATCAACGTTGCAGGCCAATACATTACTCAATTACAATCGTATGTGAAACAAAAAACAGATGTCAGGGATGCTGTGGCCTTTGCTTTCGGCTCCATTAACGGCGGCGAAACACACAATATCATCCCGGATAAAATATTTTTATGGGGAACTTTACGGACTCTTGACAACGAAGTTCTGGCCAGATGCCTCAAGCATATCCAACATTTTTCCAGCTCCTTTGCAAAATTGTTTGATATTCAGATAGACGTTCAATTTCCCACCATCTGCCCGGCAGTTATTAATGATGCAAACCTTGTGCGTAAATTCTATGATTTTATGCAAGAACAAAATCTGGAACAACAGATACAAATGCCCGAAAAACCTTCGATGGGCTCCGATGATTTCTCTTTTTATTTAAAAAAAGCGCCGGGCTTGTACCTTATTATGGGCGGCGGCGGAAAGGGAGCCCTGCACAGTCCAGACCTGGAAATGGATCAGGCTTTAATTGATTCCGCCCTCGAGGTATTATCGGGCTTTATTTCCTATTTATTTAAAGAAACACCGATTAAGACAGAGAAAAAAACATGAGCAGACTCCGAATCGTCGTCACGGACTCCGGACTGGGCGGAATGGATGTTGCCGCCCGTTTTTTTGCGGCGTTGCGTTCAATGGAAGCCAGGCCAAACGTTGATCTCCTTTTCGTCAACGCCTTGCCCGAGGCTCAAAAAGGCTACAATAAAATGTCCGATAAGGCCGAGAAAATACGTGTGTTTAATCAGGTACTTCACAGCATCCAGAAACATTTTGCACCACACATCATAGCCATTGCCTGCAACACGCTGTCGGTTATTGTCTCAGAGACCGATTTCTACAAACAATATGCTCAACGGATTATGAATATTGTTGAAATATTTGCCGCTGATTTTTTAAACAAGATGAAAAATATCAAAAACACATCGGCCATCATTTTTGCCACAGAAACGACTATAAAAAATGCCAATTATCAAAACCTATTGTTCCGGGCAGGATTTCAAAATGATCACGTCATCCCTATTTCGTGCTACAAACTTGCATCAGAAATAGAGCTTGATTCTCAAAGTCGCAATACTTCTATGTTAGTAAAAAAATATGTCGCACAGGCTGTTGCCCAGGCTATTTATCCAAACAATAAATTTGTTGTGATATTGGGCTGCACGCATTATGGTTACGTCCGCCATCTATTTGCAAGATATTTTTCTGAAATAGGGCTTAATAACATCGAGTTTTTTAATCCCAACCGGTCACTGGTGGAAGCCCTGCTAAAAAAAATCGCTGCTGTGCAACAAGAGCACGCCGCTCCTCTTCAGCGCGACCACCATACTTTCCGGGTGATTTCGAAAGCTCAAATATTACCGTCCGAGGTTAAATCGATTGCCACGCTTATTGAGCCCATCTCCGCTGAGGCGGCCGCTGCTCTCCGACAATATGAGTTTAAAAAGGATCTGTTTTAGAAAGCGGGAAAACGGATGTAGCTTGCCAGCAATCAAAGCAATTTCTGTAGGTTTTTAAGCAACCTTATAGAACACAGAGAAGTCACATAGGGTTTAAAATTAGAAATCCCATAATGGCCCTCACACCCTGCACCCCGCCTGGGCTGGAATCGGAATAACGGCCGACGACCATTCAACCATTCAACCATTCAACCATTCAACTAATCAACTATTCAACTAATCAACCAATTAACTATTCTCCTACCCCTTTACTCCCCCATTCTTTTTTTAGCAGAGTTTCATTTTTATGCTTAATTTTATCCCGAAAGGAGAAAACGTGATGAACAAAACTCTGGCAATTATTAAACCCGACGGGGTGGCTAATGGCCTGATCGGCGAAATCATCAAACGCATTGAACAGGAAGGTCTTAAGATCATCGGCATGCGCATGACGCAGCTCGACCGGCGGCAGGCCGAAGGCTTCTATTACGTCCATCGTTCCAGGCCCTTTTTCCACAGTCTGATCGAATACATGACTTCCGGGCCGGTGGTGTTGATGGTTCTCAAAGGCCCCAACGCCATCGATCGCTGGCGCACATTAATGGGCGCGACCGATCCCCGCAAGGCAGATCCGGGCACCATTCGCGCCGAAATGGGATTGAACATCGAGCGCAATGTGGTGCATGGATCCGATTCTGGCGATTCCGCCATGTATGAAATCAATTATTTTTTTAAAGGAAGCGATTTAGTCGAATAAAAGGAAAAGGCATGAAAAGACACATCATCATCGGCACGGCCGGACACATCGATCACGGCAAAACAGCCTTAATCAAAGCCTTGACCGATATCGATACCGATGTTTTAAAAGAAGAAAAGGAGCGCGGTATCACCATCGAGCTGGGCTTTGCTTACTGGAAAGACAACATTACCATCATCGACGTTCCCGGTCATGAGCGTTTTGTAAAAACCATGGTGGCCGGCGTGAGCACGGTTGATCTTTTTCTGCTGGTCATCGCCGCCGATGACGGCATCATGCCCCAGACCAGAGAGCATTTAGACATCCTTAAATTTTTTGGCGTTAAAAACGGGCTGGTGGCGCTGAATAAAATTGATCTGGTAGATGATGAATGGCGCGAATTAATATTGCTGGAAATAGAAGAATTTTTGCGCGCCAACGGCTACGACAACACGCCTATCATTCCGGTTTCCGCCGTCACCGGACAGGGCGTGGATGAATTAAGAAACATACTCACTCAAAAAATAGAACAATGCGCCGAACGCGCCAGCACGCGGCCCTTTCGCCTGAACGTTGACCGCAGCTTCAGCGTGCATGGTTCGGGCACGGTGGTTACCGGTACGGTTTTATCCGACGCCATCAGTGTTGACGACAATGTGGTTATCCTTCCGGAAGGCAGGCTCAGTAAAATACGCGGCATTCAGGTTCATCAAAAAGACGTAACCAGCGCGCTGGTCGGACAACGGGCGGCCATCAATTTGAGCAATGTTTCCAGAGAAGAAGTGGAGCGCGGCAAAACGTTAACGCGTCCGAATACACTGGAGCCGGTTCGGGAATTTCTGGCCGTTCTTCACACCTCGTCGCAAATTCCCATGAAAATCAAAAAACATCAGGAAGTGCGCGTCTATCTGGGTACGGCCGAAATACTGGGCCGTATTGCCTGGTTCGAAGAGAACCCCAGCCTGGAGGCGGAACAGACCTACCATGTGCGCATCCGTCTGGAAGAAGCCGGTGTTTGCGCGCCCGGCGATGCGGTGCTGATTCGCACCACTTCTCCATTTTTCACCATTGCCGGCGGACGCGTTCTTTTCCTCAATCCTCCGCCCATGGGCAGAATGCGCCACCGCTGGCAGGAAATATTTAAAACCTTACGTAACGGTCAGCTTAAAGAGCGGATTAAAATCTTTTTTGAATATCAGGGATTTAGCGCCGTGAATTTGTCCAATCTTGCCACACAATTTTTTGAAAAAAAGGAAACTCTTGAAAGCGCGCTGACGGCCTTAATAAAAGAGAATTTTTTGCTTTCCATTGAACAGCAGAACGAAAAGCATTTTGTGGCCATTCCAGCTCTGGACGAAGCGCAGGATCGCCTGCTGTCGGCCATTCATTCCCGTTTAACGAATAGCAGTAAAGCGCTAAACGGTTTCAATAAAAGCGAGCTTAAATCCATGTTAAAACCGCCCTGCGCCAATGATCTGTTTTTCGATCGTTTGCTGCAGCGTATGGTCAACCGCAAGGCGCTGGTAGCCATCGACGATTTGTATCTCACGCCGGAGCTGGCCAATATGGAAGCCAGGCAGAAGCAGGCCGCAAAAGCCCTGGAGGTCATTTGTGATGCCGGCTTTCAGGCATTGACCTTCCAGCAAATTGCAGAGGCGCTGAGCCTAGCGCCAGACGCCCTAAAACCCTTGCTTTCCAATCTGGTCAAACAGGGTAAAATTCACTCGCTGGCCGGCAGCTACTATCTGCACGATGAATTCTTGCAAAAAATTTTGGCTTATTTAAAAAAGTCCTTTGCCGAAAAAAGAGAACTGGATATTGCCAGTTTTAAAAATTTCACCGGATTGACTCGCAAGGTGCTCATTCCGCTGCTGGAATATCTGGATCAAAAACAGTTTACCATAAGGCAGGGAGATGTACGCATTAAGGGGCCCATGCTCAATTGAAAACAATAATCTTTAAAAAATATTTGAAAAATTTGTCGTTAATGTTTTTAACCTTTTGTGCTATTTGCTGGCTGACCGCGCCCTATCTCTGGCAAATCATCACTTCCCTGAAGCCGACGGCCGAACTGTCCCAACTGCCGCCTTTTTTCCCTTCCAGGATCGACTGGAGTCACTACCGCGTTGTGTTAAGCAGCAGCGATTTTCAACGTTTTATTTTAAACAGTTTGATCGTAGCCTCGCTGACCAGCCTGCTGGCCTTTGCCGCCGGCTCTTTAACCTCTTTTGCCACCGCTTTTTTTAATTTCAGAAAAAAGGCGCTGCTTTTGAGTTCCATTCTGGCCATTTCCATGTATCCGCCCATCGCCATCGTCAGTCCGCTGTTTTTAATGATCAAAGCGGCTAATCTGCGCGATACGTACTGGGCGCTGATCTTACCATACAGCTCGTTCGCCCTGCCTTTTATGGTATGGACGCTGCACAATTTTTTCAAACAGGTGCCGGCAGAGATTTTAGAAGCCGCGCGCCTGGATGGTTGCACCAATTTCCAGCTTTATCGCCGCGTTGTGCTTCCCCTTTCCCGTCCGGCTATTTTTACCACCAGCATTCTGGTCTTTATCTTTGCCTGGAATGAATTCGTCTTTGCCCTCACCTTTACGGCCACGCCCAAATCGCAGACCATTCCCGTGGGCATTGCCCTCTTTCCCGGCATTTACGAAATTCCCTGGGGCGACATTGCCGCGGCCAGTATTGTGGTCACCCTGCCGCTGATTCTGCTGGTCTTTATCTTTGAAAAACAGATTATCTCCGGCCTGACGGCTGGATCGGTTAAATATTGAATAAATATCAACCAATATAAGGTTTAAATAATTACTCCGTTTTAATGGGTAGATAGACCTCTGTTCAAATTCTTTTGCACTCGTAAAAGCAGATACTTTAGCATGGGAGGACTTTTATCAAAGCCTGTTAAAACAAAAATAACCCCGGATGTTCATGCAACCGGGGTTATTTATCATGATTCGAAACCTAAGAAGAAAGACGGTAAAATACGATTTCTAATTTAACCGTTCTAAACTGCTTATTCAAAGGTTTCGACTAATACTTTCCGATGTAATCTTTTCCCGTACCAATTAGTTTGTCGCCTGGTTTCCAGCCGGCAGGCGCCGCTTTACCAGGATTTTTAGCCACTTCTTGCATGGCCTTAATCTGCCTGATTAACTCATCCACATTGCGGCCAACCGGGCCGGTAAGCACTTCCACCGCCATGATAATTCCATCCGGATTGATGATAAACCGCCCGCGCTGATTCAAACCGGACTTTTCCTGCCACACGCCATAAGCTCTGGAAACAGCGCCGCTGGGATCACCGCAAATCGGATATTCAACATTTTTGACGGTTGGGGAAGTTTTTTTCCACATCCAGTGCGTAAAATGAGTGTCTGTACTGATGGCAATAACTTCTACATTTAATTTTTTTAATTCATCGTACTTAGCTGCAACTGCAGCCAATTCGGTAGGTCAGACAAAGGTGAAAGCAGCGGGGAAAAAGCACAAAATGCGCCATTTACCCTGATAGTCCGAAAGTTTAACGGTTTTAATTTCATTCCCGACAACGCCCGTTAATTCAAAATCAATAGCGCGCTGCCCAGGTAACGGGATGGGATTGACCTTTAACGCGCTCTCCTTTACCACGTCCTTTTTTACGGTTACAGTGGCTTTTTCATCTGGCGACTGCCCACACGGGCCTAAAACCTGCGCCTTGCTTTGAAAGGGAATCATAAGAATGCCCATCAGTAGAAAGGCGACAAACAACACCTTACTCATTTTGGTTCCTCCATTTTTGGGTACATGTTAGAAAAATACATTCATTTGATGAAGTTTAATTCTAAAAGGTACAAAAAGTTCAAAATTATTTTTTTCAGAGAATATCTGCGCAATTTGCGTAAAAAAATTAATTGCGGCTCGCTGCCTTGGTTAATGGATGGAATCTTACCTATAAAACACCGCGCAGGTTGTTCTGAAAATTGCTTTAAGAGTTGTTTAAGGATTTTCCGTTAAACTACAAAATTAAAAGTCGGCGGCCTCAACAACCGCCGACTGCAAAGAATTTTCTTAAAATGTTTTAAAGATTCTATTTTTGGGAATGTCTGGCGCGTAATTCTTTGGCTTTTTCTTTGATTTCCGTTAAATCGCGCACCATTTCACTCCAGCCGTACCACAATGAGTAGTCCGGATTGTTATGGAATGCGCCCTGGAATAAACGCATACGATGTTTAAGGTGCATTTCGAACAGAGTCTGTTCGATTGTGGTTGGCGCGTCATGGAAGGTTAACAGATCCGGGAAATTGCTGGCATAGCCTTCAGGTTTTTCGAGGATTCCGTCTTTGTACAAATCGGCTACAATGCGGATGGCTTCGGCCAGCAGTTTATCGCCTTCGCGAATCAGGTTGTCGCCTTTTTCCAGCTCGGCTTTGGCAAAGTTTTCGGAATGGCACTGGGAGCAAACTTTGATCATCTTATTCCGTTCTTTATCAAAGGCTTCTTTGCTCAAACGGGCAACATCCGCTTTGGCCACCACATCCAGTCTGGCGGTTGGCTTACCTTCCGGGCTTAATACGCCCAGCGCCTGCAGAATGGTTACGCGGTCTTTCCACCACTCTTCATCTTCGCCAGGGTAAGGCCCAAGCCCATCGGTACGAACCGCTAAAAAGCCCCAGGCCGTGCGCACTTCATGATTGCCTTCGGCCATGTGACAGGTTTGACAGGTCGGCGCAGAAGCAGATTCATCAATTTGTCCGGTTTGTTTTAATAAGGCACGAACGCCATGTTTGGATGAGGAATACATTTCCCATTGCGGATGATCGAAGCCCATGTGGCAGGTCTGGCAAGCCTGAGGCTGCTGGGCTTCTTTTTTAGAAAATGTGTGACGCGTATGACAGGCATCGCACGAGGCCACTCCAAAGCCGGCGCCCTCTTTTTTCAACTGTCTGATCTCTTCTTCCGTTTTAATACCCAGTTTATGACAGCCGCCGCAACCTTTCATTCCTTCCGTAAGGGTCATCGGTTGATAGTGGATGGAAGGCATAGCCTTCATCGCCGCCCAGGCCAGGGCATGTTTGCCCTTTTTAAATTGCGTTACCTGATCTTCGTGGCAGTTGGCGCAGGTTTCGGGAGTGGGAATATCCACATTGGCCACATCGCTGGCCGAGCTGTGTCCGTCACCGTGACAGGTGGCGCAACCGACCTCGTTTTTCGAGTGTTTACTGATTTCCCAGTCGGTTACAATACCAGGCGTAATATTCTGGTGACAGGTTACACACGTCTGCTCGGCAAATGCCAGTGTAAAGCCGAATAACAGCAGAAAAATTGAGTAGGTAATTCTCATAACACCTCCAATTTTGGTTTAACAATAACTCGTTTTATCAAAAAAATTTTGGTTTTTCAATCCCCCTTTCCTGTTTCTGATTTATTCTTAAAATAGGCCTGAATCTTGTCATTTTGCCACCAGAAAATCACAAATACAAAAAACAGAATAACCAGTCCCATGATGATTAATAAGCGAATATAAGGAAGATCCATTGCAAGTCGAAAACGAATAAACATGGCAGTAACACGCAGCCACTCTCCAATCGCCAGCAAAAGCAATACCTGCCACAGTCCAGGCACCCATGCCCGACGAATGAATAACGTTCCTAACAGCAAAACAACCGCCAATGCCGGGTAAAGTCCCTGAAATCGCATTACATGGGCAGCAAATAATAAGTCAGCAAAAATCATCGGCAAAAATCGCAAAAACATTACCTTACACCTCCACCATTTTCTTCTGTCGATTAAAATTTTTTGATAATAAGTTGTTGGGCCGGGCAACCAACAGCGTTCTTTTTTTTCTGAACTTTCTAAAGGCCCAGTCGTACAGCCCACTAAAGGAAATTAAGAGGAACAGGATAGAACCCAGCGGGATAATCAGAATGTACAAACTACCTACCACGGATTTAAAAATTCTGCCATTGTGTAATTCGAACATAAAGTTCCACAAACTTAAAGAATTGATGTCAATCATGGACTCCGGCACGCGCCAAATATTTACGACTTTTCCCTCCATGTTACATATTCCCTGCTCATGGGCTGTAATCCATTCCGAGCCGTCATTTAGCTGGAAGTAGCCGGTGACCATTATGTCGGCAGGTCGAACGGTGGATACATTGTTTGGAATCTGGCCGGTGATTAGATCAACCGCCTGATCGGTTTGCGGATTGTAATCAAAAATACCGTTAAAAGAGGCGATGCGATAATGGCCATTGGGTAAACATTCAAAGTAGGTTGGCCCCATTACAAAGATGGGTACGTTCAAATTAATCTTTTTGAATTCCTGGCGCAGGTCGCCTGGCCCTGCCCACAATCCCTCGCTGGTGGCGATAATAAGCCGATCGCGAAAGGGATCATAAAGCGCATTCTGAATTTTACGTTCCCAGGGATTCTGGCTCAATTTACCGGGGTAATAAGTGGCGGGCACATCTTTCTCTGCAATGGCCGCCAGAAAAGGCGGTCGCATAAAAAGCCCGGTACTACCCAACAAAATGAAGAACACCACAACCAGCGCGCCTATTTTGATGTGCCACTTATTCCAGCTTCGCAGGCGTGCGATCGTCCGGGTTTTAAACGTTGAATTGGCCCGTTTTCGATTGCGCCAGGGAGAGAACCAGACGTAAAAGCCGGTTACACTGGCAAAGATAATCACCAAACCGATAAAATCCATTAACAGCTTACCGGCAAGCCCCCACGCCTTACCGTCATGGATATCAAAAAACAGTTGAACCATGGTCACGCTTTTTTCTGTTTCTTCTCGCAAGGGGGTTGCTATGGAAAATTGTAGCGCGCTTTTTGTTAAATCCGCTCTAAAAACATTGGATTCGCCAAATACCAGCAGGGTGTCGTCTATTTTCAGGATTTTCTTCAATTTTTCCGGTTTTCCTGGTAATTCAATTTTTTGCCAGTTTAGACGGCTGAGCGACGCCATGAATAAACCGCCATCCGTGGCGGCGATTAACAGTGAATCATTTCCATGTGTAAGAAAGATCATGTGGTTGGTCTTTTTATAATAATCGGCCTGCGGAAAACCCTGCCCCACGTAATGCACTTTCCGCGCATCATCAACCTGCCATACGCCTTTTTTCCCATAAATAAACATGTCCGTATCATTAACGTGAACCGCGCCGATAATACTGCTTCGGTTCCAGTTTTTGATGTGATAATGGGAAGGAACAAGCCACGAAGGAACGTTAAAGCCGGCAAACACCTCCGGATGGTTTAAAATGATCCCGGAGATACTCATCCAGATCAAAAACGGAATCAAAATTAAACCAAACACTTTGTGAATCCATCGTGACTTGATATATATTAAATTCTTAAATTTCATTGCTCCGATCCATTTTTTCTTTTCCAAAATTCATTTGGCCAGCTTAAATCAATCGGTTTATGAACCTCGTGTAATTTTCCGCCTAATTGTTTCGCTTCAACCCTGGTAAGCATCTTTTCAAACGCCGGAAATAATTCTCTTTCTTCAAAACGAATATGCGTCTTTAATTTCTCGGAAAATTGCTGGATGAGGTTCCGTATTTCCTGCTCGGATTTCATCTTGTTCAATTTTTTCATCATCTCAGCAAATATTTGATGATCGCCCTGCATCTGTTGTAAATAATCCTTTAAGTCCCTGAGATATTCAGGAACCATCAAATATTTTTCTTCCAGGTCAATATGAATCAGAAGCGCGGTTTGCCAGACGTGCAAAAGATATCGTTTTATCTCTTCCACGGACGCGTCAAATTGCATGCCCTGCTCCAGCCGAAAGACCAGAACAAGGCCGTTATGATGCTCCCACGATAAGGTTTCAAGGGCGTAACTGCGCTTCATTCTTTCTCCGATACCTATTTTCCGATATAGGTTAAATGTGAATCAGGTTTCCCTTCTTCTACCTGATGATGAACACGATAACCGGCCTCAACCATCTTTTCGATTAATGGAATGGGTTTAAAATTAGTCTTTAACAAAATATACTGTCCGGCCGGCAGCGTATTCATGGTTTGCATTACAT
Source organism: Caldithrix abyssi DSM 13497 (assembly GCF_001886815.1). GTDB lineage: Bacteria > Calditrichota > Calditrichia > Calditrichales > Calditrichaceae > Caldithrix > Caldithrix abyssi. The sequence continues at coordinate 2,647,471 of NZ_CP018099.1, forward strand.
CGCTTAAGGGATGCACGCCACGGTTGAGCATTTCCACGCCATCAATAACTTTGGCTGGCTGACCGTTAATCCATTCCGGCGCATCGTTTACTGCAGGCGCTTCGGCCATGGCGCTCTCTTCTTCATTCGGCGCGATAGGTTCCTGCCCCACTTCGGTGCGTAAAATGTTTACCAGATGATAAACATCCACTCCACCAACCTGGGCCACTTTTTCTAACGTGGCAATTTTTAAAACGGTTTTGCGTAAAATCGGATTGCTCAGATTTTTGTAGACCGGCGAAACCGTTTTTATGATATCTTCCAATTGAGGATAAGCTTCAAACACTTCCCCCAATTTAACATGACGATTTATATCCAAAACATTCATAATGACTCCCTTTTAAAATTATTCTTCATCGTACTGCAACAAACGACGTTCCCCCTCAAGGGCGCGTAAGTCGGTCAGGTCTTGCGTGACTTCCAGTGTTCCCAGATACGTTCCCTGATCATTCCTTATGGCATAATAAGAGATGTAGATGAAACGACCGCCAAAATTGATCCAGAAGCGCGCCACATCCTGTTTTCCTTCTTTAAAATCTTTAATTATCTGGTTGACAATATTTACGCTTTTGGGAGGATGGCAGTACTGCACTTTGCGGCCCAGAATGGTGCGCGAGCGGTCGAAAATACGATCTTTTCCAGGACTGAAATAGCGTACGGTATCTTCCGCGTCAACAAATGTTAAATCTACCGGAAGCGTTTTGAAGATGTTTATCAATTGTTCAAGCGTAAAGCTGCCGGTGGGTAAATGAATTTTATCGTCGCTGGCTTTGATCTTTTCTACATTCTCAACCAGTCCGCCTTCCGGAACCCATTCAAATTCAGGGTAATAAAGACAAAAACCGATTTCCGGACTTTGCAAGTAGATATCGTACCAGTCCTGCTCGGTTAACAAGTCCATTGCCGTGGGAAAGAGAATTTTTTCTTCCTTGTAAATCATCTCTTCCACGGATTCGATGGCTGGTTCAATGGCCAGCCGGGCAAAAGCGATCATTTCCTTTTGAGAAATGTTTTCTGCCTCATTTAAGGCCTGGATAACCGATTTTAAATAGCTGCGCGTTTCATCATGTTTGGTCCACATTACGGTGGAAGGACCGTGCAAGTTGTTCTTTTCGAAGAAAGGAAAGAGCAAGTTTTCTTTACGACGATAGTGTTTATCCACATCCATCAATTCATTGAGTAAAAAACGAATCTTCATTAATACATCCGCGCTCTCTTCTTCGGATACTTTTTCCAGCTCGGCGATCTTCTTTCTGATGTGCGCCGTTCGCTGCAATAACGCCTGGTTTTCCTGCAAAAAGGTGTGCAGCGGATGACCGGGAACGGCATCTGGCGTTTCGGTTAGGTCCAGATGCTTTTTGAGCACTTTGGTGTGCACGTCGCACAGCTTGGTGATGCTCTCCCGGGAGATACCCTCTTCCATTAACTGAATTTCCATTAAAAAAACATCGGAATAATCGGCTTCTTGCAATACACTTTCCAGTTGCCTTCTAACCTTCTCCTCATCTCTTCCTTCATGGAGTTGACGAATCAAGTTTTTCATAACCTCGATTCGTTCCTGTCTATTGTTGATTAATTCGCTCATCTTTTTTCTCCAAATTTCTATTTATTCGTAGCATTTTTATTTAAAAATTTTTAAATCTTGTGCGTGGCAAATTTTTCCAGATCTGCTAGCGTGGTATTGTACAAAAATTCTTTTAATTCACTCTGGATTTTAGACCAGAAATGATGCATGGGACAGGGATTATCATTCGAACAATTGGGAAATCCAAGAATGCAACGATCGTAGTCTTCCAGCCCTTCAACCACGCCGACCACTTCGTACAGGTAAATTTTCTCTAATTCCCGCCCCAGTTGATAGCCGCCGTGTTTACCCTGCAGCACCTGCACCAGTCCGGCCTGAGCCAGCTTACTCATCAGACGCCCCAGGTATTTATATGGAATGCCAAGCTCTTTGTGCAATACATTTACCGAAAAACGCTGATCCTTGTTTACCGCCAGATACGTCATTACCCTAATGGCATGTTCTGTTGTTTTTTGTAGCCTCATACTCTATCTCCTACCTTTCGGTAGTAAATTAAAGTTTATTTTTTCACAATGCAAGTTTTTCGGTATCTTTTTCAGTAAATTTCGGCAAAAACAGCGTTTTATTTAGCGCTGTCTTCTCGATTTCGCTTCGCTGCTGATTATAAGTAGCGTCTTACCTCCCCTTTTTTAAAAGGTTAGTGATTTTTTGTTTTCAAACATCCACCGTACCCCGGTTGTTTGGTTGATTAGTTGAATGGTTGAATAGTTAGTCTGTCATTTCAAATCTGTTTCTGCAAATGTGGTGAATTCCTACCTTGGAAATAATATTCCACGCTCAGCCTGCCCCACTGCCAGACTTTTATTCTGGGAGTGGTGAATCGAGGCGGCGAGGGCTATTGAAACTATTTTTAACATTCTTTGTGCCCTTTGTGACTTCTCTGTGCGCCCTGTGGTTGTTTAAATTCCTGCGAAGATGTTTTTGGTTGCGGCTGTGCTGCTTTGGAGAATTACCGTGATCATATTAGGCCAGCCCTCTGCCTGAATTTCTCCAGATTTCGCTTAAAGAGTTTATCCTTTGGATTTAATTCAATGGCTTTCTCTTCCGCTTTAATGGCTTCCTGGTGTTTGCCCTGCAGACTGAGGATTTCGGCCAGCGTATCCAGAATATTGGCCTTATCCAGCGGATCGTCTGCCAGCTCCAGCGCTTTTTTCGCCAGCGCCGCCGCTTCATCCAGATTTATCTTATTTTCAAAGCACCACCAGGCAAAAGAATTCAATTGATCCGGATTCTCCTGCCAGCCGGGCGGCATGGCAGCCTTCTTTTTTTCGACGGCTTTTTTTGCGTCTTTTTCCACATAAAGGCAATGCAAAAGCTCAACTTCTTTTTTACTACGTTCACGCAAAAGATCTGGCGTTCGATTGATCATTTGAGTCAGTTTTGTAAGATAGCTCAGCAATTCCCTATCATCAGGCGATTTTGCTAAGAGGCGCGACATGTTAAACAAGATTTGCGCCCGGCTTTTTTCGTCCTTTAAACCCGCCATTAAATGATCGGCGGCAGCTTTAACCGAATCAAGCGGAAATTGATCGGAGCGGTATCCAGAATAAACAATCCGAAAAATCTGTCTATCCAGCTCCACATCTGGCTTTTGGGCAAAATTTTTAGCTTTTTTCAAATAATCATAAGCGGTTATCAGCTCGTTCCGGGCAAAATAATAATCGGCCAGAATTCTGGCCAGCTCGGCATCAGGTTTTCGGGCAAATCGTTCTTCTTTAACTGAGATGGGATTGAGGTCGGAGAGAGCAAGGGCCATTTTCTGGGAAAAATATTGTTTTCCATATCCCATAAAAACAAACAGAGGTTCTTCACTGGCATTGACCAGATAGAATGTCGGATAGCCCCTGATATTGTATTTTTTCGCTAACTCAACGCCTTCGCCCTTTTCACAATCGACCTGCAGTAAAACCACATTGCTTAAAATTTTTCGGATTTCGCTGTCTTCTTTCGCTGCACGAGCGAATTGCTTACAGCTCGGTCACCAGTCCGTCATAAAATCGATTAAAAGCGGTCGGTTCAATTTTTTAGCCAGTTGCAACGCTTCGCTCAACGTTTGAGCATTCATGGGCTCAGGCTCGCGCGTGGCGCATGCTAAAAAGAATATCAAAAACAACCAGAGCGCTTTTTTCATTTTTCCTCCATAAAATCGTAAACCAACTTCTATCCAATAAAAGTAAACGATGTTCTTTTTATTTTCCAGATTCTGAAATATTTTTCATTTTTATCAAGCCCATTAAAGTGCGGCGAATAATAATTCCCTTTTTCGGTTTTTACATTTCTTTTACAATATTCCAGAATAATTTATTTCTATTTTATGTTTTGAGTTATGCATTTAATTTAAAATTGGAGAAATTCTATGAAGAATACCTTGACACTCAAGCAAATCAATCAACAGTTGGCGCCATTTGCCCAGCCTTCGACCAAAAAGTCCCTGTGGGAATTGTTCGTCACTTTAACTTCCTATCTGGGTTTGTGGACGCTGATGGTTTATTTATTAAAGCAAAATGTTTCGTATGTTTACATTTTGCCTTTGACCGTACTGGGCGGCCTGTTTATGGTGCGCACCTTTATCATTTTTCATGACGCCTGTCATGGTTCGTTTTGTAAAACGCGCACTGCTAACAAATGGATTGGCAGAATTACCGGTCTTTTAACTTTTACGCCGTTTGAAGAATGGCGTCAGGCGCACAACATGCACCACGCTTCTTCCGGCGATCTGGATCGGCGCGGCGTTGGGGACGTGTGGACCATGACCGTTGACGAATACAAACAGGCTTCAAAACTGAAACGTCTGGCCTATCGTCTTTATCGCCATCCGCTGGTCATGTTTGGCCTGGGGCCTTTTTTCCTCTTTCTGGTTTCTAATCGCCTGCCGGGCAAAGACTCTAAAAAGGAAGCCAGAAGGGGCGTATGGTTGACCAATCTGGCCGCGGTAATTATGGTAACCGGCATTAGCTTACTGATCGGATTCAAAACCTATCTGATGATTCAGATACCTGTGATGTTTGTCGGCGGGCTAGCTGGCATCTGGCTTTTTTATGTTCAGCATCAATTTGAAAACACTTACTGGAGCCATAACGATGAATGGAATGTAGTAGAAGCCTCCATTAAAGGCAGTTCCTACTATCAATTACCAGCCATTTTACACTGGTTCTCCGGCAATATTGGCTACCACCATATTCACCACTTACGATCCGGCATTCCCTTTTACAATCTGCCGGCCTGTCAAAAACAGATTGATCTTTTTAGAGAGGTTGAACCGTTAACCATTTCTAAAAGTCTTAAAAGCGTTAAGCTCCATTTGTGGGATGAGCGACAGAAGAAATTGATCGGCTTTAAAGATTTGAAAGCCGCATAACCAAAAAGGGGCTGTTCCAATCGGAACAGCCCCTTTTTTAATTGAATGGGTTTATGGTAGGATTGATATATGGAGGCGTCTATTCTTGCAAAACTTCCCGTTCCTTACTTGATCTTCAGCATTCTGGCATTGATGGCTACCACAATGGTGCTTAAGGACATCAGCACAGCGCCCATGGCCGGACTGAGGATAATTCCTGAAGAATATAGTACGCCTGCCGCCAGCGGAATGGCGAAGGCATTGTAACCGGTTGCCCAGGCCAGGTTCTGAATCATTTTTCTGTAAGTGGCCTTGGCCAGGCTGATAATAGCCACCACATCAAGGGGATTGCTGTTTACCAGAACCACGTCTGCTGTTTCAACGGCAACGTCCGTTCCGGCGCCGATGGCAATACCCACATCGGCAGTGGCCAGCGCCGGCGCATCATTTACGCCGTCGCCTGTCATGGCAACGATGAGTCCCTGTGCCTGCACTTCTTTAACTTTTAAGGCCTTTTGATCCGGCAGCACTTCGGCAAAATATTGATCCAGGCCCAATTCTTCACTGACCCAACGCGCCACCTGTTTATTATCGCCGGTTAGCATCATGGTTTTGATACCCATTTTCTTTAAAGAACGGATGGCTTCAAAAGATTCCGGTCTAATTTCGTCGGCCAGGGCAATCGCTCCATGAAGCCTGTCATTAATCAAAACAAAAACGACTGTTTTGCCCTGCTCAAACAATTCCGAAACGGTATCATTATTAATCGTAATATTTTCTTGTTTAAGATAGCCAGGACTGACAACCATTACTTTTCGACCGTCAACCATGCCGTAGGCGCCTTTGCCCGGAATGGCTTTAAAATCCTGAACCGGTAATTTTTTAGCTGCCTTATTGCTGATTGCTTTGGCAATGGGATGTTCTGAATGGCTTTCCACGCTGCCGGCTAAATCAACCAATTCATCTATTTGAATACTTTCATCAAATACGACCACGTCGGTAACGCCAAACTCGCCTTTTGTTAAGGTGCCGGTTTTATCAAAAATGATAGCTTGCAGATTGCGCGCCCGTTCGAAGGCAGCGCGATTGCGAATCAATAATCCGCGAGACGCAGAGATAGCGGTCGAAACAGCCACCACCAGAGGCACGGCCAATCCCAGCGCATGGGGGCAGGTAATGACCATCACCGTAACCGTTCGCTCAAGCGCAAACGACAAATCCTGATGCATGATCACCATCCAGACAAAGAAGGTTAATCCGCCGGCAAAAATGGCGATGAGCGTTAGCCAGAAGGCGGCTCGATTAGCCAGGTCCTGCGTTTTAGACTTACTTTCCTGTGCCTCTTTTACCAGGTCGATCACCTGCGACAGGAACGAATCTTTGCCGGTACGGTGCACTTCGATAACCAGAGAACCTTCTCCGTTGATCGAACCGCCAATAACCTTGTCCGCTTCACCTTTATAAACAGGCTTGGACTCTCCGGTCAACATCGATTCGTTCACCGAGCTTTCTCCGCTGATCACCACGCCGTCGGCGGGGATTTTTTCACCGGGTTTGACCAGCACACGATCGCCCTTAATCAATTCATTCAAAGGCACGTCAATCACTTTATCTTCGCCGACCAGTTTGTGCGCTTCGGAGGGCATCAATTTGGCCAGTTCTTCCAGAGCTTTAGAAGCGCCCATCACCGATTTCATTTCAATCCAGTGGCCTAAAAGCATAATGTCAATTAAAGTAGCCAGCTCCCAGAAGAATATCTTTCCGGCCAACCCAAAAACCACCATCGCGCTGTAAAAATAGGCAACGGTTATGGCTAATGAGATCAGCGTCATCATTCCCGGGATCTTCTTCCGTAATTCCTGCACCATGCCTTTTAAAAAGGGCCAGCCGCCATAAAAATAAATAGCCGAGGCCAGTACAAAACTCACCACTAAATCGCCCGTAAAGCGCAGCGAGAATCCCAAAAATTTCTGAATCATCGGTGACAGTAGTAGAACCGGAACGGTTAAGGCCAGACTGATCCAGAAGCGTTTTCGAAAATCCGCCACCATCATTTGGTGATGATCGTGATGATCGTGTTTTTGCCCCCTGGCGGCGTGGTCGTGCTCGTGCCCTGCACTTTGGGTATGGCCAGCGTGATCACCTTCATCAGATTGGTGCACGTGGTGATGTTGGTCGGTATGTTTTGATGCATGTTCAGAGTGTTCATGCTCACTGTGATGATGTCCATGTTCATCCGCATCATGCTTCATGCCGTTTTCGTCGTGATGTTTTTTATTATTCATCGGTTCCCCCTTTCATTTAAGGGCTTTATATTTTTATTTAAGATCGTCTTTCATCCGATCAAATTCTGACTTACTAATTTCGCCTCTGGCATAGCGTTCTTTCAAAATTTCCAGCGGCGTTTTAACCGATTCATCCGGTCTGGAAGAATTTCTTTGAACGATCTGGTAAACCAGCCATACAGCCAGCGCCACAAAGATTAATGTGTACACCCAACCAAATCCCATACCATGTTCCATCATTTTAAAGCTCCTTTCTTTCGGAGTTATTTTTTGCCGCAGATCGTTCCTTTTTCATTCAAGTGGGCTGCTTTTTTTACTGATCTTTCGATTCTGCAGCCTGTCATCAATCAACGTTCTGCGTTACTTATTAAAAAGCACATTCCGTGCCAGAATTAACAGAGTCTTTATTCTATTGTAATTTAATCACTTACAAAATAAAATTGATTTTAGATTGCTTTGTTTTTGATGAATATTCTACAACTTACTGAAGAATAGTGTACAAAACCGAAAATTCTTGTGAGCCAATTGTGATGTTTACCTAACACCTTAATGAACCCTTTACATTCCGGTTGTAACCAACTGGAGTTCCACCGCTCCAACCGGCGCGGAGCGTAACAAGATGGTTAAAGCCGAACGGGACGAGTGGATCATGGAAAGCGCAAGACAAAAAACAAAAATGGGAGGTATTCATTATCAAAAAATGGTTCGCGTTTCCGATGGTATGTTAAAAGTTAAATAATTGCAATAATCGCCGTTCGTCATTTTTATATTGATGGCGGGCCGCATCCGGAACTGGGCCAATTTGCAAAATCGGCGATCGAGAGCTATTTGTTTCCATGGCACAATGCCTTACCAACCTTAATAATAAGGCTCTACTGGGATTTTTGTGAAAAACAAAAATAATCCTTAGATTGAGTTTATGAAAGATAAAGAATTATTTAAACAGATTTTGGGACTTTCGCATCCCTGGGAAGTTTCTAAAGTTGACTTAGATATTGCGAATGAGGAAGTAGAAATAGAGATTATCTATAAGTCAAAAAAAGGTTTTTGTCCCGAATGCGAAGTGGAATATGATATTTATGATCACCGCGAAAAACGTCGTTGGCGGCATTTGGATACATGCCAAATGAAGACCTATATTGTCTGCAAAGTACCCCGCATTAAATGCAAGGAACATGGAGTAAAAACGATCAAAGTACCTTGGGCAGAAAAGTCGAGTCGAACGACTTTATTATTTGAACGTTTTGCTATTGAGTTATTACTGGCCTCCAAGAACCAGAGCAAAACGGCACAATTTTTACGGATCAGCTTTGATATGCTTCATCATATAATGAGCAAAGCAGTGGAACGCGGGCTATCACGCCGAACGGAAGAGGACATTAAATATATCGGGATAGATGAGAAGAGTATGAAAAGAGGTCATACTTATGTAAGCGTATTATCCGATAGTGAAAGAAGACGTGTAATAGATGTAAGTGAAGGTCGCACAACAAGCTCTGCCAGTTCGTTAATAAACAAGGGATTAACAGAGAAACAAAAGGAGGGCCTCAAAGCGGTCAGTATGGATATGTGGAAAGCTTTTATTAAAGCTGTTCAAAAGGAGCTTCCCAATGCTTCCATAGTGCATGACAAATTTCATATAATGAAGTATTTAAATGATGGAGTGGATAAAACCAGACGAGAGGAAGCCCGTAAATTACAAAAATCTAATGATAAAACCTTAGTGAAAAGTAAATATTTATTTTTAAAGAATCTGGAAAATATGACGGACAAGCAATTATCGCGTTTCAGAAAAATTCAAGAACTTAACCTTATCACTTCCCAGGCTTGGGCGGCCAAAGAGAACTTCAAAGAATTCTTTAGGAGTGAAACAATAAATGATGCGAAATTTTTTTTTGCGGAATGGTATCAGGATATTAAGGAACGTTCTTTAAATAAAATGATTAAAGTAGCAAAAATGCTCATTGCTCATTCAGATGGCTTATTAAACTATATAAGATATCAGATAGATAATTCAGTAGCCGAATGGTTGAACGGCAAGATACAGGAGATAAAAACAGTTGGTAGAGGCTTTAGAAAATTTGAAAATTTTAGGATAGCAATACTTTTCTTTCTTGGTAAATTAGACCTTTTTCCACAGGAATCCCAGTAGAGCCAATAATAATAAATAAGGCGGCCACTTTTTAAGTAAAGCGACCGCCTGTTATTTTACTTAATTCACTTTACAGCACATGGCCTATTCAGGCAGCACTCTGGCCTGTGCTCATCTCAAACGCCAAATGAGTACATCAATCATGTTTGCGCATTGCGTCTTCTTCCTTCTTTAAATCTTCTGTAGCCACCAAGGATGGTGCCAGCAGTTAACAAAATCGTACCCAGCCATAACAAAGCCATAAAGCGTTTGATGCTGATTTCTATCAATACCTGCGCGGTTGGCGCTTCTTTCAGTGGCGCTGTACCATGGAACATCAATCTAATCGTTTTGGCATCGGCATTAAGGGCAGTTAGCTCTATTGTTGTTTTTCCCGTTTCCGCATCTTCCAAAACTGAGGGAATGGCTTCGCCTTGTTGTCCACGTAATATGACGCCAGGCTTAAGCTGGATGATTTCTTCCCCTTTTTTAAAGATCACATTGGCAAGCACTTTAATGCCGTGCTCTTCATCATGGTTAGCCATTTCGAAACCGGTGAACTGGACTTCGTAATCGTTCCAGGTCTTGATTTCGCCTTTTTCAAGGGTTATTTCTTCATGGGCATGGTTATGCTCATCCCGGGCAATCTGCAGCGGCGAAATGTAAAGATCGCTGATTATCCCACGCCGAATGGATGGTTCGTGCATCATGCTGTTCGTGTAATTATTCATGTAAATACGCGGGCGCATCTCGAACGATTCTTCTTCTTTTTCAACCTGAATGATCACGCCGTTTTTACCGTTGGGCTGCTGAAAATCGCCGCTATAGGTAAACGTGAAGTTAAAAACCTGTTGCGGCTCATTTTGATTTAATACAATACGTTCGCTGTGCGAATATTGAGCCGAAAGGATAATACCGACAAACATCAGGGTCAGGCCAATATGGGTTAAAGGCGCGGCCAGGCCTTCTTTTTTGGAAGAGTGGCGCAAACGCGTGAAGAACATATCTAAATTAGCAACCAATGCCATGGTCGAAAAGGTAACAAAGATGATAAAAAGCCAGTTGTCCATCTTCGCCAGCAGTAATGCCGTCAGCGCGACGAGACCGGCCAGACCGGTTAAAATCTGCCTTCTAAAAAAGTCTTTTGTTTCGGTCTTTCCCCAGCGCACAAAGGGCGCCCAGCTCAGCAGCAAAGCCATTAAAATGCCCAGCGGCAGATTCATTTTATTGTAAAAATCAATCCCGACCTGTGAAGGTTGACCGAAAATCGAAGTAAGCAGCGGAGACGAAGTGCCCAGCCAGATAAGCATTGCAGAGGTAAGCAGCAGAAACATGGTGAGCACCAGGGCGGTTTCTTTGTTCAGTTTTTTTACAGGCAGCGGTTGGGAGGGAATTTCGCCGCTGCGCCAGAACATCAGTCCTGCGCCCACCAGTATCACCGCACCCATGAAAACGATCAAATAGGAGCTCAGACCCAGATCGGCAAAGGAATGCACCGAAAAATCGGCCAGGACTCCAGAACGTGTCAAAAACGTGGCATATAAAACCATGACGTAAGAGAGAATCGCCAGCGTAAGATTGGTTTTTTGCAAGGAGCCGGTTTTCTTTGTAATCAGCAGACCGTGGAACAGCGCGATAATGAACAGCCAGGCGATCAGAGAGGAATTTTCCACCGGGTCCCATCCCCAATAGCCGCCCCAGCCTAAAACTTCATAAGCCCAGAAAGCCCCAATAATAATACCGGCGCCCAGGGTTATGGAGGTAAGCAGCGTCCAGGGCAGCGCCAGCTTTACCCAGGTCTGATAATCATTTTTATGCAGCGCGGCCAGAGCAAGGGCAAGAGGAATTGCGGCCGCAGCGTATCCCACAAATAAGACCGGCGGATGAATAATCATCCAAAAATTTTGCAGCAAAGGATTAAGACCTGCGCCGTCCGGCGGAACATGTTCCTGCAGAGCAAAAGGGCTGACCTTTACCAGGATGATTAAAAATCCGGCCATAACCAGGTTTAAATAGAACATGGTCGGATTTTCCAGGCTTCCCAGGCGTTTGTGTACGATGAAAATCATGATGACCATCATCCATGCCCAGAGCAAAAAGGAGCCTTCCTGCCCGGCCCAGAAGGAAGAAATCAATAACCCAAGCCCAAGGTCTCTTGATGAGTAGCGATATATATATCCAATTTCAAAATGATGCGTTAATATTAAATAAAGCAATAAAATGCTGGCAAGGCTAACGCCAGCCAACTGCACATAAAAAGCTTTACGAGCAATATTTAGCCATTTTACTTTATTTACAGAGCCAGACTGCCCTACTAAGTAAGCGTAAGCCGAAATTAGTGCAGCGATTAAAGCCATAAAGATCAAAAATTTACCAGGGACCATACCCTCTCCCTTTTGTTTAATGGATGTCTTACATTTAAAATGCTTTGTGAAATATGTTTCAAAGGACGGTAAACTTCTGCCTTTTTTTTAAAAATTATGTGCCAGTAGCACAAATTTATATTTTATTTAAAGTCCTTTGAAGCGCTATTATTTATGCTGTTATCTTTCTTATACCTTCCCTTTCTTATCCTCCTATGTTCGTTTTAACTTATGCTGCAGGAGCCCTCACCGCCGACATCATTAAATAATGAACGGCGGAGTGAACCACGCCCGGAAAGGGGGCTAATCAAAACTCCCTTTTTGGTTTTTAAAGCGATATTATTTGTTTTCCTGCTCTTCGATCGACTTCATATTTTTAACCATCTCTTCCATGGATTGCATCATTTTCTGCATGTGTTCTTCCATTTGCTCGATGTGTTTTTTCTTCTGGGGATCGTTCATCATTTTTTGATCCTGCTTCATCGATTCGATACCCTGCATCATTTTTTGCATATCTTTGGCGGTTTCGAACATGGCCATAACCGTGCTCATCATGCCCGAATCCATCATCTTTTGCATGTGTTCCGAATCGCTGCCGTGCAGGTTTTTTACGATGCCTATGCATTCATGCATAACATTCTGCATCTGATTGCTATTGTCGCCTACCTTCATTCGTTCCTGCGTTACCATGCCCTTATGTTCCATTCCTTTAACCTGCGGTTCCTGTGCGTAAGCGGTAATCGAAAACAGGCCGGCGATGACGATGGCGATTGCCAATGACTTGATACTTGAACTCATAGTGGTTCTCCTTTTTTAAATTAATTATTATGAATTATTTTCTTATTACAACATCTTAAATTACTTTACCACGCCTTCCATGGGCTAAATGGCTTCTTTGTTTTCCTTGCCTGTTCTAATTTTTACAGCTTTTTCGACAGGCATTACGTAAATCATGCCATCGCCGGGCATTCCGGTATATGCCGTTTGACGAATGGTTTCGACAATTTTATTGGCGTCTTCCGATCGGCAAACCGTTTCGAGCTTGGCCACATCGGAATATTTTTTAACGAGGTGAATGGAATAGCGGGCCTGTTGCGGGTCTACCAGATGGTGTCCCACGCCCATTACATCGATTAAAGTAATATCGGCAACACCCAGATCATACAGGGCTTCGATGACAGCTTCTGCTTTGGAACTGCGGATAAAGGCTTTTACTTCTTTCATTTTTATGCTCCTCTTTTGAGAATAACGGGCCGCCTTTTTTGCGGCCCGTTCTATTTTATGATTTAAAACGTTTCATTTCCATTATTTTCTTCAGCTTCGTCTTTAGCAAATTGTGCGCTCATGCGTTTTAACTCCCGGCTTTTCCACAAAAAGTAGATGGCGGGGATGACGATCAACGTTAAAACCGTTGACGAGACCAGGCCGCCGATCATGGGAGCGGCAATGCGCTTCATGGTCTGTGAACCGGTTCCTGTCCCCCACAATATGGGCATCAGTCCGAGCATGGTAGTGGCTACGGTCATCAACTTGGGACGTACCCTGTCCACGGCGCCTTCAACAACAATTTGTTTCAGATGATCCAACTTACGAATCATGCCTCTCTTTTTCCAGTCATTATAAACATTGTCCAGATAAACCAGCATCACCACGCCCGTTTCGGCCGAAAGACCAGCCAGAGCAATGAAGCCTACGCCAACCGCCACACTAAAGTTGTAACCCAGGATGTACATAAACCAGATGCCTCCGATCAGAGCAAAAGGCAAAGAGAACATCACAATCATGCTTTCGGTTACATTCTTAAAGTTGAAGTAGAGCAGCAAAAAGATGATGACCAGGGTAATGGGCACCACAATTTGCAGTCGCTTTTGAGCGCGCTGCATGTATTCGTACTGTCCGGACCAGACCAGGCTGTAACCTTCAGGAAAATCAACTTTGTCAAAGACGGCCTTTTTGGCGTTTTTCACATAGGTGCCCACATCAATATCTCGAATATCGACATACAACCAGGCGGTGCGGCGGGCATTTTCGCTTTTGATGACAGGCGGCCCTTTTTTAATCTCAATGTCTGCCAGATATTCAAGCGGAACCTGGGCTCCTGTGGGCGTTGGCACCAGTACACGCTTCAGAGCGCTGATGTTGTCTCGCAATTCTCTGTTGTAGCGCACATTTACCGGATATCGCTCCAGTCCTTCAACGGTGTAAGTTACGTTCATTCCTCCAATGGCTGTGGTGATTACATCCTGCACATCTCCAACCGTTAATCCATATCGCGCGGCTTCCAATCGATTAATTTTAAAATCCAGATAGTTGCCGCCTACTGTTTTATCCGGAAAAACGCTCAAAGTTCCCTTTACATCTTTCAAAACATTGGCAATCCGCTCAGCCAGGTCAGAAAGCGTTTGCAAATCCGGCCCCATAACCTTAACGCCGACGGGCGTTTTAATTCCCGTGGAGAGCATGTCAATCCTGGTTTTAATGGGCATGGTCCAGGCGTTGGTTAATCCCGGAAACTGAATGGCGGCATCCAGCTCTTTGATTAATTTTTCCATGGTCATGCCAGGGCGCCATTCTTCTTTGGGTTTAAGCATAATGGTTGTTTCGATCATGGAAAGCGGCGCCGGATCGGTGGCTGTTTCGGCCCGGCCGATTTTACCAAACACATGGTGCACTTCCGGAAAACTCTTTATGATCTTGTCGGTTTGCTGCAGCAGTTCCCTGGCCTTGGTGATGCTAATTCCCGGATCGGTGGTCGGCATGTACAGCAGATCGCCTTCATTCAACGGAGGCATGAACTCAGAACCGAGACGTTGTAAGGGCAAGATGGTAATCAGGATAAGTACCACAGCTCCTCCGATGGTTAGCCAGCGAAAACGCAGCACAAAATCGATAACCGGTCTGTAAAGTTTGATTAATATTCGACTGATGGGATTTTCTTTTTCAGAGCGAATTCTACCGCGCACGAAAAAGCCCATCAAAACCGGCGTAATGGTGATGGCTATGATTGCCGAAGCCGCCATGGCATACGTTTTGGTGTAGGCCAGGGGTTTAAATAGCCGCCCTTCTTGCGCCTGCAGGGTAAAAACCGGCAGAAACGAAAGCGTTACAATGAGCAGAGAATAAAACAACGCCGGCCCTACCTCTTTGGATGCGGACATGATGATCTGCCAGTGCTCCTTTTTCCCCCTGTCTCGTTCCAGATGTTTATGTGCGTTTTCGATCATCACAATGGCCGCATCTACCATGGCGCCAATGGCAATAGCAATACCGCCCAGAGACATGATGTTGGCGTTAATGCCCTGAAAGTACATAATCAGAAAAGAGATTAAAATACCCATGGGCAGGGTGAATACGGCCACAAAAGCGCTACGAAAATGCAAAAGGAAGATGATGGATACAAGGGCTACCACGAGTAACTCTTCTACCAGTTTTTCACGCAAATTGTCAATGGCTCTGATGATTAAGCCTGAACGATCATAGGCCGACTTGATGGTCACGCCTTCGGGCAGCCCCTTTTCCAGTTCTTTTAACTTCTGTTTTACGCGTTCAATGGTTTTAAGCGCATTTTCGCCCCAGCGCATGACCACAATTCCGCCGACGGTTTCGCCCTCGCCGTTCCATTCGGCAAGCCCGCGACGCAGCTCTGCCCCAATGCTGACATTGGCAATGTTTTTGATTAAAATGGGCGTTCCGTTCTGATCCACGCCCACCGGAATATTTTCCACATCTTCTCTGGATTTAATGTAGCCCAGCCCGCGTACCATAAACTCTGTTTCGCCCATTTCAACCAGGCGGCCGCCCACGTCGTTGTTACTGCGCTTGATGGCCATCTTTACCTTATTCAAAGGAATGTTGTAAGCCTTTAATTTGTTGGGGTCCACTTCTACCTGGTATTGTTTTACATAACCGCCAATACTGGCTACTTCTGCCACGCCGGGAACACTGGTCAATTCGTAACGCAGGTACCAGTCCTGCAGCGAACGCAGTTCCTGCAGATCGTATTTATCTCCGCCATCCAGCACATACTCGTAAACCCAACCCACGCCGGTGGCATCAGGCCCCAATTGCGGAGTCACCCCCGCAGGCAACCGACTGGAAACGTAATTCAAATATTCCAGTACCCGCGAACGCGCCCAGTAAAGATCGGTACCGTCTTCAAAAATAATGTACACAAAAGAGAGTCCGAAAAACGAATACCCTCGAACAACCTTGGCATAAGGCACCGATAACATGGCGCTGGTCAGCGGATAGGTCACCTGATCTTCCACCACCTGTGGCGCCTGGCCGGGATAATCGGTAAAGATAATAACCTGCACATCGCTTAAATCGGGGATGGCGTCCACCGGCGTATTGAATATGGCGTAAATTCCAGCAAAGGCAATAAACGCGGTAAATATGATTACCAGTAGGCGGTTATTGATCGATGCTTCTATAATTTTTTCTAACACGTGTATCTCCTCTGTTCTGTTTGATTATGAGTAAAAGAGAGTGTAAGAGTGTAATGGTTGAATGGTTGATTTTGCATTTCGCTTCGTCCTCTTAACTCTTAATCCCTTAACTGTTTACTGTCCCCTTTTCTCTGCCAACATTTTCTGGATGGCTTCCTGCAGGCGACTTTCGCTGTCCAGCATGAACTGCGCTGAAGTAACCACCTGTTCGCCCTCCAAAAGACCGGAGATAATGCGCACTTCGCCCTGGTCATTTTCTTCACCAATTTTCACCTGTCGTGGCTCAAATCGTCCTTCTCCGCGTGCGATAAAGACCAGGTTACGTTTACCGGAGCGAATCACCGCCTCGGTCGGCACAACCAGCGCATCCTTAATGGGATCGGCCTTGATGGAAACATTAGCGTACATGCCCGGTTTCAATTCAAAATCCGTGTTCTGGAATTCGAGGCGAATTTTGACGTCGCGCGCCTTTTTATCCAGGTAAGGATAAATGTAAGTTATTTTTCCTTGAAACTTTTTTCCGGGCATATAGCTTAATTCCACTTCGGCCTGTGCATCTGGCTTAACCCAGGGCAAATCATTATCGTAAATGCTGACCTGAATCCACACTCTGGAAAGATCGGCAATGCGGAAAAGGTCGTTTCCGGCTTTTATGTAAGTTCCTTCAACCACATTTTTGTGAATTACAAAACCGTCAAATGGCGAGTAGATGGTTGTGGTCTTTTTAACTTCCTGACTGTCTGTCAGACGCTGGATTTCCGTTTGCGGAATGTCCCAGTATTGAAGCCGTTTTAACGAACTTTTCAAGAGTTCTTCGGCGCTCTGGCGCACTTCGCTGATGTTGGAACCTTTAACCGCCTGCAAATTTTTTAAGGCCAGCAAATACTCTTCCTGGGTGGTTACCAGTTCGGGAGAATAAATTTCCAGTAATGGTTGCCCCTTGCGCACCAGTTTGCCGGTGTAATCGGCATACAATTTCTCTACCCAGCCCGAAATCTTGCTATTGATGGTAAACAGCCTACTTTCATCGTACTCGATATAGCCAACGGTGCGGATGGCATGGTAAAAATCTTTTTTAACCACAGGCGTAAAACGTACGCCCATATTTTGAACCGTAACCGGATCGATGGTGATCGTACCGCCGCTTCCCAGGCCGGACTCGCCTTCATAAACCGGAATCAAATCCATGCCCATTTTCGATTTGCCGGGACGATCGTAAATTTCTGTAGGATCCATGGGCGCCCGCCAGTACAAAATCTTGCCTGATTTTTGCGTTGTTTTTTTAGATTTTTCCGTTTTTAAAGGCACCAGATTCATTCCACACTTGGGACATTGGCCCGGTTCTTCCAGAATGACCTCTGGATGCATGCCGCACGTCCACAATTGCGCTTGTTCACCGTCGCCGGATTGATCATGAGCCCCGGCGTCATGATCTTCATTCATATTCATCTGCTGCCCGGCGCTTTTTTTAACGGGCACCAGGTCCATTCCGCATTTGGGGCATTGGCCGGGTTCTTCGGTTATCACTTCCGGATGCATGGGACAGGTGTACAATTGCACTTCTTCTTTTTGTTCCGTTTTATCTTTTTCACCGCTGCAACTGCTCACAGTAGCCCCGATTGAAAAAATTAGTAAAAGTCCAAATAACGTAATCAGAATGCGTGACTTCATGTTTCACTCCTTCTATTTTATGATTTGTTTTGCGGTTAAGTACTCGATTTGCGCCAATTGCTGATAATATTCGCTGATCAGTCGATAATATTCTCTTTCGTAATTGAATAATACCATCAGGTTATTCAATAAGGTCAAAAAATCGACCTGATCGTTTTGATAGCTGGCAATGGCAGAGTTGAGGGCCTGGCTGGCCTGGGGGATGATGGTTGCCTGATAAAGTTGAATGAGCTCTGCCTTTTTTTGCGCTCTCTGATAGGCGTCATTTAGGGAGGCGAGCAAACGGTTTTTGATATCATTAAATTGTTCCGTGCTTTCTTTTTTCTGAAAACGACGTGCCTGTAATTGTTTATCTTGTTTTTTCCAGAAATAGAGCGGAATTTTCAGGCCAACCACGGCAGAAAGAAAATCATTGCCGCCCAGTCCGGATTGCAGAACCTCTCTTTGTGTATAGGCAAACGTAAATGTAAAATCGGGTAATAATTCCTTTTTTGCCAGACGCACGCGCACCGCGCTTTGCTCGGTGTTTTTTTGCCAGGCTTTTAAGATCGGATTGTTTTTAAGCAGCCGGTTTTTTAGAGTATCGAATGGAATGTCATTCGCTTCGAATGACCAGATCTCTGTTTTTTCTAAAGCTTGATCTTGCGGAAGATTTAAAAGCGCGTTTAGCTTCGCGTTTAAAGCGGCTCTCTTTTCTTGTAATGAAATTAACCGGTCTTCAAAGCGGGCAAATTCTACTTGCGCTTTCAAAACATCCTGCTGAATGCCGCTGCCCACGGTGTAGCGCGTCTGGGCAATTTGCGTGAAGTTTTTCAGCACCGTCTGGTTCCTTTCGGTCACCTCAATAGCGCGATCCAGATCGAAAATTTTAAAATAGGTCTGTTTAACATTGCGAATGATTTGCAATTCAAGTTCGCCCTGTACATCGGTTGCTTTTTGCGCTTCAATTTCTGCCAGTTTTTTCTTAAGTCCCAGCTTGCCAGGAAAGGGGATGGCCTGACTGAAGGCCAGTTGCTTGCCGCTCATCGGTTCCTGATTAAAGGCGAATGAATTCGACGGCACGTTCATCAGCCCCAAACTGATCATGGGGTCTGGCAGCGCACCGGCCGGGTCGATGAGCTCTTTGGCCGCCTGTACGTGATGACCGCGAGCCTTAAGCGCCGGATTATTTTCGAGAGCCCGCTCAACAAGGTTTTGTAGCTGTTGCTGCTGCCCGAAAGAAACGGAGATCAATATTAGCAAAATCGTCAACAATCTCATGACAATCCTTTCTGTTTGTTCAAATTATTTTTCTTATTTAAAAGGTAAATACCGGCTGAGCCTAACAATAAACTGCCCCACCAAAAGAAACTGAAGCGATGGACGTAATAATCTACCAGCTGTTTCCCATGATGTTCTACAGCGATGGTTTGCGACGGCAGAGCCATACGATGAAAGAAACAGGTAAATTTCCCGTCAATGGGCAGCGGGAAAAAGAGAATGCCTCCCAGAATTCCCAGCAAAATCATTGCCCACCAGATCAGTTTTTTATTTTCCATTAAACAACTCCATTTATGAATTTTCCTTTATTCAGGCCAAAACCGTGCCAGGAAAAATGGCCATAACTTAACATATTGTTATTGCATTGGTTAAAAAAATAGTTTTATTAAGAGATAATTGAGAAAGGGCGGTTAATGTAGAATATTCTACAGGTGTGTGTAGATTAAACTACATCATTAAACGATGTTTTAAAATTTTTACGTGTCTTGCAGATTGACGAAATGCAGCTGGGTTTACCGAAGTTTACCAAACTGAATGGAAAACAGGCCACCGCAGTAAGATTTTTCCATATTTAAATTGGCAAAACCATAAATGCCGATCCCTACAAAGGAAAACGGCGTCCAGAAAAGCTGCGTTTCAATGGGAACGCCCACGGTGAGAAAGGTAAGTTTTTCATAGTAGGTTTCTTCAAAAAATCCGCCGCTGCTGCCAATTTTGTCGCCGCGTCGAACGCCGCCTACTACTCCAATTCCCGCGGCTATTGAGGCCAGACCATATGACGCTTTAGCGCTTTTGCCATAAAGCAAGCCCACATCCCATACATTTTCTTCTGGCAAGTCTGGCCATAACAATTGAAATTCCTGAACAATGACATAGCGAACCGATAGAATGTTATTTTTACTCTGCCCTGAAAAATTTACGCCAAACGTTAAGCCTCCGTCATTCGACCCAAAGCCGCCGGCAACCCAGCCGGAGCCCATTCCCACATTTCCCCACCAGAAATGCCGGTCGTTATTCCTGGATTTTTCCTGACCAAAGGCCGCGTTGCTGCCACCAGTGAACAAGATCAATCCCAAAACCACCATACACCAGACATCCCAATACAAAATTTTACGCAAGTTAAACGTCCTTCTGTAAATTTATTTAAATAATGCTGAAGACGCACGCCGCATTTTTTCTTTAAAGTCAATTCTTATTTATTACGTTAATATTTTTTTTACTTAAAATCTTCAGGCAACTTGAAAACAAAGATGGAAATAATCAAAAAAATAGCGACGAATAAATCAACCATCATCCATAATTCTCGCCCCAGATGCACAGGAATCAAAGGATTAAAAAGAAGCGCCATAAATCCAAAAATCCAGATCCAGCCATGTTTTTGACATTTATAGGCTAACCAGGCCAGAAAAGCGGTTGCTGCAAAAACGATTAGGCGAAGCAAAGTGTAAAATCCGTAAGGCCAGCCTTCAAACAGGGCTAAGAAAAGGAAAATGATAGAAATCGTAATAGCCATGTTTTTTTGATTGTTCAGTACCATGCTTGAATCAAATTTATTGTTAACTCGTTGTTTAATTGCCCAAACACTTACACGCCCACATTGCCGTTAAAACCACAGGCTGATGCCCGCTGAGGCAGAATAAAACTGAATTTTGATTTTTTCGTACTTCAAGGTTCGCTGTTCGCCGGCTTCGATATAAAATCCGAAACCGGAATTGATTAAGAGATCCAGACCCGTCCTTAATGTAAGATACTGGCTTTCCCATTCCACGGAAGAATTGAAGGGTGAGTCTTCTCCCCGCGGATTTCTAAAAAAAGCGTATTGATAAAGAGCAATGCCATAAAGAGAAAACGGGCCAAAAACAGGGCTTTGTAACCTGACGCCCGTTCCAATAAAATTGACAAAAACCTTATCTTCCGAAATTTTATACTGTAAATGGTGGTAGGCGTAGTTTAACACAAGGCTGAGGTACGGATAGCTGCCAAGATAGAGGTCGATATCCATTTTCGGGCTGTTTTTCAAATCAAAGATCTGATCATCGGATTTCGATTTTGCCAGCGACAACGTATAGCCAAACCGGACGCGACTTTTAGGTATGGCCTGGAGCTTTTTTTTAGCCTTTATTTTTTTCTCTACCTCTAATTTTTCCTGTCGTTCTATTTCATATCTCTTTTTCTCCTGTTGCACAGCCAGCTTAATCGTTTGCAATCTATTGTGCAACTGATTTTTGGTAAAAGCGGGCTCAACAAAAGTCACCATCATTCCGGCGCGTATTGAAGTAAAATTGGCTGGCATTTCAATGCGGGATTCATTTTGCGAAACCTGTTTAACCACCGATTCCGCAATAATTCCCCCGTCTTCTTCAGAGCGGAACAAGATTTTTTGCCCTTTAAGAATTTTATGATTTCTCCCCTTATTAATTACAATGGAAGTGTCGCTCACATGAGATACAAGCGCTTTCTTTTCCCAGCGATTTAAGGCCTCGGTCAGTAAAATTTTTAAGGCGTCCTGTAGGTCTGCAGACACGCACTCAATATTCTTTTCAAAAACTATTTTGTACGCCGGCAATTCGGTTATGGACAAATTAACCAGAAAGAGACGGCCATCATATTTTTTTTGCAACGAAAAATTAAATTCATAGTACGGTTGATTAATGGGCCTTTCAATTAAATAAAATTTTGCGCTTTCAATAATCATCTGCCGCGTTTTCAGGAATAACTCCTTTTCGTTTTCCGAAGCGCCCTTAAAAGGCGGCAAATAAGCTGCGCGTAAGGGAATGGTTAAGTTTTGAAAATTTTGCGCAAGTACAACTCTGTCGCCCACTCGAATTCGATCATTCAAATAGATAATTTCGGCCCGGGCCTCATTTTCCGCAAAGCTAACCAGACGAACACGCCCGTAACCGTAATTCAAATTATTCACCAAAACGAATTCATCGCCCAATAACCAGCCCGACCTCTCAGGCATTTTGATTTTAATCGTATTATTAGATGGTGGGGCGAATACTTTTCCTTCTTTTACGATAAATCTTAACAACTCTTTTTTTAAGGCATTTAATGGCTCCTGAAAATGGCGGGAATCTTTAATGTTTTGAATAAATGTTTTTTCTATTAAGCCATTATGAACATTAATCCATTCGACGTGTAAATAATATTCACGCTCATGTTCATTAATCTGCCCAATGACGATGTAATCAACAGGCGTAAGTTCTCCCAGTTTAATAACCTTTCTGCTATCCCGAAAATCATTGATGGTCAAAATAAAATGATAGGTGCTAAAGATCTTTTGCCAGGCTTTTTCGCTGAATAAATTCACTCTACCGGTAGCGCTCAGATTTGAACAGAAATAGGAATAGACCTGTTGACTGAATGGCGTTTCATTTTGATCAACGCTTTTAAAGGGATAAACATAAACTACCGGCACGTTCTGGCTCCACAGCAGGCTAAATAAAATTAATTGAAAAAACAGTATGGTTTTTACGCGCATCATTGTTCTCTCTACTTTTATTTTTTTCAAAATATATTCAGATTAAACAAAGAAAATAAAGTATTCCAAAATGCTGTGCTGTAAAATATAACTAAAATATTCGAAAGATCAAATAGAATTATAAAATGTTTACGATTTTTACTATCCATGGCAGCAAAAGCCGCAACCAAAACATTTTCGCAGGGATTAAAACAAGAGGGGGGAGGCTGTGCGTGGAAAATTATTTCCAACAGTGTAAGTAATTTCTGCGCTGGCTATTTTTAGCAAAATCGTGAAAAGGAGTGCCAGACGGGCGACCATTCAACTTATTAACTCTTATTTTCTTCTTATCTCCAGGACGGTAACCACTCAACCAGGCGCCGCGCATAATTCGGACGCGGCCTCCCACTTCGCGTGTTAATTCTAAATCCGTAATTCGTAATTCGTAATTCGTAATTTTTAATTATTCTAACCCACAACTTTTAACTTGCAACACAAAAGATCAAATCGTAAACTTAGGCTTTTTAAAAAACTAAAGAAAGCGGAAAACATGTTGGACAGAATGGAAATAAAGGAACCGTTAAAAACGGCCTACCAGCTTATTGCCGGCCTGACCCTGTTCAAGCTGATTTACATCTTTTTTCTGCCCATTACGCCACAGGAAGCCTATTACTGGTATTACATTCAGTATCCTGCGCTCTCCTATTTTGACCATCCGCCCATGGCCGCCTATTCGATTGGACTGGGCACAACGCTTTTTGGCGATACGGTATTTGGCGTCAAATTTATGGCGGTCGTCTGGTTTTTGGGTATTAATCTTCTGCTGCTCAAAAGCGCGCTGTTAATGGCGCAATTAAAAAACATTCCTCGTCACCTGGCAGAAAAGGCCGGCTTTTGGACCGTTCTGTTCTTCAACTTAACCATTTTCGCCCATCTCTACGCCATCCTGAGCGTGCCCGACACGCCGCTGCTTTTTTTCTGGATATTGACCTTGTTTCTATTTTTAAAATTTTACCAGACGCAACGAGCGCGCTGGTTGTATTTGATGGGCGTCACGTTAGGATTTGGCCTGATCAGCAAATACACCATGGTTGCACTGCTGCCCGGGCTGTTTGCCTTTTTACTGTTCGATAAAAAATTGCGGCGCTGGCTTGTTACGCCCCATCCCTATTTGACGTTCGTGATTATGCTGCTGGTATTCTCGCCCGTGGTTATCTGGAATGCGCAAAACGACTGGGCATCGTTTGCCTTTCAATTTAGCAATCGGGCGGCGAAATTCAAACCGCTTACCAGCAAGTACATTGTTCAGTTATTCTTCAGTCAATTATTTTTGCTAACGCCGCTGGTATTCGGCTTATTGGTTTATTTCGTTAAAAAACAGATTCAAACGCGTTTTAAAGATCGTTTGCTCAATCTGCTATTCTGGAGCGGGTTTGTAATCATTGGCGGCTTTATTTATGTCAGTCTGCGTTCGCTGGTAAAAATGAACTGGCTTTTGCCGGGATATCTGGGATGGATTTTAGGCGCCGTGTTCGTTCTGAAAGCGGAGACGATTCGGTCGTCGCGCTGGATTAAGTCCGGCATGTATTTTTCTGTCTTTTTGCTGCTCATCGCCCACATTATTCAGCTTGTGCCTAACATGCCGCTGGGCGAAGGCAACACCTGGAGCGGCTGGTCGGACGCCGCCCAAAAAATTCATGCGTTGCAGCAAAAGATGGGCGGTCGTAAAAAGGTCTTTATCTTCTCCAACGGTTACAAAAGCGCCGCCTTACTAAAATTCTACCTGCCGGATCATCAGGACACTTATGCCGAAAACATTTACAATCGCCCGGCCCTGCAGTTTGACATCTGGGGAACGCCGGATTCACTGATCGGTAAAAACGCTTTGTACGTAATCGACGACCGCCGAGAATACAAAGACGATCTGAAGTATGTCCGTAAGTATTTTGATTCGGTTGAGCTAATCGAGCAATTTGAATACAAATTTTTAGATCGCTTTCACACGCGCACCATTTACTGCTATGAGGCAAAGAATTACCATGGCCCCGCAAATTAAAGAGCGTCTGATCCGTATGATTAAATTCGGTCTGATTGGCGCATCCGGTTTAATTGTTAACAATCTGTTCTTATGGATTTTTCATGGAAAACTGCATCTTTCGCTGGAAGTAGCCTCTCCTCTGGCCATTGTCATTGCCATTTTCAATAATTTTTCATGGAACGATCTTTTCACCTGGGGCAGAGAGCGCCACAAACGGCGCTATACCTACTTTCACCGTTTGATTCGTTATTACACCTCGGCAGCATTAGGCGGATTGATCAACTACGCAACGCTTCTGATTCTAACCAGCAAATTTGACTGGCCTTATATTTTAAGCAATTTAATCGGCATTGGCCTGGGCATGATTTCTAATTTTTTACTGAGCGAATTCTGGGTGTTCCGCAAAAAGAGCGACTAACCGGCCAGCGCGTTCTGGGCGACTTCCACGCCAAATTGAATGCCGATTTTTTTGAGCAAGGCAAAAGGCGGTTCGCCGCCGGCAAAGATAAAAACATAGTCATTCTCTATTTCCACCTCGCCGCGCTCTGTATTTAGAATGACGGATTTTTCTTTAATCTCTTTTACGGTGGATTTGTAAATGACAAACACCTTATTCTCTTCAATCAATTTCTCAATGCGCTCGGCATTTCGCTTTTTAATGCGAAAAAATTTATCCTTGCGGTAAGAGATGGTGATGATGTTGCCCTTTTGGTGCGCCAAACCGATGGCGGCTTCAATAGCGCTATCTCCTCCGCCAACAATCAAAATTTTATCATTCTGGTAGGCTTCTGCGTCCAGTAAACGATACATGACCTTGCCCTGCTCTTCGCCGGGCACGTTTAATTTTCGCGGAGTGCCTCTTCGTCCCAGAGCAAGCACAACGGTGCGGGCTTTAAAAGACTCTAAGTTGGTGATCACCTTAAAATGCCCATTCTCCTGTACAACATTTTCTAACTTTAGGCCGGATTTAATCTTTAAATTGAATTTTTTTTGAGCATCTTCCCAGATTTCAAGCAATTCTTCTTTGGTGTACTCCGGCTTATCAAGAACGCCGTACAAAGGGATTTCCACAGGACGGGTCATGACCAGCTTTTTTCGCGGATAGTGTAAAATGGTTCCGCCCGCCCCCTGGCGATCTACCACCAGATAATTTAGATTGTATTTTACTGCTGTCAATCCTGCCGAAAGCCCGGCCGGGCCCGCCCCGACAATCAGGACATCCAGCAGTTGGTCGTCTTCATCTTGCTTTTTTAAGGTCTTTGCGATGTGTTCCACGGCCACATTTCCCTGCTTGATTGCGTTGCGTATTAACGCCAGGCCGCCTAATTCGCCTACCACATACAAACCAGGGATGTTCGTTTGAAAGTGCTCATCGGTAAAGGGAATATCGTCTCTTTTTGAAATATCTCCCAGGCCAATCACAATAGCGCCCACCGGGCAGGCTTCGGCGCACATTCCATGCCCCACGCACTTCAAACCGTTTATAATTGTGGCCTTGCCCATCACAATCCCCAGCACGCCGCCTTCCGGACAGGCATCCACACAGGAGCCGCAGCCAATGCACTCTAATTGATTGATTTGCGGAAACTGGGCAATCGGTTGATCGGCCCCCAGTTCCTGCGCTTCCGCCTTAAGGGCTTTATCCCTGTTTAACTTCCTTCTGAATTGAATAAAATACGGAACTAAAATAACCATAACGATGATGGCTGTGATTATCCAGATTATCAGACTTTCCATTTTATTTTCCCTGCTTTAAAATCTATAGCCAAGTTCAAATAACAGGCGATGACCTTTTACATCGCTTCCCCAGTCGTATTCATAGGTAGAATTGATATAAAACCTGGCCGGCAGTTCTATTTGCCCCAGAATCCTTATCCAGTGGTTTAATTTATTATCGTTGATATTTTTAATTTGATAATAGTAATTTCCGTATGAAAAGGTTAAATAATGCCCTCCGCGCAAATATCTGGAAAAAGTGGCATTCGGGCTAAAACCTGTGGCAAAGATATTATCAAACCCGGAAAATCTAAAACTCATTCGATTATACTTACTGAAAAAATTCCTGCGAGTAACATTCAAACCATAACTGTAGGAGAAATTGGCATCCGTCGATTTTTCTCTGAGGCCAAAGTTCAAAGATATCTGATAATCTTTAAAGATTTTAAAATAGACATTCGCTCGCAAACCATGTCGGAAAGCATCATCAAATAAACTATCGGCCAGCGTTCTCAATTCGTAAGTATAGTAATTCTTACGATTGTCATAACTTAAAGAGGCGCTAATGCTGGAAGTGATGCGATAGTTGGCATTCAGATAAAAGCCGGTTAAGCTTAAACTCTCTTTTGCCCGTTCTTTACGCCAGTATCGGTTTACATCTATTTCCACATTGTGATAGATATTCCAGCGCCGCCCATGGTAGTAGGATACCTGAAAATACATAAACTCCCTGCTTACGGTGCCGCCGTGGTATTCACCAACGCCCGCCAGCGTTACGTTAATTTTTTTTGAACCGAATTTTCCTCGCTCAAATTTAAGGTATCCTCCGTATTTTTGAATTTCGGTCTGGAAGTTAGAAGTTCGCCAGTCTGGTTGGGTACCGGCAAAAAGACCAAAATAAAAGTCATTGGTTAATTTTAAATTAGCCAACGCGCCGTCAATGTACCCGACCCCGCTAAACGCATTGGATATAATTCTGCCCAGTTTGTAGGTTAAAAAGGCGCCCGGAGCATTGTAGTCAAAGGTGAATTCGTACAAGCGGTTTTGCCACTCGCTTTTGGGTACGTTTGCGCTAAAACTTTTGTCGCGCAAATTATATCGTGAACGAAATCTTAACTCAAAATTGTAATGCCGATTCCAGAGGTTCTTTATTTTCAGGCGCAGGCGCATGGTCGGCTGACTGAAATTGAGTTTGCGTGCTCCCAGATCCTTAAAATAGTAATATTGACCCGAAACATATCCGTCTATTTTTGTTTTTAAAGCCCGGGGCGCGGTGCGTTTTCTTTGATAAGGCGGCATTTTCCTTTCGCTAATCAAAGAATCTGTTTTTTGACTTGAAATGGCAGTTTCAGCGGTCTTTTCTTCTTTTACAAGTTTTGCAATATCTCCAATTTTAAAATCCCTTTGCTTTTCCAGAACGGAAGCCGATGCGCTGTATCGCGAAACAAATTCAATCTTAATTCGTCCGATCTTTTCACTGCCGTTGTAAACGATTAGCTCATCCCCCACTGCCAGACCGTCCTTTTCTCCGCCCTGTAAATAAATGTGGCTGGCAGAAATATATTTGATTTTAAAGGTCTTAATCTCGACCTCTTGCGCCGTTATTACACCCAGAATTGTAATCAAGATGAGAAAAATTTTGATTCGGGTCATGATTAATCATCCCCCTTTCCGCTCCTATGACATTCATAACAGGCATTGCTGTCATATCGATAGCCTGCCACATCATCATGTTCCCTGTCGGTTGCCGCCTGATTGTGTTCGTGGCAATTCAAAAAACAAGAGAAAGTAGAATAATTGCCGGCATCGTAATGGCAGGTGGTACAACTTTCCCATCGTCCGGCATGTTCACCAGAAAATATGGGAAAATATTGACCGTCGTGTTTCTTAAATGTCGCCGGTTTCCATGAGAACAACGAATGACAATCTTCACATAAAACGCCAAACCCAAGGTCGTCGTGCACAGGATCTGTGGCTGCTAAGTAATCGTTTTTATGACATTCAATGCAATTGGAAGACAACCTTCGCCATTCGCCTTCTACTTCCCCACGGTGACAGGTCCAACAATCCAGATTGGCATGCCGACCGATTAACTGAAAGGATGTGTTGCCATGGGCTTTTTGAACATCCATTACAATCCAGCTCTGCGTCATATGGCATCTTTCACAGTCCGGATATAAACGGTTTCGGTGCACATCTGTATGACAGGAGTTACAATTTGCCTGCACCTGAGAAAAATCTGCCAGATTATGGCAGGAGACACAGGCAATTTTTTTATGCTCGCCGCTTAATTCATAGCCCGTTGTTGTGTGATCAAACGAGATATCCTGCCAGTTTTTCGTTACATGGCAACTTTCACAGGGTAAAGTCAAAACTTTATGCGGCGTTTCCCCTGCGTCGGCAGTTTGTATTGCAAAAAACACAAATATCAAAATTAAATTAATGAATTGATGCCCCATGCTTAATCTCCTGCTTCCTTTCCTTGCGGATGGCAATCGTAACATGCCCGGCTTTCATAAACATAATTAGTTACTTCACTGTGTTTAGCATCCATTGTTGTTCTTTCGTGTTCGTGACAGGTAATACATTCAAATTGAGAATAATCGGCGCTGTTCACATGACAATCGGAACAGGTATCCCATGCTCCCTGATGGCTCCCGGAATAAATCGGGAAATATTGGGCGTCATGGTCCCAGTTTGCCGGCTGCCAGGCTGTCGTAGAATGGCAGTCTTCACAGGTAAACGGGAAATTGGCCGCCTGGTGGTTCGGATCGGTTGTGGCGTCATAATCCTGTTGGTGGCATGAAACGCAACTGGTGGGCGTATTCTCATACCCGCTTGCATGGCAATCAATGCACTGCACGTTTTGATGAGCGCCGGTCAATGGAAAGTTCGTTTGCGCATGATCGAAAGTAGCCGGAGTCCAGGACGTGGTCGAATGACAGTTTGTACAATCATGGCTGAAATTGCTCTGCTGATGATCCGGATCGGTTGTCTGGTTAAAATCATTCTGATGGCAGGAATAACAATCGGTTGCAATTCCGGAATACTGTCCGTCCGTATGACAATCTTCACAGGCAGCGGTTTGATGGGCCCCAGTCAGGGGAAAAGCCGTCCGATTATGATCGAAGTCGGAAGGCGACCAGGCCTCCTGGTTGTGACAGATTAAGCAATCCTGAGGAAAGTTGCCCGTTACATGATTGGGATTGAGCGCACGATTGTAATCATTTTGATGACATCCGTAGCAATCGCGGGGTAAACCACGAAGCTGGTTATTGACATGACAATCGATGCATTTTACTTCTTCCGATCTTGCGTGCACGCCAACTAAAGCAAATCCGCTTGCAGATAGGTGATCGAAGTCGCTCCGTTCCCACATCTGGGGAGAATGACACTCCTGGCAATTGGTGGGAAAGCCAAAAAGCATGTGATTCGGGTTGGTTGTACTTTCATATTGATCCTGATGGCAGGCGTAACATTCGACAGAAACGCCCTGATAGCGATCATTGTGGCAATCAACGCATTCCAGATTGCTATGTCCGCCAACCAGTGGAAACGTTTCACTATGCTCATAAATGGCCTGTTTCCATGAGGCCGCGTTAACTAAATGACAATTTTCGCATTGTAAGGAAAATCCAGCCTTTTGATGAGAGGGATTTATGGTCTTTAAAAAATCTTGAATATGGCATTGCTGGCACTCAACGCTTTTTAGCTTAAAGTCCTGCCTGTCTTCCCGATCATGACAGGATTGACAATCAATAACGGCGTGGATTCCATAAAGCGGAAAGCGCGTATTTTGATGGATTTCAAACACTTCAAAGCGATTCTCCCAGCTATCCGGCGAGTGACAACGTTCGCAATCAACGCCCAGCCTGCCCTGATGCACGTCCTGGTGGCAATCGATGCAATTATGTCCGATGTGAGAAAAAACAAGGGAATTATGACAGCTCAAACACTCAACCTGACGATGCGCTCCCAACAAACGGAAGCCGGTCGTATTGTGATCAAAGAGGATTTGCTGAGGATCTACCTTCCAGGTTTTGGTCGTATGGCAAAGTTTGCAGTCCAAATTAAAATTTGGCCCATGAATAAAATCCGCCGGGTGCTGCCCTGTTGCCTCCGTCAACATCAACAGTATAAAAACGATCCAATACATCAGTTTACCTCAACAGGTTGAATGATCTCTTTTCCGTGGCACTCATTACATGAAGTCGGGATGGGTTTGTATTTAACAAATCTTTTAGCGTTCTGCACCGCAATTTTGTGGCAATCATTACAGGGGACTTTCGCATGCGCTCCAGAAAGTTTAAATTTCGAGTCCCGGTTATGGTCAAACTTTCGCGCTATCCAGTCTTGAGGAGTATGGCAGCGTTCACACTCAATGGCCCCGGATGCCGTTTTGAATTGCCCAAGGTGGACGTCTTCGTGACAGTCTTCGCATTTAACGGGCACACCTGCAAATTTAAAAACGCCGCGCGCATCCGGTTTATGGCACTCTCTGCAAGCTACTTTTTGATGGCGCCCCTCAAGTTTAAAGTTGGTAATGGCATGATCAAAGCTAACCAGATCCCAGCGTTCAACCCTATGGCAATGCTCACAACCATCCATGTTATTTATGGTTGAAGTTAATTTTAAGTACTTATTTAACTGATTGTCATGCGGGTCCTCATGACAATCGATGCATCGTGTAGATTTAAACCGGAACTGCATGGTTTCCTGAGGAGTTCCCTGATTGATTTTTTTATGACACAAAATGCAGGGCACAGCCTGATGCGCGCCCTTTAAAGGGTAGTTTGTGCTTTGATGATCTTTCATGCTAAAGGTGGATGGCGAAAAGCCATTAACCGTATGACAATGTTCGCAGGCGCCTTTAGATTGACTCGTTGCAAACTGTCCCTGATGATAGTCCTGATGACAATCTGTGCAGGATTGGAAACGCGCAATTTTCAAGGTCTCTGAGCTTTTATGGCACTCTTTACATTCAACCGTCTGGTGTTTGCCCCGTAGCGGAAAAGCGGTAAGATCGTGGTTAAATGCCTTTTTGTTGTATTCTTTCCAGCCATTTGTGGTATGACATTGTTCGCACTTTTGTCCGAATTTCTTTTGATGAGGATCTTTATGGCAGTCGACACACCTGGTAAAATTTTTTACTTTGAAATCAAGATACACACTGTCTTTTCCAATCGGACGATCTGCCTTAATCTTATGACATTTCTGACATTCTACTTTTTTATGGCGCCCGGTTAGTTTATATCGCGTTTTATTGTGATCGAATTTGGGCACAGGCTTCCAGCTTTTCATTACATGACAATCTAAACAGTTTTCGTTCAATTGCCCCCGGTGTTCATCAATATGGCACGAAAGACACCGTTGCTCCAGACCTAAAAAGGTACGGTTCAAATCTTTTTTTTGATCCAATAATTCCTTTTTGTTGACAATAAATTTTTCGTTATGGCAATCCCTACACTTTAAAGCGGCATGCGCGCCTTCCAGAACATAGCCGGTTTTACTGTGATCGAAATTTTCCTGTCCTTCCTTCCAGTACACTAATTCAGCATCTCTCCCATGATGTTCAATGTGGCAATTTTTGCACTCTTTAAATTCTTCATTGGCATGCAGTCCCTTTCCCTGCTCGATCCTTTCTTTCAACAATTCGTGGCAATCCAGACAGCGATCGCCCGACAACTGTTTCCCTCTTTCATGGCATTTGGTACAATTTTCAATGCCTTCCAGATTCTTATGTACTTGATGCAATTTACCCGGAGACAGCTGAGCGAAAGATAGAGAATAAAAAAATAATAAATACGAAAATACAAATATTTGAAATTTTAAAAACATTACCCCTCCATTCCGCTTAGAACCAGGTATATCCCAACCAGACTACAATACCTACATGAATCATCATAATTAAATACATTAAAATGGCAAAAGGCTTGTGAATAACGTGCCAGTAATGAAAAATCTGTTGAATTTGATTTAAAAAGTGAATTCGCTGCTCCAGCTTTGCTTGTTGAACCGTCAAATTTACTAATGTTTTAATCCTTGCTCTCGAAATATTCAATTTTTCTTCCACACGCTTATAAATACGTGGGCGTCTAAAAAAGAGAATGAGATCAATTAAGACTAAGGAGACAAATACCTTAAAAAACGAATCCGATGTGAAATGGACGCCAATTTCTTCCTCAAGAGTAACAAATTCCTGATCATCTAACTGATATTCATATTGTATTTTGGATTTCAATCTTTCATTAATATTCATGGCTTTGTCTTTGCTTAATTCAATCCCCACAATATTCCGCGGAATCTGAACATAAATAAACCTCCCGAATACGCCAGACAGGGCAACGGCAATCATCGACCAGAAACTAACGGCAACCAGGCCATCTACTTTAAACGTGGTGTGTAAAATAACAAAAAGCGGCCCCATAATTCCTAAAAAAATATGAAAATTCAACCAGCGATTCAATGCGCCCCATCTTCTAAATGCTTTAACTCTTTTTCGAAGGGAATAAAACAATAGTGATATCATCATTAATGATCCCATGATACCAAGCCCATGACTTATTCGGCCTCCTGGTTTTAAGTTTTGGTATTGAGGATGACGAATTTTTTCCTGCAGTGGTAATCGATAATAGTCCCAACCGGTGTATAAAAAATAAAGCAGAAAAAGCCCTGTCACAAGATAAAGCAAAATCATAAAATATTTAAACAGATTATTCTTTTGTTGTTGCGAAAGCATGCCCTTTTACTCCTTGCCTAAAAAAGTAATCCTGCCTGAAAAATCGCCCTGCAAGACTAACCACTCGACTGAGGCGTCGAGTCCAACTATTTTATTCTTAAATCTAATCGTCAAAATTTATACTTTTTTTAATATAAATGTAAAGAGTTAAAAAAAATTATGGTTCTTTTTCGCTTTGATGAACTAAAAGTAATTTACCAACAACATTAATTACGAGCCTTAAACTATTCAATATCAAATCCTTAATTGTTTTCTAAAAGAAGTCGTCATGCTATAACAGAATTTTTTAACCGCCTTAAATTAAAACTTCTATTCATAATTTATAAATTACTAAGTTAATTTTTTGTTTGGTATAAAATTTGTTTATATTTTTGTATCGAAAGGAGGTTTTTATAATGAAAGGGATAAAATTTATTATCATAATGTTACTGATTTTTTTTGCAGCAAGTTCAATTGTTTGGGCGCAGGATGCCGATACAACCAAAACTCAAAAGCAACATCCGAACGTTAATTTTGTTGATAAAGACGGTGATGGCTACAATGACAACGCGCCCGATCATGACGGCGACGGCATTCCCAACGGTCTCGATCCGGACTGGTTGAATAACAAGCAAAAAAACCGACCGGCATTCAGAGACCTTGACGGAGACGGCATTAACGATTTTTTCCAGAATGGCGGAAGAGGTAATAAAGGTTTTCCGCATGGGCGGATGCCTTATATCAGGGATAAAAACCGGGGAAGTCATCAACCGCCTTTTAAACAAAAAATGAAAGGGCGAAAATAAACCTACAGAGCCTGAATCGGTCCGCTAATTCGTATTTCCACGGGAATGCCATTAATATCGGCCGGAATCATGGTTTGAACTTCTGTTGAAAATTCTCTTACCGAAACGATGATTCCGGCTTTCCCGCGGGCTGTTTTACCAATTCCCACTGCCACCACCCCCGGAATTTTCAGCCATTCTTTTTCAACTTTTTGTTTAATAGCCTTAATCGTTTGTAATTGTTCACGATCCATTTTTTAAATATGAATAATATCTACGTTTAAAGCGGCAAAAACATTCTGAATTCTGTTAATTACGGTGCTTGAACTACTCCCGGCAAAAAGCAATCCTACAATTTCGCTGTTCATATTTAACACCGCCGAACCGCTGTCTCCGCCGGCGCTCATATTGCCGGTCATTAACTGATCTACAAAAACGGCCGTTTTGTTTTCCCCATAACTCACGGAAACCGTCACATCAACCTGTTCGATCTGGCCGGTGGTCCAACCGGTGGTGCGTCCGCTTTTTTGAACCTTCATGCCCAGCTCGCCTTCGGCCACGCCCTGAATGGTGCCGATTTCGGCAATTTCATTAACCACGTCACCCGGATTAAGCGGCTTAGCTATGGCGCAATCCACCAGATTTTCTGTAGCCTGGCTCTCTTGCTGACGAACGGCCTTTAAGCGAGTTTTACTGCCGATAAGAGCGGCCATTCCGTTAAGCAAACTACTCACCGCATTACCAATCGAACATGTACTGTCGCCGCCGTTTTCCCCTTCGAAATGGATAGGGACAAACTCGCTCAAATTGGCAATATGATCCTGTGGGTGGCTCCCGCCGTCATAAGGGCCGGGTTGTAAAATCGGATCGCCAATCTCCGCCTGGTTGCTATTGGCCAACACATGATTGTTGGAAAGAATGTACACCTCTCCGTCTCTTTGCACAAGGCAGCCAAGCGTACCGGCAGTAATATTAATATGACCAATACTTACGCCGCCGGGAGCGGGTCGATAACGCGCGGTGTGATCAAACTGGGCGTAAAAAATCCCGCTGGGCACCACATCGGTAGGCAGACCATTAATCGATTGCGGTATCAGATCATTCTGCGTTAAAAATTTTTTAGAAACCTTGGTATCAACGGAGCAAATAACCGCCAGCTCGCCAGTCTTCTTTCCGTTGACTACCTTGTAACCGATGCCTGTGGCCACAACATGGGGCTTATTGTGTAACTCGCGTCGGTATTCTTTAATGATTTGCCGGGCGGCTGCAAGATCTAATGTCATCATTCCCTCCTCTCACAATGTTGTTAAAAAATTCTGCAACATGCACACATCTGTGCATGCCATATTGAATCTGGTCTTTACATGAGTAAAAACCTGACAACCTCAACAAAACAAAATATCTTCTTTCTCCATCCATGGAAGGGACCGCGAAATGGCATTGAAGTTTACATTTTGCAGAAAGATAAAAACCAATAATAAATTTTACGACGAGCTTAAGAAAATTGCAAATTTTTATTTACCCCTTGACAACATTACTTTTTTTCTTATATTTAACAGGTAATAAGTGTAATGCTTATATTAACATTATTATAAAAGAAAAGCTTATGAAGAACCATTTCGTTTTTATCGGAGATATTATTCAATCGCGCCGCATCACTGACCGGGCGCAGGTGCAGCGCAAATTCTCGCAGGCCATAGAAAAACTGGCCAAAAGCCATGGTCACCTCTTTTTATCGCCTCCAACGCTGACCATTGGAGATGAATTTCAGGCTGTTGTAAAATCGACTGCCAATCTGTTTTTAATACTCCATCAGTTTGAAGTAGAAATGCATCCCGTGCACATGCGTTTTGGTTTTGGACTGGGATCGATCGACACGCCGCTAAATACGCGCGCCGCCATCGGCATGGACGGCAGCGCCTTTCACAACGCCCGCACAGCCATCGAAGAGGCACGCCAGCTGGGCAAAAAATATGCGCTCGTCTCTTCCATCAACAAGGATCAGAGCGCGGCCTTAAAACTTTTGTTAAGCTGGATCGATTTGAATTTGCAAAACTGGTCCAATGAAAAATTGCAGATTTTTGTCTGGAACAGGCAGGGAAAACGGCAGAGAGAGATTGCGGACATTTTGAATATTTCGCAACCGGCGGTTTCGCAACACATTAACAAGCCGATCTTTGCCTTGCTTTTAGAAAGCGAGCAGTACCTGGAAAAGCAGTTTAACATTTTTTTGCAAGGAAATAAAAATGACTGACGAATTAATTTTTTTAAACTTCTTTTTCCTGGGCCGCCTTTTTTTCCGTGAAATGGGCCAGTCTTTATTTGGTACGCCTCCCCACGCAAAAAATTTTTGGGCCAGGTTTTTGATGGGGTTTTTGCTCGTTCTTTTCATTACTCCCCTTTCGCTGTCCCTTTTTTACTTTTTGCTCTACATTATTTTTCTTTGCCTCGATTCTTTAATTACTCCTAAAGCCGAAAGGCAAAGAGCCTTGTGGTACGCATTTACGCTATTGCTGCCCTTTGCAACCTGTATCGGGCAGCCACAATTGGCTCCTTTGAGCAAGAACTTTCAATTTGCGGTTATTCCTTATCTTTCCGAAAGATTCTGGCTGGTTTTGCTGGGCTTTATTTTGACCATTAAAGAAGGGACCATCATTATCCGTATGGCATTAAACAATTTACGAACCGTGCCTTTTTCAGAGGAAAACAAGGAAACCGATAAAGAGGAATACGAACGCGGCAAATGGATCGGAATTCTGGAACGAACCTTTATCTACTTTTTAATCATTTTCGATCAAATTGGCGCCATTGCCTTAATCGTCGCCCTGAAATCGCTGGCCAGGTTCAACGAATTGAACAAACGCACCTTTGCCGAATACTTTTTAATCGGCTCATTTTTGAGCCTACTGGTTGCCGCGGTCCCCGCCGTGCTGGTTCGGCTTTTATGGTAAACAAAAAAGCCTCCCGAAGGTATTATAGCTTCAGGAGGCCTGTTAAAACAATGCTCAAAGGCGTCAGAATTCCGCCACGGTTATTCTATTACGTTTCCTTCCACGTCAATAACCTTCACCTCGGCGACTCCAAGTTGCTTTATGGGTTCTTCGATCTTTGTACGATCTCCGACCACCACCCAGATCAAATGATCGGGATGCAAAGCCTTTTTAGCGGCATTTTGCACCTGCTCCAGACTCAAGCTGCGAATCAGGTTAGGATACTGACTCCAGAAGTCTTCGGGCAAACCAAAGGTTACGATTTCCTGAATGCTGTGTAAAACGGCGGCGCCGGTTTCCCAGGTTCCGGGCAGTTTCAGTATCTCATTATTCTTCACCTTTTCCAGTTCTTCAGGCGTAACCGGTTTTTCGCTGCGCATACCGTTTATTTCTTTTAACATTTCCTGAATCGATTCTTTGGTTTTATCGATTTGCACGGGAGCGTAGGCAAAAAAGAGCGAGGGACCGCGGGCATCGCTGACGATAGTGCGGGCGCCATACGACCAGTGTTTTTCTTCTCTCAGATTCATATTCAAACGTGAAGTAAACGTTCCGCCCAGCACTTTATTCATCATTTCAATGGCCAGGTTATCCGGATCGCTTTTTGGAGGCAGAATCTGGCCGGCTATTATCAAAGATTGCTCCGAAGCCGGTTTGTCAATCAATAAAATTTGCGCAGGCTTTAAAGCCACATCCGAAATATTCTTCTGTGGCACAGTTCCCGCCTTCCATTTTCCAAAATATTTTTTAACCAGCTTTTCCAGTTCGTCTTTTTCAATATTACCGACTACAATGAGTTTGGCGTTATTTGACTTAAACCAGGTTTTATGAAATTTAATCAGATCATCGCGCGTCATCTTTTTTACCGATTCGATGGTGCCGCTGCCGGTTAACGGATTGCCATAGGCATGCCCGATCCCGTACAAATAACGCGGCAACACTCGTAGAGCCATTTGCACCGGTTGCGATTGCTCGCGCTTAATACCAGCAATAATCTGTTTTTTAAGTCGTTCCAGCTCTTTTTGCGGAAAAGTGGGATGTAAAATAACCTCCGAATAAATGCGCATGGCTTCTGGCAGGGTTGTTTTAAGCACATTTAAGTTGACGAACGAAACATCCAGATTGGAGCCGGCTCTTAGATTGGCGCCCAACATATCCAGCTTTTCGCTGATTTCCAGCGAAGACATATCAGGCGTTCCTTCGTCTAACATGGTCAGGGTCATGTTGGCTGTACCGGGCGAGGCAAATTGATCGGCGGCATAACCGGCGTCAATCACCAGCGACATATTGACCACCGGAACGGTAGTTCTTTTGGTGTAGAAAATTTCCAGTCCGTTGTCCAGTTTAATTTTTTCATAGGCAGGAAATTTCGGTTCCGGAGGGGTTCCGGTTTCTGGCAATTTTGAACGATCCACATCCTTACCGGTTGTGCTGTATTCAGGAAAAGGATGTACTTCCAGGATAAACACGCCGTCGCTCAGCCACTTTTTGGTCGCTGCATGAACGGCCTTCGGCGCGGCGTTTACCACCCAGTTTACCGTCTTTTTGAAGTAATCCGGGCTGCCGCCAAATACTTCGTTTTTGGCAAGGATGTTAGCCTTTCCTCTAAATCCTCCGATTTGCTCAATTCCTTTCACAAAACGGGAAAGATGCTGCACCTTAACGCGTTTTAATTCTTTTTCGGATGGGCCCTTTTGCAAGAATTTTTGCAGCTCTTCGTCAATGGCCTTTTCTACTTTTTTCAGATCAACGCCGGGCCGCGCGGCGGCAGAAATCATAAATTGGCCGCCTATTTCGCCCAGATAAACAGTGGCCGAAACATCGGTGGCTATCTGGTCTTTGTAAACCAGGCGTTTGTACAGTCTTGAGTTTTTGCCGCTGCCCAACACGGAAGAGGCCAGATCGAGCATAACGGCTTCTTTACTGCCCCACTGCGGAATATTCCACACCTTCCAGATGCGCGCCTGCGGAACGCGGTCCTCGGCCACCATACGATGTGTTCCCTGCATTTTGGCCACCCATACATCGTGTTTGGTTACAGGCGGCCCCGGAGGCACATCGCCAAAATATTGTTCAACTTTTTGTCTGACCGAGTCCGTATTAATATCGCCGGCAATGACCAGATAGGCATTGGCCGCGCCGTAATAATTTTTAAACCACTCGTGCACATCCTCCAGCGAGGCCGCATTGAGGTCTTCCATGGAACCGATGGTGGTCCAGGAATAGGGATGACCTTTGGGATAGGTATTTTGCACAATCCAGGTCCACACCTTTCCATAAGGCTGGTTTTCTCCCTGTCGCTTTTCGTTTTGCACAACGCCCCGCTGCTCGTCGAGTTTGGCCTGATCAATGGCGCCGATTAAATGTCCCATACGATCCGACTCCATCCACAGGGCCATATCCAGCGCATTGACCGGGACCGTTTCAAAATAGTTGGTGCGGTCGCGATTGGTGGTGCCGTTCATGCCCGTGGCGCCCACTTTCTCAAAAGGCTTGAAGTATTCGTCGTTGTAGTTTTCCGAGCCGTTAAACATTAAATGTTCGAATAAATGGGCGAATCCGGTTTTTCCCGGCTTCTCGTTTTTAGAACCTACATGATACCATACGTTTACGGCGACAATCGGCGCTTTATGATCTTCATGAACGATCAGCGTTAAACCGTTTTTTAATACAAATTTTTGAAATGGTATGTCAATTTGCTTTGCCAGAGCTTTTAGGTCGTCGTCATTTTTACTAAAGGCTAACGAAAAAGTTAAAAATAATATTAATAAAAGATAACGAAAAATAGGCATAATTCCTCCTGTAGTTGATTAATAGCTATTGAAATTCCCTGTACGTAAGTTTTTTTAGATTGTTTCAAATTACCAGGGGATTTCTGCCCGATCTCTAAAAAATCTGCCGGTCAGATGGGAGGGGGCGTCCAATGCCAGCCAGACGGCGGTATCGGCGCCCTGCTCAATACTGCGGGGAGCCATTTCTCCTCCCATATCTGTACGTACCCATCCCGGACACATGGAGTTAACGGCCACTCCCCTTTCGTTTAGCTCGATGGAGGCTAATCTGGTTAGGGCGTTGAGCGTGGTTTTTGAAATACTGTAAGCAGGTGCGTAGCCATTCATCTCCGTCAGCGAACCGGAGCCAGAAGAGATGTTAATAATCCGCCCGCCTTTAGGAATAAGAGGGTGAAAGGTCTGGATCATTTGCAAAGGACCGTAAACATTGGTGACCATAGTCGTTTGCAATGTTTCCTGATCGAGGGTTAAAACCGAACCGCGGTCAATCAAAATAGCCGCGTTATTAATTAAAATATCCAGTTTAGTTTCTTTTTCGCTGAACTCCCTGAAGGCCTGTAAAATGCTCTGGCGATTGCTCACATCCAGAACGATAAATTCAACGTCCAGCCCCTGGGAACGCAATTTTTCTGCGGCGGCCAGCCCCTTTCCTTTACTACGGGCGGCCAGATAAACACGCACACCTCGAATGGCCAGTTGTCTAACAATTTCAAAGCCGATTCCCCGATTGGCCCCGGTTACCAGGGCAATCTTTTTAAACGCCATGGCCATTAAAGATTCCTCAAATCCATCGGAGGTCGAGGCTTGTTTTGCAGAATCGATTCGATTTTTTCCATCACCTCATCGTTTAAAAGGGCAAGCGCCTTCAAAGCTTCCATATTCTGGCGCACCTGAGACGGATTGGAGGCGCCGGTAATCACCGTGCTTACATTCGGATTTTTCAAGCACCAGGCTATGGCCATCTGGGCCATGGTAACGCCCAGCTCATCGGCTATTCTGGTCAGCTGTCTGGTCTTTTCGAGCTTTTTCCTGCCTTCTTCAGATTCCAAACGGCTGCGCAGCCACTGATAACCTTTTAACGAAAGACGCGATCCTTCGGGAATTCCGTTATTGTATTTTCCTGTCAAAATGCCGCTGGCCAAAGGACTCCAGGTCGTTGTGCCCAGTCCAATGTCCCGGTACAAATTCAAAAACTCTTTTTCGACCTTTTCCCGATTAAACATGTTGTATTCGGGCTGTTCCATGGTGGGAGGAATGAGGTGCTCGCGCAGGGCAAATTCATGTGCATGGCGAATTT
This sequence comes from Caldithrix abyssi DSM 13497, assembly GCF_001886815.1. Lineage (GTDB taxonomy): Bacteria > Calditrichota > Calditrichia > Calditrichales > Calditrichaceae > Caldithrix > Caldithrix abyssi. Next base: position 2,688,389 of record NZ_CP018099.1, read on the forward strand.
GTTCGGCTGACCACTCGCTCGTGCCCCAGTACAACGCTTTGCCCTGCTGAATGATCAGGTTCATGGCCCACACGGTTTCTTCAATGGGCGTGTAAAGATCGGGCCGGTGGCAAAAAATCAAATCCACATAATCTACCTGCAAGCGCTTTAAAGCGGCGTTTGTCCCTTCAAAAATGTGTTTGCGTGAAAGTCCGCAATCGTTGGGCCCGGAACCGCCCCAAAAAATCTTGGTGGAAAGCACCAGATCGCTGCGCTTCCAGCCGGTTTTTTTCAGAATATTGCCCATCATGATCTCTGCCTGTCCCTGGGCGTAAACTTCTGCATTGTCGAAAAAATTTACGCCAGCATCGTAGGCTTCTTTCATGCATTGGTAGGCTATCTTTTCATCAACCTGTTCTCCAAAAGTAACCCATGCGCCAAACGAAAGGGCCGAAACCTTTAAACCTGATTTACCTAAAAAACGATATTCCATAAAATACGACTCCTGACATCTAATTTAAGGTTTGTAATTTAAAATTTTTTGCACACGTTTTTTATGACGTTCCGCACCTCCGGAGGTGGTTAAAAAAGCAGCGACAATTTCTCTGGCCATATTCTCCCCGATTATTTTAGCGCCCAGAGTGAGCACATTGGCGTAATTGTGTTCGCGCGCGCTTTTGGCTTCTACCACATTATTACATTTTGCGGCCAGAACGCCGGGCACCCGATTGGCAGCCATGGCCGAACCGATGCCCACGCTGTCGATCATGATCCCGCGATCCGCCTTTCCGGAGGCCACCGCCTCGGCCACTTTAAGGGCATAATCCGGATAGTCGCAAGCCTCCGGGCTCTGTGTTCCCACATCATAAACCTGATATTTTTTTTCTTTTAAAAAATCTTTCAACGCTTCTTTTAAATAATAGCCGCCATGATCCGCGCCGATGACAATTTTTTCCGGCAGAGTTTCTTCTATCAGGCGCTGCGCCGCCGTTCGGTCAACTTTTTCAGGACTTGCCAGAAATTGAACGCCCAGCTCCCTGGCTCTGTCTCTTGCCAGAGGCGTAATGATGGTTTGCCGGTCGATGTAAAGTTTGTTGCTGCGTTTGGCTGCCTCCGCAACCTGGCGTTCTGTGATGATCTTTTTCATTTAATTCCTCATAACTTCAAACTTAAATCTTTTATTTCAGCTTGATTAATTTTTTTAAATGCAAGATGCGCTCATCAATGGACGGATGGCTGGCAAAATAGTTAAAACGATCTCCATTGCCTTTCCATCTCTTAAACCGCTGCAGTAGTTGAATGGCGCCTGCCGGATCAAAACCGGCGCTGTACATCAAACGCGCTCCGTATTCATCGGCATAATATTCGTTGCTCTGCGAGTACTGACTGTTGATCAATTTTTTAATCATGTCGCGTCCATAAACCGCAGCAATCGAACCGCTTCTAAAAACTTTACTCAACGCCTCCATGGAATAGTTTGTAACCATCTTTTTAAAAGGATGACGGGCAATAATGTGCACCATCTCGTGCGACAGGACAAAGGCCAGTTCGTCTTTATCCCGTTCAATATTTTGCACAAGCGCCGAGGTTAAAAAGATAAAGCCGCCGGGCAGGGCAAATGCATTCAAATCATCGCTTTCCAGAATTTTGATGTAAAAATAGCGTTCTTTGTTTTTTACGCGCGTCTTTAATTGCTTAAGCAGCGACTCCAGCAAAAGCTGGTGATAGGGAGAATCGAACACGGTGTTTTGCGCTTCTATTTCGCGGGCCAGAATGCTGCCCAGGCGGTATTCGGCTTTTAAGGCTTCTGTTTTGGGGGCAAAGGCTGAGTTGTACAAATACCTGCCTTTAGCCAGCGACTTTCCCACGCGTTTTCCAAGTTTATAAAAAATATCGGCCATTGGTCTCCTGTTTTTTTGTAATATTAGAATTTCCTGTGATTAAAATCAAGTGTAATAAAATTTAACTAAACTAAGTTCGATTAAGTACGAAATAATGATCAGGGTAAAATACGAGTTTAATCTTTATTTTGAGGGAAAAAAAATGTCGGCAGACAGAATATTTATCATCGACGACAACAAGATGAACATCAATTTAATCAATTCCATTTTGGGGAAAGAAGGCTATGAGGTCTTTTCTACGCTGGACAGCACAACGGCCTTCAAAAAAACCCTTGAAATAAAACCGGATTTGATACTGCTGGATATTATGATGCCGGAGATGGATGGATTTCAGGTTTGCGAACAATTAAAGGCCTCGGATCAAACGCGTTTTATCCCCATTATTTTTCTGACTTCACGTAACGACGAAGAAGGGATCAAACGAGCCTTTGAACTGGGCGCGGCCGATTATGTGACTCGCCCTTTTAATCGAACAGAGCTATTGGCCCGCATTCGGACGCATCTTGATCTTAAAAATACGCATCAAAAACTGATTAAGCTGGAAAGACAAAGCGCCATTCTGGCCATGGCCGTTACGGCAAATCATGAAATCAATCAGCCTCTGACCGTACTCAGCGGCAATTTGTTTTTACTAAAAGAATCACTCAGTTCGAAGGCGCTCAGCCCCAAAGAGATGGAATATATGGAGAGAATGGAAAAAGCGATTATGAAGATAAAGATGATTCTGGAAAAATTTCGCAATCCGAGTTCCATTAAAATTCAAAAATACATCGAAGACACCAAAATGGTGGTCTTCGATGATCGTCCTTAAATCAAACAGTGTAGCCGGCGCTGCGGATGGCTTCTTTTACGTGTTCAAGGCTGTCTTCGTCTTCTAAATAAAATTCGGCCTTACCGCTCTGCAGGTCAACTTCGATATCTTCGGCGCCGTCAACCGACTCGATAGCCATTGTAACGGCATGTACGCAGTGCTGGCAGGTCATGCCGCCCACTTCTAATATAATTTTGCCCATAATTCATTCCTCTTTTGTTAAAACCATCGTTCTAATAAATATTTCATTTCTGCCCTTTTTTCTTCAGGCAGTGCGCCTAAAAGCTTTTTTAGTCGGATCCATAATTGTTCGTCCAACCGTTGAGCTTCAAACTCTTGCGCCAGAAACCGCCAGTCTGCATTAACGATCTCTACGCTGCGGAATATTCCGTTTTCTACTCTGTACTTAAAAAAAACTTGACGGCCGTCAACATTTACCGTTTTCTCAATCGACACAGGTGGAGACTCGGCAATATTCCATTGCCATGTCATGTACTTTTGCCTTGCCAGCCTTTTTATTTCTGCCCACTCATTCTCCGAAAAATCGTAGATTTCAAAATGCGGCCCGCCAAAGATTTGTTTTAATTGCCTCGCGACAAACTCCACATCAAAATTTAGAACCGTTTCTTCGGCGATATTGGTTACCGCGCTTTTAATGGATGCGGTGGCCCGCGTTTGAACCACGCAGCGTTCCGCTTCAGGTTTTTTTAAGGCGCGCTTTAAATGCTGCAGATTGCTGCTGATCAAAAGCGTTCCGTGGCTCAGCATGCGATCACGGCTGGTAAATTGCGCGTTTCCAGAAATCTTTTTTGAGTTCAAACGTAAATTGTTGCGTTCATCTATTTCAATACGCAAACCATGCGTATTGAAATATTCCACCACTGGTTGTAAAAATGTACGATATTGGTTGAAATTTTTTAAAGTGTACTGCGTAATAAAGCTTAAATTTAAATTGCCCGGATCGTGATAAACCGCCCCTCCGCCGGAAATTCTGCGGAAGATGGGAATTTTGTTTTCCCAGCAGTAGGGCAAGTTCACTTCCAGAAGCACGCTTTGATGTTTTCCGACAATGACCGAAGGTCGGTTGCGGTAAACCAAAAAATAGGAACGATCACCGGCTAAATGGCGCACGGCATATTCTTCGATGGCCAGGTTTACAGCAGGATCCAGGTTGTTCCGGTTATTCAGAACAACCCAGTCTTGCTTATTGAAATCCTGCATGTTTAATTGCTATTTCCCAGTTCCTTTTCAATTTGAAAGATCGGTTTAATATCAACCGGCAACTCCTGCAGCCGGGCGCGCATGATCATGATTGGTTCGGATTCTACGGCGTAAGTTTCCAGCAAATTTTTAGCGGCCATGTAATCGCCCTGCGCCTGAATGGTCAGCACTTTATTGGCCAGGTCACGCACGCCGTCTTTAATTTTTTCAAAATTGACTTTTACCCTGTGCGCCGCCGGATCAAACTGATAGGCGCCCTTTTCCAGAAGATAATTGAAGATAACCGCGTTGCCTGCGCCATGCGCTTCGTTAATGCCAAAGCGAATGGTGCGAAAAATACCGGCCAGAAAAGTGACGTAAATCTGTTTTTCAAATTCAGGCGGATAAACGCCTTTTTCGATCATAAACAGATTATTGTACATGCCCAGAACATCGGCCTTACATTCTTCAATGCTGGAATAGGTTTCTTTCAGTTCTTTTTTAACCTCAGTCTGGCGGCCATTGAGGACAATTTTACCCGGTCCCAGGCCGTGGGAGATTTCGTGCATCAGAGTGTGGTTAAAAAATCCTTCGAAGGTTACCAGCGGCAGCTGCTCGGCAAAAAGGACCTTTTCGGCGATGGGTTTTAATAATTTGTCGAACTTGGCCTCGTGAATATTTTTAAGCATTACCTTTTTGGAGCCTTTAGCTTCGCGGACGCGTTCATCGTTTGGCAGATTGAAAGCCAGCGTTTGCACCCCGGCTTTGGTATCTCCGGCAGAAAAGACCTCCTGCACCACGACCATGGGCGACTCGGAACCGCGGTTAAAGTTTTTGTAGGCGTCCGGAATGGGAAGATTCTTTTCCATTTCATCCAGATAGCCGACAAATTTTTTTAGCTTTGCGCTTTCAACCGGGTCGCGTAAAGTGATAAAGGCTTCGAAGGCAGCCTTGTAATTAAATAATTTGTCTTCGTAAACCTCATAAGGCCCGATGACGACTTCGATGGTGTGATCATTCAGATCCATCCAGGCCAGGTCGCTTTCGTAATAATCATTATTCAAAAAGGCTTCGGCGCGCAACTGAAGATATTTTTTTAACGAAGGATTATCGGCAAATTCCGCCGCTTTTTTCAGATAATCAGCGGCTCTGGTTAAATATTCTTTGTAGTATTCGGAGTAAGGAATGGCGACCAGCTTACCATCCTGACGGCGAATGACCGTGAACTCAGAAGTAAACGCCGCTTCATCTTCAGGATGAGCCTTCAGCCAGTTTTCGAATTCTTCGCGCGTCATGTCCGGCGGGTAAAAGTTTGCGCCTTTGGGTTTAGGCGTGTTGCCAATAAATGGTTTATCATGGTTCAATCGATCAAACGGTCCGAACATGATGGTAAAATATTCCAGGCGCAATTGATCGAGCGGATCGCTGGAGGCCCTTAATTGTTCACGAATTTCAAAATTTTTGGAATACACCTGATCGAGAAAAATCTCGTCCATGATTTTTGCAGCCCGGTATAAGTTTTCCACCACTTTTTGCTTACGTTCATCGAGCAAAGAATGGTCATATTTAATTTCCGTCGGGGCAAATTGTGCAATCATCCTCTTCAACTTTACCATCTCCGTTTTGTTTTCTTCTTTTTTCTGGCAGGCTATAGCGCCTAAAAAGACCAACGTTAGCAAAACTAACAAGATTCGTTTCATGGCTTGTTCCTTTACTCCTTTTTAATGATCTATTTTAATTACTAAAAAACAATTTTAAATAAAATAAAGGATTGGCAAATTCTGTTTTAGGAATCTGATTGGCCATCATGCCGCTGATAATTTCGCGCACATGGTTGCTGCGGGCTGCTTTTTTGATCACAAAATTGAGCAGGGGGCTTATTCGGCCAATGCGTTGCAATTTGGCGCTGACCTGCAACTCATCTCCCAGCGCCTGCCAGAGCTTCTGATCGTAGCGTTTTAAAAACTCTTCGGTAAAGTCGTTTTGTTTAACCGCCTCGGCGACGGTTTCGGCTGCGATTTTAGCCGAAAAGAGCGCATTGCCAATTCCTTCGCCAGTAAAGGGATCGATTAAACCAGCGGCGTCGCCCAGCAACAAAAATCCATGGCCATAATTTTTACGATGTTTGCTGGCGACCGGCAAATTCCATCCCATCGGTTTTTCCAGCGGCTCGGCTTCGGCAAAACGGTCGGCAAAAAAGGGACTGTTAATGGCCTTCTGCATCGCTTCGCTCAAATTAACATTGCGTTTTTTCATACTTTTGTGCAGCATTCCTATGCCAATATTGGCCACATTGTCGCCGGCCGGAAACAGCCATAAATAGCCTGGTTGAACTTCGTCGATGTAATGCAGTTCAATGGTATCATTCAAACCTTTTACGTTTTTGTAATATTGACGAAGGGCTACCACCCAGTGTTCCGGATCGTGCTCATAAAGGCCAGTGTGTCGCGCCACAATAGAATTAAAACCATCGGCCCCGATAATAACCTTACCCAGGACGCTGATGGAGTTCACATGTTCTGTTCCGCGCGTTTCCACGCCAATTACACGGTCGCCATCAAAAATCAGGCGGTTTACCTGATAGCCTTCATAAACACTGGCCGCTGATTTTCTGACTTTGTTGAATAGAAATTCATCAAACAATAGCCGCTTAATAACCAGACCAGGCGGAATGCCGCGCCGTTTATCGCCCAATAAGGGGATGGTTACCGTATTGTGATCGGGATTGCCAAACGTAATGGCGTTAATGCGAGCCGAGGGTAAAGTGGTCACCTCGTCTAATAGCTCCAGTTCCTTAAGCATGGTCATGGATTTACCTGAGATGGCGTCTCCGCAGATTTTATCGCGCGGGAATTGCGCTTTTTCAATAACGCAGACTTCGAGCCCGTGACGCACACAAAACAAAGCGGCTGCAGAGCCCGCCGGCCCGCCGCCAACCACAACAACATCATAAATTCTTGACATCGAATGTCTCCGCTTTATTTTTTATTAATCGCTAAAAAACTTTATTACTTTCATAAGGCGCTGAGCGCACACCTGGCAAAAAGGTTTATCGCCGTTTCTGAACATCACACAGTCCAGCATGGGGCGGTACATGCCTTCAGACACATAACCGGCGCCCTCAAAAGCGCCCACCTTTCCGGCATACCTGTCTTCATGCAAAATTTTATCGGCCATAGCATTGAATTTGTGCGCCAGCTCTGTCGCCTCTTTTTGCACTCTGGCCAGGGCTGCCGAACCGGCCTGCGCCTGACTCAATTCAGCCATCTGGCGATTTAATTCCTGTCGTTTTTTTTGATAGTCGATCTGCAGTTGATCAAAGGTCTCTTTCTGCCATGGCGTGGGGATGGGCGTATCTGCCTGAACCAGATTTCTCCACTTGAGCCTTTGTGGATTGAACAGGCGTGTGATATTGGGCTCGGTGGGCTCCACACCCGGCGGATAAAATTCATCGAAAGCCGTGGCGGCAGTGTAATATTCATCGGCCAGTCCACCGAAAGAATGACCGAATTCGTGAATAAATACATTTTCACTGTACGGATTATCGGTGGTAAAATCCATGTAAAAGTTGTAGATTCCGCCGCCGCCGTAACGAGCGTGGTTGACCATGATGATGACGGCGTCGTAAGGTACAGCCGAAGCCAAATCATGCATGGCGCGGTTGTCTTCGGTTAACAAGTAACGATAGGAACCCATCGAATTAAATGTGCAGTTTAAAACCGTACTGCGGAATTGTTGGTGCGTAGGTTCATCGCAGCCCGCTTCGACAGAGGGCTTAAATACGCCGTAGATATTAAATTTATCCCGATAGGTTTTAAATGGTTCTTTATTTAACAAAACAGTGGCGTAATGGGACAGGTCCTTCCGGAATTTGGCGCTATCCTGCAGGGTGTACCCTTCCGCCAGAAAAACAACATCCACATTGTTATGAGCCGCACCGGAATAATGAGCCGTAATTACCGATGCGCCGGTCGCTCGATTTTCCTCGTTGATTTGAAGATTTTGCACATCTATTGTGCGCTCAAAGATGAGGTTTAAATGATTCTGTCGATCTCTGGCGTAAATACGGAAAATAACCGACGCTCTGGGAAAGGGAATCAACGCCGTTTCATGATATGTACGCTTGAGGCCCTTTTTTGCCATTTCCGTAGTCTGGTATTCGCCAAAATAGGAATTAAAGCCCCTTGAAAAAATCAATCGGTGGGTCTGCGCATCAAAAACTTTAACGTAATATTTGCCATTGTCAAAGGGATCGATCAACTTTGAAACAGAACCCGCCCACTGGCGGAGCAGGTAATAATGGTCGATGGTAATCCATTCTTCGTCATCGTCGCCGATGTGGTAATAATCAATGCGCAAGGTGCTGTCTCTGAAAAATCTGTAAAAATCATTTTGCGCCCATATCAGGGTGGGCAGCAAAAATAAAAACAGCAGTTTTTTTAACATGAAGTTCTCCGCGAAATCTTAAAGAATATCTAATTTCGAAAATTTAACTATTGCATGCAACCGGCAGTTCAAAATTATTTTACCCACTACGCTGCGGTCAAATGGTAAAAAATGGGAATGAAAAAGCGTTTGAGCGCCAAAAGATAAAAAAAGCCGTAAAGGGACGGTAAAATCATCCTTTTACGGCCATGTGATTCAAATTATGGAGCTCGCTATCATTCTTTTTCAGCTTCGGCTTTAATCTTTTCGGCCGTTTCGCGGTAGTAGTAACTGCAGTTGCCTTTTTTTACGTCCGGCTCCAGATTTAACTTTTTAATGATCTCTTTTATTTTCTTTTGAGGCAGGCCAAACTCTTTGGCTATTTTACCGGCTGTCAATAATTCCTGATCGGCCATTTTCTCCTCCTTTCATTTATTGAAAAAACTTTTTAATACTTTTCCGACATCGCTGTTATCGATAAACTTGCCGCGCACAGGATCCGTTCCATCGACTTCACCTTCAAACAGGCCGCTACCCTGCCCTTTTGCGAAGAAGGGGATCAATGAATTGGTATGGCCATGGCTATGAAACTCCATGTCGGGCATTTTGCCTTTACCATTGTTTTTTAGCGCCGGCCACACCTCTTCGACGCTGAAAGCAGTCGAGCCGTCGTACTCTGTTTTTGCGCCGGGGCCGGTTAAGTAGCCGGTTTCGTGGTCTCCGGTGACAATGATCAGCGTTTCGTCCCAGTTGCTGTTTTTTTCCACCCATTCAATGGCGGCCTGCACAGCCTTATCGAAGTCCAGTTTCTCTTCAATCAGGCGACCGGGGGCGTTTGCGTGTCCTGCCCAGTCAATGGCGCCGCCTTCAACCATCAAAAAGAAACCGTCTGGATCGTCATCCAGCACGTTAATGGCGGCTTGCGTCATCGTTCTTAAATCGGGCAGGCCCTTATTAAAAGGTACGGTAAAGGCGTCGGCGCTTTTGTCTCCGGCTCTGTTGAACTGTAAGGTCGAGATCACTTTGGCCAGGCCAAACACTCGTTCGGGCGTTTGACCGCTCACCAGTCCGGCAAAGTCGGCGCTGTCTTCAATAAACGTCCAGTATTCGACGGCGCCATCCCCATCGGCATCATTGCCTATCTTGCCTTGTTTAAGCTCCTGGAATGCAGAATCCGAAATAAATTTGAATACCGGTTCCTGCAGTTTTTGTGCATTGTCATCATATTCCGGATGTCCGGCGCCCATTATGAGATCAATGGTAGATTTAAAGATCATTTCACGGGCAATCTGATGGTAATTTTTTCTGCTCTCATTGTGCGCTACAAATCCGGCCGGCGTGGCATGATTGAACGGCACGGTAGTTACGACGCCAGTTGCCTTGCCCGCTTGCTCTACCACTTCCACAATATTCTGTAAGGGCGTAAAGGTAGAGTCCATTCCCAGAATGCCATTTTTGGTTTTAACGCCCGTGGCCAGAGCCGTTGCCGAAGCCGCCGAATCAGTGGGTTTTTGCAAAACGTAGGCAAAGCTTTTCCACGCCTTTTGCGGTTCGTACAGACCATCCACCGGAAAGGTACTTATAGCAAATTTTATCGGAAAACTTTGATAAACCGCTTTGCCCTTTTCTCCAAATTGATAGTATTCGCCCGCCGCCACCTGGTTAAAACCGCAGCCATCGGCAATAAAAACGATAATATTTTTGGGCTGACGCGCCTCTTGTTTGCAGGAAATCAATACCATCAAAGTCAAAAGCGCCAGCGCGAAAAACTTAAAATTAAATCTAAGCATACATCACTCCTTAAAATTTAATAATCTTTTAAAATAGTAAAATAAGGTCAATGATTCAATGAAAATTGGAATAAAATAAATTTTAGTTTGTTTTATCTATTTTAATTAAATTATTTGTTGTTAATTAATTCAGGATGAAGCTAACATGAGATTATTATTAATTTTTATCACCTTTTCGTTTATTTTTGCCTGCAGCGGGCAAAAACAAACGCTACAACCTATCAAGCCATTAGCTCCAGAGCCGGACGGAAAATATGATTCGGAATTTCCAATACAGCCCACAGCGCCGCACTTGAACCGTTTTGCGCGTTCCATCAAACTGATTTCGACCATGACCTTTTACAAGGCCTATCAATTTCGGTTTGAGGATTACATAACGGAATCCGATTTAAAAAAACCGGATATCCAAAAGCTTTCTACCACGGAATACATTTACCAGCGACCTGCTTCTGGGACGGCCACGCTACTTTCGCAAAACGATCGGGAGTTGATATTTTTAACCTGTAATCACATTGTTAACCATCCAGACACCATCATAACCTACTATTCTAAAAAAGAGAACTCTCGTGAAAAATCGCCTTTTGTTCACTCTATGTCCGTAAAAATTAAAGAGACTATGAACATCGTCGGCATTCAACACGCCAGTCAACCCGTTCTGCTGGCTTTTGAAGAAAAAACCGACCTGGCCATCATCGGCGTTAAACTATCCAGAATCCCTCCTGCTCCATTACCGGTTTTAAACGTACCTTTTGGTAAGGCGGCGCAGCTGGAATGGGGAACCTTTATTTACTTTCTGTCCTATCCTCTGGGCAAGTTGATGTTAAGCCATTCGCTGGTCAGCCAACCCAATCGGGACAGCGCGCACAATTTTTTATTTAATTCATCGCTTACCCGCGGCATTAGCGGCGGTATTGTTTTAGCGCTGCGCGACGGGGTTCCCAATTTTGAGATTGTAGGCATCGTTTCGGCGCTTGGCGCGCAAACGCAGTATTTTTTAAAACCCGATTTAAATCGCGTCTCGTGGATGTTCGACACCTACCAGCCTTACACGGGTGACATTTTTATTGACCAACAGGTGGGGAATAATTCTGGAGTTATCTTCGCGGTTTCCGCGGAAAATATTGTAAATTTTCTTAAAAAGAATAAAAGACGCATCGAAGAACAGGGCTTTGAGTTCCCCGCTAAATTTATTCGCGTTGTTCGATAATAGCCAGACGAATGTTTTTATGGTTCTTCTGTTTCCGGGAAAAATTTTCCAGAACGCGCACCAGAAACGAAGGATACTGATAGATAACGGGCGTCAGAGGCAAATGTGCGGCTTTTAATGCCCTGGCCGTCCAGACATTACAGGTATTGGGGAAAATGTATGTGCCTTTGCTTTTCATAAACCAGCTATCGCCGTACAGTCCGCGATCGATTATGATGAATTTGTGATTTTGGTCGGTCTCAAAAAAGGAACAGACATAATAGATTAGATTTTCAAATTCCTCATCCGTTAAGTAAATGGTGTAATATTTACTCCAGCGATAAAAATGATCGACCGGCACCTTAAATCCGACCAGATGTAAAACGCTGTTGGTTGGCCAGAGTAAAGCTCTAACCGCCAGCAACCAGTTTATGCCTGGACCGCGCGCCTGGTAAAACTGTTCATCCCCCCAACTGATTTCAATAAAACGGTGCTCTTTTAACATGGCAAAATAGGGCAGGTAGTCTTCAGGAATATCTTGAACCGCGACCACCAATCCGGTATGCCAGCCATAATTAAAGATATGGATCGCCTTTTCTCCCGGAAAAACATTACGCTTTTGCAATCTTCTGGAATCTATGGCAATCGTCAGGGAAACCAGAATAACAAAAAGCAGAAAGGCGGCCAGCGCAGTGAGCAAAATCTTTTTCACCATAAGGCTGTCAATCCTTTTTTGATAATTAATGTAATTCGATACGATTTGTAAATCAAGCTTGAATATGAAAATTAAAAGCGCTTAGCTTACATTGAGAAATTAACAGATAATATTGGGGAATTATTCCTTGAGCGTCTAAATTTTTCTTTGCAATTTAAATACAAGAAAAAAGAGTTTGCGCCAGAAAATCAGGAGAGTATGGCGGCTGCCCATAATAAATTGATGAAATTAACTGCCATGAAAACAAAGGACTGGCCGAAAAAGCCCACAAGACAGACTTTTTTGTAATGTGTGAGCCGTAATGGGTGTTTGAAGAAATTGGTTTGCACGGCATGTGTTTCATGCCATCATGAGAATATATTGGTACAAGATAGAGAGGCCCGGGGCAACGCCCCGGGCTTCATTCTCCTTCGCCGTCGGAAACAAAAGTGCGTCTTCTTCCATACCACAAACAAACGACAGAAACGAAACTTTTTGGCGTGCGACCATTTTTCTTCATGATTCACTTTAACAACATTATTTTTGAAATTTGTTTTACCGCTGCTCTACCTTTCAGCTCCACAAAATAAACGCCGCTGGCCATGTCCTCCATTGGCAAACGAATGTGGTGCAGACCGGCATTAAGTAAAATCTTCTTTTTAAAGACTTTGATTTTTCTACCTCGCAGATCATACAACGAAATCTGAAAGTAATCCGTTACGGCCGTTGTTATTTCCAGCGTGGTGCTGCTATTAAAGGGATTGGGGAAATTCCTCAGTAAAACAAATTTTTGCGGCGTCCGTGGTGGCCCTGGTAAGGTGCTTAACATGCTCTTTAATTTTAACAATCCCAGCCCATTACTGTCTTCCCACCAGCCGATTTTAGAATCGCGTCTGCCGCCGTCATCGTCATCATTTATTTGAAGATCGAAAGCAATAAGTTGTCCTTCAGCCGGTTCTTTCCTTAAGGTTTTCCAGGGGATGGCCAGTTCTGCAAAATAACCGTCATCCAGCATTTTAACACCGTACACAATCCCTTCCACCGCCTGCTGCTCCGTTTCAACAAACTGTGAATCCTGAAAGGTAAAACGGTAGGTAAATGTATGGGAATAAATGGCGTTCGACTTTCCATAGTTCATATCAAAAAGAAGTTCCAGGCCGTCATCCTGATAAAAGTTTACGCCGGAGTCTCTGATCTTTAAATCGTCAAAGATGCGAACCAGTAAATAAAGATTGACATCGTCCCACAGCATTTTAAATCTGGCGGAAAGGTCTGACTGGTTTTCGATATTATCCATTAACACGTGTTCTACGGATTGCCATGCAACCTGGCGCCACTGATCTTCTTCAAAGGCATCCACATAGATCGCGCCCTCCGTTTTCATAACGATCAGTCCGTCGCTTTCGGTAAAGAGTTCGGTACTGGCTGTAATCTGTGCTTCTTCCAGTGAACGATTCCCTGCAAAATCCCGGCTTTTAATCGTAATATGATACGTTTTGTCATCTTCCAGATCGTACAACGTGACGTTGTTCAGACGTGTCGGTTGCAGGTATTTCCCATCAAGGTAAACATCATAGCCGGCAATGCCCACATTATCAGTGGCGGATTCCCAGGTCAGGGCAATGCTGGAATGGTCAGCCTGCGTAACGGAAATTCGACCGGGTCTTGTGGGCGGTTGCTCATCAAACAACTGAGAATCCATCCAGCTTAAGCGTTCTGCGATCCAGTTTTTCAGATAGTTAATTTCGTCCTCATAGGTTTGCCCGATGAAGTAATTAGGCCAGACGTACTTACCCAGCACATCCCAGCGTTGAAAATTGCGCGCCTGAGCCTCGTTCAATGTATCCACATAACTATCGATCAACTGATAAATGTGCCACAGGGAAAACACATCCTCACGCAGGATTTGATAGCGTTGAATCAGCTTTTTAACGAATATGCTGTCGCTCATTAATTTTTCCCACCAAAAAGGCACCAGAAAAGGATCATTCCAATCCACAAACTGTGGATCTCGATTGATGTCAATTTGCCAGCCAGTAGTTTGATAGCCGTGGTAATAATCGGCATTGCCAAAACCTAAATTAAAGTCCCAGATCGGCCCCATATACAATCGACCGTCTTTGCTGTCCTTATCTTTGTACATAAAGGTGCTTAGCCGGTAGCCATCCACATTCTTACTGATTTCATTTAACAGAAAAAAATCAACAAAAGAATTTAAATTCACCCATCGATAGTAGCCGCTATCGGGATGCATGAAAGTATTCTTAAATAACGAAAGCTCAAAATTAAACATCCAGTTCTGAATGTAGGCTTTTTGCTGACTGACGATTTCATCGGGCTTCGGGTAATGGTATTGAAAAAAGATGCGAAAAGCGCTTTGTGGATAAGGCGGAAAGATTGACTGCCAGCCGTCAACCAGCTCACCGGCGCGCTTATCGATTTTAATGATGTAGCCGCCCGTCAGATCATCGCCGCTAATTTCATCGGCTTTGAGCTTCGAGATATTTACGCGATTCTTATCCCGCTTGATTTTTTCCATCAAAACATAAATGCCGCGGTAATCGCCGTTTAAAACCAGCTCGCAAAACCGCGTCCGGCTGGCGTACTGCCCTATTTCTCGACTCAACTGGTAGATTAACACATTGCGTATTAAAGACTTATCGCTGTATGGCGCGTATAAAATCCAATCGTTTTCCGCTGGCAAGCCGAGTAAAGAAACATTGAGATTCTCACCCGATTCGGTCTGCGTTTCCAGTCTGTATTGCTTTTTTGGAAACATCTGTGAACTGGCGCCGCGCAGTTCAATGGCAATTTTTCCTTCAAAATGGTTAAAGGATTGGTTTAGATAATTTCTTTGATCCGGACCGTTGTAAATAATGCCCATGTCAGCCACAATGCGATACTCGTCAGGAATCTCCTGACCATGCGTGTCAATCACCACAATGGGCAAATTAGAAGACTCAAAGGAGACATTCTGTGCCGCCAGAGTTAAGGCTGTGCAAAACAGCGTCGTCAGGACAAGGCCTGTCATTTTCAAAATAGGCATGTTGTTTTTCGCTTTATTTTAATTTAGACTTCTGCAAAATTGCATTGTGTGTCATTTTGATCCAGACGAAGAATCTCCTTTGCAATGAATCCCTTCAGCGACATGAACGCAGTACAAATCCCTCCTTTTTTAAGCGGTTTATCCCGCAACTTTTTCAAATCCCCTTTGTTTCAAATCAAGATAGATCAGCAATCCGGCTCCGGCGCCGATCAATAGAATAACGATTCCTTTAAAATAACTGGCAAACAGGAATTCCCCCAGGCCAAACAAAAACGAATAAACCATCACCACGCCCAGCAGCCAGTCCAAAAACAGGCGTCCAAAACCGCTGTCTCCTTTAACTTCCGGCATCATCTCCTGGATGCGCTTCCAGCCCAGGCCGCCCGGATGCGTTCTTTTGTAAAAAGATTTTAATTTTTCAAGATTAACGGGCCTGGTGAAAAAGGTAACGGCCAGCCAGACTACCGTTGTGCCGAAAACAATAGGATAGAGCGTAATGGGCGATTTTAACCCTAACACATAAACGGAAAATGGATAGATGATTAGCGGCGCAATCATGGCCGAAATTTCTGACCAGGCGTTGATGCGCCACCAGTACCAGCGTAAGATCAACACCGCGCCCATGCCGGCGCTGGCGTTAATGATGAACTCCCACGCCCCGGAGATGGTCGTAAGAAAATATTTGGTGACCAGCAGCGAAAAAACAGTCATAAAAATGATGCCCAGACGCGAAACCACCACGTAGTGTTGTTCTGATGCGCTGGTTCTTATAAAACGCCGGTAAAAATCGTTAATCAAATACGACGTTCCCCAGTTGAGCTGCGAGGCGATGGTGGACATGTAAGCGGCCAGAAAAACGGCGATCAAAAGGCCCAGCAATCCGGGAGGCAGGTAGCGCAGCATCAACTTGGGATACATGACGCCCGGGTCCACGGTGTTCTCGTATTTTTCGTACATGGCTTTAAACTCAGGCGAGTTAAAAACTGGATCTTCCGTTTGCAACAGCGATTTGTTCTGAAAAGCCTGTTCTACTTTAACAAACAGGGCAGGATTTTCCTGACGAATGACATCGGGATTTTGGGCGCGCGGCAGAAGGATCAAAGCAGCCAGCGCTACGATGATCCACGGCCAGGGACGAACGGCATAGTGGGCAATGGTAAACCAGAGTGTGGCAAACAGGCTGTGCTTTTCGTCTTTGGCCGACATCATGCGTTGCGCCACATAACCGCCGCCGCCCGGATCGGCGCCCGGATACCAGGTTGACCACCACTGCAGGCCTATGTGGGCGAAAAAAGCGCCCACCGTAAGCGCCAACGCCCCGCCGGTAATGCCCGTGGCGCTGACCTCCCCAATCTTTGGAAAAAAATTGATGATTTGCGGATTAAGCTTTTCTTTTAAGGAC
Organism: Caldithrix abyssi DSM 13497; assembly: GCF_001886815.1. Taxonomy (GTDB): domain Bacteria; phylum Calditrichota; class Calditrichia; order Calditrichales; family Calditrichaceae; genus Caldithrix; species Caldithrix abyssi. The sequence continues at coordinate 2,704,823 of NZ_CP018099.1, forward strand.
GCCATGCCGCCCACCTGCGGAAGCTGCACTAAAATCACGGCCAGCACAATACAGCCAATCATGGCAAAGACAAACTGAAAACTATCCGTTCTGGCCGTGCCCAGTAAACCGGAAGCCGACGCGTAAACGGCAATGATCGAAGCAGAAAGCACCACCAGTAAAAAAGCATTGAATTCGGGCAAAACGACGGAAAAAATCTTTTCCATGGCCTTATTGACCCAGCCCATAACGATGGCGTTCATAAAAAGGCCCAGATAAATGGCCCGGAAACCGCGCAAAACCGCAGCCGGCCTGCCGTCGTAACGCAGCTCAACAAATTCCAGATCGGTCATAATTCCCGCCCGGCGCCATAGGCGGGCAAAAAAGAAAACCGTCAACATGCCGCCAATGGCCAGATTCCACCACAGCCAGTTACCTGCAATGCCGTTGCGCGCTACAAGCTCCGTAACCGCCAGAGGCGTATCGGCCGCAAAGGTAGTGGCCACCATGGCTGTTCCAGCAAGATACCAGGGCAGGTTGCGACCGGAGAGAAAAAAATTGCCTGTGCTCTCCCCCGCTTTCTTTGTGTAATAAGCCGCAATCGCAAAAATAATTAGAAAAAAGGCAAAAATAACGGTTAGGTCTAACCAGTTAAGATGTTGCATAACTCCTGACTCCTTTGTAGAAATTCGCAATCAAGAATCTGTTGCAGTGAAGATAAGGTTTTTTACAAATCCATGCACATTTTTGTTTGTTCTCAAAATAAATTAACCGCTAATCTGAGGCAGCGCTGCCGCAACAAAAAACTTCGGTGGAGACGGTTTTGGCAGTAAAAAAAACGGTAGAGTAGAAAATCACTTTGCGCGCGTTGCGGTTGGTTTTGGTTGCGGCTCTGCCGCATGAGAACAACCGGCGGAAATAATTCAGAAAAATGGCGCCATAAAGAACCTGGCGCCATTTTTTTAAAAATCCGTATTTTTGATCTTTATTCTATTTGATTTTTTCTTCTACTCTGGACAGAATACGATCCCGCAGCTCAGCCGCTTCCTTTTCCAGCTTGCGGCAGGTCTCTTTCATTTCTTTGACGAACTGCTGATCTTCAATTTGTCCGAGATTAATCAAAACGTTAAACACGCCGCCTTTAACGCCGTTAAAAGCCATCAGCGCGCCAACGCCCACATCGGTAATGGAATTGGGATTTCCGTACTTGACCACGGTTTCCGCCACTTTTAAGGCTTCCAGGCTCTGTCTGGCAGTTTCCAGCGGCACATGAACGGCCTGTTTTAGTCCTGCCTGTTCGGCCTGGTGTTTAATCTTCTTTTCTTCAGCCGTTTTAGAAGGCAGGCGACGCGCTTCCATATATGCGTTAAAGGCATTGGTATCGGCATCGATGCCGGCGGCCAGTTTAAACTTAATCTCCTGCGCTTTTTCGGCCGCTTCATTCAAAATTTCGTCAACCGCTTCGCTGCCCCGCTTATTAGCCGTTAAATTGGAAACCATGGAAGCCAGCGCGGCGCCCAGGCTTCCGCTTAACGCGGCAATGGAACCGCCGCCCGGTGCCGGGGACTCGCGCGAAACTTCATCAATGAAATCGGCAACTTTCATCTGAACTAACGGTTGATTCAGATCTTCCGGCAGACCCAGAACGCGTTCTTCTATTTTAAAATCGCTCACATCGCGTAAACCCAGCGATTGAATCGCAGTTTCCAGAATATCACGGATGGGGATGCCTAAGCTTCGGCCCTGCTGTTGAAGGTAAAATTTACCGGTTTCCAGCAACGCCGGATACGGCACCAGCCCCACAATTTCGCTGCCGGTAACCACCAGACCGCGTTCGGCAGCCAGTCGGCGCGTCTCTTCCAGCACATGATGCATGGAAGTTACTTTGTAATTGGTTAAGTTGATGGAAATCTGAGCGCGGTCATATTCCGGAACCAGCCAGCCAATGGCCTTACAGTGTTTGAACTTCCCCGGCTTTTTGACCGACTGCCCTTCCGGATGTTTGGGATCGATGCCATTGAGCTTTAAAAGATGAGGTAAATCGTAATGATGAATATCTTTACAATGCCGGATCGTTTCGTCCATGGTTTTGCCCACGAAATCGCAACTTCCGCAGGGATAATGGCCTTCGCGGTATTTAAGAATTTCACGTCCTTTAAAATAAAATGGACGAATGTTGCCGCGGCGCACCGAACGGCCCCTTTCGCGTAGCTCAAAAGCGATGTCGGTAGCATACTTGGCTTCGCGTGTATTTAGATTGATATTGTAGGCGATTAAGAATTCTCTCACGCCGATCACCGTGGCGCCGGCCTGAGGATTGAATTCCGCCGGTCCAAAGTCCGGCTTCCACTCTGGATCTTTTAATTTTTCGGCCAGACCTTCGTACTCGCCCTGTCGAATAATCGCCAGATTCTGCCGCTCGGGTCGTGTGGCAGATTTTTCGTAAAGATAAACCGGAATGCCCAGTTCCTCGCCAACGCGTCTGGCAACTTCCTTAGATAGTTCAACGCACTCTTCCACCGTAATTCCGCTAACGGGAACAAAGGGACAGACGTCCGTTGCGCCCATCCTGGGATGCGAGCCCTTATGTTTGCGCATGTCAATCAGTTCCGCCGCCTTTTTGATGGCCCGGAATGCGGCTTCTTTTACGCCTTCCGGAGAGCCGACAAACGTCACAACCGTGCGGTTCATCTCCGCGCCCGGATCCACATCCAGCAATCTTACGCCTTCTACCGATTTAATTTCACTGGTAATTTGATTAATCACATCCATGTTGCGACCTTCGGAAAAATTCGGTACGCATTCGACTAATGCTTTGCTCATAATAACCTCATCGCTTTGACCTACTTTTTCTGGCTAAAGACTGTAAGTTACAAAAAGTTTTAATAAGACTAAAGAAAAAATGCGGTTGACTGAAGAACGCAAAATTATTTTCAGACTCATTCTCTGCGCTTCAGTTCTTCCAAAATAGAGTAAATTTTGTTCTCTTTACGTCCTCTATGGCTCTTTAAGGTCAAATAAATCGCTTTACTTCAACAAGATCATTTTCTTCATCTGTGTAAAATTAGGCGTACGCAGGCTGTAATAATAAATGCCGGAACTTACCGTCTGCCCCGATTGGTTTCGACCGTCCCAGATTATTCGGTGAACGCCTGCCGGCGCCTCTCCATCCAATAAAGTTTTAATGTGTTTTCCTAATAGATTGTACACATTGAGCTGAACGCGCTCCCTTTGCGGCAGATTGAAACGGATGGTTGTGGATGCATTGAAAGGATTGGGGAAATTCTGCGATAGCCGGTATGTTTCCGGAATTTGTTCATCCGTTTCATCCGCAATGTCCGTAACTTCCCGTATCAACAAAAACTTTACGGCATCGGCGCGTAGCACCGCCCCCTGCGTACTTTTGCCCGAATCGATGACGCGCACTTCAACCGGTACCTCCTTCGGCAAAGATAGCGTGGTAATAGATTTCCAGTTGCCGCTGCCTTCGTTTTGATCTAAATAGACAGAATCAACCGGCACATTGTCAATACGGATTTCGTAAAGGGCGTGGTTACTGGCATTTTCCGTTTTAGGTACGATTTCAAACAACTCATAAACGCCGCTTTTTTTCAGCGTTGTAAAAAAGCGGGCGTAGGCTGCAGGCGTCCGGTTAAGCCATGCGTAGCGGCTGGTTCCGCCATAACCGTGCGCTACGCTATAAAACCATTCGCCAAATTCCTGGTATTGATCGGCATCTTCATTGTCAACAATTTTAAAACCCCAGTTTGACAGTTAAGGTCAAATTTTTCAAAGCCAAATCAATAAAAACATATAATTAAGTTCCTCTGTTTCAATTTATTTGTAGTCTATGCAGGCGTGCTTTTTTTATTTGCTATCAAATCGTTTTATTATTATATTCATTCTATGTTTGTTAAGGTAAGTCGATCCAAAAGAAATAACAAAGTCCATGAGACTTTACAAATCGCTGAGTCCTACAGAGACTCAAATGGAAAAGTACGCCATCGAATCTTGCTGCATTTAGGCCCTACCGACAAATTCATCAAAAAAGACGTAGACACGCTTATCAACGGACTTTTAAGGGCTAAGGGGTTAACTTTACAGGACTTAGATAGCAATATTGATAATGTCAAGGCCTTCGGTCAAATCTGGGCGCTTGTCCATTTATGGAAAGAGCTTAAAATGAGCCAGATTATTGCCAGGCAAAAGGAAAAAAGCGGAATAAAGTTTGATCTTGAAGCTCATTTAAAAAGTCTGATATTTAACCGCCTGGATGATCCTTCTTCCAAACTAAAACTACTCACCTGGTTAGAAACCGTTTATATTCCGGGTATCAACAAAGACGACATTCGTTATGAGTATCTTTTAAGAGCGATGGATTTTCTAATAGCTCATAAGGAAAAGATTGAAACCCAACTTGCTAATCGTTTACTAGATCTGTTTAATCAGGATCTAAAGGTTTGTTTTTATGATTTAACATCAAGCTACTTTGAAGCCGAAAACTCATTGGTAGAAGGCGATATTCGTCAGTTTGGTTATAGTCGTGACCACCGCGGAGATAGAGAACAGATCGTAATTGGCGTGGTGATGACCGGAGATGGTATTCCTATAGCCCATTACGTCTTCCCTGGCAATAAGGCTGATCGCTCTACCTTGCAAGAGATGCTCAATGATATTCGCAGGCGATTTAAGGTAAAAGATATCCAGCTGGTGGCAGACAAAGGTTTATTAAGCAATGACAATCTCTGGCATTTAATCCAACAAGGTTATGAGTTTATTCTTGGAGAGAGTGTTCGTCAGAGCAAGGATGCCAAATCGGTTATAAAAGAAGCCAATGCGCATAAAGAGGCGACTGGTGAGACGATCTATGAGCGCCTAACGGAGCGTGAAATCAAGTCAAAAGATGGTAAAAAGGAAAAGATAAAACTTCGTTATGTGGCCAGTTACAATGCCGCCACGGCATTAAAGCGCTATAAAAATCGCATCAATCGTATTAATGAATTTTTAGAGCTGTCAGAAGAGATTAAGAAAAAGGAAATAAACACAGAAGATAAATATCATCAAATAAAGAGTGTATTATCAAGAAAACGTTTAAGTCGTTTCTTTAATGTTGAATTAACAGAAGATACGATAGAGATTCATAAGCAAGATGAGGTATTATCAGAAGAAGAAAAGAGCGACGGTTGGTTTATAGTGATAAGCAATGCTCATGACCTGAGTAAATCAGAACTCATAGCGCGCTATAAAGATTTAAAATATGTGGAGCATGGTTTTTACGAATTAAAGCATAGTTTGAATTTACGTCCCAATTTTCATTGGACAGAGAAGCGTATCAGGGCTCATGTGATGGTATGTTTTCTTGCATTCCAGATGGCAGTATTGTTTGAGAAGCGTTTGAGTGGCATAAAATTAAGTTGGCAGCGTGCTATGGAGAGCCTGCGTCGAGTCGTGGTTGTAGAATGGGAAAATGAAGGGAGACGTCGAAAAGGTTTATCCAGAGTGCATGTCGAACAGTTGGAAATATTTCAGGAGATAGGCAGCAGCAAACCAACGCTTTTATCTTTGTAGTGACAACTTAACGAAAATGAAATTAAACTAACTTAATAATAATAAAGGAATTATGTGTCATACAACTGTCAAACTCAAGTTAAAATAATTTTCAACCTTTGCTCTAACAGGCAATTGAAGGAGCGGCTTTTTGGGATCGTTACTTTCAATGGTCAGCGTATCTGAAAAATCACCCTTTTGTTCGCTGAAGAATTTAATGGGAATGGTAAGCTCGGACATGGGATTGATTGTTAAAGGCATAGACGCTTCAACAATGATGCGCTCAGAGTGTGATTTAAAAGCGGTCACTGTCAAAATTTCGCGTCCAATATTAGTCAATTCTAAATCAATTTGCGCGGTATCGCCCCAGCTTATTTCACCAAAATCGAGCCGCTCCATTGAAAGACGTAAATCGCGATCTCTGACCAGGGCCGAAATTTTCAATACATCAGCGACGGCCAGCTTTCCTTCCTGCCCTGCTCCGTTTACTTGTAATTCCACCATTAGTTGGTCGCCGGCTTGCACGAAAAGCGTTTTTAAAAACTGCCATTCGTTAGATTTTAAAAATTGAAAAGAGATGGTATCCTGAATTTGATCATTTAAATAAATTAGGTAGCTAAAATTTCCCGCCTTGTTTTCCACCGCCGGAATTTGCACGAAAAGATTGTAGTAAGCCTGCTGCTCAAACGTATGGTGCCATGCGGCGCTCACAGAATCGTTGGCGTTCAGCGGGCAGATCAGAGCATCCGTGCCCCATGGCGCGCCATCAGCGTATGGTTGCCAGCTACCCGTTACCATTGAAAAATTCTCATCCAGGTTGTCAATAAAAACATCATCGGGTAAATACTGAATGTAGCGCAGGGTCTGATTCCCAAACGTATCGCACACGGCAACGCCCGCTTTGGCCAGCATTTCTCTTTTTACAGGAGACATGGTGCGCCAGGTGTTGATTCCAATCGGCTCACATTCAAGCCGCTGATAGTCTTCGTACACGTCTTTAACCGCCACAAAGGGCGCCTTCTGGAAAATTTTTTCGTGCGAACGAATTTTAAAATAGACTTCATCGCCCACTATTTCTTCCGTAAATTCGATCTCGGGTTGTTGAAAATCCTGACTCTGGCGCCAGCGTTGCATGGCTTCGACGGCCGTACAATAATAGAATTTGACGTCCGGATACTTGCTCAGGCGTGCGTGCAGTACACTGTCAATCTTCTCAATATTACTGATGAAGTTGGATTCGGGTAAATGTCCCCAGAAGCAGGCCACCTGATCCTGGCCCTGCTGCGCAGCTGCAAAAACGGTGTCGATCAAATCGTATTTTAATACTTTGAAAAAATGCGCCGAACGCACATTCCAGCCCGGCCCATCGCCTGGCAGCTGGTAATTTTCTCTGGAAGGCCGATACGGAACAAAGGCCGAAGGCGCCTGCGACCAGTCGTAGTTGTTGTCAATCGGTTCTTCCGTATCAATATGCTTTGCCGGGTAGTCGTTGTGTAAACTGTAAGGTAGAATGTAGTCATCCAGATAGCGCTGCCATTCGTTATCCATGTAATGCCAGCCGCTGCGGAACGATACCGGAAAGACCTGTTCTTCTAACAAAAACTGGGCAAGAGTGTAGTTAAAATCATCAAAGCAATCCATAAAGGTTTTAGATTGGTTCCAGTAATAACGACCGTCGCCGTCAAAATCATACCATTTAAAGGTATGGTAATGCAGCGATAATTCGTCGCCGTTTGCCGCAATATTTTGACCGTGGTACTTTTTCATCAAATACATGGTCATGGTATTGGGCACGGGCACATTTTGATTGGTGGCATGGCGAAAGATGTTTCCGGCCATCATCCACCAGGTCATCTTTAAAGGTGTTCCGTCTGAATCCACCAGACGCGCCCTTAAAGCCGGATCCATGATTTTGTAGGCGTTTTTTTGCGGATTGACGTACAGATCAATATTGTAGAAATTATTGAAATTTCCGGTATTCATTCCATCCCAAATGGCCGTATCCGAGCCAATGACCAGATAAACGTTGGCTGCTGTTGATAAAGAATTTTGCAATAAAAAGAAAAAAAAGAAGGCGAGTTTAAAAAAGGCTTTGATCATTGAACCGTTCCTTTTTGATTAGTACAAGCAATAAAATAAACTATACCGATCAAAATACAAATTTTTTTCTTCGATTATTGGCGTAATCTGCAAGAAAATTACTTTGAGCGCGTTGCGATTAATTTTGGTTGCGGCTCTTCTGCTGCTCTGGTTAATTAGTTGAATGGTTGAATGGGCGCCGGCCTGTCAATCTGAACGGAGCGCCAGCTTCAGTCTCGAGAAATCGGGACGGAGTGAAGAAGCTATACAGTTGAATGGTTAAATAAAATTAGCCGGCGCTAACGTCCAGCACACCGTCGGAGAAAATCCTCACCTGCTATCCTCTCCCAAACTTTTATTATGGGAGAGGTGGTGCAGGGGGTGAGGGTTATTCCAGGAACAAAGAGCCGGTGAGCATTACTTTAGTACAACCGAAATAAACCTCGCCGGAAAATATAGGGACACAAATCCTTCGCCCTTACAAATACGATCATTCCTCATCTTTTTTCCTGAGATGAAGAAGATGTTTATCCTTAATTTTCCGTCCTTCCGGTTCAGAATTTGATTTGTGCGTGATGCGAAAATTTCTTTTATTAAGAAAAATTAAATTCTAAAAAGTAACGGAGGAACAATGGCCAACCAAAGCGCATTAATCACTGGCGCCGCCAGGGGGATCGGAAAATGCATCGCTTACACGCTTCTGAAAAACGACTTTACGGTAGGTTTAATGGATATGGATGGGGAAAATCTGGCATTAACCCTGAAAGATTTTTCGACACCGGGCAAAGCGTTTGCTTACCATGGGGATGTTGGCGACGAAAATTTCGTTAAAAAAACCATCGTACATTTTACGCAGCAGACGGGTCGAATTAACGCTGTAATTAATAATGCAGCCATCGCCATAAATAAAGATATTGCTTCTCTGTCTCTGGAAGAATGGCGGCGCGTAATTGAAACCAACCTGACCTCGGCTTTTTTGATGGTCAAACACGCCTCTCCCTATCTAAAACAAAGCCGCGGCAGCATTATTAACATTGCCTCCACACGCGCTTTAATGTCCGAAGCGCACACCGAGGCTTACTCCGCTTCAAAAGGCGGGCTTTTAAGCTTAACTCATGCCCTGGCGATCAGCCTGGGACCGGAAGTAAAAGTTAACGCCATTAGCCCGGGCTGGATTGATACGCGTTACTGGGTAAACAAAGACCCGGCAGACTTTCCGCCGCTTGACGAACAAGATCATGCACAGCATCCGGCCGGTCGCGTTGGCAGGCCGGAAGATATCGCCAGCATGGTTCTATACCTGCTTCGACCGGAAAATGATTTTATCACCGGCGCCAATTTTGTCATCGATGGCGGCATGACACGCAAAATGATTTATGCGGAGTAATCTTCAAACTTTTTGATGACGTGGATTTGAATGACGCAACACTTTTGTTGATTTTTCGCCGTTTTTTGTGTAATTGCGCAACACATGAGTAAGCAAAACGTTTTAAAATTGCATATAATGGCCATAATGGGAATTCCCTTTACAGACATTATTCGATTTTTGTCGATCTTTTCTTGATTTAACGCAGTTCAGGCCATGCTACACGCTTTTTCTGTAATTTTTGCCCAGGAGAAAAAGCAAAACGCAGGAGAATGGCAGTCATGAAATCATCGTTTTTCGTTTTGTTCCTCGCCCTTACGCTTTTTGCCCAAACAGAAATTCCCGATCAAAGTGAAGTTTACGGCGTTTGGGGCGTGGACGGTTCTCCCTACCTGATCAATGGCGAAGTCATTGTTCCACAAAACGAGATTCTGGTCATTGAGGCAGGTGTTGAAGTACGGTTTAAAACAGGAACCAGTCATGAGTACATCAATCCTTCATTCGATCTGGGTTTTATACGCGTTCAAGGCGCCTTACAGGTAAAGGGCAGAGCCGACAGTCTGGTCGTCTTTACCCGTCAGGGAAGTAGCGGCCAGTGGGGCATTCTCTTTTTTGACGAATCGGCCAGCGATTCGTCGTTTCTGCGCTTTGCTAAAATTGAACACGCTTCTTACATCCAATACCTGCATGATTGGTTGGATTTTAACGGCGCGCTTAGCGTGGTCAATGTTGCGCTGAACGTCGAAAACTGTCAGATAGCCAACAACGCCGGCGACGGGGTTTATGTTAAATCGGCGGCAATTCAGCTAACCAACTGTTTGATTAACGACAACGGCGGACATGGCATTCGTCTCCTTTCTGAGAGCGACGCACAAATTTACAACTGTACCATCGTGTTTAATAGTTTAAGCGGCTTTGATTGCGGATTGAACAGTCAACCGCTGATGGTCAATTCGATTTTGTACAGCAACGCAAGCGATCTGGAAATCGGTAAATATTCTCAGCTCACGCTAGATCACTGCTTGCTGCAAAGCTCTACCCTGCCCTCGCAGGTAATCAGCGCGGGCAGGAATTTTCCGGGCAAAAACCCCCATTTTGTTGATGCGCAGCAGCAGGATTACCGTCCCGGCCCCAACTCCTGGGCCGTAAACAACGGCCTGCCCGATAGCAGTCAATTTTATCACCTCGCCACCGATTTACAGGGCAATCCGCGCTTTATTCACGGCCGCATCGATCTTGGCGCGCTGGAGCGCAGCGGCGACTTTTTACGCCTGGAATATCCGATTGGCAACGAATCCTTATTGCAAAATTCGATTGAAATCCTGCGCTGGAGCAGCAATGTGCAGGGCGTTGAAATCGACTACTCCACCGACGCCGGGCTGACCTGGCAAAGCGTCGCCAGCTACGACGGCAGCGAAAACCGATTTAAATGGCAGGTCCCGGCGTTGATTTCCGAAGACTGCCTGCTGCGCATTACGGCTCAAAACGATTTTCAAATAACAGACATTAGCGACACTACCTTCATCATCAGCGATCACACCATTATTCGCCCCGGATTGAGTGTTTCCGGCAAATGGCAAAAAGCGGGCAGCCCGGTTGAGGTGCGCGGACCAACCGTGGTGGAAAAAGACTCCACCCTGCAAATTGAGGCGGGCGTGGAAGTACGCTTTAAAGCCGGCAACCATTTTGACTACAGTTCTACTGAATTCGACGCCGCCTTTTTGCAAGTTAAGGGACACCTGCAGGCGCACGGCGCGGCAGGCGACACGATTGTATTTACTGCCCTGGAAAGCGATCGATATTGGGGCGGATTGATCATTGAAGACAGCGACAGTCTGGGCAGCGTGTTGCGTTTTGTCAAAATCGAACGGACTTACGGTATTGACAGCCTGGAGGGCAAAAATTTTCCGGCGGCCCTGTCTGTTTCCGGCGCTAAAATGCAATTGGAACACATGAGAATTACTAACAATGCGCGCAACGGCCTTCTGGTGACGGGCGCAGGTAACCATCTGATCGCCCGATGTGTAATTGAACGCAACGAGCGGAACGGCATTTTGTTCGCCGAAGAGTCTAAATTTCCCACGCCGGAAGTAGCCAACAACACCATTCGCTTCAACGGTTTGCACGGTATTTTTGTCAACGGTATCTTTTCTGCCTTCATTCACGACAATCTTATTACGCGCAACGATTCATGCGGCGTTAAGCTGCTTTCCGGCTATGCCGTGCCACAAATCGTTAACAATCGAATTGGTTATCAAAAAGTGGGCGTTTTTTGCGACAACGCGCAGGCCAAACTGGTGGGCAATGTGGTTTACCACAACGAACAGGGGCTGCTTTTAGATAACGCCAGCCCGGACATCGGCAACCTGACGCTGGCCGATAATACTACCGCCATCCGCGGCATGAACACCAGCTCCATTTTAACCAATATTTTATTTGCTTTCAATGCCAGTGATTTTTCTTTCCCTTCCGGCGACAACAGCGCGCCCGGAATTTCCTATTCTTTGACAGATAAATATTTTTTCGCTCCTCAGGTTACCGACCTTGGATTTAACCGTTACGGTAGCAAGACCACCTTTAAAAAGCAGGCGCCGCATTATTACGCCTTAACCGCCGGGGCGGCGGCCATTGATCATGGCACCATGGACAATTCTCTTATTACACTTCCTGAAATGGATGTGGCCGGCAAACCACGCATAACGGACGGCAATGATGACGGTACGGAAACCATTGACATTGGCGCTTACGAATTTGCCCTTTTGCAGGCCGATTTTAAAGCGCAGCCAACGGCGGGCAAACTCCCCTTAAAAGTGCAGTTTACGGATCAATCAAAGGGCGAAATCACAACCAGGCGCTGGGACTTTGGCGACGGCGTCACAGACAGCGTGCCCAATCCGCAGCATGTTTACCATTCGACCGGCCGCTTTGACGTTCAATTGATCGTGAGCGGCCCGGTAGGCGCGGATACCCTTTTACAAAAGGAATACATTTACGCCAAACATCCGCCCTTTGTCTGTCAACCGGCGCCCGATGTCTCCTTTTTTGAAGACAGCGACTGGCAGTTTGTGGCACTGCTAACTAAGGTGTTTTGCGATTCAGACAGCGCCGCCCGCCACAGTTTTACGGTTTCCGGCTCATCCCCACACATTTTGAAAAAGGTAAAAAACGATTCGTTGTTCGTAAAAGGGGAGGAAAATTTTTATGGCCAGGGGACGGTCTTTCTTAAAGCGCAGGACCAGCTTTACCTGAGCGCGCGCGACACCTTTGCCGTTTTCGTCCTGCCGGTAAACGATGCGCCCTATTTTGATAAGCCCCTGCCCGATTCGCTCTGCTTTCGCAGCGATTCCTCGGCGACGTTAAATTTATGGCAATTCGTGGCCGACATCGAAACGCCCGATTCGTTGCTTCATTTTGACCTGCAGATCAGTAACGATTCGCTTTTGTTTTCTTATGACTCAACAAGCGGTATACTCATTATTTCTGCTGCAAAAAGTTTTGCAGGCCAGGGCTGGCTGCGAGTCACGGTAAGGGACGATTCCCTGGCCGCTGCGCAGGATTCCGTGCGGATCGTGGTTTACACCTTGACCGACATCGGAAACAAGGTCGGCAGAAACGTTCCCGTAAGATTTTTCCTGGCGCAGAACTTCCCTAATCCCTTCAATCCCACGACGACCATTGCCTTTGGTCTGCCGCTTTCGCAAGAGGTGCGGCTTGCCCTGTTTGACGTTCGCGGACGCAAACTGGCCACACTACTGGATCGATCTATGCCCGCCGGTGCGCATCGCCTTGTAATTAATGCGCAGCAGCTGGCGCTTGCCAGTGGAATTTATTTTGTGGTATTGAAAACAGAAAATTTCAGCGCCGTGCGGAAATTGATTTTGATCAAATAGATTGGCATGTTTCTTTTGAAAGATGTAGCGCTCTGGCGGGCGAAATATTTTGTGAATGCGTCCTAACGCGTGACAGGTAAAGTACAAGAGTTTAGAGGTTTAGGAGTTTAGGGAGTTTAGTGAGTTTAGGAGTTTGGGGAAGGTAGGGGTGAATGATTTTTATCTGCTTTTTTTTCATCGAGGTTTGTTTTGCCTTTACCAATATCTATGTTCGTCTGAGTTAAAATTATTCAGGAAAATCCTTCACCCTTACGAGTATGGTAATCCTTTTCCAATTCTACGAAGAAAGGCAAGTCCAGGATATCCCATTTTGTTTTCAACCGAAACGGAATACAAGGGAAGCGTTCTCTGCTGGCGCTCCCTTCGACTGCGCTCCCTTCGACTGCGCTCAGGGAGCGTTTTTTGTCCCGCTGGCTGAATCACTAAGTCAACGCCAAAGTAATTGTGCACGTCAAAGGAAAATCACGTTTTCAAAAAGGCGTTCGGAAGGAGAAACGGAGCGCTCTGACAGAGCGCTCCAATTGCCCGCGGAAAACACGGCCCGGGGCGTTGCCCCGGGCCTTCTTCTCACATCACACAAATTTTTCCATGAATGTATTGAGCAGCACGCAACGCCGCACCTTGGTTTGCTTTTCACAAAATTTAAAAAAAGGAAACAACCTGAAGCGCAGGCTGCTTCCCTTAATCTTTGATTAATTACGGTTAACGCAATTCAAATCTTCAAAAGCCTTTTTAAGACGTTCAATCATCGATTTTTCCGCTTCACGCAGCCATTTGCGCGGATCGTAGTATTTTTTATTCGGTTTATCTTCGCCTTCAGGATTGCCGATCTGTCCCTGCAGGTAGCCCTCGTATTTTTTGTAATATTCCATCACGCCCTTCCAGAAAGCCCATTGCGTGTCGGTGTCGATATTCATCTTAACCACGCCGTAGGAAATGGCTTCGCGAATCTCTTCCAGACTGGAACCCGAGCCGCCGTGAAAGACAAAACTGACCGGTTTTTCACCGGTGTTGAATTTTTCTTTGACGTAATCCTGCGAATTTTTCAGGATAACGGGACGCAACACCACATTGCCTGGTTTGTAAACGCCGTGCACGTTGCCAAAAGCAGCGGCAATGGTAAAATTAGGACTGACGGCCAGCAGTTTTTCGTAGGCGTAAGCCACCTCTTCGGGCTGAGTATAAAGCTTTTTGCTGTCCACATTGGTGTTATCCACGCCGTCTTCTTCGCCGCCGGTAACGCCCAGTTCGATTTCCAGAGTCATGCCCATTTTAGCCATGCGCTGCAGATATTGCACGGAAAGCCCCACATTTTCTTCCAGCGGCTCTTCGGAGAGATCGAGCATGTGCGAGCTGAAAAGCGGTTTGCCGGTTTGGGCAAAATACTCTTCGTTGGCTTTTAAAAGACCGTCCACCCAGGGCAGTAATTTTTTGGCCGCATGATCGGTATGCACAATCACCGGCACGCCGTACAATTTCGCCATTTGATGGATGTGATGAGCGCCGGAAACCGCGCCGGCAATGGCCGCCTGCTGATCGTCGTTGGGCAGACCTTTGCCAGCAAAGAATGCAGCGCCGCCGTTGGAAAATTGAATAATTACGGGCGAATTGACTTCTCGCGCCGCTTCCAGAACCGCGTTTATGGAATTGGTTCCCACCACATTCACAGCCGGTAAGGCAAATCCTTCTTCTTTAGCAATTTTAAAAACCGTTTGTACCTCTTCGCCGGTGAGCACGCCGGGTTTTACATGATCCAGTACTTTTGCCATATTACATTTCCTCCAAAATATCTGTTGAACTTTATCCGAGTAAAATAGAATGGAATATCGTAAAAAAATGCACAATTTAAAAATAAAAATGCAGAAGAAATGTTTAAAACCTCTTTAGGATACTTCCCTCAAAAAATGTAATGCATTAGCGTGCGAAAATTTTTGTGCTGCTGGATTGGTTGAATAGTTGATTAGTTGAATGGTTGAATGGTTGAATGGCAACTGTCCACTTTCAGCGTTCCCCTCTCCCAGACTTTTATTCTTGGAAAAGGAGATCAAGAGGGTGAGGGCAATTGAAACTATTTCTAATTTAAAACATTCTTTGCGCTCTTTGTGACTCCTCTGAGCTCTCTGTGGTCGCTTGAAATAGTTTGTTTAATCTTTTTCTGCGATGATTGGCGTAATCTGCGAGAAAATTACTCTGCGCGCGTTGCGGTCGATTTTGGTTGCGGCTGTGCTGCTTTAGCCATTTCTCTCTCATACCCTAAAAATCTCGCTCTCAAAGCTTTAAAACCCGGCCAATAGTCCCAGTGCACCGATTAAAAATCCCACGGCAACATTAATGATTTTCAAATAAACAAAACCTTTTTTGGAAACGGCTAAAAGCGGCAGAGTTCCGTGGCCGTCCTGCACAATGGAGCTGGCTAATAGAATGCTGAAGGGAATGGAACCGCTGGCGAAAAGCGTAACAAAGATCAGATGCGGACCCGATTCCGGAATAATGCCCACCAGCACGGCAAGAATCAAAATGGTAAAAAGATTGGTTTGAATCCAGTCGTTCAAATCCAGATAATGTTCTAACAGATGAATCACCAGCAGCGCGCCGAAGGTCCACAAAAAGATATTCAGCAAATGTTTTTTCAGCACATGTTCCCACAGGTGTTCTTCTAAAAAGTGGTCGGGCACGGTTGAGACCACAAACAACGCAAACAATGTGCTGACCAATAGCGTAATTTTAACCCAATTCCAGCTTTGCGGGCCGATGATTTCAGTGATCAAACCAAACAAAAATAGCGAAAAAAATGCGATCAATAAAGCGCGGGGAAAACTAATGTTCTTTAGCTGAGGCAAAATTTTGCTACTGGTCAGGCAACGGCATATTTCCTTTTCGTGTATCTCATATTTATGCTTTACAGCAACCAATAAAGCATCCTGTTTTTTGTAAAGCACATCGACCAGATAGCCGGAGAGTAGGGCAAGGGCGAACAAAATCGCGTTTAATAACAATGTTTTAAGTGGAAAGAGAGAAAGCATCACATACGCTGCATCGCCGCTGGTGGCAATCATGGCCGCTACCAGCGCGCCAAAACTCAAAACACGGTGGGAATAAAGCGAGACCACGGAAAACGCGCCCAGGCAGCCCGGTATCACGCCCAGAAAGGCGGCCAGCAGGTACTGTTTAAAGCGACTCTTTAAAAAGGTCTGCTGCCATTGTCCGTGCGTTTGCACATTGATGTACTCAATGAGCAGCATCATAATAAATACAAAGCTGGTAATTAGCAGGGCGTGTTTTACAATACCGATGACAAACATCTCAGCGTTCCTCTTTTAATGAGCGATCAACTCTTTATCTTGGCTTTAAACAGGCGAAGCGTCTCCATGAACCACACATCTTGTTCGAAGATTTCAAATCCCCACTCTTTTAACTGCTCTTTCCAGTTGATGCGGATGTATTCAAAAGCCAGCGGACACTCAATGGTTTTAAAACCGATCCGGAACCACAGGGGCTTTTCATTAAGGTCAAATTCATTAAAATCAAGGACGATGAGCTGGCCGTCATCCTTCAATGCCCGACGCGCATTGTCAATGATCTTCCTGCGGTTTTCCTGTGTAAATCCATGAAAAACAAAAGAGAGAAAAACTTTGTCAAATTCTTTCTTAAAAGGCAGAGGCTCCAGAAAACTTTGCCGCAACAGGAAAACATTTGACAGATGGCTGCAATTTTTCTCAAACTGAGCGGCCATCTCTTCGCCGATTTCCACGCCCACGATGCGACCGTTCGCACCAAGATAGCGGGCCATCAAACAGGCATTTTTCCCCGTTCCGCATCCCAGGTCCAGAATGGCATCGTCTTTTTCAATGTTCATCTTAGCAATGGCCTCTTTCAAAAAGCGCTCGTACTTGCCTAAACTCCCCCACTTCAATAGCTGGTCGTAAAAACGGGCCGCAAAGCCTTTTACTTCCACTTTAGAAACAGATTGATCCAGCATTTTAAAGACCTCCCGCGCATGGCATGAATTTCATGCCTTGCGTATTAAAACATTTGAAATCGCCATACTGCTCACTAAGCAGGCGGCTAATCGCTTCATCGATGCGGTTGATCCTGGTAAGCATCGGTTTTTTCCCCTTTTCAACCAGTTTGGGAATGGAATGCATGCCCATACTGCGCGCCAAAAACACATCGCAGTCCTTTAACAGCTGCATAATATTTTTAGCCTGCCCATGTTCATGCCCCTCTCCTTGGCTGACAATAAAAGGATTTTCCCTTATCTCCTGAGTCATTATTTGTCCATTTTCCACCGTAAAAATCTTAAAAAAACGACTTTCACCAAAATGGCCGCTGCGGATGGCGTTCAGGTCATCCGTTCCAACTGCGATCTTCATCAACGCTCCTTATTATTTTAGATTTTTAACTTTTAATGATATTTCTAACCTTTCGATACAAATCTAAAACGGCAAATACCAACCAAAAAATTTAACAGCAAAGAGATATTTGAATCACAATTCGACCTCCCAGATTTCACCCCAAAATATTAAATATTAAATAACAAATACCACCTTCCTCTGCTCGATCTCTACCACGACCTAAAACTCCTTAAAAAGCCTGGCAAACGAATGCCCCGGCGCCTGCACGTCAATATCCAGAAAATAGCCGAAAGGCGTTTGCGCGGTTTCGTAGCCGGCGCTTTTTAAACGCTCTTCCGCATTGTCAAAAATTTTCTTCGTCAGCTCAGGGTCTCCTTTTTCTTCCGATAGATGGGCAAAAGAATGCAAAACAATGCGATTCGTCTCATTCTTACGAGCCGCCCACTTTAAATTTTTAACCAGTTTGGTCTGAACGGTAGAAAGGTGCTGTTCGTCGTCTGGTTCTACATGAATAAACCCCACCAGCGCATTTTCGAACTGTGCGGATTCATGCAGTTCATCGACCTGCTCCAGTCCCTTAACACTGGTTTTGTAAGCAAATTTGGTACAATAAATCATCAATAAGCGCATCGGCTTCCTCCATGGTTTTAAATTTTCAAGATATTTAGAAACTTTACGGCGTCGTTTATTCAACAGAGGTTTTTAATAATGTCAGATTTATTCGTTTACAAACTGCGCCCTCATTGTTCTTTAAATTTCGTAAACTTTTCCGACGCCGCCTTGCACAACTTTTGTAGGAAAACGTTCTTTAATTTCTGTTAGATGCTGTGTACAGTGTGTGGGACAAATAAATTGCAAATCTTTAAAAAGCTCGTATTGATCGAAACCATGCAAGCCGCCTAAAATACCGTAAACAGGGCCAAATTGTCGGGCTATTTGTAAAATGAACGACATAGGCGGATGGGAACAACCAACAAAGAGCATCATCCCTTTTGAAGAAGGAAGAACAAGGGACTGTTCAATACCCCCTAACTCGCCGGTGGTAAAAAGGTCTTCTGCCAGCTTTTGCGGCCTGTCATCCACATGCACCACCTTACGCGCCCTGCGAACGCCGCGCAGAGAGCGCGGCACGTAAACGGTAACGCGTTCGTTGGCGTTTAAAAAAGCTGAAAGTCCGCCAATGTGATCGAAATGGTTGTGCGAAATAAAAACCGTATCAATGCTTCGCGCTTCAATATTTAAAAGCTGCAAATTATGCATGAGAATACGGCCGTCGGCGCCGGTGTCGAACAATATCTTCCTATTCTGTGTTTCGATTACACAGGCAAAGCCCCAGTCAGCCAGTAAATCTTCCCGGGCGCTGGTGTTGTCAAATACAATGGTTATTTTCATGGACGCCCCATTTTCAAAATGGTTAAACCAACTTGGGTGTGTCTCAAAAGCGAAATTAAATGTATATTTATTTATATTCATGGTAAATATTACATTAGCCCTCACCCCCTGCCCCCGGGGCTGTCCCAAAAGTAAATCAAGATGTATAAATATGCAGGTTTTTAAATATAATTTTATTGGTAAATGTGATACGAAATTATGGAAAAGGTAAAAGATTTCAACAAAAAAACATGAATAAAAACAAGATTTAAATTGGTTCTATTTATTGTCTTTAGCACATAAAATAACTTGCATTAATAACTTGAAAATATTAAATTTAAAATAAAAACCATGAAGCCAAAACGTTGTCGGAAAATCCCATTTAAAACTACCGATCAAAACCAACTTACTATTCTTCCGCCTTCATTAGATGAGCTCATAGAACCCAATCATATGGTTCGGTTTATCAATGCCATCATAGACAAGATGGATATTGATTTTTTAATTAAAGAATACAAAGGAGGCGGTCGGGCCGCGTATCATCCGCGGATGCTATTAAAAGTAGTCATTTATGCCTATACGCAGAAGATATTTACTTCGCGCCAGATAGCTAAGGCCTTAAGAGAGAATATTCATTTCATGTGGTTATCAGGGAACAGTCGTCCGGATTTTAGGACGATAAATCGTTTTCGTTCATCACGATTGAAGGGAAAAATAGAGGAAGTATTCACCTATGTAGTTGAGCAATTATTGGAGTTGGGCTATATAGGATTAAATGATCTTTTTATAGACGGGAGCAAATTTCAGGCGAATGCGAATAAATACAAGGCAGTCTGGAAGAAGAATGTAGACCGTTACCAGAGAGTACTTCAAGAGAAGCTAAAGGAATTACTAAAGAAGATAGATAACGAGAATGATTTAGAGAATCGTTTATACGGTAATAAAGATTTAGGAGAATTAGGAGAGGATGTTACTTTAAGCTCTCATCAGATTGAACAAATAGTTGATATATTGAATGAGCGGTTAAAAAAGGAACCGGACAATAAGGAATTAAAGAGAGCAAAAAATAAAATAGAGAAGGATTATTTACCGCGCCAACGTAAATATGAAAAGCAACGAAAGCTTCTAAATGGTAGGAATAGCTATAGCCAGACGGACCCGGATGCTACCTTTATGAGTAAGAAGCGGGATCATCATAATAATACGGATTTGCTTCCGAGTTATAATGTTCAGGTAGGAAGTGAGAATCAATTTATAGTGAATTATACGATAAATCAGAACGCGAATGATAGCGTATTATTAAAGCCCTTTATGGAGTCATACAAGCGTTGTTATGGTAGGCAACCAAATCGAGTAATAGGCGATGCAGGCTATGGAAGTGAGGAGAATTATGCATATTTGGAATCAGAAGGTGTAGAAGCTTATATCAAATACAGTAGTTATTACAAAGAGCAAAAGAAGTCATACAAAGAGAATCCTTTTTTGATAGATAACATGCGGTATGATAGTGAATTAGATCGCTATGAATGTCCTGCCGGTCGGTATTTAGAATATGTTGGAGAACAGGAAAGTGTTACGTCGACGGGTTTTAAAGTAAAGCATCGTATTTACCGTAGTGAGAGTTGTGAAGGCTGTGTATTGAAAGAGAAGTGCTACAAGGGCCAGACTGCACGTGTTGTTAGAGTAAATGTCATGCTTAATGATTATAAAAAGCAGGTTCGTTCTCGATTGAATACGGAAGAAGGAAGAAGATTAATCAGCAAACGAGGTTCGGAGATAGAAACAATTTTTGGACAAATAAAGCATAATCTAGGAATAAGGGGCTTTTTATTAAGAGGATTAGAGAAAGTAAAAACAGAATTTGGTATAATAGCAGTAGCGTATAATTTAAAAAAGATGTTTAATCAGATGAAAGAGTACGGTTTAGTTAACGAGATGTATAAGTATAGCGCTAACATCTTTTTTAATTTAAACCGGGCAAGCCAGTGTCAAAATTTAGGCCCAAAAAATACCATTTTAAAATCGTTAGAGCGGTTTTTTATAGAAATTAAGGAAAAAATAGTTGTTAAATATTCATCTTGTCTCTTCAACGCCAAAATATGTTTTGTATAAAAATTTACTTTCATCGACTTTTGGGACAGCCCCCATCACTTCCCCTTGAACTCGCCTCTTTACACGCTAATCGTTCCGCCGTCCAGCCTTTTTATCCATTTTACCTCTTCCATGAATTTCTTAAAAAGATCAACATCAAAGGCCGGATGAAGGCGGAAGTCATTGCCGTCAAAAACGTAAAAACGATCTTCCGTTAGCAGTTTAAATAAAATTTCCAGTCCCGTTAAATCCCTCCCCTGCCAGTTATTTCGCTCCGCAAGTATTTCCTTTAACAAAAGGGATTTACCAGACAGGTCCAATTCTTTAAGAAAATTAACCATTCTGGCCATCACGAATAAGGTAAAAATCCGTTGGCGCCGTGCCTCATTTTCGGTTGCGCTCAAACTGCTTAACCGTCCCACAACCCACCAGGGTTTCTTATGCTCTGGCAGGCTACCCTCCAGCGGCATGCCCGGAGTCAGATAAAACGGAGAAACGCCAATGCGCAGCGGCAGCCTGCTGAGATAAATCAGCGTTTGCAGCATGGAATCGACCGATTCACCGGGTAAGCCTAAAATCTGGTACGAAATAACGGACATGCCCAGCGCATGTGCGGTTTGCACAACCCGTTCAAATTTTTGCAAATTAAACGGCCGTTTTAGCTGTTTCAATACAGGCTGGTTCAGACTTACCAGGCTGATGTTCAACTCGCCGAAACCAGCATCTTTCATCAACTCCAGAGTTTGGTCATCCAGTTTAAAATAAGCAAGGCCGTTCATGGCCAGTAGCTTTAAATCATAAGCAGCGTAGTTTTTAATGATCTCTTTGCATAGCGTCTTAAAACGCCGTTGATCCAGAGTTAAATTATCGTCTTCAAAATCGAAGGCCCGCACGCCGGCGGCAAGACGCAGCTCCATCTCCTGTAGAATATTTTCAACGCTGCGCAAACGTAAGCGATGACCAAACGTTTGATGAACCGAACAAAACGCGCAACGATACGGACATCCACGCGAGCTGATTAAAAAACTCAGCTTCCGCCTGCCCAGTCGGTAATGCTCGAGATTCAATCCGGCGAAATCAGGAAATGGCAGCTCGTCAATGGCAAAGTTTTCCTGCAGATCGTTAAAAACCAATTTTTCATGGGCAGTTTTAAATCCCAGATTGGGCACTTTGTCGAACCTTCTTTTGCCCAGCCACTCTTCCACAAAGCGCACAACAGGACGCTCGCCTTCGCCGCGGATTACAAAATCCACAAAGGGCAAAGCCAATAGTTCATTGGCCCGGGCCGAGACGTCCGAACCTCCTAACAAAATCGGAACATTTAAACTTTTTTTCAAAATCCGGGCAAGCTGCAATGCCTGAGGGGCGTACGCCGTAAACAACATGGAAATGCCGATCAAATCCGGGTTTAGCGCCCCTACTTCCTTTAAAACCTGTTCCTCACTCGCGCCAAAACGATAGTAGTGATAAAAGGTTGAAAACGGACTGCGATCGGGAAAACGATAGTAATCCTTTAAAAACCTTAACGCATCCGGCAGAGGAATCGAACGTTTGCCCCAGCCCTGTTGAAAGTCTTTAACAATTACATCCACCTCTGGGAAGTGCTTTTTTAATACGCCACTTAAATAGGCCAGCCCAATGGGCTGCAGTCTGATCGGCGTGCTGTAAAAGTCTTCGATAGGCGGCTGAATAAAAACAATGCGCATTTCGTTTTCTTTTTTAAATTTCCTTCTGCACCATTTTAGCCATATTTAATAAAAGTGGCAATAAATATTTCTATCGCTTAAATTCTGCAATCATGGCCGAACAATCAATATTCGGCTTTGTAATTTCGAGTTTTATTCTTAATTTAAATTAATTAATCGAAAAGGAATTGCGAAGTAGATGAAATTATACATGCAGGTTCTGGGGTTTATCAAACCTTACTGGAAAGGTATTGTTTTAATTATCGTACTGACTTTTTCGTATGTGATATTTAACAATCTTTCCATCTGGATTTCAATAGACTTTGTGCGCGAATTATTCAGCCCCGCTTACGTGCAACAACAATCCGTTCCGCCGGATAGCGTGCAGGTCGTGTCATCGGCCGATGAATTACAGGATATCGTTAAAAACAGCCAGGGCATCTACCAGAAACTCAATAGCAAAATAAAATCGTTTATTATCCGCAAAGACCGCCTCGAAACTCTGAAAATCGTCTGTCTGGTAATATTTCTGGCCTTTTTAATGAAGAACGTTTCACAATACAGCCGCAAATTGCTACTGATTTTTATTCAGGCGCGGGTGGTTGTGGATATCCGCAACAAGTTGCAACGCAAGTTTTTGCATTTACCGCTGTCATTTTTTCACCAGCACCACAGCGGCACGTTGACTTCCATCGTGTTCAACGATGTAAACGCCATACAGCAGGTGTTAAATCAGAGTTTTGGCAAGATTATTCTCTCGCCGCTGCAAATTATCGCCAATATTATCATCCTGTTGATGATCAGCGTAAAGCTTTCGCTCATTACCTTTATCATATTACCGATTAGTTTTTTTGTCATTTACAAAATCGGTCAAAGCATCCGTCGTCGAAGCCGACGAGTTTTCCAGCAGGTGGCCGATGTGGTGCTGGCATTTCAGGAATCCATTTCGGCCATTAACATCGTTAAAATTTTTACCAGCGAAAAACGGGAAGAAGAACGCTTTAAGAAAACCAATTTTCAATATTTCCAGAAACTGTTCCGCGCCGAACGCATTAAAATTGCCACCACGCCCATTAACGAGATTTTGCTGGTGCTTACCCTGGTCACCCTACTGTGGATCGGCGGAAGAATGGTCTATCAGAACGAAGGTTTACAGCCCGAAGATTTTGTGCGCTTTTTGGTGTTTTTGTTTGCCATGTTCAAACCGATTCAGGAATTTTCGGGCATTAACAACGTGATGCAGACCGGCCTGGCTGCCGCCGAACGCGTCTTTAACGTTCTGGATCAACCGGAAGAGACCTACGATGCCCCTGATGCCATCGAGCTAAAAGAATTTAAAAAAGAGATCAAATACGATCACGTCTATTTCAAATATAACAACGAAGACGAATTTGAATTGCAGGACCTGCATTTTACCATTAAAAAAGGAGAAACCGTGGCCTTTGTCGGTCACAGCGGCGCAGGCAAAACAACCATCGTCGATTTACTGCCCCGCTTTTATCCTGTCTCTGCCGGTCGAATAACCATCGATGGGATCGATATCAATCGGATAAAACTGTTCTCCTTACGAAAGCTGATTGGACTGGTTAGCCAGGAGACCGTGCTTTTCAACGACACCATTCGCGGCAACATCGCCTACGGCCATCCCGACGCGTCGGAAGAAGCGATTATCAAGGCAGCCAAAGCGGCCAACGCCTGGGATTTTATTCAACAATCCGAATTGGGGCTGGATACGCATATCGGCGAACGCGGCGTTAAGCTTTCCGGCGGACAGAAGCAACGGCTGGCCATCGCCCGCGCCATCCTCAAAAATCCGCCCATCTTAATTTTAGACGAAGCGACCTCTGCCCTGGACACCGAATCGGAACGGCTGGTGCAGGAGGCGCTGGATCATTTAATGCAAAGTAGAACCGTGCTGGTCATCGCCCATCGTCTCTCCACTATTCGTAACGCCAACAAAATCATCGTCATGCACCACGGAAAAATCGACGCGATCGGCACGCATACGGAACTCTACGAAAAAAGCAGCATTTACCGTACATTGTACGAAAACCAATTATTGATCGGGGAGATAAAGAAAAAACCCGCATCATAAAAGGGAAAATATGAGAAAAATCCATTTTACCACAGGTCTGTTTGCCACGCTATTTTTTGGCGTTCTTTTCGTGAATTTGGCTCTAACAAAAACCGCTGATGACGCCACTTTCGACGCCAATCCCTATCTTGTTTCAGAACTTCCTTTTGAAATCGGTGAGCGTCTTATTTTCCGCTTGCGATATGGTTTTATTTCCGCCGGTAAGGCTGAGATGAAAGTGCTTGGCCTTAAAAACAACGACTACGGTAACTACTATCACATCCAGACCACGGCGCGCAGCACGCGCACCTTTGACTGGGTATTCAAGGTTCGCGATGTAGTCAATTCATACATGAACGCCAAAACCCTGCATCCCATTCACTTTGAAAAACTTTTACGCGAAGGCAATTACAAAGCCGACACCTTTGTCGATTATTTTTATGAAGATTCCATCGCCAGAGTCAAATATCTGCGTTATAAGGACGGCATGAAAATTAAAAAGCGGGAAGAATACGAAGTCAAAATTCCTCCCACGGGCGTATTTGATGCCCTGTCTGCCTTTTACTACATCCGCACGCTCGATTTAAACGGCATTGACACGCTTTACGTACCGGCGCACGAAAAGAAAAAAGTTTACAACCTGCCGATCGCCATTTCAGGTCCGGAAATCGTAACGGTAAAAGCAGGGAAATTTCGTTGTTGGCGCCTGGAGCCGGCTTTAATGGAAGAAGGCATTTTTAAACATGAAGGCAAACTGACGATCTGGCTGACCGACGATAACCTGAAAATTCCGGTCCAAATGAAAACCAAAGTGCTGGTGGGACACATCACCGCCGAGTTGATAGAAATCAAGGGTATTTCTAAAAAAATCCCCGCAAAATTAAACTGATTTCTTCTTTAGGAAAGGACGGGCTTTGCCTGAAGTTGTTCCACAGAGCCTGAATCCACCTTTCGCTTTCCGTAAATAATCCGCTTTATTAATCTCTTCTGGGAATAAAACCTCTCCATATTGCATTCTTATTACTAAACACGATTAAACAAAAACGGAGGATACATTATGCCGCACCAACTACCTGAATTAGGTTTTAGCTATAACGCTCTGGAACCTTTCATCGATGCCATGACCATGGAAATTCATCACACCAAACATCATGGCGCTTATGTAAACAATTTGAATGCCGCTCTGGATAAACATCCGGATTTACATACTAAATCCATAGAAAAATTGCTAGGCCAATTAAGTACGGTGCCGGCCGATATTCAAACGGCCGTTCGTAATAATGGCGGCGGCCACTGGAATCATTCCTTTTTCTGGGCGTTGCTTAAAAAAAATGAGAATGGCGAACCCGTTGGAGAACTGGCCAAAGCCATTGATTCCGCGTTCGGCTCTTTTGACGCTTTTAAAGAACAATTCCACAAGGCCGGCATGACGCGCTTTGGCTCAGGCTGGGCCTGGCTCATTGTCAACGATCAAAAACAGTTAGTGATTGGCTCCACCCCCAATCAGGACAATCCTCTGATGGATATCAGCAAATTCAGGGGCACGCCGGTTTTAGGGGTAGATGTGTGGGAGCACGCCTACTATCTAAAATATCAGAATCGTCGCAACGAATATCTGAATAACTTCTTTAACGTAATCAACTGGGAAAAAGTCGAAGAAAACTTTTTGCAGGCGCTGTAAAAAGAAAAAGCCAGGCGCACGCCTGGCTTTTCTTAATTATAAACGATCAAAAAGAAGATGGGAATCAAAAAACCAATGGCCGTAAGCCATTTTCCCCGGCCGGCCAGACCGTTCTTCCCCTTTAGCACAAACATTCCGCTAATGGCCAAAAACAGCAAAGCAACGGCATACAGGTCTGCAAAATAAGTCCACCACCGTTTGGCATGGTTCAAATGCAGATAGTTGAACTCATAAAGCAGAGGCCGCTTTTCCACAATTTCCCATTCGCCTTTTCCGCTTAACACATCCAATTTCAGCGTTTTATTTTTAAAAAAGACGTGAATCTCTTTAGGCGAAGGCCGAAAACTGCTTTCCGGCTGTTCGGCAATATTCATTTTCTGGAGGACGGATTGAAGCAGTTCGTCATGCTGCTCCGCTTTGATGGGCGTTGTTTGGACCGGAACCCTGCGGATTTCATAGCTGGGATTCCAGTCTTCCACGTGATTTACGGCAATGCCAGAAATGGCATAGATAATGGTCAAACCTACCGCCAGATAACCAATATCGCGGTGAAGAATGTTATTCCATTTACGCCAGTGAATCTTTTTCATTAGCACTTCCTCTTCTTCTAAAAAAGAAAGAGAAGCGAGGAAATTAAGCTCCTCACTTCTCTTTTAAACACACGTCAATGATATGCTACGCTTAGTCCATTTTTATTTTGGCGCCCAGTCCTTTGAGACGATAGATCGTTTTGCCCGAAGTAACCTTGCAGGAATCGAACGGCTCACCCTGCTCTTCGGCGTGGTGTTTCATGGCCCGAATCAGATCTGCTTTAGAAATGACTAATTTTTCTACAATGCCTTCTACCAGCGCTTCGCGGCCTTTAGCTTGTAGCGGAAAAACAATTTCGCCATCCTTCACTTTAACGCGAATGGATTGGAACTCTTTATCGCTGGCAATCTCCATCCAGCAGCCGCGTTTTTTACAAACATCGACCACGCGTCCCTTCACCAGCACCTTTTTGCCTACATAAGCATCAGGATTTTCCAGAATCGCGGAAATCAACGTTGTCTCATTGAGCGTCAACTTTTTGCCAAAGGTTTTCCAGCCATCGGCAAAAAGTAAATTGGTCGTAATGAATAGAATAATCACAATAAAAAGCGTTCTTCCTGGCATAAGCGCTCCTCCTTTAAAGTTTAATGTAAAACGCTAAATTAACACGGAATGGTTAAAAAAGCACATTTTTGTTAAAACATCAAACGACAGATGTAAACGGCCGTAATCAGTCCCGCCAAATCTGCCAACAAACCGGCAGGAACGGCATAACGCGTTTTGCGTACATTAATTGCGCCAAAATAGACGGCCACTACATATAAGGTCGTTTCCGTACTGCCGAACATGGTGGAAGCCATAAAACCGTAAAGCGAATCCACACCGTAAGTTTTCATGATTTCGGTCATCACGCTAATCGAACCGCTGCCAGAAAGAGGACGCATAAATGCCATGGGCAAAATTTCACCAGGAATGCCGATTTTACTGGTCACGCTTCCCAGAATATTGGTTAAAAATTCCAGGGCGCCACACGCCCGGAACATGCCGATCGCCACCAGCATGGCCACCAGGTAGGGAATAATCTTTACACCCACGTTAAAACCTTCTTTGGCGCCTTCAACAAATTCTTCGTACACTTTAACCTTTTTGGAATAGCCGTACCCGATAAAAAGCAACAAAATTACCGGAATGGCTAAAATGGATAACCAATCTATGATCAGTTTAAACATTTTGTTTCCCTCCGCGTTTTTTCTGGAAAAACTGAATTAATTTTACGGTGGTAAGGCCGACCAGTGTCGCCATACTGGCCGCGATAATAGAAGGAACAACAATTTGCTGCGGATTCACCGAGCCCATTGAAGCGCGAATGGCGATTGCGGTTGCCGGCACCAGCGTAATGGCGCTGGTGTTAATCACTAAAAAGGTAATCATATCGTCGGTTGCCTCGCCCTTCTTGGGATTGAGTTTGTCCAGTTCTTCCATGGCTTTTATTCCCAGGGGCGTGGCGGCGTTGCTCAAGCCCAGCATGTTGGCCGCAATATTCATGATCATCGCCCCGATCGCCGGATGGTTGGACGGGATGGTGGGAAACAAACGTTTGGTAATCGGACGAACCAACCGCGCAATAATGTCGATCATTCCTGCTTTTTCGGCAATACGCATAATCCCCAGCCACAAAGCCATAACGCCGATTAAACCAATGGAGATCTTTACCGCCGTATTCGCTGCATCAATAGCCGCCGAGGTGGTCTGTCCCAGACGCGTTTCTTTGTTCAAATTACGTTGTTCTGTTTTAGCCTCTGTTTTGGTCTGCGGCCGATTGAGTTCATGGTAAAAATCGTTTATCCCGGCAATGAAAATGCTGAGAATAATCATCCAGGCCCAGATGTGGTTTAGCATGACGCCTCCTTTGTTTAACTGCTTTTTCATTTGTTTGTGATTTAAAAATATCTTAGTTATTTTTTAAATTTACTTCAAGTTAAAGGTTTAATATTTTGAATACTTTTTGATGTGTTCTTTAAAAACTTTATTTTGATGCAGCCAAAAAACGCTGGCATGGGCTGAAGGTGGTTTAAGGTCATTACGCTGCCGCTTTGCTACGTAGTGATAGTTTTGCAGGCTGAAAACATGCCGGCTAAAGAACCAAGGCAGCACAGCCGCAACCAAAATCAACCGCAACGCGCGAATAGTAATTTTCTCGCAAATTACGCCAATCTTCGCAGAAAATGATTTAACATTTAAGGCAAAAGCTAAACAAACCGGCGCTCTACTATACGGGCACAGCCTCCCGCTCCGCGTGATAATTTTTAATTCAAGTACAGCATAGCAGCAAACAAAAACATTCCCGCAGGAATTTAAGCAACCACAGTGAGGTCAGAGAAGTCACAAAAAGGGCGCAATGAATGTTTTAAATTAAATTACCCTTGCTCGCTCGACCCTCACTCCCAGATAAAAGATCAGGAATGAACGTACTTGTAAGGGCGAAGGATTTCCAACCCTACTTTATCCAGAGCGCTTTTTTTATATGACTAAAGATTAATGCTTACCATCGCTGAATTGTTCTTGGAAATCCTTCGCCCCTACATAAACGGTGGTAGGAATTCATTATATTTACAGAAACAAATTTGGGATGACAGACTAACTATTCAACCATTCAACTAATTAACTATTCAACCAATCCAGCAGCACAAAAATTTTCAAATCCCGACCGGGCGGGGCTAGACCTTTCAGAAGAAGTATCCTAAAAAACTCACCCTCTTATTCCTACTCATTGCTCTGTGAGTCTTTTTGCAAAGAGAGGGGGATAAGAGCATACCTAACGTGTTAGTAATTTTGTAATTAGGGGGTGAGTTATAAAAATGATCTTAGAAAAAATATTGTAATCTTAAAAAATTTGGGGGACATTCAGCATGCCAACTAAAGAAGCCTTGTAAAAATAATTGAAATTGGTTATATTAAAAAGACAATAAACTGATAATTAAAAGATTTTTCTACACAGTGATTCCAATCACACAGACATTTTGCTTTTTGATCAATATTTAGTTATCAAGGATAGATCATTATTTACTGAGGTAATCGTGGAAAAAAAGTTTAAATTCAACAAAGTATTTGGTCTTAGTATTTTAGACAGGATGGATGAGACCTTTTACTCAATTTTAACCATCGTTCTTTTAGTTTTTTCCGCGCTAATTTTCATTAACTCGCAGGTCGATTATTCCAGATTTGAAGAAAAAACAGAGAAGCTTATCCGACATCGTTACAAAAATTTTGTGGCACAGTTGTTAATGGATGAGATTAAAACGGTTGAACCTGACGTAAAGGACATACGCACAATCGTTGTCACTGCGCCGCTTGAAATCCCGGTTGCGCCGGAAAGAATTAAAGCCGAAATCACGGTTGAGCAGGCCGCTCAAAAAAGAGCTGAAGAACGTAAACAAATTGCGAAAAAAATGGCCGCTACTCCTGTCATTCGCGGGATACTTAAAGAGCCGGAAGGCGCGGCGGGTGCAGCCGGAGAATTACCGGAGGTAGATGATTATTTCAATGATATTCCGATAATTGAAGAAAATCCCCTTGATATTCCCGCCACAGCTCAAACGGCCATTTCCAGAATACGAAATCAGGTCACAAACTTCGATCCCGGCGATATTGACGGGCCGCCCGATAATTTGTTCAATTATGTGGTGCGCAGGCAGGGAGCGGCGTATCTGGACGTTCCGGAACAATTGACCAAAGAACCCGCCTGGGAAATCGGCTGGCGAGATCCGGAAGAAATCGAACGCGTTGTGCACAAATATTCGCCCATGATTGAATATTGTTTCCGGAAACACACCAGGTACTCAGCCAACAGCCGGGGGTATATTAAGGTGGCCTTTAAAGTTTCGTACGAGGGCTATGTCATTCCCGAAAGCGTACGCATTATTAATTCCACCATACGCAATAAGGCGCTTGAACAATGCATTAAGAATTATATTCGCCACTGGCGCGCTTTTAAGCAACTGGATGAATCCATGGGCATTGCTCAGGTGGTGCAAAAATTTGTTTTTAACTGATATGCTTTAATTGACGCTCTTTTTTCTCCTGCATATTCAGTAATTTTTCATACACCGCCCAGCTTTGTTTTTCCAGTTCGTCTAATGATCCGCTATTATCGATCACAAAATCGGCCCACTGTCGTTTTTCTTCCAGCGGAATCTGCTTGTTAACGCGCGCAAAAAAATCTGAGCGCGTCATCCCGTCGCGCTGTTTAACTCTTTTGTAACGCAATTCTATCGGAGCGTAAACCGTAACCACCGCGTCAAACATCTGCTCGATGCTTATTTCG
Source organism: Caldithrix abyssi DSM 13497 (assembly GCF_001886815.1). Lineage (GTDB taxonomy): Bacteria > Calditrichota > Calditrichia > Calditrichales > Calditrichaceae > Caldithrix > Caldithrix abyssi. The sequence continues at coordinate 2,735,796 of NZ_CP018099.1, forward strand.
TAAATCAGAGCGGCATCTATGGCCACAATCGGATACTTACGCGAAAAACGCGCACGCTCAAGTTCTTCGATTAAATAAGCGACCATGCGCGGATGCACAATCTGATTTAATTTTTGCGTGCTGATCTCATCTTTGAATGCCAGCGCGGCCAGCTTTTGCGTATTTAATTTCCCCTGGCGATTAAAAATCTCCTTGCCAAAGGTTTGGGCCAATATTCGTTTTACACTCCGGTCTTTCTGGATAATCTCCTTTGCTTTCTCGTCGGCGTTGATCACCCAGGCGCCCCATTTTTTGAAAAAATTTGCCACCGTTGTCTGACCGCTACCGATTCCGCCTGTAATGGCGACCAATAATGGAAACCTGTATTCTTTCTTCATAGCTACCTCACGATCACTAACTTTCCTGTTTTTTGATGCTTACCGTAGATGATCCGGTAAAAATACACGCCGCTGCTCGCTCTTTTTCCGGATGCATCGCGTAAATCCCAGCGAATGCCGCCATACTCATTTACCTGCTCCAGGGTTCTAATCAGCAGGCCATGCATATTAAAAATTTGAATTTGAGCTTTTTGCGGTAATTTTGCAAATATTAATGCTTCATCCTGCGGGCGCACCGGCTGCGGATAGATGATAACACGCGACAAATCATCCTCCGGTCGGAAGAGGCTAAATTTCTGCCGTTCTGCCATCTCGACGCCCCAGCGATTTTTCACCCCGTAAATTTCCAGATATGCCGCCTGACCAAAGCCACCGGCAGGCGCCTCTTTGGTGAGTGTTAGCTCTACCTCGCTGGCTAAGGCGTTCAAAACGGTCACCTCGCTTACAGAACCGGCGGGAAACAACTGATAATGACTCAACTGCTGAACGCTCCCCGAATCCATTGGTTGCGAAAAGGTTACGACAATCGTAGTGCGCGTCACAATGTTCAACTTTGTCACACGTGGCGCCTCGATCGGCGCCGCCAGATCAAGCGCAGACCAATCATACCGCCGGTCGATGGGCATATCCTGCGCATTGAAGACATTTTCCACCTTCAAAGTGTCTTCTGTGAAGTCTGAATCCCGCAAATCATCAAAAATAACCAGCAATGAATGGCCCGGCGGAATGAGCACGATGGAACTGGCTGCAATGCGAGCGGCTTCCAAAAATATGCGGGGCGGCTGGTCTGCCTTCAATTTTAAAGACTGATCAAATTGCAGAATAAAAGCCGTTTTTCCCACGCGCTGCACACTTAACAGACGGGGCGGGCGCCCAGTGCTTGCCGAATCGATGTTCGACCACTCGCTCTCCAGAGAATCAGCGACGGCAGTAACCGCATAAAAGTATGTTTCTTGCAGCGTCAGGTTTTGATCTAAGAAGACGTTTTGCGAAACATGCCGGTAAAATTGGAGACTTTGGGCGCTGAGACCGCGGTAAAGATTAAAGCCATTGTAATTCTGGCCCTGCCATTCGATCTTAATACGCGCGCTGTCTAGCGGCGAAGCGTTTAAGCCAAAGGGCACGCTCAGCGCCTCCCCTTCCCCTTTAAAAAATCCGACGATCTTTTCGCCCGTATTAAAATAACATTCGAAATTTTGACTGGAGGGCGATTCACCAGCCACAATGGCGTTGGAACGACAGCTTTCGGTTTGCCAGACGACGGCCCATCGTCCTTCTATTTTTTCCAGAACAAAAAACGAGGGGGAAAGAGCAAGAAAAAGATATTGTCGGCCGTTGTATTCCGAAAAGCGCATGCCGGCGTCAAAGGTTTTTTTGAGAGAATAGGGATAAAAATGGATGATCTGGCTGGATTTCAATTCCCTCCAGCGCGCATCATAAGTAAAAATTTCCAGCGACCAGTAAAGCTGGGCCAGCTCGGATTCGAATCGCCTGCCCTCTTCTGTGTGACTGAGAACAAACAGAGCGTCGCCGCCGGCTTCTATTAAATCGGTGGCATCGGTCTGATACGTGTGCAACAATTGCAAAAGGTGGAACTGGTCGGCGCCCGAGCAGGAGTAAATATTGAGATCGCCGTCATAATCGCCAAATACCAGTTCATTATTTCCATCGCCATTAAAATCGTGAACCACAACTTTTGGAGAGCCAAACCGATTTTCGCCCTTGCTGTGATTTATCAGCCTGGCAATTGGTAAAAATTGAAAATTCCCCTGATCTTCCAGCGCCACATAGGCCGAATCCCGATAACCGATGATTTCTGCCTTGCCGTTTTTGTTGCAATCGGTTAATGCGGCAGCCCAGAAACCCGAATCCTGCCAGACGATGCGAAATGTTTTGAGGCCAGAATCAAATTTCAGTAAGCGCGCCTGACTTCCATAAGTCACCAACAACTCTTCACGGCCATCGCCATCCATGTCAAAGGCATCGCGAGGTATGGCCTTCTGGCTGAATTCGGCGATCTGTTCAAAGCCCTGCGGCGTATCTTCCCAGACTTTTAAATAACCAATGGCCCCGCTACTGGCGTATTCGCTTAAAACGATCTCTCGCTGTCCGTTTCGGTTAATATCCGTGAATTTGTGCAGAAGATAGCCAGCCGGCAGGGTGTGCTTGAGCGGCCTCCATGGATGCCACTGTCGATCGGCGAAAAAGATTTCCGGAACGTTTAGCGTGGTGTCTGCGATCAATCCGCCGTCATTCTTCACTTGAATTTTTAGCAAGTTATAATCTGCGATTTGACGGCTGGTAAACGTTAAAAAATGTTCGGAAAAGAGGTTAAGATCAACCAGACTATCCGCAGAAACGCTGCCTGAAGAATGCAAAAAAGTAACATGGGCGGTGGTTTGATCATCGGTAATAAGGTGCAATAAACCGACAATTTCTGCCTGCTGAAAGGCGGGATCCAGTGTTAGTTTTAAAATACGCGGAGGCGTCCGATCAACATGTATTGAAGTAAGATCAAAAACCGACGTCTGATTTAATAGTTGCATTTGCAGTCGAATGGTCAGCACGGTATCCGGAATGTGATTGATGGGCAAAAGCGCCAGAGTATCGTGGTAAAAATAGCGGTAGTCCCATTTTCCCAGGGCGAACCATCGTTCTGGTTTGCTGCCAAGGCCATATTCCAGCAGCACGGACTGCAGATCCGGATGGTAAGCGCTGCCGACGATGAAAAGCGAATCTTTGACAGGCGTATTTTCTGTGGGGCTGATAATTTGCAGCGCGCCGCCATGTTGAATGAGCAGCGCCTTACCGGCGTCCAATCTTCCGGAGCCGACCTGCCATTGAGGATTGGGCAGGTTTTGTTCGGCGGAGTTTTTTAAAACGGTGCGCAGCTCTTCGTTGCTTAAATCCGGCCTGGCCGAAAGCAACAGAGCGCAAACGCCGGCCGCCATCGGGGCGCTAAAAGAAGTTCCGCTCACAGTGCGGTATTTGTTACCCGGCGCGGTGCTGATGATTTCCGCTCCCGGAGCGATTAGATCGAGCCCCGGCCCAAAATTAGAAAAAGCGCTTAGATGATCTTGCCGGTCGCAACTACCGACGGCAATGGTTTCTTTAAAAGCAGCCGGATAATAAATCTGCGGTTGTCCTTCGTTGCCTGCAGCGGCCACAAAGGTGATGCCCTTTTCCCAGAGGAAACGTAGCACATCTCTAAAAAGGGTGGACACCTTAACATCGCCAAAGCTCATGTTGATGATTTTTGCCCCTTTGGAATAAGCATAAAGCATGGCCTGAATGACATCATCCTCTTCCAGATAGCCAGCAGCCGTTCCAGCGCGCAGATTCATGATTTTGATTTGCGGTGCAATACCGGCAATGCCTTTCAGGTTGTTGACCGTGGCGCCGATAATGCCGGCAATCTCTGTTCCGTGACCGCCCAAAAATTCATCCATGGGATCCGGATCCGGGGTCAGGTAGTCTCCGCCGTCGGCAAAACGCGGAGCGTCGGTAAAATCCCAACCCATCACATCGTCGATCAAACCATTGCCGTCGTCATCCACGCCCGGCAAACCCTGTCGTTCAATTTCATTAATCCAGAGAACCTCCTGCAAATCCGGATGCGTGTAATCGATGCCCGTATCGATGACGGCCAGCAATACATCGGGGGCCCCGCGCGTTACCTGCCAGGCTTGTTCAATGTTAATTTGTTCAAGATACCATTGTTCGGCAGACAGGCTGTCGTTGGTCAGGGGGAATATTTTAAAGCGACGCACCGGTTCAAACGTTTCGATCCAATTTTCCTCTTGCAGCTCATGCAATTTCTGCGAATCGGCTTCCACCACAAGCCAGCGATCAACGAGCGGCAGCGGCTTAGAATAGGTTTGAAAGGTTTTGTAAGAAATACCGGCTGGTTTGAGCAAATTATTGCGCTTTAATTGCTCCTGCCCTGTTGCAGTTAATTTAGCAAAATAGACGTCTGCGGCGGAAAGCGAATGCAGATAGAAAAAAAAGAAGATTAAAAATATCGGCTTCATTATTTTTTTGCCATAACCAGCTTTTTCAGAAATTCAATTTTTTTCTGGATACGCGGATTATCCGGCTCCTTTTTAGCCAGCGCGGTAAACACTTTTAACGCGTCTTCAAATTTGTGTTGAGCGATCAAAATTTCACCGAATGTGGGCGTTAACAGGCTGGGATTGGAAAGGATGTCGTCGATATCCACATTATCGCTTTCGGCCTGCGATTCTAATTGCGCAATCTGTTTTTTACGCGCTTTGGTTTCGTCCCGCCGTTTTTCGCCCTCTTCCAGGCGCTTTAAAAGTTCGTTCATTTCCTGGCCAGACTCTTTACTCTCCTGCCGATCGTCATCCGCAGGCTGCTCTACCTCTGCTTCAGGCGCTTGCATTTCTTCTTGCGCTTCGGGTTCAACCAGATTATTCTCGATTTCCTCAAACTCGGCTGCCCCGATGCGTTCCAGGTCTTCTTCCAGCGTATTGAAATCGCCCAGAGGTTTTGCCTCTTCATCGTCTTCCTCTTCAGATACCGGTTCATCGCTTTTTCGATGATCGGAAAAAATCAGGATCGTATCCAGTTCACTGGCAATCTGATCTTCCATTTCCATTTCGTCCTGCTGCTCTTCTTTTTCTACTTCACTTTTTTCCTGCCGGCTTTCTTCGTCGTTGGTTTCGTCCGGTTTGAACAAATCGGACATAAACTGCGTGAACTCTTCCCGTTCGTCCCCTCTTCTTTTCGGCGCTTCTTCGGGCTGCACGTCGGGTTCGGCCTCTTCCTTTTCTTCCACCATTTCTTCTTCGGCTTCGTTTTCGCCCAATCCCGGGCTTACAGCCGCCAGTTCTTCCGGAAAGGAATCGGACTCTTCTTCATTTATGCCCGACTCTGCTTCAAAAAAGGACTCATCAATTTTTTCGATTTCCTCCTCTGCGCTGGCCGGTTCCAGTTCAAACAGTTCATTTTCACCGACCTGCCGGGAATGTTCATCAATTTCTTCCAGAATCTGATTGCGTTCGTCTTCGTCGGTGGGACGCGAATCATCCAGAATCTCTTCCAGATCAAACATCGCTCCATCGTGCTGGCTACTATCCTCGTTCTCTTCATCAAACACCAGTGGACTGTAGAGCCTGGCAAGCAGGCCTTCGCTCTCTAAAAAATCGTGTAACTCTTCATCGTAAGGATCAAAAAGATAAGCTTTTAAAAGAGTAATCTCCCCGGCTTCACGTTCGCGCATTTTATAGTACAGATAGGCCAGGCCTTTTAAAGCCTTGGTGTGGTTTGGTTGCAATTTTAGCGCCTGCTGGTAGGCATTAACTGCGTCATCATTCATATTTTTTAGCTGATAGCAACGCGCCAGCTGAATATAGCCTTCAGCGTAAAAAGGAAAGCGTTTTACTCCTTCTTCGCAAAGCTCTAACGCCTCATCAATTTCATCCTCTTCAATCAGCAAATCCACTTTATGGGCAAATAAAATGGATTCGCTTCCAACGCTAAGAATGTAATCGGTTGGACTGATCATTACATCCCTCTCTCTAATTTTTACCATGCCCCCAGGGTGGCGTTTAAAATATCTTCGGCAATTAACTGTAAAGCGTCATTGATCGCCTGCTCACGTTCTTCCAGGCCAGCCGTAGCATCCAGGGGGCTATATTGTTGAAACGTTTTATTGAATAAAACTTTGGAGGTTTTCACATCTTCGCACTTTACTTTTATGCTAACGATCAATTTGTCTTCGGCCACTTCTTCGCCTTCTCGCACCACGGCCGGCTGCAAACGGATGGGGAGAATGACGCCGCTTAAAATCAAATCCGCTTTACTTTCATCCACGACTTTTAGGGTATTATCTTTAATGAATTCTGTGGTCAACAATTGATTTAACGTTTCCGGAACGCCGGGGTCCGGAGTTTGATTATCAAACAACGGAATGGCAATGCTCTCAATATAGGAAGGCAGCGAGCCTTTAAACGAATAATAGCCGCAACTCGATACAAAAAATACGGCTAATATAATGAATAGGCCGAAGCCCAGCGATCTTTTAAACATCATTGTTTTTTCGCTTACCATTCCTCTCTTCAGATGATGCGAGCCCGATTTCTGGGCGCTCATAAATTTTTCTCCGCTATCTTCCTTATTTAGTATTCCACAACGCGCTGCTTCACCGCAGCAACATTCAACAAATTTTTTAATGCCTGTCATGGCTTTATGATAAACCATATTCGTGTAACTTACGATAAAGCGTACGCTCGCTTATTTGCAAGGCTTTGGCCGTTTTCCGGCGGTTTCCATTGAAACGTTTAAGCGTCTCTTTAATCAATTCTCTTTCCATGGCAGAGATGGACGTGGGTTTAATTTCCTGAGAATTTTCAGCAGAAGGCGTCTCTTCCTGAGTATGGGGCATTTGATGCTTCATCCAATCCATCTGAGTCTGGATTAATTTCCCGATCATCTGTTTTAATTCAGTTATGTCCAGCTTTAAGGAGATTAATGTGCGATAAATTAGCTCGCGTTCTGCCTGATCCGGCGTTTTGTTCAATGGTACCGGTAAATTATCGGTGGTTGCATAGCGGTGATCAAGATTCAGAACCTGACGCACATAAGAAGAATGAATTATTTCACCTCGATTTAAGGTGATGGCCGTTTCTACAAAATTTTTTAATTCCCGAATATTCCCCGGCCAGTCATACTCTTTTAAAGCTTCAAGGGCTTCCGGCGAAAATCCCTTAAAAAAGATTTGATTTTTCTTTACGTATTCATCGGCAAATTTTTTGACCAGAACCGGAATATCCTCTTTCCTTTTACGCAGGGGCGGAATAAAGATGGTGATGGCTTTCAGGCGGAAATAAAGGTCTCGCCGAAATTCATTGTTGGCCACCGCCTGCTCAAGATTTTTATTGGAAGCGGCAATGACGCGCACATCGACTTTAATGGGCGTGGTGCCGCCCACACGCATAATTTCCGAAGTCTCCAGGACACGTAAGAGTTTGACCTGGGTATTGAGCGGCATTTCACCGATTTCATCCAGAAAGATGGTTCCGCCGTCGGCTGCTTCAAAATAACCTTTTCGTTGAGCAATGGCGCCGGTAAACGATCCCTTTTCGTGACCGAAGAGTTCGGACTCCAGAATACCTTCTGGAATCGCCCCGCAGTTTACAGAAACGAGCGGTTTATTCCTGCGTTTGCTCAATTGATGGATGGCGTTGGCAACTACCTCTTTGCCGGTTCCGCTTTCGCCCTGAATTAAAACAGAAAGATCGGTGGGCGCAATCATGCGAATCGTTTGTAAAATCTCCTGAACCGGCTGACTAACTCCGTAAAACCCCAGTTTTTCTTTGAGTTCTTCTAAATATGTGCTTTCTTCCATTTTATGCTTTTGCTTTCAGTTTGAAAGAATACCAGAATGAATCACCTTTTTACTAATGTTTAAGTTATATGAATTTATAAAATTAGATTAAATAAAGCAATCTCCAATTAAACAATAATTTTTTTGCGTTGATCTACTTGCGACACGCTCATTCGCCAATCATCAATCATCAATCATCAATCGTCAATCATCCCCCCACCATCCTGCGAATAATACCTCATCCTTTATCCTTGCCGAGGCATCCCCCTCTGGCGAGATAATCCACAATTCGTAATTCGTAATTTTTAATTCGTAATTCGTAATTGATACTCAACCAATACACTTTAATCCCCGTTCAATCCCCACAATAGTTCCCCGGCGCCGTTCTTCCGGATAGCCAAGGCAATGCGAAACATAGCGCACGCCGTCGATCACTCTGTCGCGATTAATATGCTGGTGTCCGTAAACGTGAATATCGGCGCGGAACTGGCGCAATTTTTTTTCAATCAATGTGGAACCGGCGACCTGACTGAAATTAAACTGTGGATGCCGGTCAAACTTTTTCATGCGCTGGCGATCTATTTTTCTGTTTTCGGAGAACATGGTTTCCTGACGCGGCAGAAAATGGCTGAAGGTGATGATTAAATCGGCCTCAGTAAACGACTTCGGACGGCGGGTGAGTTCCACAAAATATTCCACCGGCCTAAAATGGTGGTTGGGCCAGCGTACGAAATGAAAGTCGCTCCACAATCGTTGCAGTTGTTCTTCACCGGGCTTGGGAAGATAAAGAGTGCCTGTTTCTTGCTTTAGATGGTACCAGGAAAAGATGGGAATAATGCCAATTTTACGCTTCCCATCGTTCAACAGGGCGGGCTCCATTGTTATTTGAGCATCCTGACAAAATTTTAAAAGCGCCTCAAATTTTTCCAGCGAATCATTAAAGGCCGTACCTTGAATCCACAAATCATGATTCCCCGGCACAAAAAAAAGATGTTTGAATTTCCTTCGAAGCTCCTTCAAAATTCTTTGGAAGAGCTCAAAATTATGCGTCACATCTCCTGCTAAAATAAGGACGTCGTCTCTGTATTCCTGGGCAGAGATTTGATTAAGCCAATGTCGATTTTCAACAAAATCCACATGAATATCCGATAATATCCAAATTCGCATGGCTTAAAATAAACAGAAGGCCAAAACAAATCAAATGCTTCTCTGTAAAAAACGCTAACCAGCAGGCGAACCGGTCATTCAATACATGAGGCGTAACGATTCGACCTTTTTGTTTCCATCTGTCAGGGGGAACGCATTTTGAATGGACGGATTCTGTGCCCGATCTTAAAACTTTCGCAATCGGGAGAGCCATCTTTTTAAAGGAGTTTTTAAACAGGGGCGCCTAACAGATCATGGACTTCATTCAAAACTTCACCGCCGATTACAGGAATAATCGCCTCCAGTTCGGGACTTAAACCGAACTTTACTGAATTGATCGAATCGATGGAAATGGCATAGAGCACCACTTTCGGCATTTTACCCAGCAGCTGGGCGGCGTCCAGCATATCTTTCAACCCGATATCGTGCGCCGTTAAGGTGGGCGGATAGTCGGAGGAGTATCTTGGTTGTAACCGTTCCCAGGAGGCCGGCGGCTGGCCGTTGATGGTTGCATCGATCAAAATGACGCAGTCGGCATTCTGAAAGGTTTCCAGCAGATGAAAACCGCCAGTTCCGCCATCCAGCACGGTAACGCCTGGCGGCAACTTTTGTTTTTCTAAAAATTGGGCGATAAAAGCGCCAATGCCTTCATCGCCCATTAACACATTTCCTATCCCCAGAATCAAAATATCAGAGATTTTCTTCCTTTTCAAATTTCCATCCTCCAACCATGGAAGAAGTCGTTCCGCGTCCTTCTACATAGTCATGATAAAATACCAGGTACACATGAATGATGGTAAAAACAATGAAAAACCACATGAACATGTGATGCCACTGGCGAACGGCAAAATCTCCGCCCATAAAGGGCACCACCCAGCTGAAAAGCTGAGGCAGAAAAGACGAGCTCATGCTGGAGTAAAGCGCAAAACCGGTAAACGCCTGGAAGAGGAAGATCAGAAAAGAGATAAAATAGATGAGTCCGGCAAGGGAATTGTGTCCGATGCTGATACGTTCAGTAACGTCTTTTTGTAAAATATCAACCTTCAGCACTTCCCAGATTTCCTGCCACTGTTTTTTCTTCAGCGGAATGAAATTTTTCCAGTCGGCGTACTGGTTCCCGACAAATCCCCAGTAAATTCTGACCAGAAAATTGAAAAAGAAGATAAAGGCGCTCACAAAATGGAGAAAGCGAACGGTGCCAAACCAGTACTGTTGATAGGCCTCGTTGCTGTACTCCAGAGCAAAAGGTTTTCCGATGATGTAGCCGGTAACGGCCAGCACCACAATACAAATGGCATTAACCCAGTGAAACAGACGAACGGGAAATTCCCACACATACACTCGCCGGTAAACATTCTTTTTGACTGCTTGCATGTTCGCCCCCTTTCACATGATTTGAATGCGTCGCACATGATTGCCCTGCGGATCATACAGATGTACAGCGCAGGCAAGGCAGGGATCGAACGAGTGGATAGTGCGCAATACTTCAACAGGCTTGTGCGGATCTTTAACCGGCGTTCCGATCAGCGCTTCTTCGTAGGCCGAGCGTTGATTGTTAGCGTCTCTGGGAGAAGCATTCCATGTACTGGGAACGATCAACTGATAATTGGCGATTTTTCTATCTTTAATGCGAATCCAATGCGCCAGTGCGCCGCGAGGCGCTTCGGTCATGCCAACGCCCTGCGCTTCTTCTGGCCAGGTTTTTGGATTCCATTTTTCTTCGTTAAAGGTGCGCATATCGCCATTTTTAATATTGTTGATCAGATCGTTATAGAATTCTTTCATCCAGTGCACCACCAGTTTGGTTTCCAGTCCGCGGGCGGCCGTTCTGCCAAGCGTTGAAAATAAAGCCGTTGCCGGCGCATTTAACTGCTTAAGCGTGTCGTTAACCAGCTCCTGAACTTCTTTGTTTCCACTGGCGTAAGCGACCAACATCCGGGCCAGAGGTCCTACCTCCATGGGTTTTCCCTTCCAGCGCGGCGTTTTTAACCAGGAATATTTTCCTTCTACGTTCAATTCTTTAAAAGGCGGCTTTGGACCGGTAAAATTAAATTCGGTCTCGCCATCCCAGGGATGTAAACTCTGCTCATCGCCCACCGAGTATTTGTACCAGGAGTGCGTCACATATTCCTGAATTTCCTGTTGATCGCGAGGATCCACCTCATGGACTTCGTTTAAATTCCGGTCGAGCACCACACCTCGTGGAAACTTAAAATGAGCGGGTTCTCCGTAACTTCTGGTAGGCAAATCGCCGTAGGCCAGGTAATTTTTCAATCCGCCGCCGTATTTCGTCCAGTCCTTATAAAAGCCCGCAATCGCAATGAGATCAGGCAGATAGACTTTTTCAACGATTTCAATGGCGTCGTCAATTAACTTTTTAACATGGTTCAGGCGCTCCATATTAATGGCGTTAACTTCATTTAGATTGATGGAACAGGGAACGCCGCCGACCAGGTAGTTGGGGTGCGGATTCTTGCCGCCAAAAATCGTGTGAATTTTAATCAGCTCTTTTTGCCACTCAAGCATTTCGAGATAGTGCGTTACGGCCAGCAAATTAACGGCTGGCGGTAGTTTATAGGCCGGATGCCCCCAGTAGCCGTTGGCAAAAATTCCTAACTGACCGCTCTCCACAAACGCTTTTAATCTGTCTTGAACTTCTTTAAAATATTTAGGCGAACTCTTTGGCCAGCTTGAAATGCTTTTGGCTATTTGCGAAGTTTCTTTTGGATCCGCTTTTAACGCGCTGACCACATCCACCCAGTCAAGGGCATGTAAATGGTAAAAATGGATCACATGATCCTGTACCATTTGCGCACAAAACATTAAATTACGGATGAGTTCAGCGTTTTTAGGGACTTTTATGTTTAATGCGTCTTCAACCGTTCTAACGCTGGCCAGGGCATGAACCGTGGTGCACACGCCGCAAACGCGTTCGGTAAAGGCCCACGCGTCACGCGGGTCTCTTCCTTTTAAGATGATCTCTAACCCCCGCACCATGGTGCCGGAGCTAAAGGCATCGGTAATTACCCCATTTTCAACGACGGCCTCAATGCGTAAATGGCCTTCTATTCTGGTAATTGGATCTACGACCAAACGTGCCATAATTAATTATCCTCCCCTTCTTTTTTGACATTCACCGATTCTTCCAGATGCTCTTTAATCAGCTTCCGTTTGCGAATATTGGTTGTAATGGCATGCGCGGTAACGCCTGCTAACGCTGCGGCGCCAACTACAGTACCAATGGTGTCGGCTGTGGTTTCAATTCCAAAACCAGGGAAAGAAGCCAGATGGCGATAGAAAGGTCCGTTATCCCAGAAATTATTTTCGCTGCATCCAATACATCCATGACCGGATTGAATGGGATAACTGGTGCCTGCGTTCCAGCGGGTTACGGCGCAGGCATTGTAGGTAACCGGACCACGGCAGCCCATTTTGTAAAGACAGTACCCTTTTCTAGCCTTCTCATCATCCCAGCGTTCCACAAATAATCCTGCGTCGTAGTACGGCCGGCGATAACATGTATCATGAACGCGTCGAGAGTAAAAGCTTTTCGGACGTCCCTGGCCGTCTAATTCCGGAATGGAGCCAAAAACCAGCACATGGGTCACAACGCCCGTCATCACATCGGCAATGGGCGGACATCCGGGCACTTTAATAACAGGTTTATCTAATATCTCATGAATAGGCGTCGCGCCAGTAGGATTAGGACTGGAGCTTTGCACGCAGCCGTTTGATGCACAGCTGCCCCAGGCAATTATAGCCGCCGCCCCTTCGGCCGTCTCATGTAATATCTCCAGCGCCGACCTGCCGGCAATCGTACAATAGATGCCGTCGTCTTTGGTGGGTACGGAACCTTCGACCAGCAAGAAATATTTACCATGATAATTTTTCATGGTATCCTTAAGACATTTCTCTGCAGCTTCTCCGGCGGCAGCCTGAAGCGTTTCGGTGTAATCCAGCGAAATCTGATCTAAAATAAGATCGCCTACCATCGGATGCGAAGAGCGAATAAACGATTCGCTGCAGCAGGTGCATTCTTGAAAATGCAGCCAGATTACCGGCGGCCTGGGTTGACTTTCAAAAGCATGCACCACTCTGGGAATACCAGTGGCGTCAAGTCCTATTAAAGCCGCAGCATAGCTACAAAAGCGAAGAAATTCACGACGGCTTAAACCAGACCTTTCAAGATGCTCCCGAAAACTTGGTGTTTTTGACATAAGCCCCCCTTTGCTTGATAAACACTATTTGATATGGTGTGATATATATTCAAATTAATGAGTTCTAAACAAAGAGGATAAAATAAATTTTTCCAAAGAATTAAACACATATAAAGTTTCCCTTCCCCCGGCAACTTCTTTGAAATTATAGAAAATATCCGATACGGATGCAAGATTATGAAATATTTTTCATTTTTATTGGATAAACTTTTTTTAAATCAATGGTCGCCAGCCCCTCATTCCGATTCCCGCCCCGAGAAGATGAGGGCTATTTTTTTTAAGGAACAGATTGGCGCTTTGCCCTAATTGCCCAGGTTTAAAATGTTGAGTAGTAAGTCGCGATAAAACCTTTTATTAAGGCAGCATAGCCGCCACCCAAAATATGTAATCAACCGCAAAGAGCGCCAAGGAGACTCAACGTAACGCCAAGTTTTTTATTAAATATTTTTAGCGTTTATAGCGAACTCATTGCAAACATCCCGGGTAAAAGGACAAAGTCAGCAAAGTTTTTAGGTCTTGTCTCGTCCGTAAAAAATTCGTTTTTCCCCTGCTGAGCATGGTAGCTGTGAATGGTTATGAATTCATAATCATGACAGGCGCTGCAGGTTTTTTCTGTACTGATCGGCTGCCCGCTTTGAATCACAGGCACACCATGCGCATCCAGTAATTTGACGGCGGGATGCAGTGAAATATTGGTATCGCTCCCGAAAAGAAAAAAAGGCAGCCACAATACTCCCAATAAAACGGTTAATATTCCATCCTTGTTGTACACGATCTCGCCTCCGCTTTATTTGCGCTCCAAATCATATTCGCGAATCAGTTCTTCTTTTTTGCGATCGCCCATAAACATCGGATCGCCTTCATATCCCAGCTTCTCCCAGTCTAAAATGCTATTTTTCCCATGACAATCCACGCACTGCAACGCCTTCTCTTTGGGAACCACCTCGTGATTAATGCGCCAGTACATTTTAGTCTCCACAAAAGCATAGTGACCGCTGTAAGGTAAGCCGGCAGCGGCCATGCCATCTTTCGCCGCTTTATCCCAGTTAAAATGCTTCCAGTATCCGCCCCACAGGTTGGGAATAATCAAATAATTATATTCGGCGTCATAAATTTGCTTGCCGCGCATGACTTTAAAAGGATATATCTTGGCCTTGTTATCATAAACACTGCCTCGCGGCCGGTTTAAATACAAAATATTAGCCGGATCGAGTTTATCGCCTTTCAGATAACGATCCATGGTACCATTGTACCAGGCATACTCCGGCCGAACATTTTTCGCCCAGTGAAATTCGCCTTTCTTTTTATTAAAAGTTTCGCGTCCGTACTCTTCCTTTGGTTCTATGTCCATGCCGGCTTTGGACCAATCCCACCAGATTTTAGTGGCCATGCCTTTGGCAAATGTAGGAATATGGCAGGTTTGACAGGCAATGGATCGCACATGAAGATTTAATCGTTCATTCTCATGCGCATCCAGGCCATGGCAGTCCGCACAATACAAATGATTTTCATCCAGTACGGAGACAGAAGACCCCCTGCCCTTAAAATCATGATTTTCATGAACATGACAATCCTGACATACCATTCCGGATCCCATGTGAACATCCTGATCACGCGTTGGATTGGCCAAAATCTGCTCCAGGTCGCCGTGTTTTACATTTTCACCGCCGCCGCCGTAAAAATGGCAGGAGCCGCAGTTTTCACGATCCGGAAGACGAACGCTGCGCGCCGCCTTTAAAAGATCGACATCCTTTTTGGGAAACCCCGCCCCCGCTGGATTTTTTTTGTAAATCTTCGGGTCGGCATGACAAATCAAACAGTCCACATTCTCTTCTTTATCAAAATCGAATGAGTCATCTTTCCAACCATAGCCCGTATGACAGCTGGTGCATCTTGGCCAATTGGACTGCACGTGAATGCAGTAGTTATTAAAGATGTCTTTTTTGCCGATTCGATGTAAGCCTTCGTGCCCGGGCACTTTAACAGGAGGCGTGGACCAGGTCCAATGCGAGGTTTTCATTATCTGTTGGGCGCTTTCTTCATGACAGGTCAAACACTGTTTGGTAACCTCCTGAGGATTTTTAAAAGGTCCTTTGATGTAGCTGGAATGATCTTCGGCAAATAGATGCCCGACTATTAAAAGGAAAAAAATTAATAATATATAGCGCATTTCAACCCTCCTTTTGTAAAATCTTTTCTTTCATTACTTCAATATTTTATCTTCTAAATTATTTATTCATTGAACTAATTTAATAAACTTTTTTAATGATTTCTATTTTTTTTGTTTTTTTAAAATAAGGGATTAAAAAACAGCGTAAGACTTTGCCTCCTGTAACTTAAAACAATTTCTTTTAAAAACTGTTTTTTTGCGTGCGAAAAATTTCGTTAATGCGTAACAGATTCATCGGTGATAATACTTGTCTCTCGCAGATCGCGCCGATTAGCGCAGATTTTTTGTTTTTTATTTTATTCTACGATCATCTACAGAATCTGCGTGCAAAATGGAGTTAGAAAAAAGGAATGGAAGCTTTACAAATTTTAAAGCCAGGGGCCATCACGAGTTGACATTCAGAAGCCCCTGACAGTTTGATGCTAATTTTATGAGAGTTCCTGTTTTAGTTCTTCGTACATTTGAACGATTTCGTTATAGACTCCCGGTGCGCCGTCTAATTTTTCTTCTTTACCCATTATTTCCAGTTCATAAAACTTGTCAGAAATTTTATCGGCACCCAGGTTTGCTGCGGCCCCTTTTAATCCGTGTGCCATAGACCGTACTTCTGCAAAATTTTTCTGCTCAATAGCCGTTTTGAGTTCTGGTAAAGTTTGCTCGATTTGCTCAACCAATTCATTCAAAAGTTCGACTAAAAACTCCTTATCGCCTCCCAATCGCTCAATGGCCGTTTCCCAATCGATGATTTTTTTTCCCATGGCTTTTTCCTGTATTTTATATTAAACCGATTTTCATAATCGGCAAAGAATCGGAAATTTTAATAAAAAAAGCAAATGGAAAAAATCCATTTGCTTTTAAAATAAATTGAGTTTTTTTAGACCTCAAAAGATGTTATTCTTGCGGATTAATTTCATATGAATGGGTGATTTCCACAGCCTTTTGCAGCATGGCGGTTACGGCACAATAGACATCTTGAGAAAGGTTAATCGCTTTGACTAAATTTTGCTCGTTGACATCGCCCCACACCTTGTAAGTTAAATGAATTTTGGTGTAAACTTTAGGATGCTCATCAGCCATTTCAGCCTCAACGTGCACCTCAAAGCGTTGAAACTTTTGGCGCATTTTCGTTAAAATAGACGCAACATCGCTGCCCGTACAACCGGCTAACGAAAGTAACAACAATTCTTTGGGTCGAATGGCGCCATTTTCTCCGCCAAACTTGGGCGGGCCGTCCATGGGCACCCAGTGGTTAGAGTCTGTAATCCCATTAAATGTAACGCCCTTAATGTGCACCACTTTGCCTTTAACCTGTGTAGCCATAATATTCCTTTCTGTTCATATTATTTAAAACTTAAAAACAAACCTATTAACGCAAAATAAATTGTACTTATTCTCGGATCACAAATGAGCGGGCAACCAAAGCCTGCTTTAGACATATATTTACCAATCAGGTAACCGATTCCGCCGCCGCCTAAGGCAGCAAGTACATGTATCATAACTACTCCAATATTATTACTGATGTCTATTGGATGTTAATATTAGCAAAAAGAGACATTCATTTTGTGTCACTGGCAACGTTTAACAATGTCAGGATGAAAATTCTTTAAAATGTTGTTTTAACGTTGATTTTTAGAACACTTCATTCAAAACATCTGTCCCGCAATGGAGGCTGTTGCAAATTCAGTTTGAGTAAAATTCAAAAAATTTGTAAATTCTGGGCGACAGATAAAACAAGTAATAACAAAGGAATTCCATGAGTTTTATTACTTATAATCGCTCACAAATGAATCTCTTTGGCTATAGTGTGGAAGATTTTGCCAGAGACGATCCAAAGAGTCGATTTGTAGTGGAGTTGGTTTCGCGCCTTGATTTAAGTGCACTTTATTCCCGTTATAGTTCACAAGGCGGTGATTCTTATGCCCCAGACATGATGCTTGCCTTATGGTTTTATGCTTATAGTAACGGCATTACCAGCACCCGTAAGCTGGAGGAATTGTGTAAATATGATACGCGCTACATTTATATCACTGGGAATCAGCATCCGGATCATAGTACATTAAGTCGTTTTCGCAAGGCACATTTGGATTTATTAGACCAATATTTTGTAGAGATACTTTTAATTGCCCAGGCCGAAGGCATAAGTAGTTTCAACCAGATAGCCATAGATGGCACGAAAATCAAAGCGCACAGCAGTAAGCGTCATGGCTACACTGAGGATCAATTAGACAAACGTATAGAGAAGTTAAGAGCAGAGATCAAGCAATACATGCAGCGCTGTAATTTTGTAGAACAGGGGGCCACGGATGAATTAGATTTAGAAACTCTTCGAGCGGAGAAAGAACGGCTTGAGCGCTTAGAGAAAGAGATATTAGAACGTAAAGCCCAATTGAAAGAGCGTAAGAAACAGCTCAAATCAGAACACCGTTCAAGACATCAAATAAATGTAAAAGAGCCGGATGCCCGCATGATGCCTTCGGTGGATGGACCGGGCTATAACGCACAATTAGGCGTAGATATGTCCAGTCATTTAATAGTAGCTCATGAAGTCGTAAGCCAGCCCAACGACCAGGGTCAATTCATACCGATTCAAGAACAAGTAGAGAAGAATCTTGGTTCAGATGATAAGCGATCTTACACGGCCGATTCCGGTTATCACAATAGCACAGACCTAAAAGAATTGGAAGAAAAGCAGATTGATGCCGTAATAGCCGATCCCCAGTTATCCAATCGTTCGATAAAGGAGACACCAACCTCCAAGGAAGAATTGCAAAAAGAAGAAAGAAAACTAAAACGAAGTGATTTTGTGTATCATGAACAGGGAGATTACTATGAATGTCCGACGGGTAAGAAGCTTTTTCCAGTTGAGAGAAATAGCGAACGGATCGTATATCGTTCCAATGATTGTCAGGACTGTCCCTTAATTAATTTATGCATTTCCAGTAAAAAGAAAGTTAAGCAAATCCATCGTTCAGTTAATGAGAGTTATTGCGAACGTATGGCGAAAAAGTTACAAACTTCAGCGGCGCAGGAACGACTAAAGAAGCGTTCGGTGACAGTTGAACCTGTTTTTGGTAACTTGAAGCATAATTTAGGCTATCGTGGATTTTCCTTATCTGGTCTTAATAATGTTCGTAGTGAATTTACGTTAATGTGTATTGGGCATAATATTAATGTTCTATTTAAAAATATGTTAGGGAAACGTTTAGCAGCGTTTATAACAGCATCACAAGAAAAAGATGATCTATTAATTTTATTTTCAAAGAATATTTTGGCGTTTTTAATTCTATATTTTGCCCAACGCTTAAGAATGAGAAAAAATTATCAATATCGGAGAATATAAGCATTAATTCCTCCCCCCCATGCAACAGCCTCAATGGCGGTATACGAAAATTTTTGTGCTGTTTTAAAAACTCATCCCCCAGCCCGGGGCTGTCCCAAAAGTAAATCAAGATGTATAAATATGCAGGTTTTTAAATATAATTTTATTGGTAAATGTGATACGAAATTATGGAAAAGGTAAAAGATTTCAACAAAAAAACATGAATAAAAACAAGATTTAAATTGGTTCTATTTATTGTCTTTAGCACATAAAATAACTTGCATTAATAACTTGAAAATATTAAATTTAAAATAAAAACCATGAAGCCAAAACGTTGTCGGAAAATCCCATTTAAAACTACCGATCAAAACCAACTTACTATTCTTCCGCCTTCATTAGATGAGCTCATAGAACCCAATCATATGGTTCGGTTTATCAATGCCATCATAGACAAGATGGATATTGATTTTTTAATTAAAGAATACAAAGGAGGCGGTCGGGCCGCGTATCATCCGCGGATGCTATTAAAAGTAGTCATTTATGCCTATACGCAGAAGATATTTACTTCGCGCCAGATAGCTAAGGCCTTAAGAGAGAATATTCATTTCATGTGGTTATCAGGGAACAGTCGTCCGGATTTTAGGACGATAAATCGTTTTCGTTCATCACGATTGAAGGGAAAAATAGAGGAAGTATTCACCTATGTAGTTGAGCAATTATTGGAGTTGGGCTATATCGAATTAAATGATCTTTTTATAGACGGGAGCAAATTTCAGGCGAATGCGAATAAATACAAGGCAGTCTGGAAGAAGAATGTAGACCGTTACCAGAGAGTACTTCAAGAGAAGCTAAAGGAATTACTAAAGAAGATAGATAACGAGAATGATTTAGAGAATCGTTTATACGGTAATAAAGATTTAGGAGAATTAGGAGAGGATGTTACTTTAAGCTCTCATCAGATTGAACAAATAGTTGATATATTGAATGAGCGGTTAAAAAAGGAACCGGACAATAAGGAATTAAAGAGAGCAAAAAATAAAATAGAGAAGGATTATTTACCGCGCCAACGTAAATATGAAAAGCAACGAAAGCTTCTAAATGGTAGGAATAGCTATAGCCAGACGGACCCGGATGCTACCTTTATGAGTAAGAAGCGGGATCATCATAATAATACGGATTTGCTTCCGAGTTATAATGTTCAGGTAGGAAGTGAGAATCAATTTATAGTGAATTATACGATAAATCAGAACGCGAATGATAGCGTATTATTAAAGCCCTTTATGGAGTCATACAAGCGTTGTTATGGTAGGCAACCAAATCGAGTAATAGGCGATGCAGGCTATGGAAGTGAGGAGAATTATGCATATTTGGAATCAGAAGGTGTAGAAGCTTATATCAAATACAGTAGTTATTACAAAGAGCAAAAGAAGTCATACAAAGAGAATCCTTTTTTGATAGATAACATGCGGTATGATCCTGAATTAGATCGCTATGAATGTCCTGCCGGTCGGTATTTAGAATATGTTGGAGAACAGGAAAATGTTACGTCGACGGGATTTAAAGTAAAGCATCGTATTTACCGTAGTGAGAGTTGTGAAGGCTGTGCATTGAAAGAGAAGTGCTATAAGGGCCAGACTGCGCGTGTTGTTAGAGTAAATGTCATGCTTAATGATTATAAAAAGCAGGTTCGTTCTCGATTGAATACGGAAGAAGGAAGAAAATTAATCAGCAAACGAGGTTCGGAGATAGAAACAATTTTTGGACAAATAAAGCATAATCTAGGAATAAGGGGCTTTTTATTAAGAGGATTAGAGAAAGTAAAAACAGAATTTGGTATAATAGCAGTAGCGTATAATTTAAAAAAGATGTTTAATCAGATGAAAGAGTACGGTTTAGTTAACGAGATGTATAAGTATAGCGCTAACATCTTTTTTAATTTAAACCGGGCAAGCCAGTGTCAAAATTTAGGCCCAAAAAATACCATTTTAAAATCGTTAGAGCGGTTTTTTATAGAAATTAAGGAAAAAATAGTTGTTAAATATTCATCTTGTCTCTTCAACGCCAAAATATGTTTTGTATAAAAATTTACTTTCATCGACTTTTGGGACAGCCCCGGGGAATTAAAGGGGGTGAGGGAAAGAAAATATTTATAAAAATACATTCTCTTTGACTTTTGGGACAGCTCCGGGGAAAATTGTGCCGATTTGCTTAACTTTTCTCTCAAAATAATTTGTTTAATCTTTTTCTGCGATTATTGACGTAATCCGCTAGAAAATTACTTTGCGCACGTCGCGGTTGATTTTGGTTGCGGCTTCGCAACCTTGAAACACATCATTAAAAACATCTGTCCCGCAATGGAGGCTGTTGCATGGGGGGGAGGAATTAATGCTTATATTCTCCGATATTGATAATTTTTTCTCATTCTTAAGCGTTGGGCAAAATATAGAATTAAAAACGCCAAAATATTCTTTGAAAATAAAATTAATAGATCATCTTTTTCTTGTGATGCTGTTATAAACGCTGCTAAACGTTTCCCTAACATATTTTTAAATAGAACATTAATATTATGCCCAATACACATTAACGTAAATTCACTACGAACATTATTAAGACCAGATAAGGAAAATCCACGATAGCCTAAATTATGCTTCAAGTTACCAAAAACAGGTTCAACTGTCACCGAACGCTTTTTTAGTCGTTCCTGCGCCGCTGAAGTTTGTAACTTTTTCGCCATACGTTCGCAATAACTCTCATTAACTGAACGATGGATTTGCTTAACTTTCTTTTTACTGGAAATGCATAAATTAATTAAGGGACAATCCTGACAATCATTGGAACGATATACGATCCGTTCGCTATTTCTCTCAACTGGAAAAAGCTTCTTACCCGTCGGACATTCATAGTAATCTCCCTGTTCATGATACACAAAATCACTTCGTTTTAGTTTTCTTTCTTCTTTTTGCAATTCTTCCTTGGAGGTTGGTGTCTCCTTTATCGAACGATTGGATAACTGGGGATCGGCTATTACGGCATCAATCTGCTTTTCTTCCAATTCTTTTAGGTCTGTGCTATTGTGATAACCGGAATCGGCCGTGTAAGATCGCTTATCATCTGAACCAAGATTCTTCTCTACTTGTTCTTGAATCGGTATGAATTGACCCTGGTCGTTGGGCTGGCTTACGACTTCATGAGCTACTATTAAATGACTGGACATATCTACGCCTAATTGTGCGTTATAGCCCGGTCCATCCACCGAAGGCATCATGCGGGCATCCGGCTCTTTTACATTTATTTGATGTCTTGAACGGTGTTCTGATTTGAGCTGTTTCTTACGCTCTTTCAATTGGGCTTTACGTTCTAATATCTCTTTCTCTAAGCGCTCAAGCCGTTCTTTCTCCGCTCGAAGAGTTTCTAAATCTAATTCATCCGTGGCCCCCTGTTCTACAAAATTACAGCGCTGCATGTATTGCTTGATCTCTGCTCTTAACTTCTCTATACGTTTGTCTAATTGATCCTCAGTGTAGCCATGACGCTTACTGCTGTGCGCTTTGATTTTCGTGCCATCTATGGCTATCTGGTTGAAACTACTTATGCCTTCGGCCTGGGCAATTAAAAGTATCTCTACAAAATATTGGTCTAATAAATCCAAATGTGCCTTGCGAAAACGACTTAATGTACTATGATCCGGATGCTGATTCCCAGTGATATAAATGTAGCGCGTATCATATTTACACAATTCCTCCAGCTTACGGGTGCTGGTAATGCCGTTACTATAAGCATAAAACCATAAGGCAAGCATCATGTCTGGGGCATAAGAATCACCGCCTTGTGAACTATAACGGGAATAAAGTGCACTTAAATCAAGGCGCGAAACCAACTCCACTACAAATCGACTCTTTGGATCGTCTCTGGCAAAATCTTCCACACTATAGCCAAAGAGATTCATTTGTGAGCGATTATAAGTAATAAAACTCATGGAATTCCTTTGTTATTACTTGTTTTATCTGTCGCCCAGAATTTACAAATTTTTTGAATTTTACTCAAACTGAATTTGCAACAGCCTCAATGGCGGTATACGAAAATTTTTGTGCCGCAAAAATGGTTGAATGTTTTAGGAGTTCGCTCTAAAAAGGTTTTTTTTACTATTCCACCAAAAAAATTCTTTAAAAGT
The DNA here is from genome assembly GCF_001886815.1 of Caldithrix abyssi DSM 13497. Lineage (GTDB taxonomy): Bacteria > Calditrichota > Calditrichia > Calditrichales > Calditrichaceae > Caldithrix > Caldithrix abyssi. Next base: position 2,758,544 of record NZ_CP018099.1, read on the forward strand.
CAGATTGTTTTTATTGTTATTTTGTAAGATTTCTCTCCTGCCGAAGCGGGAGAGAAACGACAAATCTCATTTTTAGAGCGAACTCATTTATTGAATTAATAAACTTTCGCTTCTTCTTCTTTATTTAAAACGCGAAGGGCACCAAGGGCCAGAGCGCGCATCTCTTCTTCGCCCGGAAAGATATAAATGGGCGCGATAAATGAAACGCGTTTTTTGATCAGGTCCACAAATCGTTTGCTTTTGGCCACGCCTCCTGTAAGAGCAATAGCATCCACCTGACCAAAAAGCACCGTTGCCAGCGCGCCGATTTCTTTGGCAATTTGATAGGCCATGGCCTCAAAAATCAATTTGGCTTCACTATCCCCTTTATCGATTCGATCTTCGACCACGCGCAGATCGTGGGTCCCTAAATACGCCACCATGCCGCCGTGGCCTTTGATCAGTTTTTTCATATCCTGATAGGTGTAAGTACCGGAAAAAGCAACCTTGACCAGATCGCCAACAGGAACGCCCCCGCTGCGCTCCGGGCTAAAGGGGCCGTCGCCGTCCAGACCGTTGTTTACGTCGATCACCTTTCCCCTGTAATGAGCGCCCACGGTCACGCCTCCGCCCATGTGCGCCACAATTATACTAGATTCCCGATATTTTTTACCCAGTTTTTTAGCGGTTTCGCGGGCTACCGCTTTTTGATTTAAGGCGTGAAAGATACTTTTGCGTGGTATCAGCGGCATGCCAGAAATACGCGCCAGTTCTTGCAGCTCATCGACGACCACCGGATCGACAATATAAGCCTGGCAGCCCAGGGCCTTACTGATGGCATAGGCGATCAAACCGCCGCAATTGGATGGATGGTCTCCCATGATCCCCTTTTTCAAATCGGCGACCATTTGTTCGGTTACAATGTACGTGCCGCCTTCGATGGGGCGAACCAGTCCGCCGCGGCCTACCACCGCGGCAATCTCGCTTAAATTCACTTTCTGCTCGCGCAAATAGCGAATAATCAATTCCATGCGGTACAGGTCCTGATCCGAAGCTCGATTAAAGCGCGCCAACTCTTCGATCTTATGCGCAATATTTTCCGTTAAAATTTCCTTTTCCCCTTTAAATAAGGAAATTTTTGTGCTGGTAGAACCGGGATTGATGGCCAGAATCAAAGGGTCTTTTATCTCGCTCATTTTCATCTCCTTATTTAGCTTACTACCGCAAGCGCCGTGGCAATGGATAAGAATTTAGCATTTTCGGAATCTGCTCTGGAAGTAAGCACCACCGGCGCGGCGGCGCCCAGAATAACGCCGGCCACAAGCGCATTGCCCAAAATGGTCATCAATTTGTAAAAAATATTGCCCGCTTCGATATTGGGCACAATACAAATGTCGGCTTTGCCTCCCACCGCCGACTGCAGTCCTTTAATCTGATTCGCTTTGGGCGAAAGGGCGTTATCCAGGGCCAGCGGACCATCCACGATGGCCTCTGCCAGTTGGCCCCGTTCGGCCATTTTGGCCATGATGGCCGCATCAGCAGAAGAAGGCATGTTTTCGGCGTTTACTTTTTCCACGGCAGAAAGCAATGCAACCTTTGGGCGCTTATAGCCCAGAGCATGGGCGGCCCGGATGGCGTTGTTGGTAATGGCGATCTTGGTTTTTAGATCGGGCGCAATATTCATAGCCGCATCCGACATCATGAGCAGTTTGGGGTAATTGGGACTTTCAAAAATAGCCAGATGCGAAAGCACCTCAGCCGCCCGCAATCCATATTCCTTATTTAAAATGCCTTTTAAAAAGTTGGCCGTGCTACACAGACCTTTCATAATCACCTGCGCCTCACCGGAGCGCACAATTTCAACCGCTTCTCTGACGCATTTTTTTTCTTCTTTTACATCTACAATTTCGAAATTCTTTACATTGATGTGTTCTTCTTCGGCTCGTTTAATGATCTGTTCCCGGTCGCCCACTAAAATGGCGTCTCCCAGACCGGCAGAATAAGCAGCGTTCAGAGCTAACAATATCTCGGAATCCTGTGCCATGGCAACTGCAATTTTGCGCCGTTCCATTTTAGAAACCTGATTCAGCAATTGTTTAAAGCTTCTGAGCATGGTCTTTCCTTCCTGTTAATCAAATTTCGTAGAGATGGTTGAAACATTCATTGTCCCGGACATTCGTTTGGCTAACATCAAAGCGTTTTTTACCGCAATTAGCAGGCCGTTCAGGCTATTGGCGTTTTCCGGGAAAGTGGCAATTCCGATAAAAACGCCCACGCGTAGTTTTTTTTCTGTAAACTCTGTTTCCTGTACAATTTTTATCAGCTTTTTGGCAGCCTGCAGCGCATTTTTAACGTCCGTGGCTGGCAGGCTGATTAAAAACTCATCCGCGCCAAAGCGGCAAATTTCATCGTATTTGCGCAATTGGATTTTGATTTTTTGCACCATTTCTTTAAGAAGGGATTGAGCCACTTTAACGCCGTATTGCGTGATGATGTGACTGTATTTTTCTACATCTAGCAGCAACAGAGAGTAGGGCTCGTTCATCCTTGTGCTGCGATGAAAATTTTCTTTTAAAAACGGTAAATAAGATTCAAAACGCAGGGCGCCCGACTCTTCATCCACGCGCTCCATCTTTTTTAGTTTTTGCGAAATGCGTTCCAGATAGATTGCCGTAGAAATCATGCCGGCAAAAATGCGCACAATGCTTTGCGTCTCGTCCGAGAAAAAATTTAATACGTTGGAATCGACAAATAAAAAGCCCAGCGGTTGTTGAAAAGCGTTTAAGCTGGTGGCAAAGCCGGATACGAATTCATGTTCCAGACGCAGCTGTTCCACCACCTTCAGCGCATGCTTACGTTCCGGGATATTGATGTCCTGATTGTTCCAGATCAACTCCCTTAACAAACTGGAATCGATGGAACGCCGGTAGTTCTTACAAAAATTCCATGACAAATTGTAAGAATTGCGGATTTCCAGCAGTTCGGTATCCGGATTTAACTCAACAATGGCCGCCGCATTTAAATCAAGTATCCTTACCAGCTGGTTCAAAATATTGTGTAAAATGCGCTCGTAATTTTTGGCGCTGTTGATTTCCGCCATGCTTTTTTCGATGGCTTGCAAAATGGGCTGTTGCACGACATAGCCCTCCTGAATGATCTACTGACCAATTGTTAGAAGATAAAAATCCCCGAACTTATGTTCGGGGATTTTTGAACAATACTTAAGCGTCAACTGCCGCAATAGCGCACATCCGCACAATAGTGTCCACATCGCAATTGCGCTGCAAAACATGAACCGATTTTTCCAGACCAACCAGAATCGGGCCGATGGCTTCTGCCCCGCCCAGGCGCATCATCAACTTGTAGGCAATGTTGCCTGCTTCCAGGGATGGAAAGATAAGGACATTGGCCCGACCTTTCAGATCGGAAAAGCTATAATCTCGATCCCGCAGTTCGGTGTCAAACGCCAGATCGACCTGCATTTCACCGTCGATGATCAAATCGGGCCGCATCTGTTTTACCATCTGTGTGGCTTTGGCCACTTTTTCGGCGTAGGGATGGCGCACGCTTCCGAAATTGCTGAACGAAAGCATGGCAATGCGCGGCTCAATGTCGAAGGTCTTTTTCACCTTATCGGCAACCATGATGGCCGTATTGGCCAGAATTTCTGCCGTGGATTCGATATTCACCGTGGTATCGGCAAAGAAGATGGTCTCTTTTTTCAATACCATGGCGTACAAACCGGCGATAAATTTTTTGTCTTTTTGCACTTCCAGTATTTGCAAAGCGGGTCTGATGACCTCCGGATAATAGTGATTGACGCCGGACACCATGCCATCGGCATCGCCCATACGCACCATCATTACGCCAAAATAGTTGGGATCGGTAGTGAGCAGTCTTCGACAGGCGTTTCTGGTTAAACCTTTCCGCTGTCTTAGGCGATACAGTTCATCCACATAAGCGTCAATCTTTTGGCAAGATGCGTATTCAACGATTTCGGCCCGACTGATATCCAGATCATGTTCTTTGGCCATCTTTAGGATTTGTTCTTTATTGCCCAGTAAGATGGGACTGACGATCTCTTCATCAATCAAAATTTGCGCGGCGCGAAGCACCTTAATCTCTTCGCCTTCGGGCAAGACGATGCGCTTTTTAATATCTTTGGCCTTATTGATTAAAATACGTGAGACCTCATGCGTGCGGCCCAGTCGGCTTTCCAGGCTGTCGCGATAGGCATCCCAATCGGTAATTTTTTTGCGCGCCACGCCCGATTCTACCGCGGCCTTGGCCACGGCCAGAGCTTCCCAGGTGAGCACGCGCGGATCAAACGGTTTGGGGATGATGTATTCCGGCCCGAAATGGAACGGCTTACCGCCATAGGCGCGGATTACGGAATCTGGCACATCCTGGCGGGCCAGTTCTGCCAGCGCATGAACGGCCGCTTTTTTCATTTCCATATTGATCTTACGGGCGTGCACGTCCAGGGCGCCTCTGAAAATAAACGGAAATCCTAACACATTGTTTACCTGATTGGGATAATCCGAACGGCCGGTGGCCATAATCAAATCGCTCCGAACGGCAATGGCGTCCTCATAACGAATTTCAGGATCCGGATTGGCCATGGCCATGATAATCGGTTTGTCGGCCATGGATTTGACCATTTCTTTGGTAACCAGGCCGGCTACAGATACACCGGCAAAGACATCGGCATCTTTCATCACCTCGGCTAAAGTAGCGGGACTGTCGCCATTGGCAAAGCGTTCTTTGTAGGGATTCATGCCTTCTTTACGCCCTTTGTAAACCAGGCCTTTGGAATCGACCAGGTACAGATTTTCTTTTTTCACGCCCAGTTCACAGTACAGAGTGGCGCAGGCAATGCCGGCCGCCCCGGCGCCGCTGAAGACCACTTTAACTTCTTCAATCTTTTTACCCTGCAAATAAAGGGCGTTGAGTAAGGCGGCGGCGGAAATAATGGCCGTTCCATGCTGATCGTCATGGAAAACAGGAATATCCATAATCTCCATCAATTTCTCTTCGATGTAAAAACACTCCGGCGCTTTAATATCCTCCAGATTGATGCCGCCAAAGGTGGGCTCCAGCAATTTAACCGTACGCACGATCTCTTCCGGATCTTTGGAATCGATTTCAATATCAAAAACATCGATATCGGCAAAGCGTTTAAAAAGTACGCCCTTGCCTTCCATCACAGGCTTGCCGGCCATGGGGCCGATATCGCCAAGACCCAGAACCGCCGTGCCGTTGGAAACCACGGCCACCAGATTTCCTTTGGCCGTGTACTCGTACACCAAGTCCGGATTCTTTTCAATTTCGCGACAGGGTTCTGCCACGCCTGGTGTGTAAGCCAGGCTTAAATCACGTTGCGTTAAACAGGGTTTGGTGTTAATAACTTCAATTTTTCCCTTCCGGCCTTCGGAATGATAGGCCAGAGCATCTTCTTTTCGGATCATGGTAACCTCCACATGAAATGTTAGAGAACGTTTTTAATTCCCAGTTCATCCATCTTTCTGTACAAAGATGACAAACTGATATCTAATAATTTGGCAGCTTCTTCTTTATTGTTTCCGGTCCTGCGCAGTATATTCAATATGTGTTCTTTTTCGAAAGCGGCCACAGCGTCTTTTAGACGGTCGGGGACGGCGCTTAAATATTCTTCACGCACCATATTGGGCGGCAGATCGCTTTTGGTAATGTATTCTCCCTCGCATAGAATTAAGGCCCGCTCAATCACGTTTTCCAGCTCCCGGATGCCGCCCTTCCAGGGATAGTTCATAAGAATGCGCATGGTTTCATTGTCGGTGCCCAGAACCCTGCGTTTCAGTTCGTTATTGTACTTTTTTATGAAATGATCGACCAGGAGCGGAATGTCTTCTTTGCGTTCGTTTAAAGAAGGTAGTTTAATTTCCACGACATTCAAACGGTAGTAAAGATCGTCTCTAAAGCGCCCATTTTCGATATCCTTCATCAAATCGCGATTGGTGGCCGCAATAATCCGCACATCGATTTGGATGGGCGTGGTGCCGCCCACGGGCATGATAACGCCTTCTTCAATGGCGCGCAGCAGCTTAACCTGCAGATGCATGGGAATATCGCCCACCTCATCCAGAAAGAGTGTGCCTCCGTTGGCAATTTTGAAAAAACCGTCTTTATCGCGGATGGCGCCGGTAAAAGACCCTTTTTTATGCCCGAAAAATTCGCTCTCCATCAGCGTGCCCACAATAGCCCCGCAGTTAATAGCCACAAATGGCTTGTTGGCCCGATCGCTGTTGTAGTGTATGGCCCGCGCCACCAGTTCTTTTCCCGTTCCGCTCTTACCGGTTATCAGCACATTGCTCTTGGTTTTGGCCACTTTTTCGATCAGCTTAAAAACCTCTTTCATCTGCGGACTTTGACCGACAATATTGCTGAAATCGTAGCGGGAATGAATTTCCCGGCGTAAGGCCTGATTCTCTAAAATGAGTTCTTTGTGCTTAATTAAGTTTTGCACTTTGATTAAAACATCGTCAAAATCAAAAGGCTTAAGAATATAATCGTAGGCGCCCACACGCAGGGCTTCGATGGCTGTTTCCAGACTGCCATAGGCCGTAATAATAATAACCGACGTTTGCGGATAGGTTTGCAAACAATGTTTGGTTAGCTGGATGCCGTCGAGTTCGGGCATTTTAAGGTCGGTGATCATAATATCAAAATTGTTTTCTTCCAGTAACTTTAAAGCTTGTTTGCCATCGGTAGCCGTTTTTACATTGTAGCCTTCTTCTTTTAATACCATTTCCAGCGAATCTCGAATAGACCGCTCATCATCTACGACTAATATATTAGCTTTCATTCATTTGCTCCATATTTGACTTAACTGGTAGTTTAATAGTAAAAATACTACCCTTCCCCACTTCGCTTTTAACCTGAATAGAGCCATTAAAGTTCTTAATAATCCCATAACTGACTGAAAGGCCTAGACCAGTACCGTGTCCCACGTCCTTGGTCGTGAAAAACGGTTCAAAAATTTTATTCAGGTGCTCCTGAGGAATTCCGACGCCGGTATCTGCTATGGAAATAATTACATGATCGTCTTCCAGCCTGGTAGTGATTTCAATTTTACCCTTCCCCTCTTTTAAGGCATCCATGGCGTTAAGCAGCATGTTTAAAATCACCTGAAGAAGTTGATCGGGCGCCAGAAAGAGATTGGGCAAATTTTCCTGTAGATTTAACTGAAAATCGACGGTTTTGGCCCGTCTATCATATTTAACAATGCCGTAAGCATTGCGTACCACATCATTCACATTGACCCAGGTGGCTTCCAGGCTGGAAGGCCGGGCAAAATCGACCAGCTCGCGCACAATACGGGAAATCCGCTCGATATTTTCCAGAATGGTATTCAGATATTGTTTGACATTTTCATCGTTAACCTTGCGTTTGATGATTTGCGTCATGGAAGAGATGCTGGTTAATGGATTGCCAATTTCATGGGCAATGCCCGCAGCCAGTAAACCGATGCTGGCCATTTTTTCCTGATGCGATATTTGAAACTGGGCCTCTTTTAAGGCGCGTGTGCGCTCTTCGATCTTTTTCTCCAGATTCTGGTACGATTCCAGAAGTTTCTGGCGCATGGTCTCGAACTCGGCCGCCAGTTCACGAATTTCGTCTTTTCCCTTAATGGGAAATTTTTCGTTTAAATGTCCATGACTAATCCGTTTGGCCGCCTCTGCCAACATGCGAATAGGCCTGGAAATGCTCTGGGCGGTAAAAATAGCAAAAAATAACAACAAAATACCTAATGCCAGATTGGCCACAATAATTTGAAAAAGAAACTTTCTTAATGGTCGAAAAATGGTTTCCGTGCTTCTTTGAAAAGCAACCTTCCAACCGGGTTCAAAATCATCAATAATGGTTATCCAGGCTTCATTATTAACCAGCTCGTCGATAAACGCCTGCAGTTGCGTGGTTTTTAAGGAAGGCGATTTATCGAAAAGGCGGATTTCCTGCTTAGAAATAACCACGCCATCGTTTTCTGAAATCAGATAAAGACGCGTATTTTGCTGAAGGGCAAAATCGGTGGTTAACAGGTTGTGTAAAGGGTATTTTATGATGAGTATGCGCTCGCTTTCCAGATCAACCTTCAGCCAGAAAGTGGCGTCATCCTGGTTGAAATAGAGACTGCTTTCAGAATGAATTAGGTTGTAGACCTTTTTAACGCTTTGTTCATCAAGCTCTCGCGGAACAATTATTTCACCATTTTCAGACAGCGCCAACGGCTTGCTTACAATAGCCGAGCCGGAATGTTTTAACGTAAATATCTTTTCGTGATCGTCTAAGTTATTAAGCAATATGGTGTAAACACCTTTTTCGACCTCGACAATTTTATTAAAATTTTTCTCCCACGTGATTAAATATTGTTGCTGATCGTTTAAATAGATCTGTCTTAAAATTTGCTTGTTTAAAAAATAACCAACCACACTGAAAATAAGCAGGGGAACATACGCAAACAGCAAAAAATAGATAAAAAATCTTAGATTTAAACCAGAATTTTTCTGAAGTAGCATTTTTTTAATCATATAATTTTCAGGTCATTGACCTTTTTATTTTCATCAACGTTTTTCAAGCACAGGCAGAGTTTGCCTGACAATTACCAAAGAACTAAATATACGACTAAATTCGATTATTTTAAAATTTTGTTCTCATTTTAGAATACATCCTTCGTAGCATCTGTCCCGCCATGCGGGATTTGAAAATTTTTGTGCTGCTGGATTGGTTGAATGGTTGCCAGCCTGTCACTCCTCTTCCCGCCTTTGCACGAAACTGACCAGCGCAAGAATCCTTTACACAGTTGTAAATAATCTGCCATGCGAAACTTCCCCCTCTCCCAGACTTTTATTCTGGGAGAGGGGGAATTAAAGGGGGTGAGGGCCACTCCGGGCATTTCCTGCCACCGTTGGGCAAAAAAAGTGTATGAGTATAAGAGTTTCGAGGTTTTGAGGTAGTTTTTGAACCTTGATTAATGTGATTACAGGATTAACTTGATTTTTTTCACTCGTGAACGTTTACGCTCAATTTTAAGGCGAAATTTTGTAAGCACATAAAGCAAATCATGGAAATCCCGAAATCAAGTAAATCATGGTTCAAAATTGATTGGCCGCCGGTCTGGCATTTCTTCCCGCCTTTGCACGAAACTGACCAGCGCAGGAATCCTTTACACAGTTGGAAATAATCTGCCATGCGAAACTTCCCTCTCTCCCAGACTTTTATTCTGGGAGAGGGGGAATTAAAGGGGGTGAGGGCCACTCCGGGCATTTCCTGCCACCGTTGGGCAAAAAAAGTGTATGAGTATAAGAGTTTCGAGGTTTTGAGGTAGTTTTTGAACCTTGATTAATATGATTACAGGTTTAACTTGATTCTTTTTTTCACTCGTGAACGTTTACGCTCAATTTTAAGGCGAAATTTTGTAAGCACATAAAGCAAATCATGGAAATCCCGAAATCAAGTAAATCCTGGTTCAAAATTGAATGTTCGCCAGCCTGGCACTCCTCTTCCCGCCTTTGCTAAAAATAGCCAGCGCGGGAATCACTTACACTGTTGGAAATAATCTGCCACGCTCAGCCTCCCTCTCTCCAGAACTCTTATTATTGGAAAAGGGGGGAGGGCAATTGAAACTATTTTTAATTTAAAACATTTTTTTCGCATTTTGTGCCTTCTCTGTGCTCTCTATGGTCACTTAAAATAATTTGTTTAATCATTTTCTGCGATGATTGGCGTAATCTGCGAGAAAATTACTTTGCGCCATTTGCGATTAATGATTTCTTTTTTAAAAGCAAAATCATCCCTGCTTAAGTTTTTTTGGCTGCGGCAGCGCTTCATTCACAATGGATTTATTTTTTTTGGTAAATTTCAAACTATGTCATAAATTCGCCAAAGTTTTCTCTGACAGGCGCTGAAATGAATTTTTCGGAAAATTCAGGGAATAATAAAAAGCGAAAATGAATTATTAAATTCTTTAAATCAGATCGACTTAATAAAGAAGACTGGAATATGAAAGGCTACAAAAAAGAACTGACCATTATCTTTCTGGTGATTTTTATTGATTTGTTAGGTTTTGGTATCATCATTCCCATTATTCCCTACTATCTGGAAGAATTTGTAACACAGCCCGATCAAATTGGCAAAGTGATTGCCAGCATGATCACCGTTTATTCGTTGATGCAATTTATCTTTTCGCCCATCTGGGGCAGATTATCGGATCGAATTGGCCGACGTCCGATTTTGCTGATGAGTCTGGCGGGCTCGGCCATCACGCACGTGATATTTGCCCTTGGCGGAAATTTAACCGTATTGTTCGTTGCCCGCATTCTTACCGGTATTTTTGCGGCTACCGTTCCCACGGCCATGGCTTATATTTCCGATATTACGCCGCCAGAAGACCGGGCTAAAGGCATGGGCATCGTAGGGGCAGCTTTTGGATTAGGATTTATCCTCGGGCCAGCGCTGGGTGGAATTGTAAGCGGCTTTGCCGGTCATCGAGTTCCTTTATTGATGGCCGCCGGCTTTTCGATGACGGCATTTACTTTTGCTTATTTAAAGCTAAAGGAAACGGTAGATACTGAAAATCCAGTGGTACGTGATTATCAGCGTTTTAATCTAAAAAACCTGTACCGGGCTTTGCACCATCCCAATCTGGGAATTTTATTTTTGATCTTCTTTATCGTCAGCACATCATTTGCCAATTTTGAAACGATATTTGCTCTGTACCTGGAGCGCACTTTTGGTTATCAAGCGCACCATGCCGGTTATTTTTTTGCCATGATCGGCGTGATCAGCGCCACCACGCAGGGTGTATTTATCGGCAGGCTGGCCAAACGTTTCGGAGAAAAGCGCCTCATAACCACGGCTACTCTCATTCTTGGCGTCGCCTTCATCCTTTTTCCGTTCGTCCATGTTCTGGCCTTCTTTCTGGTCATCGTGGCTGCTATCGCCTTTAGCTTTGGGATGCACAATCCGTCCGTTACGGCATTAATTTCCAAGAATGCGGCGCGCACCGAACAGGGAGGCATTCTGGGTATTAATCAATCCTTTTCTTCGCTGGGCCGCGTTATCGGTCCTTTATGGGCGGGCTATTTCTTTGATAAATTCGGCCCGGAAATTCCATTTGTCAGCGCAGGTCTTTTCATTTTATTGGCCATGGCGCTTAGTTTCAGACTTTACGGAAAATCTTTAAAAGAATCGCACCAGAGCATCGAACAACAACGCGCTGAAGTGCTGCCGGCCAACCATCAAAAGCTGGATTGAATCTTTAGCTATAATAATCCCGAGAGGGACCATTCGATTAAAGGATGGTTGAGTTATTGGGAGGAATCCAGGGCAATAGTCCTGGGCAAGGTAATGGTAAAAGTGGTTCCTTTATCCCTTTCGCTGCTCACCCGAATCATCCCGTCGTGCTCGAATACAATACGCTGGACGATACTTAAACCAATTCCCGTTCCGTCGGCTTTCGTTGTAAAATAAAGATTAAAGATTTTATCCAGTTGTTCCGGAGGGATGCCTTTGCCCGAATCCGTTACCTTAATTATGATCTTATCGTTTTCCTTAGTAACGCATACTTCGAGTCTTTTTCTTTCCGTCATGGCATCAATAGCGTTTTGAATAAGATTGGACATGACCCCGCGCATCTGGTCGGCGTCCCAGAAGACTTCGCCATCCCAGTTGAGTTGAAGAACAAATTCAATTTGTCGGTCTTCAAAGGTCGGCTGATATTGTTTAATGATGGAATTTAACCAATCGCTTAATTTAAATTTGGAAGGACGTATGGGTTCCGGTCTTGAGAATCGCAAAAATTCATTGATTTTTTGGTTGATCCGTTTGACTTCGGTGTAAACAATATCGATTAACTCATTATACACATCTTCATCGCGGGTTGGTTTAAAATCTTTTTTTAGTTGCTGAACAATCGTACTGATGCTGTTCAGCGGATTTCGGATTTCGTGAGCCACGCCGGCAGCCAGCTGCCCTACCGCAGTAAGTTGTTCCTGACGCTTCATGCGGTCTTCAAGATGTTTTTGTCTTGTTATGTCTCTTATTACAACAATATAATTTTCTGTATTGTCGCCATCCCAAAAATGGCTTTGAGATATCAGAACAATTTTCGAGACATCGCCGATCGTCAACTCAATTTCCTGAACCGGCTCATTTTTGCGGACAATCAAATCAAGCGTCTCCGAATGCAGAAGATGGGTGATAGGCTTTCCGAGAACGGCATTTTTGTCCTGCTTGAATAGCCTTTCGGCGGCGCTGTTAAATATTTGAATGCCCTGCCGGTTATTAAACACAATGATGGCGTCGCTTACATTTTCGATAATATTTGAAGAATAGGTTTCGATGACCGCGTATTGTTTTTGCAAAATATCATAACGCTGGCGAATGAATCCAAAGGTAACGATTAAAAATGCAAAACCGATCAGGATAGCGCTTAAAACCAGGAGACGTTGAAAAATGCGATCATTGATGCTTTGCAGGGCCTTTGTCGAAAGTCCCAGCCGGAACAGACCAATTTGCCTGTTTTGATAATGAAATGGATGACTGGCCTCAAAAACGGAGACCGAATCAAAATCCAGAATGCGGAAAGAAACCGGATTGGCGGGTTCGGATTCTTTTAATATCGTTTCATTCAAAGGGTTGCCTAAAAATTGCACGTGACCTGCCGCGGCAATTATGCTGGCGCTATCCTGCAAAGCAAGGTAAATAATATCCGGGCTTCTCTCGGCGATATTACGTATCAGGCGGCCGAAATTAATGTGGTTGGAAAAGGCGCCCATCATTTTCGGCTCACCGATCAACAGCAATACCTCCCCGCCCGGTAAAAATTCACATCCGATTCTGTACTGCACGCTATCCGTTTCCGAGAGCCTTTGTTGCCAGAAAACCGTGTCTCCACTGATGGTTTGAAGGGTAAACGCTTTGTCCAGTAGCTGATTCCACTGCTCCAGAGTTAGTCTTTTAAATTCTCCGACCACGGTCTGAGGCGTGAAGTTGGCATCCAGGAATAATATGCCGGCAATTCCTGCCCGGCTGGCAATAGAATCCAACAGATAGGGATTGAAATCGGTAAGTTTTGATATGGTATAAAGTATTTCTAATGTTCTGGCCATCTGATGTTCGATGATCATTTGAGTCTGGACGTTATTTTTAATCAAATTTTCCGAAGCCAATATAAGCGAGTGCAATGTGGCTTCCGATTGGTTTTCCATCAACTCCATTAACTCTTTTTTGCTTTGACGCATTTCAAAAAAAGCGTTAAAAATCAGAAGAGCGGCAACCAGGAAGTAGAGCATAAATAGATAACGGTAGGTTTTTAGTGTAATAAGAATTTTTTTAAACATCATCAGGCCGGCGCGTTAATAAAACAGAAAAGCCATTACCGTAACGGTAATGGCTTTTAAATTGCCAAATGTAACTATTTCTTTTTTGGCGTAGGATGCGCTATTTTAGCGGAAAATTCTTTATAATTAAAAGGTTTATGGAAAGGATTTTGCTCGTTGTGGCAGGTTACGCACACTTTCTCCTCAGGCAAAACCAGGCCATTAGCCAGAGCCTTTTCGCGATCTTTCATGATGCTCAACTTTTTATAAACGCTTCCCGGGCCGTGGCAGGATTCGCAGGAAACGCCTTCTTCCATGGTCAGTTTACCTTTGGGATCGATCAAAGCTTTGTCAACAGCGGCCATGGTGGCATGGCATTTAGTACACTTGGGATCGGTTGAAGGATCGGCAATGCCATGTTCTTTAGCGTATTTTAAAGAGGCTTCGCTTTTCAGTGATTCCATGGCTTTGGCATGCGGGCCATTTTTCCAGATGGTGTATTGTTTGCCGCTCTTTTTCGTATTGTGGCAGGTTTTACATTTAGCGGCGCCCACATACTTAAAATCTTTGGCATAACTAAACGAGCCCAGAACACCGACAGCCAGAATCAGCGTTAGTAGAAATTGAAAGGATCTTCTCATAATCCTATCCCCTAAGTTTGGTTTAACATTTAAAAGCCATACTAAATTAATCAATTAAACATTATATTTCAACCTATATTTTCATTATTCTGAATGTCCCCCAAATTTTTTAAGATTACAATATTTTTTCTAAAATCATTTTTACAACTCACCCCCTAATCATATAATTACTAACACGTTAGGCATGCTCTTATCCCCCTCTCTTTGCAAAAAGAGAGGGGGAATAAGGGGGTGAGTTTTTCATACATTCAGCTATTGTATTCCCTTAAATATCAATCGATTATAAGGTCTTTGTTTGAAATTTTGGGGGACATTCAGATATTTTCATTATTTTCTTTTTTTGATTTTTAGTAGGCAGCATGGCGCGTTTATAGGGGAAAGGTTTAGAGATAGTTTTTGAACCTTGATTAATATGATTAAAGGATTAACTTGATTTTTTATTTGTGAAAGTTTACACTCAATTTTAACGCGAAATTTTTTAGTTACAAAAAGCAAATCTTGGAAATCCCGAAATCAAGTAAATCATGGTTCAAAATTGATTGGTCGCCGCCCTGGCATTCCTAATTGGCCAGCGCGGAAATCACTTACACTGTTAGAAATAATCTTCCACGCTCAGCCTCCATCTCTCCCAGACTCTTTTTCTTGGAAAGGGGGTGAGGGCAATTGAAACTATTTTTAATTTAAAACATTCTTTGAGCCCTTTGTGACTTCTCTGTGCGCTCTGTGGTTGCCTAAATTCCTGCGGAAAAGTTTTTGGCGGCGGCTATGCTGTAATAGCGTTAAAAATTATCACGCGGAGCGGGAGGCTGTGCCCGAATTATGAATTACGAATAGTAGAGTGCTGGTTTGCTTAATTTTCGTCTTAAATGTTAAATCATTTTCTGCGATGATTGGCGTAATCTACGAGAAAATTACTTTGCGCGCGTTGCGGTTGATTTTGGTTGTGGCTGTGCGGCCTTTGCTATTTGAAGTTAAAATTAACAAGCGGCAGGGCGCGCAGCCAGCGGGGATTATTCTCGGCATAATTAATAAGCCCGATTTGAACGCCTTTTAGATGGCGGGCATAGTTCAGGACGCCCAGGGTAATGCCAACTTGCGTTCCTTTATTCCAGTTAATTGCAGAAAGCCCCAGCCCTTTAAATTGCCCTGCTTCCTTAATTTTAATCATGCCGCCGGCAATTGTAATCCCTCGGACATTTTCAGCGCCGACCATTATTCCGGCAACGCTCAAGCCTTCGATATTTTTTGCGCCAAGGCCAAAGCCGGCAACATTTAACCAGCGCAAACGCTCCGTGGCGCCCAAACCAATTCCGGCCACGCTAACGCCTTCAATGGAATGCCCCGCGCCAATACCGAACACAGCCGCCTGAAATCCTTTAATGGTTTTGCCGGCGCCGATACCGAAACCGGCCAGCGTAACGCCGCTTACACTTTCACCGGCGCCCAAACCAAATCCTGCAACGTGAAGCCCCTTAACTGATTTTCCGGCTCCCGTTCCAAAACCAGAAATCGAAATGCCTTTTAAAGATTCACCGGCGCCTATGCCAAATCCGCTCACACACAGCCCGCTTACTGAGCCGGCGGCGCCAAGCCCAAAACCTGCCACAGCCAGCCCGTTTACGCTTTCGCCAGCAGCCAACCCCAGCCCGGCCACCGATAGACCGGAAACGCTTTTTCCGCTACCAATGCCAAGACCGCCGATGTTCAACCCTTTTATCTGACCGCCAGAGCCAACGCCCAGAGCGCCCAGATTGATGCCTGCCATGCTTTTGTGTGCGGAAACGCCGACTAAGCCTGCCTGCAAGCCGTACAACGCTCCGGCCTCTGGCATTATCAGCCCCAATGAAATACCCTTAACAATAGCCCGCTCATTATCTGCGGCGCGCCACAATGTAATATTAATGCCGTTTATTTTTTCGACCTGCCGATCGCTCCAGTTGATGCGTAATCCGGTGAATTCTTTGGAATTACCAATACTGATGCCAAACCGTGAAGTAGGTAGATCGATCGATTGGGCCGAAAGGGAAAAAGAAAAAGCCACAAAAAGCAGTAAAGTAGCGATTCTGTTCATTGCGTATCCTCCACAAAATAAAGTCATTCTTGCAAGTAATTACGAAATTGAATGAAAAAAGTTACCATTTCAATCAAAAACTTTTAAACCATTCATGCAAAATGTAGTTGTAAGCCGCGCAAAGAGAACACAAATCATGTTACAATTTAAACATTCTGCTTTACATCGTTAGATAAAGACCGACCGCGGTTAGATGTCCCGGGCCTGTTCCCAAAGATGGCGTAGATGAAAAATAATCAAAAAAATTCATCTTAAATTATTGTTCACTTGAGTTCAAAATAGAAAGATTGGGAGAGCCGGAGCTAAGCTAAACGGTGAATCTGCGACTGTTGATTGAATAGCGTCCGGCGCGAAGCCTATTCGCTTTAAAGGTAATATATCAATTTTACAGAAGTTTCTTAAATTCTTCAACAGTCAATCCAACTTGTTTTATGATCTTCCGTAAGGTACCTTTCGCAATTTCGTGATGATCTGGAACAACAACTCGTCTATGAGGATACGCAATCTGTCGCAAAACTATATGACTGCCTTTCTGTCTGTCTCTTTCATAACCAATCTTTGACAACGCTGCCACCACATCACGTCCTGATATTCGAGGAAGTGTACTCACACGACCACCTCTACAATTTCTTCATCTATGGAGGGTGGAATAGGTTCATTGTGTGCCTTCAGGCTTTCAATATAAACTGCTATTGCCTCTTGAATATTTTTTAAAGCCTCTGCACGTGTTATTCCTTGAGAAATACAACCTGGCAGAGAAGGTACCTCTGCCACAAACACTCCATCTTCATCTTGTTCAATAATAACTCGATATTTCATGACCGCCTCCTAATTAATTATGATTGCCGAACGGCGGGCGCCTAACCTGATTTGCCACGATTAAATAATTTTAAAAATACCAGAAAATCGAACGCGTGGCAAACTTAGTGTTGACGCCCTTGTTGAACTAAGCCCCGCAGGCATAGCAACTTTTATATGGCATATTTTCGCATTAGTTCGCCCGCCTCAAGACAAATCATTACCGATCATTCTTAGCCTGAAAAGAAGTTAATAAAATTTTTTCCTGCAACAAAATGGAACATCACAAGGTCTGCATGAAAGACTTTTTTAAATAGAGATGAGTTCAGTATAAAAACCACGAATTTCACGAATGGACACGAATATATTTTATGTAATTTAAATAAAAACAATAGGCCCATTTAAATGAATTTGGATAACAATACCTTTTTAGAGTGGACTCAGAGATGATCAGAAATCCCAGAAACAAACAGTCCTAAGATATTGTCCCCTTGAGTTCAAAATAGAAAGATTGGGAGAGCCAGAGCTAAGCTAAACGGTGAACCTGCGACTGTTGATTGAATAGCGTCCAGCGCGAAGCTTATTTGTTGGGCCTGTTCGTGTAAATCTAAGGCCTTTTGTTTTCCGTTATTCAAGGTGTAATGGTCCCTTGTTTTCGTCGTAGTCATCAAAGAAAACCATATCACAAAACTCTATAGTCCCATCCTCTTTCAAACGAGCAATTTGACTGAATGTACACTGTGGAGTAGGTTTAGAATGAACACCGCCTATAATGATCTTTTCGCCAAGGAGCGTCCAAATAATATTGAGACCAAGCTTTTTCAGTCGGATGATAAGGTCGTCAAAATCAACAATCAGTGAACGTGGGCCCTCTTGCGTGAGGGAAGGGTCGCGGAATATTGTCCGCCCGTTTATGAGACGATAGCCGGCCTGCCCATTCCACCACAGGTCTCCTGGCTCGAAAAAAATACGGGCGGGGACCAAGAAATATCGGTTTTCAGGGAATGAAACATCGTACTCCCATTCAGCAGCGATTTCGTTCCATGTTGGCATACACTCGAAAGGTAGTTTATGCTCAGAACCTCCAAGACCATGCCATTCTTCTGGTTCTGTATTAAATGGTGTGGCCCATGGATATTCCCCCGCAAACCCATAGAGCCACATTGCTCCTTCAGGCATCCATTTTCCGAAGAAATTACGCTTGCGCAAAGCGACGAAGGCTCTCTCCGCTTGTTCTTTCGGCACCAAATAGCCCGCAAGGTGAATCCATACTCGCCTATAGAGAGCATCAAAATCGTCGTCTTCTTTTCGGTTATCCCATGAAGGATAAGCCACAAGCAATTGCCATCTTTGACTAGCGTATTCAAAGCTTTGCAACAAATCCTCAAGTCGTGGGACATCTTCTTCTAAATTTACCCAGGCTTCATCCTCAAGGTGTTCACTAACTTGAAGGTTAACCGATGTTCTTATCCACCATATATTGGCGTTACGTTTACTAGCAGCTATCTTAAGTGGTAATGTTGGATCCATTTTGCGTTCTTCCAACAGGATCAACGGTGTTCGAAGTGGTTCAGGTTCCCAACTGTCTCGTCGTCTCTCGACATTATCATGAAGTCGCGACGCTAGCTGGTACATGGCAATCCATTGATACTTCTTACCGATTCTTTCCGCCCATACAGGCTTAGCTCTACCACCCCCATATTTACTGAGCATGTAGTGGTCATAGTTTTCACAGCCGGAATCCGCATAGCCAAAATCACGGGCAATGCGCTGGAGAATCCATTTTCCCATGTCAGTTTTAGACACAGCGTGTTTCCAGGGTCGAAGACACTCCATTGAGTACTTAAAGAAATCACTAAGAAATTCATTAGGCCAGAAGTGAACGAGTTTGCTCCATTTTTCTACTTGCTCTTCTGGCGGGATCTCCAACGGCCATTCCGATGATATGGGCTGGGTGGTAATTAATGCTGGATCGTATCCTCCAGATAACACGCCCAATTGGTCAGCAAGTTCACCTATACATCTAATGTGATCACGTATCAGCGCATTATTGAACGCTGCTGGGTTATCCTGAAAAGCGTGGTATGTCTCCTTTATAACGTCTTTAATTGCCCCCGCATCACGAGTTAATATAAGTGCTCCATAGCAACTCAGCAAAGCCCTCTCCCGTATTGTATCGTCATCACAATAGAGGAAGCGTGTCAAGACACCCGGAATGATTTCTGGCTTATGCACAAAAAGGGCTACAAGTGCACGGGTTGCCCAGTCTTTGACTCGTCGATCGGCCGCCGCAGTAAACCACACAAGAAGTGTGGACCAACGCTCTGCGATCTCAATTTCTATGTCACTCAACGGCAGTTCGAAGGCGGCATCAATCAGTCGCTTAACCACACCAGCAGATTCATACTGTTCATGCAAATAACCACACCAGTAAGCGTCTCGCTTGGCCATAGGCTTCGCCCTTAAAAGAGTATCCACCCAAAAGGCATCAATGCGGGATGGTTGCCACGCCACTGATAAGACGGAATCCATAGTTGCGTATGACATATCCCCTTGGGCTAGCCCCTCAAGAACTAAGTGTTCGGTAGCCGAGGAAAAGGTTTCTGGATGACGCCAGACTAATGAGTTTATGGTGACTTTCAGCAATTCGGTGCGAATAATGTCGTCATCTACCAAGTCAGGTAGTTCAACCCCCGGATGCTTCTCCGGAATAAGGATAGAAAGAACACTGAGCAATCCACTATTCATAGAGATTGCTTTCAAATCTTTCACTAAGAAACTTAGAGATCCTTCGGGATGGAATGCTCGTTCAATCTGATTGGATGGAACCTTGGATAGTAGTTCGTCTGCTATGAGAAAATCCCCCAGCCTCTCGAATGCCGGGCGGACAGTACCCTCTTCGCCCAAGGGATCTGGAGTGTCAGGAGCATCTTCAATGAGCAGGCCGTGACCTATCAGCCATTCGAGGACAGGTAAGTTATTCGTTTGAGGGCGTTCTGTTGCGATCACCTTTAGAGCATCCGACCAACGAATTGCAGAATTGCCTGAATCGGCGATTGCACGGCTGATCGCTTGGAGACTGCCACCTACTATATTGGCTTGAGGGCTTGTCTCGTGTTCAATTACAAATTGTTTTTCCTTCTCCTCAATAAAAGCACGAATGACCGGAACAAGACCGTGCCAACCTGTGGGGAGGCGATCCAGGCCGCGGCCGCGCAACGTTTCGCACACAAGTCTCAAATACAATGGGTTTTTCAGTTCAGGTTGCAGAATGGGCGTTATTGGTGGTTTTAGTCCATAGAATTCAAAAAATTTTTGGCAGGCGTATCGTTCAATTCCTTCAAATCCCCGGTACTCAACTCTTGGTACACAAAACCCATCAGGTAAACAATATGGAACGTAAGGCGTTCTGCACGTGATACAAAGTCGCAAGTAAGGTCGGGTTTGGACGGCATGTACTATCTCTGCTAGATGATTTCGCCAATATTGCAGCGGGTGTGTCTCATTGATCGCATCAATGCAAAGCATGAGAGGATAGCCAGATGCCTCGACCGCAGAATTTAGCGCGTCAAGCAGTCCCTCTTTACCCAAAGTGATGGAAAGTCCAAGGCTCTCCAAGAAACGTGACCATGGATCGGGCTCCCCTCCGAATTGGTGGCCAAGAAATACACATGTGAGGAGTCCATCTTGCAGTCGGGCAAAAGCTACATCACAAACACCATGGGTCTTCCCCACTCCTGCCTCGCCAGTAAGCACGAAGGCCCGATTATAAGCCAAGAACCCTTCAGGAGATTGAAGCCACTCTTGAAAATCTCGGAACACTTTGATAGCATTACGTAAGTCATCAAGATTGGCGGTCGGGAAGGAAACCATATATTCAGCCATAAATTGACGGAATCCAGGTGCGTCAATCCTTCCTTTCCAATCTGGATATTTGGCCTCCAGATATTCAATCAACAATGGTTCGAGCGATTCCAAATTCTCCAAGATTTCATCCAGTTGCTGGATACACCGAGAATAGATTTCAGATCTATCCGTTTTTTCTAATGAATCGCATGTGCTAAGAAAGGTCTCTATCCTTTTTAGCAAGGAATGAGCGTGCTCTCGTAAATTTTCAGGCCATGCTGGCGACAATCCATCTGACCCTGTCCTTTCGACGCTAACAGCCAGTTTTTTGAAAGCATCTTGACACGCTTTCAAGTTATTATTGAGCTGTTGCAAGAAGACCGGAGTACGTCCAAAGGCTGCAAACCACCTGTAGAGATCTGTCTCTACATTCAATTCCGGGTTATAGCGAGGCCCTGCACTGGCTTTAACCGACTCGAGGTGGTTCCAAAACCATTCTTCCGTGAGGACAGTCTTGTCGAAGAAATAGATGCGCAGTCCCCCTGACACATCTAAGTTCAACAGCAGGGATCTGATCTTTGAAGCTGGCCAGGCTTCAATGGTCAGATCACGGCCTGTTGCAATGGCTTCGCTTTCACGCTTATTCCGCCATTCTTCAAATTTTCCCTGACCGCTTCGGCCCTGCCTCCCTGTGGAGCCAGTAAGATCAAACGGGAAACAGACAATGTAATGAGTCAAGGTGGGATGAATTTGTAAGGCTGTAGCTAGTGACGAGTCAAGTTGGCGAATCAAGGAGTTCACATCAAAAACGAATTTAGCTTGCCATCCTATTCTAGTCCCATCAGGCAGGTCAGCAAAACATTCAACTCCACCATCTCCGCCTGCTCCATAAAGACGCACATAATTCGCGTCTTTTGGAAGAGAACGACGCGCTAATTGGCAGCAGAGCTCTTCAAATGATTCACGCTTACCGCCAAGACGCGGGGCTATTTGTTGAAAATCAAAATCCTGCATCATCGTTTATTGTTTCTCCCACAGCGTTAAGGAAAGGCCCAACATCCTTCGCTCACAAGCACCGTGTAATCCATTTATTTTCCAAACGTTAACTGGTTACTTCACTGAGAAAAATAAACTTCCAAACAAGGCTAATGTATTCGCGACAATTTTGAATAAAATTATATAAGAATAAATCGTATTCAAGTCAAGGAGCAAAACGCAGCAGTTGTTTTTTCAATGCACTCCCTCCCTGCTTTTTTAACGGCTGATCAAAAGGGCTCTACGATCGCAAACATTAAATTAGGTTCCACTTTTTGCGTAAACTCCATTCCAGGGTGATTAAAGTAAGAATCAAAATCAACAGCCCCAGTTTGTACCACAGTTCCACTTCTTTTTTTTGACGGACGTACTGCTGTTTTCCGCTGACAATCTGTTGAACTGCGTTAAGAGAATCGGCCGGAATCATTCGTCCGTTGTTAATTAAGGCTAACTTCTTTAAAAAGAGCGTATCCGGTTTCAATTGAATCAACTCTTTATTGACGGGAATGATGATGAGGCTGGTGGAATCGCTGCCCCAGAATTCATTTTGTTGAAAACCGCGGGCTATAATTTTGTAATTGCCTTCGCGCACAGGAATAAACTCGGCGCTGAAATGACCGGCCTGGTCTTTTTGCACGGGCAGATTAAACGATTGATCTTCACCTTTCACCATTAGCGCCGCAGTTCCATCCTGAATGCTTTGCCCGCGACTATCTACCAACTGTATTTCAAGTTGAAATTTCTGACCGATGTTTCCTCTTTTTCGATCCACTTTTAAAAGCACCGGTTTAAACGGCGTCCGTTTACTTAACCAGCCGACTATTTTTTCAATAAAAACGGTATATCCGGCAGCCAGCCTCTCGTCGGGCTGCAACAAAAAGTGCCAGCGCCACAAGCCCAGGCCATTGATTACGACTGCTTTTAACTTTGTTTCGGATAAAAAAATGAGCGGAACGGCGCGTCCTCTTAAAATGGACTGGATCAAAAGCACATCTTTAGGCCCTGTTTGCAGGTTGGGATAAAAACTTTGGAGGGGAGGTACCATGCTCCAGAATTGTTGATTGCGGGCGCTCTCTTCAAACAAATTCAAAAAAGTTGCCGCCCCGGGAGAATTCACGGTAATCGGCGTTAACTCCCTTGCCGCCGATAATGGAGAAAAATTAAACCTTAAAAATTGACCGAAAATTTTTCGAAATCTTGAATTTGAAAACTGGCCGCCCGGCATAAGCAGGACATTCTGACGCGTTGTTTCCCAGCTCTTTCTTAATTGATCGATCAAAATTCCGGACGTATTTTTGCCGGGAAAATCGACAAATATCCATACATCCATGCTGTCCAGATTCTGAAAGGCATCTTTAACAATAAATTTCCCGCGATTGTTTTCCACAAAGGTAAATGTTTTAAAGCGCGGAAATTTTTCAATGGCTAATTTCAGGAATTTCAGATCATAGTTGGGATAAGCCGTAAAAAGCCCGACATTTTTACGCGATTTAAGGACTTCCTGTACAACATGAAAACGGTTGTTGGCGGTGTTTGCCTCCCCTTTTACCCGCTCAATTTCAAAGGTTAAATGATGTAGCCCAAGTTTATCTAATTTGTAGCTAAGCGGAACGCTATACCTACCGTTACCCGGAGTTAACGTAATTCTTTTTTGAGCGAGCAATTTATTATCCATTTTGACTGTTAAAATAAGCGAAACAGCCTTCTTTAAATGTTCCGCTCCGATGACGATATCTGCCTTAACCTCTTCGTTTCGGTAAACGGATGCAGGACTTTTAACCTCGCTGATAAAAACATCCGTCTGGCTTTGCGCCCTGCCCACGACCACGGTAAACACCTGGCTGCCTATTTTACGTGTTAGCGAGGGGATACGTCCTTCGGTAACCACGCCGTCGCTAACGATGATGGCCCTGTCCGGTTTCTGCTTTCGTATGGCATTGAACACTGCCTGAAAGTTGGTGGCCCCTTCCGATGGTTTAAGGCTGTCTGGATGGCTGAGCGGTTGGACGCTGGCATTGAAAGTAAACCATTTGATCTCACTGGCTGGTTTTTTACTGACCAGGGCCTGCGCCACCTTTTCAACGCTTTCCCATCGCATCTTATCGCCGTCTTTTACGTTCATGGAGCGCGAATTGTCAAAAAAAACGGCGATTTTTTCAGCTTTTTCCTTCACAAAAATCAATTTGACCGCCGGCGTAAAAAAGATTAAAAAGAGTAAAAAGAAGACCAGGGCGCGCAGCATGAGCAAAACCCACCGCGCATATTCGGGGATGGGCGGATTGGTTTTTCTGTAAAAAAAATAGCTGACGGCAAAAGCCGCCGCAGCTGTAAGCAGCACAACAATAAAAGGAATATTAAATTGGATTAGTTCAGGCATAAAATTTACCGTTCTTTAAAATTTAAAAAAGTAAAGGCGCATTGGACAAAGTGGCGTCTCTCCAACCACGGCAACAGGCTTTATTGCGTCGCTCCTATTTTGCCGGCCAGTTTTAATGCCGGATAAGCATTTAAGGTTAACGGCGATTTTTGTCCCCGACGCAAATATTCCAGGCCGGCGCGGGCAATCATGGCGGCGTTATCGGTGCAGTAGGCAAATTCCGGCAGGTAAAAGGCAAAGCCATTCTCGTCGCAGGCCTGTTTAAGCCAGGTGCGCAACAAAGAGTTAGCGGCCACGCCCCCTGCAATGGCCACCTGTCTGGCGCCAAATTCTTTTGCGGCGTTAATGGTTTTAATAATCAGCGGTTCAACCGCCGCTTTTTGATACGAAGCGCAAATATCTTTTAAATGTTCTTCTTTTTCCTTTTCTGACAATTTTTGCAAAAAAACCAATAAGGCTGTTTTTAAACCGGAGTAACTGAAGTCAAACGGATTATCTTTGAGCATGGCTCTGGGAAAACGGTAATAGCTATCATCGCCTTCTCTGGCCAGCCTGTCAATTAAAGGCCCGCCCGGGTAGCCCAAACCGAGTAATTTAGCGCCTTTATCAAACGCTTCGCCAACGGCATCATCGCGCGTCTGGCCGATTATCCTGTATTTTAAATGATCTTCCATTAAAACTAGCTGCGTATGTCCGCCGGAAACAATTAAAAAGACGATGGGAAATTGAATTTGCTCCTGCGAGAGAATATTGCCGTAAATATGTCCTTCCATGTGATTGACGCCAATAAACGGTTTGCCCGTTGCCAGCGCAAGTCCTTTCACAAAATTAAGGCCCACCAATAAAGCGCCGACCAGGCCGGGCCCGTAGGTAACCGCAAATCCGTCAATCCCATCCAGCGTCAGGTCGGCCTGCTCCAAAGCCTTTTCTACAATGGGAATGATCAGGCGAATGTGCGCTCGCGACGCCAGTTCGGGCACCACGCCGCCAAACTGATTGTGGATTTCCTGCGATGAAATTACGTTGGCTAAAACTTGATTTCCGTCAATAACGGCCGCGGAGGTTTCATCGCATGAAGTTTCAACGCCTAATATCTTCATTGATTATGATCCTTCTTTTTTAACATTAAACGAAATGATTTAGGGCTAACCTGAACCACCGAAACGCCTTCGGGTAGTTCGATTTTCGGCACATAGTGATTACGGCCAATCCGATAGTCTTCATCGTAATTAAAAATAGCAGTGATTTGCCCCGGTTCAATGTCCTTTATCCGGCCTTCGCTGCCCTTAACGCGCACCGAAACCACCGGCGGAATGGGAAGCGGTTCAATATCTTTAGGAGCCCCGATAATTTGAATCGGAATGTTGTACAATTGCCGTTCAACAATTTGTTCAATCACAAATTTTACGGAAATTTGCCGCGGCGCAATCTCAACGATCTCCGGATACGGGGAAAAAAGATGCAGCCTTTCGCTAAACGGATAACGAACATTTTCCACCGTTATCGTTTCGCTTTCGATCTTTTCAATCTCATTAACCAGATTGGCCGGCCCCATGACCATCACCGAATCGGTTTCAGGCTCTACTCCGGTTAAACTGTAGCCCGGCATGGGTTTAATACGGTATTTTATCTGAACAGGCTTAAACACTTCTCGATATCGATCGACCTTTAAAGCCAGTTTTTTAGGCTCCAGTACGCCTTCTATGGTAATGCCCAGCTCCTGTCCCACATAAAATTGATTTTGATATTCGTTTAAATCAATTTCCATCGAATGATCAACCGAAGGCAGCTCCAGCCGGATAATTGGTTTGTAAAAATACAGGGCCAGCAAGGCGCGGCCTTTTCCACGCAGCTTCAGGCTAATGGTGCGAGGCGGCTGTTCGCTTAACACATATCCCTCCGCCAGACGCGTAATCTCAAACGGAAGGTTAACACGAATGGTGTACACCTTATTCGTTGTTACCGCAGCCCAGAGCAGAAGCGCCAGAAAAAAGGAGCCCAGTAACGCCCGATAATCAGAATGTTTTAAATCCTTACCGAGTAACTTCATTGATTCTCAATCACTTTACTAATTATTTATGAGACGTCGGTTAATTCGATTACGGCCCGATCCTTCTCAGGATTAACGTTAAAAAAATCGGCAGCCCTTCCCTGTGTAAGCGCAATTTCCAGCATGTTTTGACTGTTCCACAACGCCAGCGGTTTGCCGGGCTCTTGCTGCGCGTAATATTCCAGAATCGTTTGACTGCTGAAAGTTTTGAAATTTACCAATTTTATGCTTTTTTTCCAATGTTTTAAATCTTCTCTGGAAAGAGCAAAAATGATGTTTCCAAAATGATCGACGGAAACAATCGGAATTTTACAGATATTTCCCTGGCAGGCTAACTCTTTTTTATCATTGATGATCACCCGATCCAACGGGGCGCCAATTTCTTCCGGTTTAACGCCTTTTGCCAGCAGGGCGGCCGCCGGGGCAAAAATATCGCGGCCATGAAAGGTGCTGCTGTAACCTTCGGGATTGACCAGTTCCGGCAAAATTTCAAACGCCCGGTAGGCTTCCTTTTTTAATACAAAATCGAAAACGCCGTTATCCGGCCCTACAAAATGATAATTCATGGTCTGAATGATCAATGGTTTTCGTTCACTGCCAACGCCGGGATCCACCACCACCAGATGAACGGTTCGGTCAGGAAAAGAATTGTAATAATTGAGCAGGCAATAGGCGGCCTGAGGAATATTAAAAGGCGGTATCTCATGCGTAACGTCCACAATCAGCGCATCTGGCGCCTCTTTCAGCAAAACGCCTTTGACGCTGCCCACATAACCGTCTTTGGTGCCAAAATCAGTCATAAAGGTTATGATCATTTACTCCCCCTCAATTTTTGACACTGCGGACAAAAATGGGTGCCTCTGCCCGCCACTTTTTTCTTTTCAATCAAAGCGCCGCATGCAAAGCAGGGCTTTCCGGCTCGCCTGTAAACTTTAAAATACAACTGATTTCTGCCCGGATTCCCATACGCATCCCGATAATCGGAAATGGTGCTGCCCATATTTTCAACGGCTCTGTGTAAAATTTCCTGCACCGCTGTAAACAGTTTCCGCCCCTGGCCAGGGCTGATCTGGTCGCAGGTCTGCTCTGGATGGATTTTAGCCAGAAACAGGCTCTCATCGGTGTAAATATTGCCCAGACCGGCAATCCATTTTTGCGACATCAAAAAGGCCTTAACGCCCATTTTTCTGTTTTTCAGGTAATCGTAAAAATGTTCAAAAGTCAAATGCGTATCCAGGGCGTCAATACCCACATTCTTCAAAACCTCTTCAACTTCCTTAACATGATAAATTCTTCCGAATTTGCGCATGTCTTCGAACAACAGACGGCTGCCATCCTTAAACTGGATCAGGCAACGAAGGTGCGGAAGATCGCTTAAATCGCCCTGGCCGTTACTTAATGAAAGGCGGCCCGTCATTCGCAAATGAACAATGAGGTAACTGCGATTTAATACAAGAATGATAAATTTGCCGCGCCGATCAATTTTTTGAATGATCTGCCCGGACAACGAAAGGCCTGCCTGATCGACAAATGTTTTTTGCCAGATTGCTTCCACCCTGTCAATGGTCTTGCCCACAATAAGCGGTCTCAGCTCTCTGACGACAGTTTCTACCTCTGGTAATTCCGGCATCCCTACCTTAGAGTTAAATAATTTTTAATGAAGCGCTTGCAAACAACGCCTTTAATAGCACAAATTTAAGAACGATTGGGATTCATTCCAAAAATTGAATTCTGGGAAGACAAAAGGCTATTGCGACGCCCGTTGATTGATCAGTTCGCTGATGGTGGCAAATCGGTATCCCCGGCTTCTTAAAGAATCGATCAACGCAGGAAGCGCTAAATAAGGGAAATCGTTTTTGCGGTCTGTGCCCAGATGCATGAGGATGATTTTTCCGTTAAGGCCGGAATTTTTCTCCAGTTGTAAAAAATGTTCTAAAATTTGAGTGCTGCTGCGGTACAGGGTTTGAGTGCTGTCTTCCACCCAATCCAGCGCGTCGCATTTTGGCGACCAGGCGATCTGTTTGAAGCCGGCCTCGGCCGCCCAGCGCAGTATCTGCCGGTTGTATTCTCCAAACGGCGCCCGCCAGTAGGGGGCCAGACGTCGGCCGGTTAAAGCCATAAACAGGCTGTCCACTTTCAACAATTGCGAAATGACAAATTCTCTGCCGACATGAGCGCCGTTGTGGTGAAGACGATTCTGTTCGTAAGTGGTTAAATGGGGATGACTGTACGTGTGGTTGCCCACTTCGTGCCCGTCTTTGACCATTTGCATCACCACCTGCGGAAATTTTTCCAGAAATCTACCGGTGATAAACATGGTGCAGCGCAGGCCTTTATCGCGTAAAATTTTCAGGATTTCTTGCGCCCCTCGATCGGAAGAGCCCGCGTCAAAGGTCAGGGCCACCATGCGGGAATCGATGGCGCCCTGAATAAACGGACGGGCTAAAAATTCCAGCCGCGCCGAACGGTAAAAAATGTTCAGAGAATCCACCAGATGCGTGGCGCCATCGGCCTGATGCGCCCAGATGACAAATTTGTTATCGCCAAAAAGAAGCGGAATATCCTGGATTTGAATCTTGCCGCCTTGCCCGCTGGCAAAACGCATTAATTTTCCGTCGCGCCATACCGAAACGCTAAGCCCATCTGACACGCGCAGCGAAAGTCCAAACTTACCGTCGATGGGACGAAAGGTCGAATCCACATAAAACCAGGCGGAATCTCTCTGTGTAACAGATTTAGATGTTGGCGGTTGTTGCCGAGTAATTTTTTTCAGGGAATCCAGTTTGTGGTTAAAATAGAAAAATAAAAAAAGATTGGTAAGCAGAATGAGCGACGCCAGGAGGTAAATCTGCAAATTCGGTATTTTTTTTACCCGCAAAAAAAATTGACCGGCCTTCCACTTCACAAAACACCATCGTCCGCAAAAATAGTGGCGTTCCAGCTTCGAAATACACTCGGAACAAACGGGCGCATGGCAATGGTAACACCGCCGTGCGGTTAAACGATCCGGATGATTTTTGCAGGGTTGTTTTGCGCGTGCCATTTAATTTCTCATGGTTTGTTCGCCTTCAAAGCGCTGTTGGTTTTTAACTCCTGTGGCCACTAAAAACGCCAGAAGGGCATCCGGTGTGCAAAGACGTTTTAATTATCCTTTTCAGATTCTCTGCGTCTTTTGTGCTTTTTTCTATTTAAAGCTTTGTTTAAAATACCCCTTATTCATCCTTACTGGCGTAATGTTTTTCGTAAAAGCGTTTGTATTCTTCCTGTTTTTCTTTAATGTGACGCCACCAGGTTTCATTCTCCACATACCAGTCGATGGTGTGTTTTAATCCTTCTTCCAGGCTCCATTTGGGTTCCCAGCCCAGAGCCCTGATCTTACTCGTGTCCACCGAATAGCGGCGATCATGTCCCGGACGGTCTTTTACAGGCTTAATCAACGATTTCGGTTTACCCAGATAATCCAGAATAAAATGGGTGATGTAGATATTCTCGCGTTCATTTCCGGCGCCAATATTGTAAATTTCGCCGATCTTCCCCCGGTGTAAAACGACGTCGATTCCCGCGCAGTTGTCCTCCACGTAAATCCAATCGCGCACATTTTTCCCGTCGCCATAAAGTGGCAGCGGCTGATCGTCAATGGCATTGGTAACAAACAGCGGAATGAGCTTTTCCGGATACTGGTAAGGCCCGTAGTTGTTGGAACTACGCGTAATCAAAACCGGCAAATCATAGGTCTTAAAATACGAACGCACCAGCAAGTCTCCGCCGGCTTTACTGGCCGAATAGGGACTGTTGGGCATTAAAGGGTCTGTCTCTTTAAATGAACCGTTTTCAATGGATCCGTACACCTCGTCGGTCGAGATGTGTAAAAATCGTTCAATGCCGTACTTTTTGGCGGCTTCCAGCAGTACAAAGGTACCGCGAATATCGGTATCAATAAAAGCGCCGGCCTCATGAATGGAGCGATCCACATGAGTTTCCGCGGCAAAATTGACCACGGCGTCCACATTACTCATCAAATTATCGACTACTTTTTCATCGCCAATGCTGCCATGGTAAAATAAATAGCGGGGATCTTTTTCCAGATCGGCCAGATTTTCGCGATTACCGGCGTAAGTCAGGGCGTCGAGTACAATGATCCGATAATCGGGATATTTGTTCAGCATATAACGCACAAAATTAGAGCCTATGAATCCTGCTCCACCGGTTACCAGAATGGACTGCATTTAGCTTCCTCCTTTACAGAAATAAATTTAAATTAGCGAAGATTTATTTACTTTGAATAAACCAAACCTCTTTTTGAATTTAGCGGAAAATTTAAAAAAGGGCAAAAAAATGAGCTCAATTAATGCGGGTGCTTAAAATTTTGTTAACGAGGAATTAATTTTTTAACTTACATACCGGATAAAAACAGGGATAAAGATATTCAAAACACAAACGAGGTAAACGATGAATTTATTTAAAGCGCTCCCTTTTTTCTTTGTCGTATTTCTGACATTCGTTTCTTGTGAGGAAGACAAAGGCACAGATATTGACATCATCGAATATAACGATATAATCATCACGCTTGACAAGGGCACCTACAAGCCGGAAGAATCGGCTCACCTGACCATCCATAACAACACTGACAAGGATCTGGTGTTGCTCAATTGCGGAACCAGTCCGGGCTTTGATTTGCAAAAGCGCATTGTTGGCAAATGGAACAATGTCTATTTACTGGAATGTCCGGCCATTGGCCTGCCCTTTGAAATTTTAGCCGGGGATAAAAAGGAATTTGACATTGCGCTGCCGCCCTTAACCTTAAAACCGTCTGAAGTGGAAGGCGAATATCGCTTGCTGCTGTGGTTAAAGGATAAGCAATCGGATCAATTTCTGGAGCAAAGCGAACGAGCAACCGACTCCTTTAGAATGACCAATTAAAGGCAGGATGTGCGGGAATATCAGCCCCCTTGAGGGATTTTATTTTTTGCCAGGATGAATGCACATCGTCTTCCAACAAGCTCCGCCAGAAGGGATGATGAACAGTTATTCAGATGTCCCTACGGGACATTTTTTCATTTGTGTGGTTTCACTTTTCCCGGCAGTGAACTGCCGCGTTATTCTCAAAAATCCCTGCGGGATTTAATTTTTTACAAAAAGAATTTAACACATCTACAGGGCATTGCCTTCCGAAGGCCAATAATTACGTCCCGGAGAGACAGCCGACAATAGCCCGTCGTTTCATCAGAGGGAGAAAATACACCAGAACAAAAAACCAGTCCCGCAGGGACGATTCAAAATAGCCCGTCGTTTCAACGGCGGGGAAAATGTACAACCCCAACCGCCAATCCCGTCCCGGCAGGGACGGTTGAACCATGGTGGCAGGTATTCAAATTGAGTGCTTGTCCTTTGTTCCCGGCAGTGAACTGCCGCGTTATTCTCAAAAATCCCTACGGGATTTATTTCTTACCTCAACAAGAATTTGACATATCTACAAAAATTTCACACTACGTAACGCCATTGAATCCGTCCCGTCAGGGACGATTGAAAATAGCCCGCCGTTTCAACGGCAAGGAAAATGTACACCGCTAACCGCCAATCCCGTCCCGGCAGGGACGGTTGAAACAGGGCGGAATGGTAATGCAATTGTCCCTACGGGACATTTTTTCATTTGTGTGGTTTCCCTTTTCCCGGCAGTGAACTGCCGCGTTATTCTCAAACATCCCTACGGGATTTAATTTCCCCAAACGAAAATTCGACATATCTATATGAATTTACATTCCGTACGGCCAATAATTACCTCCCGGAGAGACGGCCGACAATAGCCCGTCGTTTCATCAGCGGGAGAAAATACACCATAACAAAAAACAGTCCCGGAGGGACGATTGAAAATAGCCCGCCGTTTCAACGGCGGGGAAAATGTACAACCCCAACCGCCAATCCCGTCCCGGCAGGGACGGCTGAAACAGGGCGGAATGGTAATGCAATTGTCCCTACGGGACATTTTTTCATTTGGGTGGTTTCCCTTTTCCCGGCAGTGAACTGCCGCGTTATTCTCAAACATCCCTACGGGATTTATTTTTTACCTCAACAAGAATTTGACATATCTACAAAAATTTCACACTACGTAACGCCATTGAATCCGTCCCGTCAGGGACGATTGAAAATAGTCCGCTGTTTCAACGGCGGGGAAAATGTACAACCCCAACCGCCAATCCCGTCCCGGCAGGGACGGCTGAACCATGGTGGTAAGTATTCAAATTGAGTGCTTGTCCTTTGTTCCCGGCAGTGAACTGCCGCGTTATTCTCAAAAATCCCTGCGGGATGTTTGGAACAGGCCTACAATGACAAAATAGCCGCTGGCTGAGTGAACGAGTCGCTTACCTGTGTTTTACAAAGTCATTTCGCGCGCAGTCTGCTTAATGAACTGCCAGGCCTGCTGCACATGTTTTTTCTGCAAATAGGTCTGGCCGGTTACCATGCGCAAGGTGTATTTGCCTTGCACGCGCGTGTGCGTCAAAAACAGCCTGCCCGAAGCGTTTAATCTTTGCAAAAGAGCCTGATTGATTTCATCCAGTTTTTGTTCATCGCTTACCGCAGGCGGATGATAGCGGAAGCAGACCAGATTCAACGTGCGCGGCGCCATCATTTCAAAATCGTTTTGCCCTTTGATTTCCTCTTCCAGCCCGGCGGCCCATTGCAGGTGATTACGCAGGATTTGCCGGATGCCCTCCAGACCAAAACTGCGCAAAACAAACCACAATTTTAACGCCCTGAATCTCCTGCCCAGTTGAATGCCCCAGTCGCGGTATTCCTTTACTCTGCCCCGCGTACTGGTCTTTAGATATTCGGGCAAAACAGACATGGTGCGCAGTAATGCCTGGCGATCTTTAACGTAGTAGGCCGAGCAATCAAAATGGGTGAACATCCATTTATGGGGATTGAACACAAAGCTATCGACCTGTTCTACGCCCTCAATCATCCAGCGGTATTCTGGCAAAAGCAAGGCCGTTCCGGCAAAGGCAGCGTCCACATGCAGCCACAGGGCATATCTGGCGCAAATGGCGGCAATGGGCTTTAAAGGATCGATGGCTGTAGTGCCGGTGGTTCCCAGTGTGGCCACAACGGCCAGTGGCTTCTTCCCCGCCTTCAGATCCCGTTCAATGGCCTTCTCCAGAGCGGAAGGATCCAGGCGTAATTGTTCGTCAACCGCCACCTTTACCAGATTTTCCTTTCCAAAGCCGCCCAGCATAACAGCCTTTTCAATGGAAGAATGGGTTTCTGTGGAGCAGTAAACGCGCAATGGAGCAAAGGGAGCCATCCCCCGTTCGTTGGCGCTAAACTCAGAATACCTTTCACGAGCCGTGAGCAGGGCGACCAGAGTTGAAGTGGAAGCCGTGTCCTGGATTACACCCTCCCACTGCGGCGGAAGCCCCATGGCCTTCTTAAGCCAGTCCATGACGCGTTCTTCCAGTTCGGTAGCCGCCGGAGAGGTTTCCCATATCATGCACTGCGCTGCCAGAGTGGCGGTAAGCATCTCTGCCAGCAGCGACGGATAGCTGGCATTGGCTGGAAAATAGGCGAAAAAGTTCGGACTTTGCCAGTGCGTCATGCCCGGTAAAATGATCTGTTTGAAATCTTCAAAAACGGTTGAAAAATCTTCGGCCTTTTCCGGCGCCTCCTGCGGCAGCTGGTTCAATATCTCTCCGGGCTCAACCTGTGATTTAACCGGAAAATGTTCGATATTTCGATAATAATCCACCATCCAATCGACCAGTTGGTGTGCAAATTTCTGAAACTCGTCTAAAGTCATCATCGTTAGCCCCAATTAAGTTTATTAATTTACGTTCCATCCGTTTTCAAAAACTTCGCCTTCTGCATGACGCTCGCAATTTTTTTTGTAATCTGGTACCACAAAAATAAGCCGCTTTTTATCCAAGCTACAAGATTTCTCTCCCCCGCTCCTGCCAGAGATCGAAATGACCAATCGCGCTTTAAAGAGTAGAATCATCCTTCAAACGCCTACCTTTAGAACCTCAATCCACTTCCAAAATCACCTGCTGGATTTTTTCAGAGCCTGTTTTAAGCTGTCGCGTAATTTTTTTACCATTATTAATGACTTCTACCGTCAATACCGCGCCGGGCGGCGCTTTAAATGTCAACACATCATTCAGATCGCTGCGTTCGCCCCTGGAGCGTCCGCTGGCAATGAGCGTTTTTCCGGAAAATAAGCGAACGGGCAGGGCCAGCCGTTGTCCGCTTTTTCGGTCGAGCACTTTAATGCGCAATGCAACGTTTTGGCCCTGGAGTTGCGATGGTGTCCGCGAATAGCGATCGGTTACATCAATGGCGTAAAGATAATCAACGGCGGGGGCAAAAAAATCCGGAAATTGAAGCGCCGTTTTTTTGTACGACACAGCGTAAATGCGGTATTTCCAGTCGCGCTTATTGGCATGGCCGGCAATATCTACGAACCACGTTTCATCCAGGGGGCCCGGTTCGCCGGCGCCGATAAAATGCCAGCCGTTGTCCCATATTTCTACCCAGGAGTGATTGCCGCTGTCATCGTACCACATGGGCGCACTGACGAAGCGCGCAGGAACAGACACCGCCCGACAGGCGTCAACAAGCAAAATGGAAAGTCCGGTGCAACTGGCCATACCGGCTTCGATGGATTCAAAAGGACTTTGATCGGCTTTGGGTCTTTTGGTGGAATAATGGACGTCGAGCATATCCCAGATTTTTTCATTTAAAATAACGGCCGCCTCGCCCGGCGAGCTTGCGTTTTTCACCAGAGAAAGAAATCTCTCGTAAAATTGTTTACGCCAGTCGTCGCGCCGCTCATGGATACTGGCATAAGG
Organism: Caldithrix abyssi DSM 13497; assembly: GCF_001886815.1. Classification (GTDB taxonomy): domain Bacteria; phylum Calditrichota; class Calditrichia; order Calditrichales; family Calditrichaceae; genus Caldithrix; species Caldithrix abyssi. The sequence goes on from NZ_CP018099.1 coordinate 2,793,539, forward strand.
CAAAACATAATTAAAAAATATGGAATCCGGCAGCCGATCCCCCCACGGCGCCACCTTACGCGCCTGATAGGCGTATTTAATATTCTCAATCAAAAATTCCGGACTTAATGATTGCAGATCCCTTTGAGGCATGTAAGCCAGTAAAAAGGCCGCGCCTTCCATTTCCTGGCCTTTACAGGCCTTTAAAAATTCCAGCAGGGCGCGTTGATTTTCTCCGGCCCGTTGCAGCGCCTGTTGCACCGCCGGAAGATACGCTACCGGCACACGATTCAATGGATCGTTGTTGCAAGACCAGCCAATCAAAAAAAGGATAAAAACAAAATACACTTTCGTGGTTTTCATCGAAAACCTCGTTCGCATCGTTTTGTATAAACGCGCACCTTATTGAAGCTTTTTGTTTAGTTCAATTAACTCGCCTACATTGCCGCGAAAGTAATTGACGCCCATCGCATACAGGTGGCCGTAAAATCCCTGCAAACGGCTGAGGAAATCAAACCAGTTTTTCTGTTCCTTATTCGTCCACACCACTTCGGCCAGAGCGCAGGCTCGCGGAAAGGCCATATACTCCACCTCTTTTTCATTGTCCATGTACTCGGTCCAGACATTTCCCTGGGCGCCTAAAATATAACGCGCTTCTTCTTCGGTCAGCTCTTCGGGAACCGGCTCGTAAAAATAGACTTTTTGCAAGGGTAAAAATCCGCCGATGGCCAGCGGTTGGGTGGCGGGATCCGCCTGATAATAATCAAAGTAACAGTGGCTGGTGGGCGTCATAATCACATCGTGGTGCTGCCTGGCAGCGGCAATTCCGCCCTTTATCCCTCTCCAGCTCATTACCGTGGCCTGCGGGGCCAATCCGCCTTCCAGGATTTCGTCCCAGCCAATGATGTAGCGATTTTTGCTCAGTAAAAAATTTTCAATTCGGTGAATAAAATAACTCTGTAGTTCATGCTCATCTTTTAAGCCTTCTTTCTTCATTCGCGCCTGGCATTTCGGACACGTTTTCCAGCGATCTTTAGGACATTCATCGCCGCCAATATGGATGTACTTGCCGGGAAATAATTCCGCCACTTCGCTTAACACATCTTCTAAAAATTGAAACGTTTTTTCATTTCCGGCGCAATAGACATCTTTAAAAATCCCCCAGCGATCGGCCACTTGGTACGGGCCGCCTGTACATCCTAATTCCGGATAGGCGGCCAGCGCGGCGGATGAGTGGCCGGGCATTTCAATTTCCGGCACGATGGTCACAAACCTTTTTTGCGCATAGGCCACAATTTCACGGATTTCATCCTGGGTGTAAAAGCCGCCGTAAGGTTGGCCATCGTAAATATAAGGTTTTTTGGAAGCATGGGTGGTTATGGTTTGCTTGCGAAAGGCGCCCACCTGGGTGAGTTTGGGGTACTTTTTGATTTCGATGCGCCAGCCCTGATCTTCGGTTAGATGCCAGTGGAAATAATTCATCTTTTGTAAGGCCAGTAAATCGATGTACTTTTTAATAAACGACACGGGAAAAAAGTGACGGCCTACATCCAGATGCATGCCGCGATACACAAAGCGCGGCCCGTCTTCAATTTCCACGCAGGGCAGGCTCCACTCAACGCCCTCCACCAGATCGCGACTCTCAATGGCGTAAGGCAAAAGCTGCCGCACGGTTTGTAATCCATAAAAAAGGCCGCGGGCGTTTGGCGCCGTAATTTCGATTTTATCGGGATCGACCGTTAAACGATAACTGCCGTCCTTGCCCTTCACCTGCTCATCAATTTTAAGGATAAGGACATTGCTTTGCGCATCCGGCGCTTCTTCGAAGGCAAAGCCGGTGGGAACGCCAAACTGCTGACGCACATAATCGACCAACCCCGCCAGTTTTTCGTCCTGACCGACAATCGCCAGTTTCGTATCAGAATTTAAGTTGAAATTACCATTTTTTTCGGTCAGTTTTTGCGGCTTGGGAATGATTGAATATCTGGCTGTCTCAATTTTCAATTGCGAAGGTCCTCCACAGTTGATGATAAGAAATATAAAAGCAAACATCAACAGCAAATGTTTTACGGATAATTGAAATTCCATCTGGGCCTCCTTTTTTCCAGTGTTCTTTCGTTTAAAAAACAAACTAATTAAAAATTCAAAATTGTGAAAATTTTTTTCGTGAACATTTGAGAAAAACTTGATTTCAATCCACCAGATAATTTATTTTGAGTAGAAAATTTCCTTCGTAAGATCGATCTCGCCATTCCCCATGGCGGGATGCGAAAATTTTTTTGATTCTGAAGTGTTTGATTGGTTGAATGGTTGAATGGTTGAATGGTTGAATGGACAATCTGCAATTCTTCTGTTGTTTCAACGGTGGAAGTATGTGCTTTTCGCAGTTCGCACTGATCTACACAGATGCTTTTATTTCTATCTGCGCAATCTGCGCCAAAAAAATTGTTTGCGGCTGTGCTGCCTTGGAGTTAAACTTTAGTGAGGTGACCTTGCCATGCGTCTGATCAAATTAAGCGCTCTGATTTTGCTTCTACCTTTTCTCCTACAGGGACAGTGGCAAAAAATAGCCGACGGTTTGTATTTAGGGCGTTTTACATCACCTGAAATGAAAGCCGCCAAAGCGTCTAAAATAACGATTGTAAAAATCAACCCCGGCAAATTTCAATTCAAATTATTAAGCGTTTCACAACTGAACCACCGCCCTCTTACCGCCCGGCAATGGGCAAAACGCTATCGACTCATTGCGGTTACCAATGCCGGCATGTTCGCCACGGATTTTAAAACGCATGTGGGATACATGAAAAATTTTGAGCACATCAACAATTCACAGATCAACCATTATCGTTCGGTCGCGGCCTTTAATCCTTATGATTCCGACAAATTTCCATTTATGATTTTTGATCTGGAGCGCATTTCATTTGATCAGATTCTTAAAGATTATCAATGCCTGATTCAAAACTTACGCCTGATCCGCAAACCGCGTGAAAATCGCTGGAAGCCGCAATCACGACGCTGGTCTGAAGCCGCTCTTGGCCAGGATAAAAACGGCAATGTATTGTTAATTTTTAGCCGCGCTCCTCATTCCATGTACGAGTTCAATAATATCTTACTAAGCCTGCCTATCGATCTGGTGTGCGCGCAACACCTGGAAGGCGGACCGGAGGCCTCTTTGTTTTTTAAATATGGGGATGTGGAACTGCGTTTAATGGGCAGTTACGAAACGGGGTTTAATGAAAACGACGACAACACGCAATTCTGGCCGCTTCCTAATGTTTTAGGCGTAACGCAAAAATAACCGGTTATCAAACATGAGTTCGCTCTAAAAATCGTGGTTTGTCATTTCTCTCCCGCCCTGACGGAAGAGAATTTTCTCACTTCAATAAAAACCGACTAACTTTTAAAAGATTTCCCCGTTGAAATGGAAAAAATACCTTATTAGCGTAAACTCAAACAATATTTGCCTAAATGCCGTCTAAATCTTACTTTTTAGTAGTTTGATTCAATAGCGAGGTAAAAATGACCACTCATACAAAAACGCAATGGATCTATTTGATACTGGTAGCCATTACCTTTGTCGGCGGCTATTTGTTCTTGCGCTCGGCTTATCTTATTAGTAGCGATTTCCCCTTTACTCAGGAAATTATTCTGGTTTTTCTGGGGACCATCGCCACCATTGTAATTACCGCCTTATTGCTGAATAAGCAAACCGAAGTAGAGTTAAAAAAAGAAGAAAACATTAAGTACATTGAGCTCAAAACCAATTTTTACGTACAGTTTCTGGACTATGTGGAAGAAATGCTTTCCAAGCCCACTATAAGCGAAAAAGATTTTATGCGCTTACGGGCATTGACGCATAAATTGTCTCTGGTTTCCAGCGAACGTTTTCTGGAACAGTATCGCAACTTTTTGAATGTCTTTTTAAAGAGTTCGGAAGATAAACACTTTTCGGAAATGGACATTGATGAAATTTCCAGCGAACTGGCCAGGCTCTGCCTTGAAATCCGCCATGACCTGCTTAGCGAGTCCGGCACGCAAAAAATTCCTTTGACCCAACGCGTTAGCAAAGTAATTTTAAACAACACGCGCGTTTTAAAGAGAAAACCAAAGTAGGCCGGGGCGAGGCGGAGGAAAGGTTTAGCCGTTTAGAAATTTAGTGGTTTAGAATACTTCCTTCGTAGAATCTAGTCCCGACCTGGCGGGATTCGAAAATTTTTGTGCTGCTGGATTGGTTGATTAGTTGAATGGTTGAATGGTTGAATGGTTGAATAGAAATTTACAAATGCGCAAACATTGAACATCATTGGAGAAAAATTTCCAACGAACAGTTCTTCCCACTCTTCCAGAATCTTTTTCTTGGAAAGGGGGTGAAGGAAAGAAAAAATTTAAAAAAATACATTGTCTTTGACTTTCGGGACAGCCCCAGGGAAGGGGGGGCAAGGGGTGAGGACCAGCGCCGGCAATCCCTACCCCCAACTCGCCTTACAATTTTTCCCACCAGACTCGCACCTTATCGCCCACCTGTTCAAAAATAACGTACATCACAGGAACGATGACCAGCGTCAGCAAGGTGCTGGTGGTCAGACCGCCGATGACCGCTCTGGCCAGCGGCGCCCAGTTTTCCGATCCGCTGCCCACTTCAAGCGCCAGGGGAACCATGCCTAAAATGGTGGTCAGGGCCGTCATCAAAACCGGACGCAAACGCACCTGGCCGCCTTGTTCGACGGCTTCGTACAGTCCCTTTCCCTGCTGGCGCAACTGGTTGATGTAATCCACCAACACAATACCGTTGTTGACCACAATGCCCACCAGCATGACGATGCCCACCAGCGCCATTACGCTAAGGGTGGTGCCGGTGATAAACAGCGCCCACAAAACGCCGATGATCGAAAGCGGCACGGTAAACATGATGATGAACGGATCGAGCAGCGATTCGAACTGTGAGGCCATGATCATGTACACCAGCAAAATAGCGGCAAAAAAGGCGATAGTCAGGTAAAAAAACGACTCCTGCTGATCTTCCGCCGTTCCGCCAATCACCACCTGAAATTCCGCGGGAACGTTCAGCTCATCAATCAGGGAGCGAATAATACGCACCGCGCTGGAGAGATCGATATCCGAAAGCTCGCAGCCAACCGAGACAAAGCGTTCCTGATTTTCGCGGTAGATGGTCGATGGCGCATCCGTCTCTTCTATGCGCGCCACCTGCTCCAGGGGTATCATTTTGCCGCTGAAGGTGGGAATAAGCAAATGTCGCAATGATTCTTTGCTGTTACGGAATGGCCTGTCCAGTTGCACCAGAATATCATACTCGTCGCCGGACTCACGGAAGCGTGCCGCCACCTTGCCCTGAATGGCTGTGGAAATGATGTCGGCCACCAGCAAAGGCGAGAGTTTTAAATCGTTCAGCCGACGCACATCGGGAATGATCCGTATTTCCTGGCCCCCTTCTTTCATATTGAGATCGATATCCACCAGGCCGGGAATTTTTTCCATTTTTTCCTTGAGTTGTTCCGCTAATTGCTTTGCCTGATGCAGATCATGTCCGAAAAACTTCACCTCAATGGCGCGGTCGGTGGAAATCATTCCCTGCTGAATGATTTGATAGGTGATGCCCGGAATTTGATCCAGCCGTTTACGCAGCGCGTCTTCAATTTCCATTTGCGAACGGGAACGTTCCTCCATGGGCGTTAAGCGAATGCGCAGGTTGATCGCTTCGCTACCGGCGCCCCCAAACAGAGCAAAGATGCCTTCTCCTGAGCCAAAGATAGCCAGCACGTCGCTGGCCTCCGGAATCTCCTGTTTTATGATATTTTCCAGTTGTAAAACAGTTTTACGCGTTTGATCGAGCGGCGTGCCTTTTTCGCGCAAAATAGTTAAAGCAATAAATCCCTGATCCGATTTGGGCAGAAACTCACCGCCAATGAAATTAATCAATGAAAGAGATGTTAAAAACAATACGGTGGTCAGGCCAATCACCACCGACTTGTGGCGCAAAGCCCAGCGTAAAAGCGCCATGTAGCGTTGCGTAAGACGTTGGAGAAGAAGCGTCACCCAATTTTTAAATCTGGCCAATCTGATTCTGGTCATCTCGGCTTCTGTCTTCAGCAGGCGGGCGCTGAGCATGGGCACCAGGGTCAGGGCGATCATTAGAGAGGCAAATAAACTAAAGGCAATGGTAACCACCATGTCGTTGAATAATTCGCCGGCAATGCCCGGCACAAACAGCACGGGCAAAAACACGCCGATGGTCGTTAAGGTAGAGGCGGTAATGGCCATGGCCACCTCGGAGGCGCCGTTGTTGGCGGCCGCCGAACGCTCCTGGCCCATTTCTCTGTGTCGGTAGATATTTTCCAGCACCACAATGGAATTATCGACCAGCATACCGATGGCCAGCGCCAGACCAGCCATGGAAATGATATTTAAAGTTAAATTGGCCAGCATCATCACGGCAAAGGTCGAAATCACTGAAACCGGTATGGCCAGGCCCATGATGATGCTTCCGCGGAAATTGCGCAAAAAGAAATAGATCACAGCAAAGGCAATGATAAAGGCCAGAAAGGCCGTGTCGCCAAGGTTGCCAACCGAACGTAAAATATAGTCCGACTGATCGTACACAATTTTTAGTTCAACATCTTCGGGCAAGAATTCTTTCATTTCTTCCACAGCCTGACGCACATTGCGGCAGGCCTGCACGGTGTTGGCGTCCGACTGCTTAAAGACGCGCATGTAAACGCCCTGGTTGTAATTGACGCGCACGTCGCTGCGCAGTTCTTTAAATCCATCTTCGACTGTGGCCACGTCTTTTAAAAGGAGCGGACGCCCTCGTTCATATTTTAAGACGACCTGTTTTAAGCGGTCAAGCGACTTAAATTCGCTGGCAATGTGCAAATTAAAATTGGTTGTTGAGGTTTCAATGCTTCCGGCCGGTAGCAATCCGCCCGCCGAACGAATGGCGCGTACCACATCGACCGGCGAAAGAGTGTGAGCCGCCAGCTTAACCGGATCGAGCCGCACATTAATCTGCCGCTCCAGGCCGCCCTGGGTTTCTACGGTGGCCACGCCTTCCACGCGTTCCAGCAAAGGTTCAATCCGATCTTCGCCCAGCTGACGCAGTTCGGCCGGGCCCATGGTGGGCGAATTGATCAAAATAAAATTGATGGGCATCATGGAAGGATCAAAGGCAAAAGTCAACGGTTCGCTGGCTTCTTCCGGCAAAAAATCGCGCACCAGATCGATGCGTTTACGCACGTCATTTTCGGCTTTGTCAATATCGGTACCCCAGTCGAATTCCAGCAGGGTAAGGCAAACGCCCTGACTGACCTGCGAAGAAACTTTTTTAACGTTTTTGGTGGCCGAAACAGCCTCTTCGATGGGGCGGGCAACCAGGTTTTCCATGTCCTGCGGGCCGATACCGGAATATTCGGTTATGATGCCGACCACCGGAAAATCAATATCCGGGAACAAATCCACTTTAAGCTGTGAGAACGAGAACAAAGCAAAACCGATGATGATCAAATAGATCATGCTTAAGGTAATGCGTTTTTTTATGGAAATTTCGACTAATTTCATTGTCTCTCCATTTCGTTATTTCCATCTTTCGCCAAAAGAAAGATCAATACGCTTCCACCACTTTTGTCTTCTGCCCGTCTTTAATCATCCGTTGTCCCACAACAATCAGAGAATCGCCAAAGCTTAAGCCCTGGACAACTTCGATGCGGTCGCCGGCGCTTAAGTTGGTACGGACTTCGGTCTGCGCCGCCCTTCCCTGCTTTACGACAAAAGCGTAGTATTTACGGTGGGCGGTGGGTTTGCCGGTTTGTGGATCCACACGCACACTGGTTTGCGAAAGAATGGCGTTATCCGGAACCACCACCGTCCGGCGACGGACCTGCAATTCTATTTTGAACAGTCCGTACAAACCAGAGGTTAAAAGGCCGTGTTCGTTGGGGAAAATGGCTTCCACGGCAACCGTGCGACTGGTCGGATCAATGGCCCGGTCGATTCTAATAACCTGGCCCGTAAATTCCTTTCCGGCCTGCGCGGGGAAGTGAGCGTAAACCTTTTGGCCGACCTTTAAACGATGGTAATAACTATCGGGAATGTAGAGTTTGGCCTTCATTAAATCGGGATTAATGATTTTAACCACCGGTTGTCCGGCGGCCGCCATCTGTCCCACATCAAAATAGACGCTGCCTACCAGACCGTCAAACGGCGCTTTAATCAGGCTGTGCTCAAATTGTTCGCTGACCTGAGCCAGGTTTGCTTCCATTTGCCTTAAAGCGGCTTCGGCTTCCTGCATGGCGGCCTGCATTTGCTGCCACTGCTGTTGGCTAATGGCCTGTTGTTTGTACAGGCGTTGATACCGTTCAAAATCTTGCTTCACCTTTTGATAACGCGCCCTGGCCGAAGCAAGCGCCGCTTCGGCCTGCTTTTTAGCCTGCAGCACCATGGAATCGTCCAGGCGAACAATAACCGCCCCTTTCCGCACCTTACTGCCCACGGGCTTTACGATTTCTTTTACCTCTTCCGAAAGCCGACTGTACACCAGAGCGTCATTACTGGCCTGCAGACTGCCGGTAATCTCAATAAAGGTCCGAATGGAATCGGGCTTTATAACCAGCACACTGACGGGAACGGCCCGTTCAGCGCTTTGCTCTGTTTTCTTCTGGCAGGCAAATAAAAAAGCCAGCAGCATGAACCAGATAATCGTTTTCTGCATGATCGTTCTCCTTCCCTTAATTTTCCGTACCATTGGACTGCCAGAGCCAATGAAGCTTACCAAGGGCTTTAAGCAATTTAAGCTGGGCGATGTTGTAGTCAAAAATGCCTTTACGGTAACGCGCCTCTGCGTCTGTAAAAGCCGTTTGCGCGTTCAACACTTCTACCTGCGTGCTTACGCCTTCTTTGTATGTAAGGTTTGCCAAACGCAACGTCTCTTTAGCTTCTTCAAAAGCCTGTTTTAAGCTTTTTAAATTTTGCTTACTCAAGCGGAATTGATTCCAATTGTTTTTTACTTCCAGCATGATGGTTCGTTTGAGCAGCTCTTTTTGATAGGCGGCCTTCCGCTTTTGAATAACGGCCTGCTGCCATTCCAGCACACGCTTTCCGCCTTCAAACAGCGGCCACTGCAGGGAGATAGAAGCCGACTTTGCCCTGGTGTAGTCTTCTGATTTTACCGCGGCGGTTTCCAGAAAGGCCTGATGCTGCACACTGGCGGCAGCCACAATTTGCGGTAAAAATCGCGAGCCCGCTAACCACTCCTTCTGGCCCCCGATCTGAAGCTGATGTTCCAGGCTTTTCAAATCCGGACGACTCTCCTGCGCCATCTGCTGTAACGCCGTTAACTCGAGTTCTTTTAACGGCCCCAAAAAATCTTTTTCTGCCAGACTATCCAGCACGACCACGGAATCGTGCACGCTGATATTTAAAATATATTTTAGATTTTCTTCGCTCATGCGCAGTGCATTTAAAGCCGATGTAACGGCGGGAATGGTTTGAGAAAGCTTTGATTGGGCCCGTAAAAAATCCAGCTGCGATGCGGCTCCCGCTTCGTAAAACTTTTTAACCTGCTGGAAATTGGCCCGGGCCGCCTGCTGCGCCCTGCGGCTGACGGCTAATAAATCGCGGCTTAAGATGACCTGAAAATAGGCTTCGATGGCTTTTAAAACGATCTCTTCTTCTTTGCCCTTCAACATCTGCAGCAGCGACTTCCGGGCGTGATTTTGAATCTTTAAATTTACAATGCGCGCGCCTCCCAGAAATAGCGGATACTGCGCCTGCAGGGCATGCGTAAAATTGTACTTTGTGCCGATGCGAAACTGGTTGCCCATGAAGACCAGCACCGGCAGCTCCACATTGTTTACGGCCTGAAAACTGTAATTTAAAGTGGGTAAAAAATCACTCATGGCCCTGTACACATTCAATTTTTGATGGTTTACATCCTGGCGCAACATGTGGAGTTCCAGATTTTGCCGCATTCCTAATTCCATTACCTGATCCCAGCTTAAAGCGATGATATCGCCGGAAACGCCCATTTTAAGGATGCAAAAAATCAACGATATGGTAATGACCGTTTTTCTCATAATCATCCTCTCTTTTTGGGATTCAAAAACAAATGTTTTTGCCAGAAATCAAACACGCGCTGTAAATTTTCATCCGAAAAGGCGGCTTCTTCCTGGAAAACAAATTTGCGCATGCTCAGGCCGTTTAAGGTGCCCAGAATCGTCTGCATCAACATTTCCAGGTCTTCATCCGGCGCAATGTAGCCCTGCTCCTGCCCCTGCACAAGGATGGCGCCAAACTCATCTAACAAAGGCAACATCAAGGTTATCATTTCCGCCCTTACCTTCTCTGTTGTAGAAAACAGATGAAGCATGGCATAAAATCTAAAAAAATGAGGGTAAGTTTCCACGAAATACTTTCTTCCGTAAAGCAGCCCGCGTATTTTTTCCAGAAAATCTGTTTTGCAATCGACATAATCTTTACGTACGGTCTGTACGATTTGTTGCGTGAAGCGGATCATTTCCAGAATCAAAGTTTCTTTGTCTTTAAAGTAATAATAAAGCGTGGGCTTTTGAACGCCAACCGCTTCACAAATCTGCCGGATGGAGACTCTTTCGAAGCCGTAGTTGGCAAACAGTTCGGCAGCGGCCTGGAAAATGCGATTTCTGGTATCTTCTGATTTTGCATTGGAAAGGTTGTTCATGATACGACGCCCTCTTTACCTACCGGTCGGTATATTACAAATTATTTTTTTCGAAATCAAGAGTTTTTATTTGCAGAACAAGAATCCCTTGATTGTTTGAGCGTCATTCCGAACGGAACGTAAGCTTCAGTTTCGAGAAATCGGGACGGAGCGAAGATCAGCCCAGGAAATCCCCAGCTTGTTTAAAAGGGATTCTTCGTCCCTTTTTCATTGGTCTATTGCCCTGCCCCATTTCTCACTGTAAATTTATTTACATGAAGGCGCAAGAACCATCATACCTGGCGTTGTACCGCAGCGGCGAATTGCAACAGCGCGTTGAGCGGCTCAATGCGTTGTTAACAAGCTGTACGGTTTGTCCCAGAAACTGCCAGGTCAACCGACTTGACGACGAGCAGGGATTTTGCCTGACCGGGCGCCATGCTTACGTGACCTCCATTTGCGACCATCACGGCGAGGAACCGGTTCTTTCCGGCTACCGCGGCTCGGGCACGGTCTTTTTTGGCGGCTGCAACCTGCGCTGTGTCTTTTGTCAGAACTATCAAATCAGTCAGCGACCTTCATATTTCAAACAATTCGAAATGACCGGCGACGAACTGGCCCGCCAGATAGTCGCCCTGCAAAATAATCTGGGCGTTCACAACATTAATTTTGTTTCGCCTTCCCATGTGGTTCCGCAAATGGTAGAGGCCATTTTCAAAGCCGTACTGCTGGGCCTTAAAATCCCCATCGTTTACAACTCCAATGGCTACGATTCGCTGGAAGCTATTCGCCTGCTGGAGGGCATCGTCGATATTTACCTGCCCGATTTTAAATATTTTTCTGACGATTCTGCCTGGCAGTATTCCGGAGTAAAGGATTACCTGCCGCGCGTTCAGGCGGTTTTAAAAGAGATGTACCGCCAGGTGGGCGACCTGCAGGTTGATGAACACGGCGTGGCCGTAAAAGGTCTGATCATCCGTCATTTAATATTGCCTAATGACCAGGCCGGTTCTGAAGAAGTACTGGAATGGATTGCTCGCGAGCTTTCTCCCGCAGTGGCGGTCAGTCTGATGGCCCAGTACTATCCCACGCACAAGGCATCGCGTTATCCTTTGATTTCACGGCGCATCCGTTATGGAGAATACCGCCGCGCGCTGGATAAGATGGAATCCCTGGGTCTGACCTCCGGTTTTGCCCAGCACATGGACGCGCCGGAACATTACCGGCCGGATTTTGAAAAAGACGGTCATCCATTCGAATGACGATAAGAGATTCGAGCATTGAATAACCAGGGCCGCACAGCCGCAAGTTTTTTTCACGCCGATTGCAGAGTGTCCATTCAACTATTCAACCATTCAACTATTCAACTATTCAACCATTCAACCAATCAACCATACAATCAATCCGCGTATGCCATAAAGGCCTGGTAAATGGCGCGAATATTTTCCAGCGGCACGTCCGGCCCGATTTCCGCGCAGGCAATCAGTCCGCCCTGCGATGTGCCCAGATGTTTAAACAAATGGCGAACATGCTTCTCCACCGCCCGCGGGGTTCCGAAGGGCAGAATATGCTGGCTATCCAGTTCAGTCCTGAAGCAGACCTTACCTGAAAAATCCCGCCCCAGTTTTTCCGCATCCATAATCGTACACTGGCAGTGGAGCACATCCACGCCCAGGTCGAGCAAGTCCGGGATAATTTCCATGATGTAGCCGTCGGAGTGAAAATGGACGTCCACTCCCCTGTTTTTGACCTTTTCGAACATGGTTTTGTAAACGGGTTTAAAGAAATCCCGCCATAATTGCGGTTCGATCATCAAACTCTTTTGAGCGCCCCAGTCGTCGATAAACTGCAGACCGTCGTATTGGGCGGCCAGCAATTTGTCCAGCCAGCGCAAATTGTAGGCCAGCAAATCCTCTCGCAGACGATACACTTCCTGCGTTTTAAAAGCCAGGTCCATCATCAGGTTTTCCGCGCCGCGCAATTGTTGCATCCGTTCAAAAAAAGAAAGCCATCCGCCCAGGGCGTAAGTTTTCAATCCATTACAGATTTCTCCGGCGTATTGATGAATCTGGTAATAGCCGATAACCGGCTCCGGCCATTGATAGGACGGGTAAGCTCCCCAATCGCTCAAGGGGAATTCCACGGGTATGCCATAGCTGCCCGCGTTTTCCACCTGCCACAAGACCCCGAATTCGTCGTAGTGTTTTCCCTTTTGAAATCTGTCCGGCAACTTTTTCTCGCTGAGCTCTGCCGACGGCCGCCAGCCGAAATCGTCTGGAAGCGGCTTTAACACCTGGTTTAAAGAGGTACCGTACTTAACTTGCACGGCGGGCAAAATGGCGTGCATGACAGGCATGCGATCCGGCGAGGCAAAACGAATGGCGCGTTTTACACGCTCCTGACTGGGCATTTCTATTTCCTTCGGAGAAGTACGCATTTCACTATTGTTTTTGCCATTCAAGGACGGTTAAAACCGGAAAATGATCTGAAACAAAGAGACCATTGCTCTTCAGCGGCCGAAAATAATGCTGCCGCACTTTAAAATGACCGCTGCAAAAGATGTGATCGATAATAAGCGGTTTTTCAGTTTTCCCGAAAGCGTTGAAGGTTTGCTTTCCGCCGCTGTGCGCGCTTTGTGCAGCAAAAAAGGTGTCCGTTAAGGGCAGCGCTTTATTTTCGGTAAAAAGTCGATAAACCGCGCTTTGTTGCTCGCTATTAAAATCGCCCATCACAATCAGCGGTTCATCCTGCGCATACATTTTACTCTTCTGCAAAATAATTTTTGCCGCCTGTAAACGAGCGGAATCGCTAACGTGCGAAAAATGGGTGTTAACAACCCAAAGCGCACGGCCGGCCCTGATATCAAAAAGACGCACAAGGGTCATAATGCGCGGCAATACGGCCCCTTTTCCAATGCTGCCCGGAACGTCCGGCGTTGGAGACAACCAGAAGGTTCTGGCAAAACACAGCAAAAAGCGGTCCTTACGGAAGAAAATCGGCGAGAATTCTCCGGCAATCTGTCCGTCGTCTCTGCCCACGCCGTAAAATTGATATTGCGTCATTACCGAATCCAGAAACTGCAATTGATGAAACTGCGCCTCCTGAAAGCCGGCAATGTGCGCTCTCTCTTCCTTTAAAAGTCGAGCCACCAGAGCCTTACGATTTACCCAGGCATTCAGGCTGTCTTTGGGATTGTCATATCTTACATTCAAAGTCATCACCTTAAAAGACAGGTCTGGTTGTTGCCCGAACAGGTTTACAACAAAAATGATGAGCACAAAAGTATGGCGCAACATTTTAACGGTTCCCTCTGGGTTCTCTGTTTTGATAGGGAAAATCTTCGTCAAGCGGACTGTTGGCCAGTTCAATTAAAAACTCCGTTATTCGCTGGCAAATCACCTGTAAATACCGCTTGCCTTTTTCCGCGCTGGCTTTCGACGGGTCGCCAACGGCGCAGTGATCGTTCAGTTTAGAAAATTGTCGGCTGGTATAGGCCCAGCCTTTGTTCAACGCCTCAAAGCGGAACGGCCTGGCCTGACCGTTTCCCGCGTTTTTTGTTTGCACCAGCTCGGGAAAAAGATGCAGGGCAACAGAAGTCTCCAGCTCGCCCGCGTGATCGTCAACCTTTTCGAAAATTTCATGGTAGCGATCGCTGCCCACCTGCCACCAGTTGATCAAAAAGAGATGCAGCGGTTGTTCGAACTGCAGTTGACGAATAAGCGGCTTAAAGTCATTCCCGCCGTGCCCGTTGAGCAGCACCATCTTTTTGATGCCGTGATGAACAAGGCTCAAAGCCAGATCGCGCACCAGCGCATCCAGGGTAGATTGGCGCACGTGCATGACCAGCGGAAAATCCATCAGGTTGCTGTCAACCCCGTACGGCAGCGCTGGCAAAAGAAGGACCTTTTGCGTCGCCTCCCAGGCCTGCCGTACGCAACGCCTGGCTACTTCGCTGGTGTGGAAAAAATCCTGCCCGTAAGGCAAATGCCGATTGTGCGCCTCAATGGCGCCAATGGGTAATACGGCAACTTCGTATTGATTTTCTTGGGCCATGGATAGGTTAATCTGCGTTAAATCAAAAGGCTGGTTCATGTTTGTTCCTCAATTTTTTTGAACATGGAACGGCGTCAGCAGGCTGGAAATGATTTTGCCGTTGAATGTTCCCTGTCGGTTAGGATTTTAACAGCAACGCGCAGGAGCAATCAACCAAACTTATGCTCTTTTGTGAATGTCATCGATGATCGCAATAACAATAGTACGCACAGGTTGACGCCGTTCAAACTTCAGCTCTTCTGTGGTGGAGTTTCCTTCGGACATGATTAACACGCGGTCGCCAATACCCGCATCCACGGTATCCACCGCAATTATGGTTTCCTTTTCTTCGTTCCCCTGCCAATCAATGGGTTTAACCAGTAATAATTTTTTATTTTCGTAAGCATGGTGTTTTTGCGTGGCGACCAGGTTGCCGATGACTTTGCCGATGATCATTTTGCATCCCTCTTAATTTGCAAATGATCGACAATGCCAACGATGGTAACGTCGCTGGGAATCATCCGATCTTCAAAAGGCACCGTTGCGTCTCCGCCTCCAACCCAGTAAATAAGGTCCCCTTCTCTGGCGCCTACCGTATCTACGGCTATCACCGGCATGCCCAGTGGTTCGTTTGCTTCATTAACCGTTTGCATGATGTAAAGCGTGGTTCCCTCTAATTTAGGGTCTTTAACAGATGCCCATATTTTACCAATGACTCTGCCAAGACGCATTCTATTTTGTCCTGCTTTTTTGTTCTTTGTGATGTTTTTTAAAAAGAATCTTTCCGTGCATTTCCAGAGAATCCACAATGGCAACGATGCTGGTATCGGTAGGCACGTTGCTCAATTTTTCCGACTGACGGGCTGAACTGCCGCGTACAATGATCACCACTTCGCCTTCGCCGGCGCCAACAGTATCCAGGGCTACAAAATATTTGTTGGTTTCCGACAGGTCCGGTTCCAACAATTGAACCAGAAGCAATTTGTAACCTTCCAGCCGGTTGGATTTGGCTGTGGCCACCACATGTCCTTCTACGCGCGCTAATTCCATCGCATTTTCCTTTTCAATTTTTCATCTGGTTAAAAATACTCAGCAAGCAAATTGAGCGCAAATATAGTTTTGATACCCTTCCGTGCCGACCGCCCAAAAGAACGCCGTTTGTTCTGCAATTCTCTGTGAAATACGCGTGAAGCACAGGGCTTTCTTTTTCAGAAATTTTTTCCTCGGTTGAAACGGCCGTAAAGCACGTCGTCCATTTTCAGGGCCAGGTAGCGAGCGACGACATTCCTTTTGATCAGCGTTCTCACCAGCCCGTGCATTATGTTGTCCGGATGAGAATAGGGGCACACTTTGATGCAGCGGGCGCAATCGGTTCCGACCGTACACCAGTAACTAAAACAGGCTTCATGATTGATCTTCCATCGTAACCCGACTGCATCATATTGACGATCTTCGTAAGGGATAGCTTTCGCCGGGCAACTTTCCGCGCACTTTTTACATTTACGGCAAAAATCGATGACCGAACGGTCGGGTTGGTAGCGATCTGTCGCCAGCGGCAGGTCGGTGGTAACCACCCCGATGCGCACTCTGGGGCCGAGTTCTGGCGTCATAAGCAGGCCCATTCGCCCCAGCTCTCCCAAACCGGCATCGCGCGCCACCAGCGGGCAGACCACCTGGTAATTGCCGTCGATGTGCGCCCGGGCTTCATACCCCAGGCGCCCAATAAACTGCGTTAATTTAACGGCCAGCATGCCGGCTCTCAGGTATTGATCGGCCGATTCCAGAATCGTGGGCGACTTTGGCGCAAAATCCACCATGGTTTTATTCATTTCCACCGTAAAAGCAATGGCAAATTCGTGTTCCCGGTAAATTTCGGCTCCGTAGGGTTCCTGCCGCCCCCGATGACTGTAAAGATGATAATCCCTTAGCAAGGTAAAGCCCACCGAATGCGCCCCGGAACGCGTCAGCCAATCTTTAATAAATGCCGTCGCCACCGTCGGTTCAATTACTTTTTTTTCAGCCGACGGATTGGTCTGAACATGGGGATGAAAATACTCCACTGTGTCAAAGCTGGCTTCTGCCGCGGAAAAATACAATGGATGGTAAAACCTGGCCTTTGGATTTAATAAGCCGGGTTTTCGGCGCCACGCATCGTCGATTTTCTTCTTTTGCGGATGGTTTCGATAATATGCTTCGAAACGCTCACTGCCTGGTTTTAAACGCCGTCGGCTGAACATGATATCGCGTTCGTCGTAGCGCAAAGTCGGGGTTGTTGAAAGAGCGATTTTTTTTGAGGCCGGATCATAGGGCAGCAAAAGGACGATGATACCCAGCAAGGGAAATATCAATAAAAAAACGATTATCAGCGTAGAAATGATTTCTGGCTTTAAAGCAAAAAGAAAATAAGGCGTAGAAAACAGGAAGGCAAAGACCATAAAAAGCCGGCCGGCTCTGCTTTCATCTTCCCTGAAAGAAATGCCGGCAGCAAACAGAAGTGCCGCAAAAACAAGACTTCCAACGATTCCAAAAATCCACTGCACAAGCATTCTCTCATTTTAAGCAACTTTTAGTAAAGATAAAAAAAGTTTAAGAAAGCCACAAACCGATTAGGCAAAATCTTTTTAATTCAAGAATCCGTTAGACGGTACGCCCAAAAATCAACCAACGCCATTTTGAAATCAACTGTTTTTGCTTAAAAATGATTACGGATGCTTCCTCTCCAAAATTTTATTGCTTTGGTCTAAAAACTTTTTTATTATCTTTCTGATAATCTACAGGCGTTCTACCATTACAAAGGGCTTTATTTCGAAGCATTCATTTTAATATCACTCCCATTAATCGAAAGGATTAAATATGAGTGACAAAAAAATTCTTCCAACGTTTCTTTTATGTTTCTTATTTGGCGTTTTTGGCGCCCATCGCTTTTTTGTGGGAAAAATCGGCACCGGCCTGCTGCAGTTAATCACCATTGGCGGCCTTGGAATCTGGGTTCTGGTCGATCTAATCATAATCATCACCGGCTCTTTTACGGATAAGGAAGGCAAAAAGATCGTTGAATGGACTTAGGATACTTCCTTCAAAAAATGTAATGCCTTAGCGTGAGAAAATTTTTGTGCTGTTTTAAAAACTCATCCCCCGTCGATGGATTGGTTGAATAGTTGAATAGTTGATTAGTTGAATGGTTGAATGGTTGAATAGGTAGTCTGTCATTTCAAACCTGTTTCTGCAAATGTGGTGAATTCCTTCACCGTTGGAAAAGGGAAAAGTGTGTAACAGTTTAAGGGCCCTCCGCTCTGTCTTTACTAATTTCAATTTATGGGCTAAGGGTCTGCAGAGAAATCTCTATCAACGTTGGAAACAATCTTTCAGGCTCAGCATCCCCCACTCTCAGACTTTTATTCCTGGAAAGGAGGTGAGGGCTACCACATGGTTGAATGGACAGTCTGCAATTCTTCTGCTGTTTCAACGCTGGAGGTATGTGTTTTTCACTGATCGCGCTGATTTACACAATTTTTTTATTTCTGTTTGCGAGTATCTGCGCAATCTGCGTGAAAAGAAAATTACTTGAATGTCCCCCAAAATTTCAAACAAAGACCTTATAATCGATTGATATTTAAGGAAATAAAATAGCTGAATGTATGAAAAACTCACTCCATTTCCCCGCCTTGCTCTGTGAGTCTTTTTGCAAAGAGAGGGGGAAAAGAGCATACCTAACGTGTTAGTAAGTATGAAATTAGGGGGTGAGTTGTAAAAATAATTTTAGAAAAAATATTGTAATCTTAAAAAATTTGGGGGACATTCAGGAAAAGAAAACTACTCATTGATTAATGCTGTAAATTTCCATATTTTTCATCATTCCAGAACTGGAGCAACAACGTGAAAAAATTAATTCTAATTTTATTGCTTGGCCTGGCCTGTTTTTGGGAACCTGCCATGGCATCTGACAGCAACGTTCCCGGGGCATTTAAAACATCGGATGGCATCTTTTACCTGGATCTTCCGCCGCGAGCGGACAATGCGCCCGGCGGCGCACAATTTGCCCGGGAAATTGCCGGACTCAACCTGGCCGAGCGCGAGACAGCCATCGTTAAAGCCTTTCTTGCTGGAAATGTGCCTTCTTTTTCCCGTAAATTACGGCCCTTAACCTTTAGGCAAACTCTGGGCTCTAATTCTTACACCGTTGTTATTTTCCCTGTATGCGACTACCTGGCCATTGGATCGGATGAGGATTACCTGTACATTCCGCTGACGCCTTCCACTGCGCAATATCTGGCAGAGCGCATGCATTGTTCCATGCCCACCCAAAAACTGGTTGACATCATCTACAATAAGGCAGGAATTAAATTACGGCCCCAGCCCATCCCACCTTCGGATCAAATGACCACCGTGCCGGTTTTCATGCAGCACACCGATTCTGTTAAACAGCAACTGGGCGAAATGGGCTATGATCGGACGGCCGACAGTCTAATCGCTGGTCATAAGAAAGATATCATCATCTCCAACAAAATTTACAGCCCGGACAGAAATTATGAGCGCGTGGTTATTTACGGCTGGCACAGGAGCGTTAACGACCCCATCCAACCGGTTTACAACGGCCATTCCGCACAATATGCCGATTATTCTCACGGCGTACGCCTGATATGGAATACCGTTTTAATCAACGGCGATTCTTCCAGCTTTCGTGAGATTTTAAAAAACAGTCAACTGGCGGGATTACTAAGCAGCGAAGGCGTCATTACCAGGCCTTATTATCCGCCCAGCGATCTTTTTACCTCCATGGGAAGTCTATTAAATAGCTCGCCATCTCAGTTTATTCTCTTTCCAAATTATCCGAATCCCTTTAACGGAACAACCACCCTTTCCTACCGTCTAAAGCAGTCCACGCCTGTTAATCTGAGTATTTACAATGCAAAGGGCGAAAAGATCGCCACGCTGATTAACCAGTTTCAACCGGCGGGTGAATACCGGCTTCAATGGAACGCCGCCACTTTTTCAAGCGGTTGCTATTTTTACCGTCTTTCGAGCGCTTCGTTTTCTCAAAGCCGGAAGATGTTAATGATAAAATAATTCATCAAAAAAAGACTTTTATCTCAATAAAAAATCATAAGCAGGCTTGCCAAACTGCTTTTCTTCAAATGCTGAAAAGAGTATGGCCTGTTTTTATTTTCAGGGAAGCATAAAGCTTTTTACATGGGGCCAAGATTTATATTCGTTACCAAAGGCGTACTCAGAATTTTAAATAAAATAATCGAGTCGATGGTGAAGCCGATTAAAAATCCGGTAAGGGCGTAATGACTTTTTTTACGGTAGTAGATTCGCCTGATATCGTTCCAGGCAATGCGTAGAATTCTGCCATCTTTTATTTCCACCTTTAATTCGGATCGTAAAGGAACCTGCCATTTAGTTAACAGCCCGGGCAGCGAATCGCCCGACCACTGAAATTCGTTCCAGCGCATGACGAAAATTTGACGGTAGGGAAAGCGTAAAGTTTTTCCGCTTACAGGAAGTCGAATCCACACGCCGCTTTTATCCCATCCTTCAAAAAGCGCCCGTTCCGTCAACTTGCTGCGGTAAATCAATGTCAGAGTGTCATTCAACGCGGGCAGCCGGTTTTCAGCGGGCTGTTTTGTAAGAAAGCGGTTATAGGCCTTTCCATAGATTTCCCGCGGGAGCGTTTCCACCGCCCGCAATTTTCCGTTAATCAGCGAATCGTTTTGCAGCACGATTTGCAATTTTTGCCCCGCAAGCAAAAATCCGCTATCCTGATCTTCCGGCTTGATTTCAAGCGTCTCGTTTTTTTGCATGACCAGCCCGATGCCCAGTCCTACCATAGCGCAACGACTCAACAAAAAATTGCTCAGCAAACACAAAACCATTAAATAAATTTTTTTACGTGCCATCGTTTTCTCCATCCCATAAATGTTTACATTATAAAAGCTCACTCAAAAAAGGTATTTTTTAATGTTCGAGCGAGAACACCCTTTAAAAAACAGATCGTTTTTATTGGAGTTACAAGATTTTTTTCTCCTTACTTTTTACGACCTGAAATGTCTAATCTTTAAATGCTTTGCCCTTTATTCAGGCAACCATGGGCACCTCTCTGATAAGTCGCCCTTCAATGCGACAAAAGATGGCTTCAAGACTCGGGCCGGTAATGGTCAAACCATGATTTTTCAATCCAACAACGGCGCAGGCGGGATTATCCGTACGCCGCAGCAAAGAGACCACTTCTCGCGCCAGTTCGATGGTGCCGCAGGGATAATTTTGTTGCGTGCCGCAAACATTTTCCATCCAGGCGTGGATGTGTACAATGGCGCCCACCTCAGGGAATTCACGGTAAATTAAGGCGTGTTCAACCGCATCCACCGACACGCGGGCTTTTGGATCGTAATCGGGCGGCACGCTTATCAATATCACGCCTTGCGCTTCATCCACGCCTTTAACAAGCAAAACATCCTGTCCAATACGCCCAATGTGTCCCTTATCAATGCCGCGCGCCGTCATCCAGAAGGTCCGTTCGTTTAATTGGGGGATGGTTTCGCGAGCGCTTAGATTCCCGTAACTTAAGCCCTTTACCTGAAAAAGGCGGTAGAGATGTTCAATGTCCTCTTCGGTAAGAAAGCGTTTTAGCGGAAAGGGAGCGGGCAAAACGCCCAGTTCGTCCAGCTTTTTTCCATGGCGCTGAATCTGATCCACCACGGCCGACTGCTTCCAGTAGGCGCGCGGTAAATCTACTGAAAAGCTATTAGCAATAGCCAGATGCGCGCCAACGATGGGCAACATCTTGCGATAGATGGCTGGCGCGTCGAAATCGGCAGAATAGAATCCGGCTTCGGGCGTGGTAAAATAAACACGAGCGGGCGGCAGTTGAACAGATTCCATAAGACCCTTCTTTTGCGGAACAATACAGATGAGCAGGTTCGATAAGGTGCGCACCAGCATCCGGTAGCAAAGGGTCCGCAGGTCTGCGCAGCATTTTTGCAACACAACAACCGACACCACAAAAATGGCCCGGGACCTGCGCCGATAGATCTGCGGTGAATCGATATCGGTCACATTCAGCACAAATTTAGCCTCATCAGGATCAGAGGTGCGGGAATGTCCTTCTTTCTCCCATTGGCGAACAATTTGCGCACAATAGGCGTCGCGCAACCGTTGTTTGTCATTTTGGTAGATCATGAATTTCATGGTTTACTCCTTTTTATGCGTGATAAAAAAGGGGAAGGCCCCGAAAGTCCGATTCGCACATGCAGGTAGGTCCACAAACCAACCGCCGGCAGGCCGATCAACAGGGCATGCCACAGATTGTGCGTCCGGGCGCTGAACAGAAAACCCGGGATAAAAAGCAGATATAAGGCGTTGTGCATTAATCCGTCGCGATTAATAATGAATTCTCGGCGGGCTGTGGCAAGTTGTTTTAGCGCACGCCGCCCCGGGAAAAGACGGTTTACCTGGCTGGCATAACGCTCAAAAGAAGCCCCATGCGAGCGTTGCAGGGCCTGTTCTTCATAACGAATAATCTGGTGGTAGTGCAGCCAGAGCAGGAACGGCATCAATAAACCGACGTGCGGCAAAATTAGAGCAAATCCTGCAAAAGCGATTAAATCGGAAAGATAAATGGGATTGCGCACCAGCCGGTACGGCCCGGCTATTACCAGACCATCGCTCTGCACGGCAAAACGCATCATCCGTCGGGAGGTTAACAAACTTCCCGCCCACATGCGCAACAGTGAAGCGGCCGCCATGAATACGGAAGCCAGCAAGTAGGCCAGAGTTGTGGCCGAACTTGCGCTTAACCCAAACCATCTTCCTACGACGGCAGCGCAAAGCGGCGATTTTGGATAAAAGGCAAAACTAATAGCGCAGATCAACGCCACGATTAAAAAAGAAACAACAATCCGCAGCTCAAACTCCCAACGACGCCATGTTTCTTTTAGACTTAACATGAGGATTCCCCCTTATTTTAAGGCACCGTTACCGTAAGCGCAGAAGGCAACGCCTCCACCGTCAGCGGCAGGCTTCCTAAAATCTCGCCATCTGCGGCAATCGGCGCTTTGTGCGAACTTAGCAAGGCCACACGCCGCACGCGGTAAAAACTAAAAGCGCCTTTCATGCCATGTTTGCCCGTGTAAATAGAAGGAAAATTACGCAAACGTTGCAAAGCGCTCTGATCGTGAATGAGCAATACGTCCAGTTGTCCATCATCCAGAAGGGCTTTCGGCGCCAGTTGCATTCCCCCGCCGGTAAAGGCGCCGTTGGCAATCACCACGCCCAGAACTTGAGCCGTAACAGAATAAGCGTCGTTAAGACGTAACCTGATCTTAAAAGAGGGTTGACGTAGCGCCGTGCTTAAGGCCGTAAAGCCAAATCCCACTCGTCCTCCCAGTTTTTTGGTTTTAAAAGAAAGATTTTGCACCACATCGGCGCCCAGCCCAATCTGGCATTCATTTACAAACAGACGGCGTTGCCATTGTTTTTCTTCATCTAAAAAGATAGCCCTGGCCAGATCAATTCGCCGTTTTTTGCCCTGGCAAATCACCGTCCATTGCGCCGGTAAGGCGCGCGGTAACCCCAAACTTTGCGCCAGGCCCTGGCCCGTACCGCTGCTTAAAATTCCCAGGGAAATTTCCTCGAGGCATGTTTGATGGTTGGCCAAAAGACCGTTGACTGTTTCTTGAATGGTTCCGTCTCCTCCCATTACCACGATCTTTTTACTGCCCTGTTCAACTGCCTGCCGCGCAATAAGCGTTGCATGCCCGGCAAAATCAGTAATGGTAAAGGTCAACTCGTCGGGCCAGGTGTTTTGTAGAACCTTTAACAATCGGAGCCAGCGTCCACGCGTTCGCCCGGCCGCCGATGCCGGATTAATGATGCAGTGGATTTCAGCAAAACGCTTTTCTTCTTTTTTAGATTTTTGCCGATCTCTGGGAGTAAACGTCCAGTACTCGCTTTTGTACTCTTTTAACATTTTTTCTCCTTTCAAAACGCTGTAGCAACAATTTTCAATTTTAATGCCAGATATTTTTTTTGCTTTATTTTTTAGAATATCAATGAGTTAGCATGGATTGGAGAATATTTGGTTCAGACTAATTGCGTCTAATTTATCAGACAGGTGTCTGATTTTGTTTACACAAAGTGGTTTAAAATAGTTACATTGTAAGACCTTTGCAGCCACAACATGAACGAAAATTTTTGTTCTGTTTTAAAGACTCATCCCCCGTCCATGGATTGGTTGAATAGGTGATTAGTTGAATGATTGAATGGTTGAATGGTTAGTCTGTCATTTCAAACCTGTTTCTGCAAATGTGGTGAATTCCTACCACCGTTTATGTAGGGGCGAAGGATTTCCAAGGACAATTCAGCGCTGGTAAGCATTAATCTTTAGGATACTTCCTCCAAAAAATGTAATGCATTTGCGTGCGAAAATTTTTGGGCTGTTGGATTGGTTGAATAGTTAATTAGTTGAATGGTTGAATAGAAATTTATAAATGCGCAAATATTGAACATCATTGGAGAAAAATTTCCAACGAACAGTTTTTCCCACTTTCTCAGACTTTTTTCTTGGAAAGGGGGTGACGGCAATTGAAACTATTTTTAATTTAAAACATTCTTTGCGCTCTTTGTGACTTCTCTGGGCTCTCTGTGGTCGCTTAAATTCCTGCGGGAATGTTTTTGCTTGCTGCTATGATGTACTAGGATTAAAAATTAAAAATTACGAATTACGAATTACGAATTAGGAATTAGGAATAGTAGAGTGCCGGTTTGCTAAGCTTGCGTCATACATGTTAAATAATTTTCTGCGATTATTGGCGAAGTTGCGGGAAAATTACTATGCACGTGTTGCGGTTGGTTTGGGTTGCGGCTGTGCTGACCTGGATAAAAAGCTCCTGAATCTTTTGACAGCAGCGACAAGCTTAAGAAAACGCGCATCTCATTTTTCAGTTTCAATCTTCAATTCTTTAATCAAACGGTTTAAATAAGTGCGTTGAATGTGTAATATTCTGGCTGCTTGCGACTGATTGCCATTAACGCCCTGTAAAATGCGTTGCAGGTATCTGCGCTTGAAGCGCGTCAACGCCGTTTGCAGATCGGTTGGCGCAAATAAAGGGTCTTCCTGCATCGGCGCATCGGATTTTAAAAACGGAAAGTCCTCTTCGCTCAATTGCCATGTGTTACACATGGCGACCGCCCGTTCCAGTGCGTTGCGCAATTCCCGAATATTGCCCGGCCAGGGATAGCGCAGCAGTTTTTCCCGTAGCGACGGGCTGTAGTTCAACTTGAGTTTGACAGTTGTATGGAACATAATTCCTTTATTATTATTAAGTTAGTTTAATTTCATTTTCGTTAAGTTGTCACTACAAAGATAAAAGCGTTGGCTTGCTGCTGCCTATCTCCTGAAATATTTCCAATTGTTCGCCATGCACTCTGGATAATCCTTTACGACGTCTCCCTTCATTTTCCCATTCTACAACCACGACTCGACGCAGGCTCTCCATAGCACGCTGCCAACTTAATTTTATGCCACTCAAACGCTTCTCAAACAATACCGCCATCTGGAATGCAAGAAAACATACCATCACATGAGCCCTGATACGCTTCTCTGTCCAATGAAAATTGGGACGTAAATTCAAACTATGCTTTAATTCGTAAAAACCATGCTCCACATATTTTAAATCTTTATAGCGCGCTATGAGTTCTGATTTACTCAGGTCATGAGCATTGCTTATCACTATAAACCAACCGTCGCTCTTTTCTTCTTCTGATAATACCTCATCTTGCTTATGAATCTCTATCGTATCTTCTGTTAATTCAACATTAAAGAAACGACTTAAACGTTTTCTTGATAATACACTCTTTATTTGATGATATTTATCTTCTGTGTTTATTTCCTTTTTCTTAATCTCTTCTGACAGCTCTAAAAATTCATTAATACGATTGATGCGATTTTTATAGCGCTTTAATGCCGTGGCGGCATTGTAACTGGCCACATAACGAAGTTTTATCTTTTCCTTTTTACCATCTTTTGACTTGATTTCACGCTCCGTTAGGCGCTCATAGATCGTCTCACCAGTCGCCTCTTTATGCGCATTGGCTTCTTTTATAACCGATTTGGCATCCTTGCTCTGACGAACACTCTCTCCAAGAATAAACTCATAACCTTGTTGGATTAAATGCCAGAGATTGTCATTGCTTAATAAACCTTTGTCTGCCACCAGCTGGATATCTTTTACCTTAAATCGCCTGCGAATATCATTGAGCATCTCTTGCAAGGTAGAGCGATCAGCCTTATTGCCAGGGAAGACGTAATGGGCTATAGGAATACCATCTCCGGTCATCACCACGCCAATTACGATCTGTTCTCTATCTCCGCGGTGGTCACGACTATAACCAAACTGACGAATATCGCCTTCTACCAATGAGTTTTCGGCTTCAAAGTAGCTTGATGTTAAATCATAAAAACAAACCTTTAGATCCTGATTAAACAGATCTAGTAAACGATTAGCAAGTTGGGTTTCAATCTTTTCCTTATGAGCTATTAGAAAATCCATCGCTCTTAAAAGATACTCATAACGAATGTCGTCTTTGTTGATACCCGGAATATAAACGGTTTCTAACCAGGTGAGTAGTTTTAGTTTGGAAGAAGGATCATCCAGGCGGTTAAATATCAGACTTTTTAAATGAGCTTCAAGATCAAACTTTATTCCGCTTTTTTCCTTTTGCCTGGCAATAATCTGGCTC
Source organism: Caldithrix abyssi DSM 13497 (assembly GCF_001886815.1). GTDB lineage: Bacteria > Calditrichota > Calditrichia > Calditrichales > Calditrichaceae > Caldithrix > Caldithrix abyssi. The sequence goes on from NZ_CP018099.1 coordinate 2,819,976, forward strand.
ATTTTAAGCTCTTTCCATAAATGGACAAGCGCCCAGATTTGACCGAAGGCCTTGACATTATCAATATTGCTATCTAAGTCCTGTAAAGTTAACCCCTTAGCCCTTAAAAGTCCGTTGATAAGCGTGTCTACGTCTTTTTTGATGAATTTGTCGGTAGGGCCTAAATGCAGCAAGATTCGATGGCGTACTTTTCCATTTGAGTCTCTGTAGGACTCAGCGATTTGTAAAGTCTCATGGACTTTGTTATTTCTTTTGGATCGACTTACCTTAACAAACATAGAATGAATATAATAATAAAACGATTTGATAGCAAATAAAAAAAGCACGCCTGCATAGACTACAAAGAAATTGAAACAGAGAAACTTAATTATATGTTTTTTTTGATTTGGCTTTGAAAAATTTGGCGTTAACTGTCAAACTGGGGGTTCAACAGAGGCTTGCCCAATTCCCGGCAAAATTTCTGCAGAAAAAAATCGAACAATTCCGGAATATCCTCCGGACGCTCGCGCAGAGGCGGAATTTCCACACGCACCACATTGATGCGAAAATACAGGTCTTCCCGGAAGCGTCCCTGTTCGATTTCCTGTTGCAGGTTGCGGTTCGTAGCACAAATGATCCGCACATTGGCGCGCAGCGTTTTTGTTCCGCCCACCCGCTGGAATTCGCCGTATTCAATAAAATGCAGTAATTTAGCCTGCAACGTTATGGGCAGCTCGCCGATTTCATCCAGAAACAGGGTGCCGCCGCGAGCCAATTCCACTCGCCCTTCTTTTTGTCGCACGGCCCCGGTAAAAGCGCCTTTTTCATGGCCGAACAGATCGCTGTCCAGAAGCTGGTCTGACAGGGTGGCGCAATTGACGTAAACAAACGGTGCCTCACTACGAGGACTGTTCTGATGGATATAATAGGCCAGCAGGTGCTTGCCCGTTCCTGTTTCGCCGCTAATGAGCACGGTGGTATTGCCCTGAGCCACCGCCTGACTTTGCTTAATAACCTCCTGCATTTTGCGGCTCTGCCCGATGATCATCTGGCGTTGATTTTCCCAGTCTAATTCTAATATTTTCAATCGTGTACTTAACTGCTTGTGGGTCTGTACCTTTTGCAAGCGGAGCAAAAGATGATCGGGATCCAGCGGCTTGGTTAAAAAATCTTCCGCTCCCTGTTTAATGGCCGTAACCACCTCCGGGATACTACCGTAGCCGCTGAGTAGAATGATGGTTGTTTGCGGAAGTTTATCCCTTATTTCAGGTAGTAAATCCAGACCGCTGCCGTCAGGTAGTTTTAAATCCAGCAATAGAATATCCGGCGCAAAAGCGCTGACCGTGCTCCGCGCTTCTGTCAGGGTTTGGGCTTGTTCGACGGAGTAGCCATTCCTGGAAAGAAAAGCGGCCATCTCATCGCTCAAAAGTGTGTCGTCGTCAACGATTAAAACTTTGATTTTCATCATACGCCCTTTCATTGTTCCGTTCTTACGGGGCCGGAAAGGAGAGCAAAAACGTCGTTCCGCTTCCTTTTTGCGATTCGATTTGCACCTCGCCGTTCATGAGTTCGGTAAATTGTCTGACGATGTAAAGCCCCAGATGAAATCCTTCGCCAGGGCGGGGCGTCTGCCTGGAACGGAAAGGTTCAAAAGCTTCCTTAATTTGAGCGGACGTCATTCCGCCCGCCTGATCGCGGATTTCGATCTTAACGCGCCGCTCACTTCGCCGCAAAAACGATCGGCCTTTGATGTGAATGGTTTTACTCGGAGCGGAAAACTTAACGGCATTGCTCAAAATGTTCAGAAAAATTTCTTGTAAAAACTGTGGATCACCGAGCACGCGCAACGATGGCGGTAAATCTTGCCTGACGTTCAATCTCTTTTTTTCTATGGTCTCCTGCAAAATGTCCAGCGTTTCCCCAACAATCGATTGAATGGTAAGCGGAGTCAGCTGCAGGGACAACTTACCTTTTTCGATTGCGGAAAAGGCGAGCAGACTCTGAATCAGATTTTGCAAACGCCGCACCTGGTTTTGAATTTCTAAGGCGGAGCTCTGCCAATCGTTTTTTCCCTCATTGAGCGCATGCGCCAGATTTTTTAATTTAAAAAGAATGGCATTGAGCGGCGAACGCAAGTCGTGCGCCACTTCGGCCACCAGCAAACTTTTCCAGGCGTTAAGTTGTTCCGCTTTTTCGCGCTCCAGGGCTTCACGCAGATAATTTTCCATAAAGGCGATTTTTTCGAGCTGCGCAGAGGCGGCCGCAGCCATCTGACTGGCCAGGTCCAGGTCTTCCTTCCAGAAGCGCTGGCCGGAACGTTTTTCGCCCAGTAACCAGCCGCTCTGCGCATTGAGCGCAATTAAAATCAAATACCGTTCGGGCAATGGCGCCCCGGCGAAACGCAATCCCGATTCCAGGCGCTCCCTTCCGGACGGATGGATAAATATCCGACCGCGTTCACCATCGGGCTGTGAGCGAAACCATTCCAGAAATTGCGTCGCTTTTGCGATCTCTTCACCGCCAGAGACGGGGCCCTCTTTTTCCACGAAGAACGTCTCTTGCTTTTCAACCGGCACGGCCTTTTGAAAGGCGCGTTCCAGTTCCTGTAACACCTGCCCCTTTTCTAAAAGCCGTTCCAGCCCGGCCATAAAAGACCTGAGCACCTGAAAACGATCGTATTTTATGCGATAAAATTGACGATCCACCTGATTTTGAACGCGCGTTTTAAGCGGATTAAAGATCAATGCAATAAATAACGCGGCCAAAGCTGAGGCCAGCGGCGAATGGAGCGAAAAACGATTCAAAAAGAGCGCCGAAAGCGCCAGCGCGGTTAGCAGGTAAATAATCATTAAACTGAACAACACAATAGAATAGATCAGACTGCGCGAGATGACAATTTCGATATCAAACAAACGATGGCGCAAGATGGCGATGGCTACAGTTATCGGAATAAAGAGGATGGCCAGATTGGCGATCCATTCCGGCGTCAATGGCGAAAATCCAAAAATTTGCGGCAAGTTCCACAAAAAAATAAACGGAAAGCTGCCCCAGAACACGCCCCACAACACCCAATGAAGCTTACGACGATGCTCGGGATTTTCCTGACGCAGCAGATTGCGGATCAACTGAATGAGGGCAAACAGCATTATGGCCAGAATGATGAAGCGAAACAGGCGGTAGATCAGATAGAATTGATCGACCGTGGCCAGTGAAAAATCAAATGTCTGGCGCAGAAAAAAAAGGATGAGCGGTAGCGAAAATAACGCCGCCGCAACAAGGATGCGTTGGACATGAACTTTTACCTCCGCCATTGAAACATCAAATGCGGGAAAATAGTTGCTGAACAGACAAAAGGTCAAAAAGGCCAGTGGATAACTTAAAAAGTACAACGAAATCAGCGGCAAAGAAAGCGGCAGGGGCAACTGAATGCCTCCCCAGTTCATGATGATGATGAAACCAAAAAGAAATCCTGAATAGGGGAACAACCGTTCTGCGCTATTTTCGCGATTCCACCAGATCAATCCGCCGATTACAAAAAAAATGGCGCCAATAAAAAAATTAAGAAAAAGATGCCAAAAACCATAATACGAAGTCAATTTAACCTGTTGCACGCCGTCGCCTTGCAAACGAAGCGTAACCGTATCGCCAATTTTTTTTCTATTAATGACGGCATTTGCCTGGTAGATATGTTCCACCGCGTAATGGTCCAGACTGCTTATCAATTGGGGAGCAAAGCTGCCTTCCTGGCCCTTCCCTGCTGCAGGATACAGGTAAACGCCCTGATCGGTCTCTTCCATTGACATGGGCAACGCGGGGCGTTGTGAGGTATTGTAAAGGCCCGTGAGCGCCAGAAGAAAATAAATGAAAATACCAATTATAAAAGTTTTTTCAGGGAATTGCATGTTACCATTCCTCGTCTTCAAAATTTAAGATAAACTGAGGGGAAAACAAAATTTTCACTGTCTGATTTTTTTGATGGAAAATAAGGAGAAAGATCAAAACGATAGTAACAATCTTCTTCCTGGCAAAAAAACTTTATCCCATGTGCACAAGGAGATCAGGAATTTACAGAAAAGAAGATACTCTCGACCAATTTTAAAATAGGTTCTCCTGATATCTTTGTGAAGAATAAAGTGTTATCGGGATTTTACGCAGATTTTTGCGGCACTTCATTTCAATTGATAATATTTCTCCATTCCTCTGAACGAGAAAAGCAATTTCCGTTTTATATTTGGTGTACCAGAAAAGTACTTTGAGATATTTTCTTTTCAGCCCTTTTTGCACAAGTCATCGCTGTCGCTGCGTAAAACCAGCGGCTGAAAATTATCGACAGTAACATTGCGCAAACCGGAAAGCCCACCCTGATCAATGCCTTTTTGACGCCCCCCTGGAAAATTAATTTACTCTGGACAGAAAACTTTCAGAAATATTCAAAATTTCCCCAGCAATTCAGATTGATTCTTTAATATTTTTTAAACGTCGTCTTTCGTTTTGCTCTGAGAAATACTCCGGGCAATTCCAGTACCTGGGCTACAACTACGCCTTCTTCTTCCTGTTATCTTACTGCACATTATTTCGTTGTCGTTTTCTCTGTTTGATTTTAATTAACCACCCTGCCCTTAAAACTATTTTCTTTTCCCTGAAATTCATTCGTACGTGACGGATCCGCCACTCCCCTCTTTAAATTCACAACAATAAATGGGCAGGATTTGATTTTGGCAGTTCTTTATTTATTTTTTCAATAACGTAAAAAACCACACTAATGCTTTTCCAACGGACAAACGCAACAATTTGCGTTAGAGCCCAATATTCAAATGACGTCCGATGGTCACTAAAAAAAACTTACTATTTTGGGAGATGTGTTCAATAATAGCATTACTATTATTGAAAAGAACATAAAACGAAATCAAGTAAAAGTAAATTTTCAAACTTACTCCCGAAACCTTTACAATGATTCCATCTTTAAATCGCAAAACTAATTCCGTTTCTATTTTGCATTTTGCTTTGTTTTTATTTATATTGTTACAAGTTTACCGTACAGTTTTGCAACATGATAAATAGAATCATTACTTTACCCAAATCTTCGTTTTTTCTTTTTGGGCCCAGACAAACTGGAAAGACCACCCTGATCCATACGCTTTTTAAAGACCACATTTGGGAAATTAATTTACTGTGGACAGAAAACTTTCTGAAATATTCAAAATTTCCCCAGCAATTCCGCTTGGAAGCCATAGAAAAAATTATAAAAGAAAAAATCCGGTACATCTTTATTGATGAAATTCAACGTATCCCTTTATTGTTAAACGAAGTACACTATTTAATTGAAGAATTTCCGGGTTGTCAATTCATAATGACCGGATCAAGCGCTCGCAAGTTACGTCGTGGGGGCGTAAACCTGTTGGCCGGACGCGCCCTCGAGAGGCAACTTTTTCCCTTCACTTACCAGGAGATTAAAGAATCGATGAACCTGGAAGACCTATTAAAATATGGTTCGCTTCCCCCTTTATTAGAAAAAAACGACACAGAAAAAAGAGAAATTTTGAATGCTTACGTGAATACCTACCTCCGCGAAGAAATTCAGGCCGAGGGCATTGCCCGAAATATTGGCGGTTTTTCACGTTTTTTAGACGTGGCCGCTTCTCAATTTACCGAACTGCTGAATTTTAATGCCATTGCCCGCGATTGCGCGCTTCCGGTGCGCACCGTCCAATCGTATTATGAAATTCTGGAAGATACTTTAATTGGGTTTCGACTATTGCCCTGGCGTAAAAGTGTGCGCAAGCGTTTGAGGGCGCATCCTAAATTCTATTTTTTCGACAATGGCGTGACCAACGCACTGAACGGTATGTTAACGAGTTCGCTTGCAGGAGCCATTAAAGGGAAACTGTTCGAGCAATTCGTCATTCAGGAGGTTTACCGCTTCAAACATTACCTGCAAAGCGAGGCCAATTTGTTCTTCTGGCGCACCAATCACGGAGCGGAAGTTGATTTGCTTATCGAAAAGCACAGGCAAATAAAATACATTGTAGAAATAAAGGTATCGACCATTATCACCGGAGCGCATCTTTCCGGCATTCGCGCTTTTCATGAAGAAAATCCTGACGTTCCAGCCTACATTGTAGCGCCCGTGGACCAACCGTATGAATTGGAAGGTGTTAAAATTTTACCCTGGCAACACTTCGTACTTAATCTGGAAAACTTTCTTTAATAGAAAGAATTATTTGCTCACTTGAAATTCAAACAAGCTCTTTGAATTCTTCTATGGTTAGAACTACCGGCCGGATGAAGATTTGAAAAATTCATTTGGCCATTGCCCGCTGAGAGAAATGACAATTCTTCGAAGCGATGCATTCATTTGCCCCGGGATGATATGATTTTTCATCGCGCGATCTATTTCATAATCGACTTTAAAAAATACAGAAAAAAACGCCGTCTTGAAATCCGTGGTAAATGGCTTACCCATCAACCTCTAAGATCTATTCTTAGATGGAAGAAGGAACCAGCTCATTATGCGCTTTTAAATGTTCCTGGTACAGTTTAATGGTTTCTTTAATTCTTTAAGTTCTCTGCTCTTTTTTTACGAAATACAGGATTTTATTTTTCCTCAACATTAATTTGAAATATCTCCTGAAACTTACACTACGGGCCGGCCAATGAATCCGTCCCGTATGGACGTTTGAGAATAGCCCGTCGTTTCAACGGCGGGGATGATGAACCGAATCAAATCACAATCACGTCCCGTGGGGACGGTTGAAAGAGGGCGTAATGGTAATTCAGTTGTCCCTAAGGGACATTTTTACGTTTTGTGTGGTTTCCCTTTTCCCGGCAGTGAACTACCGCGTTATTGTCAATAATCCCTACGGGATTTAATTTTTACTCCAACAAAAATTTGCCATATCCACAAAAATTTCACATTACGTACCGCCAATGAATTCGTCCCGTATGGACGTTTGAGAATAGCCCGTCGTTTCAACGGCGGGGATGATGAGCCAACCACACAAAATCACGTCCAGTAGGGACGACTGAAACTGGGCGGGATGGTACTTCAGATGTCCCTACGGGACATTTTTACATTTGTGTGGTTCCCTTTTCCCCGGCAGTAAACTGCCGCGTTATTCTCAACAATCCCTACGGGATTTAATTTTGCCAAACAAGAATTTGCCATATCTACAAAAATTTTACATTACGTACCGTCAATGAAACCGTCCCGTGAGGGACGTTTGAGAATAGCCCGTCGTTTCAACGGCGGGGAAATACGATCCCCAAACCTAAATCCCGTCCCGTGGGGACGGTTGAAAGAGGGCGGGATGGAAATTCAGATGTCCCTAGGGGACATTTTTTCATTTGTGTGGTTTCCCTTTTCCCGGCAGTGAACTGCCGCGTTATTCTCAACAATCCCTACGGGATTTAATTTTGCCAAACAAGAATTTGCCATATCCACAAAAATTTCACATTACGTACCGCCAATGAATCCGTCCCGTATGGACGTTTGAGAATAGCCCGTCGTTTCACCAGCACGCTATTTTTTGATTTTATGTCAATAAATTAACATAAAAACTTGGTTGCAGCTCGAAGATCACACTTAATAAAATCAATCCGTTCGTACCTTATTTAATAATTATTGAAGGATCCCATCACGGAATTTGCTTTTCCAACATCACATACTTATATTTGTACATATTTAAAGTTAAACTTAAAATTTGTACAATAATGGACTACATTCCTCGACAACTGGGAAAATTAGCGCTACAACTTAGCCAGCAATATCCGGCGATAACCATCACAGGACCCAGGCAATCCGGAAAGACCACACTGGCGCGTAGGTTATTTCCAAAAAAACAATACATTAGTCTGGAAAATCCCGATGTGCGCGAAATGGCTACCTTCGATCCCCGTGCCTTTCTAAAAACAGTGGAAACGGGCGCCATTCTGGATGAAATTCAACGGGCGCCGGAATTGCTTTCCTATCTTCAGCAAATTATCGACGCTTCTACTGAAAAGGGTAAGTACATCCTGACCGGAAGCAATCAGTTTTCGTTATTAAACACCATTTCCCAATCTCTGGCAGGGAGAACGGTTCTCCTTAAGTTGTTGCCATTTTCCCTGACAGAAATAGCCGATTACATCCGGAGCTTTTCCAGCGATGATCTCATGTATCACGGCTTTTTCCCGGCCATTTACAAAGAATCCTTAAATCCTACCTTATTCTATCGCAGTTATTACGAAACATATATTGAACGCGACTTGCGGCAGGTGACTCAGGTGAAGGATTTATTATTGTTCCAGAAATTTATTCGCTTATGCGCCGGGCGCATCGCTCAAACGTTTAATGCCAATCAACTGGCTAATGAAGTGGGCGTAAGCGTTCCCACTATTAAATCATGGCTTTCGATTTTACAAACCTCGTTCATTCTATTTTTACTGCCTCCCTATTTTGAAAATATCCGAAAACGGTTGATTAAGTCTCCCAAATTATATTTTTACGATGTCGGACTGGCGGTCTATTTACTGGGCATTGACAATCCGTTGCAATTAACGCGCGATCCTTTACGCGGCGCTTTATTTGAAAATATGGTCATCGCGGAATTGCTTAAGGCGCGATTTAATCGGGGCCTGGATGCCAATTTTTATTTTTATCGGGATCATCATCAGAATGAAGTCGATGTGGTTTTTAAACAGGGAAGTTCATTTACCATTGCCGAGATCAAATCGGCGCAGACCTTTTCCCGACATTTTTTAAAGGGATTGCACTATTTTCAGAAATTATTTCCCGACCGCACGATCCAGAAATTTTTGGTTTACGACGGAGAAATCGAGCAGCAAGTTGAAGGGGTTCAGGTGTTGAATTTTAGAAGCCTATCTGAAGGTCTGCTATTTTAGAGAGCGCCTTTGGGAGCTTTATTTTAATGTAATGAACGTTCGTTTAAATTTAATGATCCTATCCTGGAGAGGGGATTGAAAAATAAAGGCAGGTCATTCAGATGTCCCTACGGGACATTTTTACATTTGTGTGGTTTCCCTTTTCCCGGCAGTAAACTGCCGCGTTATTCTCAATTATCCCTACGGGATTTAATTTATACCAGACGAGAATTCGACACATCTACAGGAATTTTACACTCGAAACGTCAAATTAATTTCGTCCCGGCAGGGACGTTTGACAATAGCCCGTCGTTTCAACGGCGGGGATGATGAGCCAACCCATCCAAAATCCCGTCCCGTGGGGACGACTGAAACTGGCGGAATGGTAATTCAGTTGTCCCTACGGGACATTTTTACATTTGTGTGGTTTTCCTTTTCCCGGCAGTGAACTGCCGCGTTATTATCATAAATCCCTACGGGATTTAATTTTGCCAAACAAGAATTTGCCATATCTACAAAAATTTTACATTACGTACCGTCAATGAAACCGTCCCGTGAGGGACGTTTGAGAATAGCCCGTCGTTTCAACGGCGGGGAAAATGCACCGAACCAAATCACAATCCCGTCCCGTGGGGACGGTTGAAAGAGGGCGGAATGGTAATTCAGTTGTCCCTACGGGACATTTTTACATTTGTGTGGTTTGCCTTTTCCCGGCAGTAAACTGCCGCGTTATTCTCATCAATCCCTACGGGATTTAATTTTTACTCCAACAAAAATTTGCCATATCAACAAAAATTTCACATTACGTACCGCCAATGAATCCGTCCCGTATGGACGTTTGAGAATAGCCCGTCGTTTCAACGGCGGGGATGATGAGCCAACCACACAAAATCACGTCCAGTAGGGACGACTGAAACTGGGCGGGAGGGTACTTCAGATGTCCCTACGGGACATTTTTTCATTTGTGTGGTTTCCCTTTTCCCGGCAGTAAACTGCCGCGTTATTCTCATCAATCCCTACGGGATTTAATTTTTACTCCAACAAAAATTTGCCATATCAACAAAAATTTCACATTACGTACCGCCAATGAATCCGTCCCGTATGGACGTTTGAGAATAGCCCGTCGTTTCAACGGCGGGGATGATGAGCCAACCACACAAAATCACGTCCAGTAGGGACGACTGAAACTGGGCGGGAGGGTACTTCAGATGTCCCTACGGGACATTTTTTCATTTGTGTGGTTTCCCTTTTCCCGGCAGTAAACTGCCGCGTTATTCTCAATTATCCCTACGGGATTTAATTTTGCCAAATAAGAATTTGCCATATCTACAAAGATTTAACACTATGTACTGCCAATGAACCCGTCCCGGCAGGGACGATTGAGAATAGCCCGCTGATTCATCGGCGGGAAAAGAAGCCCCCCAAACCAAAATCCCGTCCCGTGGGGACGACTGAAACTGGCGGGATGGTACTTCAGATGTCCCTACGGGACATTTTTACATTTGTGTGGTTTCCTTTTCCCCGGCAGTAAACTGCCGCGTTATTGTCAATAACCCCTACGGGATTGGTATTTTTGCAAATTTCATCCCATAGGATCGGGATCAGAATGCCACCTACAATTTAAGTCTAATTAAAGCCAGAAAAGGCATCGATTAAAAATTTTTCCATTAAACAAAATACACAAAATTCCACATTTTGTTTACCATAATAAACCCATTAATTCTATTGTAAAAGTTTTCTTAATCTAAAGGACACTTGATCTTTAATCTTTAATCTTTAATCTTTTAATCTTTATTCTTTAATTTTACCTCCTATCTCTCCCTGTTCTACCCGTTCTTGCGGTTCATTCCGTATTTATTTTCCCCTGCAAACCTTTCCATTTTCCTCTTGCTTTTTGTCTGCAATTTGTTAATTTATGGTGTACGTTTGTTTACTTTATGGCGTTTGAGCGCAGCGGAGTGAAGAATCCCCAGGTGCCACAGGCTTTGAGATTCTTCTCCCGCCTGGGAGGCTGTTGCAAATTCAGTTTGAGTAAAATTCAAAAAATTTGTAAATTCTGGGCGACAGATAAAACAAGTAATAACAAAGGAATTCCATGAGTTTTATTACTTATAATCGCTCACAAATGAATCTCTTTGGCTATAGTGTGGAAGATTTTGCCAGAGACGATCCAAAGAGTCGATTTGTAGTGGAGTTGGTTTCGCGCCTTGATTTAAGTGCACTTTATTCCCGTTATAGTTCACAAGGCGGTGATTCTTATGCCCCAGACATGATGCTTGCCTTATGGTTTTATGCTTATAGTAACGGCATTACCAGCACCCGTAAGCTGGAGGAATTGTGTAAATATGATACGCGCTACATTTATATCACTGGGAATCAGCATCCGGATCATAGTACATTAAGTCGTTTTCGCAAGGCACATTTGGATTTATTAGACCAATATTTTGTAGAGATACTTTTAATTGCCCAGGCCGAAGGCATAAGTAGTTTCAACCAGATAGCCATAGATGGCACGAAAATCAAAGCGCACAGCAGTAAGCGTCATGGCTACACTGAGGATCAATTAGACAAACGTATAGAGAAGTTAAGAGCAGAGATCAAGCAATACATGCAGCGCTGTAATTTTGTAGAACAGGGGGCCACGGATGAATTAGATTTAGAAACTCTTCGAGCGGAGAAAGAACGGCTTGAGCGCTTAGAGAAAGAGATATTAGAACGTAAAGCCCAATTGAAAGAGCGTAAGAAACAGCTCAAATCAGAACACCGTTCAAGACATCAAATAAATGTAAAAGAGCCGGATGCCCGCATGATGCCTTCGGTGGATGGACCGGGCTATAACGCACAATTAGGCGTAGATATGTCCAGTCATTTAATAGTAGCTCATGAAGTCGTAAGCCAGCCCAACGACCAGGGTCAATTCATACCGATTCAAGAACAAGTAGAGAAGAATCTTGGTTCAGATGATAAGCGATCTTACACGGCCGATTCCGGTTATCACAATAGCACAGACCTAAAAGAATTGGAAGAAAAGCAGATTGATGCCGTAATAGCCGATCCCCAGTTATCCAATCGTTCGATAAAGGAGACACCAACCTCCAAGGAAGAATTGCAAAAAGAAGAAAGAAAACTAAAACGAAGTGATTTTGTGTATCATGAACAGGGAGATTACTATGAATGTCCGACGGGTAAGAAGCTTTTTCCAGTTGAGAGAAATAGCGAACGGATCGTATATCGTTCCAATGATTGTCAGGATTGTCCCTTAATTAATTTATGCATTTCCAGTAAAAAGAAAGTTAAGCAAATCCATCGTTCAGTTAATGAGAGTTATTGCGAACGTATGGCGAAAAAGTTACAAACTTCAGCGGCGCAGGAACGACTAAAAAAGCGTTCGGTGACAGTTGAACCTGTTTTTGGTAACTTGAAGCATAATTTAGGCTATCGTGGATTTTCCTTATCTGGTCTTAATAATGTTCGTAGTGAATTTACGTTAATGTGTATTGGGCATAATATTAATGTTCTATTTAAAAATATGTTAGGGAAACGTTTAGCAGCGTTTATAACAGCATCACAAGAAAAAGATGATCTATTAATTTTATTTTCAAAGAATATTTTGGCGTTTTTAATTCTATATTTTGCCCAACGCTTAAGAATGAGAAAAAAATATCAATATCGGAGAATATAAGCATTAATTCCTCCCCCCCATGCAACAGCCTCCTGGGCGGGATCAGAATGACATTTCAGGATGAAAGGGATTCTTCGCTGCGCTCAGAATGACACAAGCAGCAAAAAAAAGAATGCGAACCATGAACACTTTTGTGCACCTGCACACGCACAGTTATTACAGTTTGTTGGACGGCGTGCCCTCGCCCGAGGAGCTGGTCATCGCCGCTAAAAAAGCCGGTTTTAAAGCCCTGGCCTTAACCGACCACAACGCCCTGTACGGCGCGGTTACCTTTTACCAGGTCGCCAGAGACTACGGCCTGAAACCGATCATTGGCGCGGAGTTGACCATGAACGACGGCTTTCCTCTGCTCTTTCTGGTGCAAAACGAAACCGGTTACCGCAATCTGTGCCAGCTCATTTCCATCGGTCGTTTGCGCGGCGGGCATGGCAAATTCAAATTAACCTACAACGACCTTAAACCGCTGACTGAGGGCTTGATCGTCCTTTCCGGCGGGCACAAGGGAAAAATTTACCACCTGCTCCGCAAACGGCAGATCGATCAGGCCCTGCTGGAGGTGCAGCGCTTGAAAAATCTGTTTGCTAAAAATTTTTACCTGGAAATGCAGCATTTTTCCAATCAGGACCTGCTGGTCAACCTGCGCCTGCGCGACATCGCCGCTGAAACTAAAACCGAACTGGTGGCCACTAACGACGTACACTTTAATTCAGCTAACGACTGGTACCTGCGCCGTATTCTGCACGCCATCGATGCCAACGGCACGCTGGAGCAGGTGACCACCGCCGGCACCTCGCAACAGTATTTGAAATCGGCTAAAGAAATGCAGGCCCTGTTCAAGGCCTTCCCCACCGCCCTGGCCAATACGCAAAAAATCGCCCGACAGTGCGCCTTTGAATTTCAACTGGGCAAGCCCATCTTTCCTTCCGTTGAAATTCCCCAAGGCGAAAGCAGTTTTTCCTATTTGTGGAAGCAGTGCTTTGCGGGCGCCAACGAACGCTACCAGCCCCTGACGCCGCAGGTGATCAAACGTCTGGAATTTGAACTGGAAACCATCCATCAACTGGGCTTTGCCGAGTATTTTTTAATTGTGAAAGACATTGTGGATTTTTGCCGGCGCGAACACATTCCCTGTGTGGGACGCGGATCGGCAGCCGATAGCCTGGTGGCTTACGTGTTGGGCATTACCCAGGTGGACCCCATCCGTCACAACCTGTACTTTGAACGCTTTCTCAATCCCCAGCGCAGCGATCCGCCGGATATCGACTTAGACATCTGCTGGAAGAACCGCGACCGCGTGCTCAAATATGTGTACGACCGCTTCGGTCACAAGCGCACGGCCATGATTTGCACCTTTAACACCTTTCAGAACCGTTCGGCCCTGCGCGATGTGGCCAAAGCCTACGGCCTGCCCGAAGACGAGATCGCCAAAATTACCAAGTACCTGCCCCACCGGCACATCGATCAGATCGAAGAAGCGGTCAACACCCTGCCCGAGCTTAAAGAACTGCGCTACAACCTGACCATGTACGAAGAGATCATGCGCATTGCGCGGCGCATTGCCGATTTTCCGCGCCATCTGTCCATCCATCCCGGCGGGGTAATCATCGCGCCGGATCAGATCACGCGCCACGTGCCGCTGGAGGTCGCCGGTAAAGAGATCGTCATTGCGCAGTACGACATGTATTCCATTGAAAAGCTGGGGCTGGTTAAAATGGATTTGCTGGGCGTGCGTTCCTTAAGCATCATCACCGATTGCCTGAAATCGATTAAGGAACGGCACGGCAACGACCTGCAGCAGCTTAAGGCGCAACTTTTGCTCAAAAAAAGCGCCGAGCTTTCACCGCTGGATTTGCGCACCATTCCCGAGGACGATCCGGAGGTTACCGCTTTCATTCGTTCCGGCCGCACCATGGGCTGTTTTCAACTGGAGAGTCCGGCCATGCGCGGGCTGCTGCGAAAGATGCAGATCGAAAGCGTGGACGACGTAATCACCGCAGTGGCGCTCATTCGTCCCGGCGCCTCGGGCAGCGGCATGAAAGAGGTGTACATCAAACGGCGCGCCGGACTGGAAAAAACCGCCTACGTGCATCCTTCTCTGGAAGAACCGTTAAAAGAAACCTATGGCGTGATTATCTACCAGGAACAGGTGCTCCGGGTGGCGCACGCCGTGGCCGGGTTGTCGCTTGGTCAGGCCGATATTTTACGGCGCGCTATGACCAAGTCGCGCACCAAAAAAGAATTTTTGGCCATGCGCTCGTCCTTTATTCAGGGCGCCCTGAACAAAGGACTGAACCAGAAGCAGGCCGAGACGGTTTGGCGTTTTTTAGCGCAATTTGTGGGCTACGGCTTTAACAAGGCACACTCGGCCACTTACGGCACCATCGCCTACCAGACGGCTTTTCTCAAGTACTATTTCCCGGCAGAATACATGTGCGCCGTGCTCAACAATCAGGGCGGCTTTTACCGTCGGGCAGCCTACGTGGAAGAGGTGCGGCGCCTGGGCATTCCCCTGCTGCCGCCGGACGTGACGCAGTCACAGGCCGAATTCACCTGCGAGGGCGACGGCATTCGCGTCGGCCTTTCCACCGTATTCGAACTGAGCGCGCACACGGTGAAGCGCATCATCGAAGAACGGCAAAAAGCGCCGTTTAAGGATTTATTCGACTTTTTACGACGCACGCGCGCCGGCGAAAAAGAAACGCGTCATTTGATTAAGGTCGGCGCCCTGAATGCCCTGTTGCCTAACGAGCCCAAACTGCTTTTGATGAATGAAATTTATTTTAAGAACAAAAAACACGTTTCGCTCAGCGCCTTTTTAAGCGAAGACGTGGGCCTGGCGCCTTACAATCGCTTTCAGAAAATTGTGAATGAACTGGAACTGCTGGACTTTGCCGTAACCGACCACCCGCTCGCCCTTTGCGAGGATCAGATTGCCCGAATTAAACCGGTGTCCTCCTTGGAACTGGAACGGCACAAAAACAAGTGCGTGACCTTTGTGGGCTGGCTGGTGACCATGCGCCGCGTGCAAACCAAAAACAAAACCATGATGAAGTTTATTACCCTGGAAGACCGCGAAGGATTGGTAGAAGCCGTGTTGTTTGAAAAAGCTTACAAAAAGTACGGGCACCTGTTCAAAGGCTACGGACCTTATGTGGTAAAAGGCCGCGTACAATCACGATTACCGGGTGAAGCCAATTTGCTGGTGGAGGAAGTGGAAGCTTTGCCATTGGAAAAGAAAAAATTGGAAACGAATTCGAATTCATCGATTAAATATGAGCAAATCATGTTCCCGTATTTTCAAAATTAGCGGGCAATCGGAATGATTTAAATTATTTTTCAGCCATGAAGTACGCTAACAGGTTTACATTGTACTAAACCAATTCAAAATTCAAAATTCATAATTCATAATTTCTTAAGGCTCCCTTCCCTGAGAGCCTTTTCTGAAATTTATTTTACCAGCAACATCTTTTTCAAAAGTCGTTTTTTCCCTGCTCTTAACTCGTAAAAATACAATCCGCCGGAAACCGGTTGACCGCTTTCGTTTGTGCCATCCCAGTTAATTTGGTGATAACCTTTTGAAATATGCCCATCGATTAGCGTGCGCACCTTTTGGCCGTTCATGGAATAAATATTAAGTTGTACATAGCCATCTTCCGGTAAGCCAAACTTAATGGTTGTATTGGGATTGAATGGATTAGGAAAATTACCGCTTAGTTCCACTTTTTCCGGAACCTGAACGGCAATTGCGAATGTTTGGGATGATTGTTTGGCCAGAGCGCCGCCGCTAACATGCACTGAAAGAATATTTGAAGTTGCCTGATCGCCATAAGAATCAGTAACGATACATTTTAAAGAAAAACTGTATGTTCTGGAAATGGTGATTTGCTGCTTATCCGGTCCGCTGGTTAAATACACCCACTGATTAGAGGGCGGAGCTAAAATGGTATTTCCTCCGTTTACTGAATATGGTTCCAGATCGTCCTTCCGTTCCCACCATTCGTAATCGGTGTAAGTCCCGCTGCCGCCGGAAGGATGTGCGGTGTAGGTACCACTTTGGCCAGAGTTGAGCGATGTTGGGCCGGTAATCGTTACTTCAAGAGGTTGTGGGGGAAATTGAGTGGGATCATTTATATACGTCTTTATGTTTTAATAAAACCATCTTTCTCGCGCTGGAATTGATTGTGTAATGTTGTCATCGGGATGTACTGCAGGTCCGCACGAAGGCCAGGAATAATTTCCATAAGATACATCTAAAAAATCGGGCCTCGAACTGTAATAATAAGAAATATCTTTCATTAAAAGATAAGGCCGCTCACCAGCAATATATGAATTGTTATGATTCCATGGATAATAAGGAATATTATCAATATACATTTCAAACCCATAAATATCAGTATCAGGAGTATATTCATAACCTAAGGGGGGATAAACAAACGGATCACTGTTTGCATTGCCATTATTGCATCCTAAAATATTACAATGTTTCGCATTGAGTAACCCTATAAAATAAAGATAATTTTCATCATCATTGTAAACTATATTTCTTACAAAAGTGTTGAATGGGCCATTCATTCCATGTTCATCATCTGCTTTAATATATTCTACATTATTTTCTTCAAATAAATTTGAATATGGAAAATTACCATGAATACAGATATCAGCCCCTTGAATCGGATAATTCCATTCCTGTTCTCTTGAATAATTATATGTAAAAACATTACAATTTGCACCTGCTTGAACAACCATTGAATGTCTTAACTTTCTAAAAATATTATTTTGTATAAGACAATTAGTTGTACTAAAATTTAATACAACTCCATAGCCAAACCCACCATCGCCTTTAAAATTTGCATCGTTTAAATAACAACCACTCACTTCTATACAGGAAGAATATCTAATATCAATATGATGACGGCATGTATAATTAAATTGAACACCTTTAACCCAACAATTAACCGCATAAATAAAGAAAATATTTGAACCGGTAGCATTAGTTGTATATCCATTATCATTTCTATTTATTGTTAATTTTTCAATCCCAATATTTTTAATAGTTTTTATTCTCCAAATTCTTAAGTTATTACCAAAACTATAATCTTTTGAAGCCTCATCTTTTAATTCAGCTGTATTCCCTTCAATATTAACTATTTGCGTTATTTGACCAATGCTGTGTTGAGCCCAGTCATCTGCTACTCCATGACTATACTCACATAATCTAATCCAATCGCCAACATTTAAATTATTAATTCCATTCCCGCTTATAATTTTTTCACCTTTTTGAATCCCTGAATTTAAATAAATTGGACCTAAATCTTGTTTTCCATAAATTTTAAAACAGTAATTATTTTTACCAACATAAAAATTTAATATGGTTTTATCTGACCCGTCTCCCTGGAAAATAATATTACTATCATTACTATCTACATTTATAGAAATTGTATTATTAAATGTATAGCTTCCGGCTGGGAAATATATTATAGATACTCCATTAGCATTTTCAGCATCTTTTATTGCGTTTTTTATTTCACCATCAAAATTAGAATCATTATCATCTCTGTATTTTGGAGCTGTAACATCAAAAACATGATCCGCATTGATAGGGTTATCCCAAATTAACCCAGCATTTGACCAGTTAACTCTACTTGATTCTGATATATGTCCCTGGTTATTCCATAAAGATTGCGCAACTAAATTAGAAAGTAATATAATAAAAACATAAATTGATATTCTTGTTAACATTTTTTTTAACCTCCAATTTAAAACTGCAATCCAAATAAAATATAAAAAGTATTTATTTTTGAATTTATTGGTGTAATATTATCAAACCAATAGTTTTTATCATTATTTATTAGATATCTAACATCTAATAAATAATATAAATAATGTATTTGAAAACCAATATTTAATAGAATATTAGAATTATTATTTCCAAAACCTAATTCTTGTAAAAATGAATAATCATATTTAAATGGTGAAGGATTATTTGGATCAAATACTTCTAAAAATTTCTTCTTTTTATATTTTGTAAAATCTATTAATGGTATTGAATATGATGGGCCTGCATATAATGATACGAAATATTTTTTTGTTAATAAAAAATTATACCTAAATTTCTAAAGTAAAAAATTTTAACAAAAAAATAGTATTGCCCTGTATTTACTAAGAGAATTATTTCCCCTAAATTTTAGAAAAATCTACCTAAAATTGCCATTATTTTACTCAATTCTTTTTCATTAGACGATTTTTCCTGTTACGAAACATTGAATTGGACGTACCTCGCCCTTTTATTCTTTTTAAAAAAATCAGACACAAAATTTTTATGAATCTTTGTTAATTTCTTACGTAAAACTCAAGGCGTCTATTCTTGAATCTATTTTAGACCACCAGCTCTTGTAATAATAAGAACTGTACATTCTTAGGTGTACTTGTCTGGCCGATTTGGTAATCTTTCCGGCTAATTGAATAAACCAGAGTCTAAAACTATGGGGCTCCTGGCGCCAGGCCTTCTCATCGGTTAATTTCCGAAACCAAACACTTATATTGTAAGCCAATACACTTAAAAGAAAAAATGTTTCATTTACCCAAAAATCTTTGGTCAAAATCATACCAGCATATAATTGATTTTTGACCGCCTCGATCCAGTTCTCGCTCTCTCCACGATCTCCATATAAATGATGTATATAAAGCGGGCTTTCTTCTATATTGGTGACATAACAAAAATAAGTATATTGTTTGTAAGGAAATAAACTGTCTTTTTCTACTATCTTCTCAAATTTACGTAACGCTACAAAACGTCTGGCCTTTGACCAACCTTGCGCACGATAATAAAATTCGCTCATCTCCCAACCTTCTAATTCCGGAATTGATTCCCAATCCTGGTCCTTTAGTAGATGTTCCAGATTTTTTAACTTGACTTTGACTAAATATTGAATCTGGCCGGAGTAACTTTCTAATAGGCTCAGAACTTTGTCATTAAAAAAGCCACTATCGGCACGGACAATTAAAAATCTTATTTGCTTGACTATCATAGAAAGCACCTGTTTTAAAAAGGCATCCGCATTATTGGCGGTGTAGGCATCCCCAGGTCGAAGCCAGGCCGCAATACACTCTTTGGTACTGTTGAGAAAAGCTAATAAGGGATGGTAGCTACGTTTGCCTTTATGCCTGGGATTAAATCCTTTTTTTGCACCTTCTTGTTTGCCATAGACCGTCTGAACCGTAGAATCCAAATCCAATATATCACGCTTTGTATGAAGTCTTCTATGAATCTTATTAGACAGAAAACCAATGACTTCTATTAATTGATTATTCTGACGAAAACTGAACTTTTTGAAACGATATCGGATCGTGTCAATATCCAAATGCCCATTGAGATCAAATAAGTGATGGATTAAAGGGTCTAAACTAAAATGTTCGATTTTTAAAAGACGATCCATACCGCCGAGTAAACCAAGAATCATTATATTGAAAATTTGAGCCAATGAATATTTTTGATTATGTCTTCCCTCTATGGTAAGTTTGGTTTCTATTAGTTTATCTATCCCTAACTTTTTCATGAATTTGTAAATTGGATATAAGCCGGAATAATTAGTTAAATTGCCGCCTGTAAAAGAAGTTTTGACACTTTTATGATTATTTTTTATTTTCATCTACAAGGTGCTCCTTTCTTTTGTTTTTTTGTTTTTGTAACTAACTTAATTTACAAATAATTGGAGCACCTTTCATCTTTTTTACATTAGAAATTTAGGTACTAATTTAAATTTTTAATCTTAACCAAACCAATCATCCCAACTTTTTACATTTATTCTAACAAATCGAAAAATTTTAATATCAAAACAGAAAAATTTTAAATTTATTTTGGTAAGCAGAATACGATAGATAGATAGATAGATAGATAGATAGATAGATAGATAGATAATTTGGTTGAATGGTTGAATGGTTGAATTTTAAAAGGCGTAATGGATTATTAAAAAATCGTTCAAAAAACAACAAGAAAAAAACTAAAAATCGTTTAAAAAGAATTTCTTGATTTTTCAACATCTTAAACATAAAAATTTGAGGTTCATTTTTGCTCATTGAAATTATACTAAAGATTGTAAAAAATGTCAAAAATTTTTGTGTATTTTTTCTCTATTTTTTTCGACCGCAACAAAATTAAACAATTGGCCGTTATGGGCTGGCTGGTGACTATGCGCCGTGTGCAATCCCGCCTGACCACAATAAATCGGGATCTCCGCTTAGCTCCGACCGGCGAGGCCCATTTGCTGGTGGATGAAGTGGACGTTTTGCCATTGGAAAGGGAAACGCTGGAAACAACTGCGGAAGGTTTGTCGCTCGCCGATCACGCGGATTGACTCAGATTCTTTTAATTTTTTTCTTTCTGCGAGCATCTGCGTAATCTGCGTGAATTACAGAGCTTACAGGCCCGGACTGAAATTTTGCTGCTCTCCGATCGCGCAGATTTACTCCTTTCACCGAAGGTTGTGAAATATTGGAGTTACAAGTTTTCTCTCTTCCTTCGAAATAACAAATCACCATTTTTAGAGCTAATTTATCTATTTTTAGCTCATGATCTATTTAATCCGTACTTAACCTATTTCCAGAAAATTCTTCAATATCTGCTCTCCCACCTTTCCGCTTTTTTCCGGATGAAATTGTACGGACAAAAAATTATCTTTTTGCAAGGCGGCGCTAAACGGGAGGATGTATTCGCTGCGGGCAATGGTAAAAGGACTTAGCTCGGCATAGTAGCCGTGCACAAAATAGACAAAACTTTCTTCCGGAACGCCGCGAAACAGCGGACCTTTTAAATTTGAAACGGAATTCCAGCCCATGTGCGGAACCTTGTCCTCCGGCGGAAATCGTTTAACTTCTACGGGAAAAATTCCCAGCCCCGGTGTGTCGTTTTCTTGCGAGTGCTGGCACAAAAGCTGCAAACCCAGACATATTCCCAGCACGGGCTGCTTCAATCGTCGCAGTATATCGTCTAATCCATGGGCTTTTAAATAACGCATGGCCGTACTGGCCTCCCCTACTCCCGGAAAGATAACGCGGTCTGCATTTTGCAAATATGCCGGATCATCTGTCACCTGCGGCTCAATGCCCAGTCGCTGCAAAGCCAGGGTAACCGAATGAATATTGCCGGCGTTGTATTTGACAATGGCCACCTTCATCACAACACCCCTTTTGTGCTGGGTATTTCCATTCTTTCTGCATCACGCTTTACGGCCTGTTTAAGCGCCCTACCAAAGGCTTTAAAAACCGCTTCTATTTTGTGGTGCTCGTTTTCGCCTTTTACTTTTATATGTAAGGCACATTTGGCGCTTTCGGCAAACGATTTAAAAAAATGCTCAAATAATTCCGTGGGCATATCGCCAATTTTTTCACGGCGAAATTTGGCCTTCCAGACCAGGGTGCTACGCCCGCAAAAATCAATGGCCACGCGGGCTAACGATTCGTCCATGGGCAACACAAAACCGTAACGTTGAACACCACGCATATCGCCCAGACCTTTACGCACGGCTTCTCCTAAAACCAGAGCGGTATCTTCCACCAGATGATGCTCATCCACGTGCAAGTCGCCCTGTAAAGTACCGCTCAAATCAAATCCGGCGTTTTTGGCAAACAATTCCAGCATGTGGTCAAAAAATCCAATACCGGATTGTAAAGCGAACATACCGTTACCATCAAGATTAAGCCTGAGTTCAATCTGCGTTTCTCTGGTCTTGCGTTCAACGGCAACCACGCGGCGCTTCAATTTCAAAAAGCGGTAAACCTCTCGCCAATCGGTTGTGCACAAATCCGCATCAGGATTTGATTCTTCCGATAGGAATATGGCACGGGCTCCCAGATTTTTTGCCAGCCGCACATCGCTTTCACGATCGCCAATGACAAAGGAATTCGCCAGGTCGTAATCACCTTGCATGTAGTGCGTTAGCATGGCTGTGCCAGGTTTGCGTGTCGGAGCATTATCCTGCGGAAACGTCCGATCAATCAAAATGTCTTTGAACTCTATGCCTTCGCTGGCCAGAACGCGCAACATTAAATGGTGTACTGGCCAGAAGGTCTCTTCCGGAAAGCTCTGCGTTCCAAGCCCATCCTGATTGGTCACCATGACTAGTTCAAAATCAAGTTCCCGGGCAATTTTCTTTAAAGAAGAAATAACATTGGGTAAAAAATCCAATTTTTCAAATGAATCGATCTGCTCGTCTTCCGGTTCCTTAATGATGGTTCCGTCACGATCGATAAAAAGAACACGTTTCACAGTTACCTCCGGGGAGTTTTTTTAATTACGAATTACGAATTACGAATTACGGATTTTGGGTAAGATGTGCCACGAAATCAAGCCAGTCATCGTTAAAATCCTTTTGCTTAAATTTTAATTCGTAATTAACTAATTCACAATTCCTCTCTTAAACGCTTGCACATTTAAGCTCAAATTCTTCCAATCGTTCGATCAGTTTTCTATTCTCTTCTTCCGTGCCTACGGTAATGCGCAGGCAGTTTTCGCAGTGCAGTTGATTGGTCCGATCACGAACGATAATGCCGCCTTCCATCAAAAAGCGGTACGCCTCGCGGGCGCGCTCGAAACGCACCAGCAAAAAATTGGCGTCCGACGAAAATACCTTTTGTACGATTTTAAGTTTTTCCAGATTTTCTTTTAACCAGCGACGCTGGGCTAAAATTTTAGCCAGCTGTTCGTTTTTTTGATCGACGTTTTCCAGCAGGTCAAGCGCCACCTTTTGAGTAAGACCGTTGACATTGTAGGGCATTTTAATCTTGTTTAACCAATGAATGATCTTCGGATCGGCAAAAGCCATCCCCAGGCGAATGGTTGCGCTGCCCCATGCTTTGGAAAAGGTGCGCAAAACAACCAGATTCGGATATCGATTAATCAGGGACAAAACGCTTTTATCTGGCGCAAAATCGATGTACGCCTCATCCACAATCACGATTTTTCCTGAATTTTCCAGAAGCCAGACAATGTCTTCCTGCGGAAAAACATTACCGGTGGGATTGTTCGGCGAGCAGACAAAAACCAGTTTGACCTGGCCGCTTAACGTCCGCTCAACAACCTCCCGATCCATTTCAAAGTCGGGCGTCAATGGCGCTTCCACCACTTTCAAATCATTAATTTGCGCGCTCACCGTGTACATGCCATAGGTCGGCGGCATGACCAACACCGCATCTTTTGCCGGTTGACCAAAAACGCGCAGCAGTAGATCGATGGCCTCGTCGCTGCCGTTGCCTAAAAAGATCTGTTCTGATTTCACACCTAACCAGGAAGCAATTTTCTCCTTCAACTTCTTCTGATAAGGATCGGGATAACGATTTAAAACGCTTTGCGTCAACGGAGCTCCATAAGCGTTTTCATTGGCATCCAAAAAGACCATGGCCGCGCCAGAAAACTCATCGCGCGCCGAGGTGTAAGGTTTTAGTCGTTTAATATTTTCTCTGACCAGTTTGTCCGGATTAAACGTCATTCCCTTCTCCGTTTTTGTTGTCCTTGGCAAGCAGTTTAGAAATTTTATCCAGCCGGATGGTAACCGCTCGCCTGTGCGCCTCCAGACCTTCGGCCTCGGCCAGTTCCATAATCGCGCGACCAATGGCGCGTAAACCGCTTTCAGAAATCTTCTGGAACGAAATAACTTTCATGAAGCTTTCCAGCGACACCCCGCTGTAGCTAAACGCATAGCCATGGGTAGGCAAAGTGTGATTGGTTCCGGAAGCGTAATCGCCGGCCGCTTCAGGCGTCCATGGGCCAATAAAAACCGAACCGGCGTTAACCACTTTTTCCGCCAGCTCCTCGGCGTCTTCGGTAACAATGATCAAATGCTCCGGAGCGTAGGCGTTAGATAACTCAATGGCCTGTGCGCTATTTTCCACCAGAAAAATGCGAGAATTCTGAAACGCCAGCCGGGCGGTCTTGGCCCGCGGCAGAGTTTGCAGCTGCTGTTCAAGCGCTTGCTGAACCTTACTGATTAAGGTCTCGTCTGTTAAAATGAGCATCACCTGACTGTCAATGCCGTGTTCTGCCTGGGAGAGCAAATCGGCTGCAATAAAATCGGCATTAGCCGTGTGATCGGCAATAACGGTCACCTCCGATGGTCCCGCAGGCAGGTCAATGCCCACGCCATCCATGCTCACCAGTTGTTTGGCCATGGTAACAAAGCGGTTGCCCGGCCCGAATATTTTGTACACAGAAGGAATGCTTTCCGTACCGTAAGCCATGGCGGCAATGGCCTGGGCGCCTCCGGCTTTAAAAACTTTTGTAATGCCCAGACTGCGCGCAATGTGCAAAATAGCCGGATGAACCGAAGCTTCTTTATTGGGCGGCGTACAGACAACGATTTCCCGGCAACCGGCAAGACTGGCCGGAACGGCCAACATCAAAAAAGTGGAGATTAACGGCGCCGTGCCACCCGGAATGTAAAGCCCTACTTTTTCGATGGGCACCGCCTTGCGCCAGCACCATACGCCCGGCGAAGTTTCGATGTAATTTTCGATGGGCTTTTGCGAACGATGAAATTTTTCGATATTAGATCGCGCCACATCGATCGCTTCTTTCAGTTTTAAAGAAAGACTGTCGCTGGCCTGCGCCCATTCCTCTTCAGAAACGGTCACCGAGTCCAGTTCGACCTTGTCGTAATGTCTGGCAAACTGGATCAGGGTCTGGTCGCCCTGTGTTTTTACATTATTGATGATCTGAACCACCTTCTGGCGTAATTCTTCCTGATCCGTCTGCGGCCGCTTCAATAATTCCGGCCATTGCTCCTTTGCAGGATATTTAAATACTTCCATCTTTTTCCTTTCTTATACTATCATTTTTTCAATGGGAATAACCAGAATGCCCTGCGCCCCGTTCTGCTTTAGCCGCTCGATGATTTCCCAGAACTCTTTTTCGCGAATAACCGAATGTAACGAGCTCCAGCCCTCCTTTGCCAGGGGCATCACCGTCGGACTTTTCATGCCGGGCAAAATCTGGCAAATGGTTTCGATTTTCTCATTGGGCACATTGAGCAAAATGTACTTGTAATCCTTTGCCTTGAGTACCGCTTTAATGCGGAAGATCAACTGTTCTAACAGGGCGCGTTTTTCGGCATCCATCCCGGGATGGGCAATCAAAACCGCCTCTGAATGCAAAACCGTTTCCACTTCTTTCAGGCTATTGCTTAATAAGGTACTGCCAGTGCTGACAATATCAAAAATAACATCGGCCAGGCCAATGGAAGGAGCGATTTCTACCGATCCATTAATCTCATGAATCTCCGCCTGCACGTGGTTTTCCTGCAGATATTTTGATAGAATTCTGGGAAAGGATGTGGCGATTTTCAAACCATTTAAGTCTGCCAGCCCCTTGTAATCCATCTCTTTGGGAACGGCAATGCTCATCCGGCAGCGGGCAAACCCCAGACCTTCCACAATTTCCACTTCACGATCCTTCTCAAACACCACATTGGCGCCAACAATACCCACGTGGGCGATGCCGTCCGCCACACATTCCGGAATATCGTCGTCTCTTAAATACAAAATTTCAAGCGGAAAGGTACTGGAAACGGCCTTCAACTTTCCCTTACCACCGTTACCGATTTGAATTCCGCACTCTTCCAGTAACCTAAGCGTTTTCTCACTCAATCTTCCTGATTTTTGAACCGCTAATGTCAGCAACCTTGTCTCCCTTTCTTAAAAATGGTTAAACTTTAAAACCTGACGCATTCATTCCCTAAAAACGAAAAAACCCGATTCGCAATGAACCGGGTTTTCTATTTTACAATATTCAGACGTAATTTGCCGGCGTCATTGCGCTCCTTTAATAAAGGAATGATGAATATGACCACAATGTGTGTGATTTAATTTCTTGCGCACCGGCATTGCCTTTTTCTCTCTTTTTTTGTGCTCAAATGTACGGCAACTGAATAATTATGTCAAATATTTTTTTAATATGCGTTTTAATGTGTTTACAAAATTCTCGATATCCTGTTCGGTGGTGTCAAAGGAGGTCATCCAGCGCACCTCATGAGCGGCGGCATTCCAGATATAAAAAAAGTACTCTTTTTTCAAGGGCTCAATGATCTGTGGGGGCACCACGGCAAACACGCCGTTGGTTTGCACCGCTTGCGTTATCGTTATTTGCGGAATTTCTTTGATTCTTTCAGCAAGCATCTGCGCCATGCGATTGGCCTGACGCGCGTTTTTCAACCACAAATCGTCTTTCAGGTAGGCATCAAATTGAGCGGCGATGTAACGCATCTTGGAATGTAATTGCATGCCCTGCTTACGAATATATTTAAAATCTTGCTGAAAAAGAGGATTAAAAATCAGCACCGCCTCGCCGAACATCAGGCCGTTCTTTGTGCCGCCAAACGACAGCACGTCCACGCCGGCATCCACGGTAAAGGACTTAAACGGCAGATCCAGACAGGCCGCGGCATTGGCCAGACGGGCGCCGTCCATGTGCAAACGCATGTTGTTCGCCTTTGCAAAACGGGCAATGGCTTTAATTTCTTCCACGGTATAAACGGTGCCCATTTCCGTGGGCTGCGTAATGGATATCACCGCCGGCTGAACGTGATGTTCAAAGTTAAGCATGCTCAAAAAGGGCTCCAGTTGTTCAACACGTAGCTTTCCGTCTTTCGTTTTAATGGGCATTAATTTGCAGCCTGTGAATTTTTCCGGAGCGCCGCACTCGTCCACGTAAATGTGAGCGGTTTCTGCGCAGAGCACGGCCTGATAGGGCTTAAGTAAAACCTGTAAGCCGGTTACGTTGGCGCCCGTGCCGCCGTAAACAAAATAGACCCCGGTCTGCCCCCCAAAATGTTCTTTAAACCGTTCCGTGGCGCGCATGGTGTAAGGATCGTCGCCATAACCGATCTCATGGCCCACATTGCAGTCCTGCAGGGCCTTCATCACTTGTGGATGTACGCCTGCATTATTGTCGCTGGCAAAACTGCGTTTTATTTCCATAGTCGTTCCTCAGATAGTTGAATGGTTGAATGGTTCACCGAATGAATGGCGTTCCATTGCACGTGACCGTTCATTCTGACCGATTTATGATTTATGATTGACGGCCAGACGGGCCCCTCAGCCGGGCATTGTTCACTGCTTCACTACTCTTAATTCTTGAGTTCTCTCTAAAAAAGGTATTTTTTCCCATTCCAGCAAAGGCCCCTTTAAAAGATTTTTCTCCCGCCCGGGCAGGATCGAAATGACAAGTCACGCTTCTTAGAACAAACTCATCCTTAATTCATAATTCATAATTCGTAATTCGTAATTCGTAATTGATATTCCCTTCCCCTAATTCTATTTTAATTAAACATTGTTCAGGTCTTTAAAAATCCGTGTATTCGAGTAAAACCTTTACAATCCGTTCCAGCCCAATACGATCCGCTTCGCTAAAGCGCTTCAACATGGGAGAATCGATATCCAGCACGCCCAGCATTTTTCCGTTTTTGATCATGGGCACAACGATTTCCGAATTGGAAGCGCTGTCACAAGCAATGTGCCCGGGGAATTGATGCACATCGTCAACGATGAGCGTTTTTTCCTTTTTAACGGCCGTGCCGCACACGCCGCTGCCCACCTTAATGCGCACACAGGCCGGCTTTCCCTGAAACGGCCCCAGCACCAGTTCATCTTCCCTTTTCAACAAATAGAAGCCAGCCCAGTTGATATTCTCCATAGAATAAAACAACAAGGCCGAAAGATTGGCCATGTTGGCGATCGCATCGCGCTCATCTTCGACCATGGCTCTGGCCTGACGGTACAAAAGCTCGTAAAATACTTCTTTAGATAAATTCGCTAAATCTGGAACTTCGATCATCTCGTTTCTCCGTTCAATCAACCGCGAAAAGGTAAGAATGAATGGGCAAAGATGCAATTTTGATCCGGGGCCAGTCCATGCCAACGTCGATTCTATTTTCGTTTTGTTGGTTAAAACGTCATATAGCGCCAAAAATCAGCCTGATATTCCAGGGCAGCGCAGCCGTAACCAAAAAACATTTTTGCAGGGGGATAAGCAACCACTGAGGGCGCAGAGAAGTCACAAAGTGCGCAAAGAATGTAAAAATTAAAAATAGTTTTTTATTGCTCGTAATTGCCCTCACCCCCTTTAATTCCCCCTCTCCCAGAATAAAAGTCTGGGAGAGGGGGAAGTTTCGCATGGCAGATTATTTCCAACGGTGTAAAGAACTCTCGCGCTGGTCAGTTTCGTGCAAAGGCGGGAAGAGGAGTGCCAGGCCGGCGACCATTCAATTTTGAACCAGGATTTACTTGATTTCGGGATTTCTAAGATTTGCTTTTTGTGGTTACGAAATTTCGCCTTAAATTTGAGTGCAAATTTACACGAGTGAAAAAAATCAAGTTAATCCTGTAATCATATTAATCAAGGTTCAAAAACTACCTCAAAACCTCAAAACTCTTATACTCTTATACTCTTATACTCATACACTTTTTTTGCCCAAAGGTGGCAGGAAATGCCCGGAGTGGCCCTCTCCCCCTTTAATTCCCCCTCTCCCAGAATAAAAGTCTGGGAGAGGGGGAAGTTTCGCATGGCAGATTATTTCCAACGGTGTAAAAAATTCCGAGCTGGCCAGTTTCACGCAAAAGCAGGAAGAAATGCCAGGCTGGTAGCCAATTAAATTTGAACCAGGATTTACTTGATTTCGGGATTTCTAAAATTTGCTTTTTGTGGTTACGAAATTTCGCCTTAAATTAGAGAGCAAATTTACACGAATGAAAAAAATCAAGTTAATCCTGTAATCATATTAATCAAGGTTCAAAAACTACCTCAAAACCTCAAAACTCTTATACTCTTATACTCTTATACTCATACACTTTTTTTGCCCAAAGGTGGCAGGAAATGCCCGGAGTGGCCCTCTCCCCCTTTAATTCCCCCTCTCCCAGAATAAAAGTCTGGGAGAGGGGGAAGTTCTGTACGTGGACAGTTTTTCCCTAAGGTGTAATGGATACCTGCGTTCTAATGAATGATACGTCTTTGTGTCAGGAATTTTCTGGGCAGGTCTCTTAGCCTGCAGAGTGGAATGAGGAATGACATTTTGGCCCCCATTCAACCATTCAACTAATCAACCATTCAACTAATCAACCATCCAACTATTCAACAACGCCCTGCTTTGGCTTCCTGTGGATTGCATGGAACTTTTCCTCTCATTTGATCAGTCCTGCCTGGTAAACAGCGGCCTGAACTTGTAGCCATAGACGATGGGGCCGGCATCGCCCTCTTCGTAGATTTTGCGCACCACCATTTCAACGGGCATGCCCACGGCCACTTCATCAACATCCACATCGGTCAATTGAGCCGTTACGCGCACGCCCTCCTCCAGTTCCACAATGGCCACCACATACGGCGCCTGCCCCTCAAAGCGATCGGAAGTCTGGTAGAGCAACGAATGGCTGTACACTCTGCCGGTTCCCTTAAATCGGTAAGCGGACATAGAACGAGACTTACAGGCCGGACAGACGGCGCGCGGCGGAAAATATAGTTGGCCGCATTGCTCGCATTTTGCGCCTTGCAGATGATACCTTTGATTGCGCAATCGCCAGTAACGTGGTATATCCATGATTTTTTTCCTGTGATTTGTAAGTTAAATTAACTGGACCTCATCTCGCACGAAACTCATAACGATTACTCGTTTCTCTCCCAATTTTGGGGAACAGGGATAAAGGGAACGAAGACCGAACGCCCCCTTTCCTTAGCTGCAGCGCTCGCTCAACTCTTCCCCTTCAGAATCGTGGTCACCACCGTTGCGCCTGTACCGCCGATATTCTGCGTCATTCCATAGCGCGGCCTGGCCACCTGAATGGCGGAAGGCGCCTCGCCGCGTAACTGCATGGTTGCTTCCACCACCTGGTAAATGCCGGTTGCGCCCACGGGATGTCCTCTGCCCTTTAAGCCGCCCATGGTACAGATAGGCAACCGACCGTCGATGGCAAAATAGCCATTGTCGGCATGCTTTAAGGCCTCCGTGGCGATCATAAAACCGCTGGCTTCAATGGACAGCGCGGTCATGATGCTAAAGGCATCGTGCGGTTCAAAAAAGCTGATCTCTCGCGGCGTAAGGCCTGCCGTTTTAAAGGCCCGTTGCGCGCTCATCTGAACGCCTTGCAACATAAGCAGGTTTTTCCGATCATGCAATGCAACACTATCCGTACCCACCTCGCAGGCCAGCACCTCCACAAGCCGCCGATCGTTCTTTTGTA
Organism: Caldithrix abyssi DSM 13497; assembly: GCF_001886815.1. Taxonomy (GTDB): domain Bacteria; phylum Calditrichota; class Calditrichia; order Calditrichales; family Calditrichaceae; genus Caldithrix; species Caldithrix abyssi. The sequence goes on from NZ_CP018099.1 coordinate 2,850,712, forward strand.
ATTCATCCAGCGGCGCCAGAATAACGGCGGCCGCCCCATCGGCAATGGGACTGGAATCGAGCAGATTGATGGGCTCGGCAATCATCTTTGCCTTCAGGTACTGTTCAACGGAAATCGGCTGGCGAAACATGGCATGGGGATTGTACTGCGCATTATGATGAGCCAACACCGGAAAATGAGCAAACGGCTCTTTGGTCAGCTTATGTTCAAACATAAAGCGTTGTTTGATCAGCGCATTCAGAGCCACAAAGGTCAGCCCCAGCGAAGTTTCAAAATCGGCGTCGGCCGCTGTGGCCAGCGCGCCGGTAGAATGCCATCCGGCGTGCTCGGTCAATTTTTCCACGCCCACCACGGCAACGCATTTTTTTTGTCCGCTGGCAATGGCCAGTACGCCCTGCCTGAAAGCGGCAGCGCCGGAAGCGCAGGCGCCCTCCACTTTAACGGCCTCTATTCCGGCAAATCCGGCAAAATCGGCGATCAAAGCGCCCAGATGCTCCTGTTCGCTCAACACACCGCCCAACATGTTGCCCACATACAAACCGTCGATTTCATTGCGCTGGGCGTCGTCCAGCGCTTGCCACAGGGCGTCAACCGCCAGCTCGCGCAATGAACGATCCCAGTGTTCACGTACGGGCGTTTGCCCGATTCCAATAATCGCTACTCTCTTCATATTCCTGCCATTGGTTTAACGCTTTTTGATACCAACCCAAATAGATTTCATGGCGCCAATCCGGAACGCCGATAGAACAAAGGCAGCCATTAATCAAACTTAACCTCTTAAACTCCTGTACACTTTCACCGTATTTGTCCCAATAAAGAGTTCAACTCTTCCGAATCTTATCACGAAAGCGCGCGTACTGACTGTAATCGATGAATCGGGCGCGCTCAATGTAATTGGCGGTCAATGGCGCGCGGTTTCGTCGTTCAACGATTTTTTCGCTTACTTCAAAACAAAAGGCATCGCTGCCGGCGCCTGAACCAAAGCTGACTGTCAGAATCAGATCGCCAGGGCGGGCCTCATCCAGAATGGCCGTTAAGCCCAGCATCGCTGATCCGGCATAGGTGTTACCAATCTGCGGAGCGAGTAAACCCGCGTTGTATTGTTCCTGAGTAAAGCCCAGTTTTGCGGCGATCTTTTCCGGAAATTTTTGATTTGGTTGATGGAAGACGGCAAAGCGGAAATCTTGCGCTTTTAAGTTCAATGCTTCCATTAATGTGGCGGCGGCCGTCCCGATATGGTGAAAATAAGCCGGTTCGCCGGTAAAGCGATTGCCGTGCTCCGGGAATTTTTGATGATTGCGGCGAAAAAAATCGGGCGTGTCTGTTACGTAACTGTAGGCGCCTTTTAGAACGGCCAGCGCAATTTCTGCCGCGCCCATAATAAAAGCTGCGCCGCCTGCAGCCGCGGTGTATTCCAGCGCATCGCCCGGCCGCCCCTGGGCCGTGTCCATGCCAATGGCCAGCGCATAGTCGGCCATCCCGCTGCCCACGTAGCCGATGGCGGCCTGCATGGCTTCGGTGCCCGCCTTGCAGGCAAATTCAAAATCACCGGCCGTGTTCGCCGGAGCAATGCCCAACGCCTGAGCCACCACCGTTCCGCTGGGCTTGACCGCATACGGATGCGATTCGCTACCGATCCACACGGCGCGAATCTTTTGCGGTTCAATTCCCGCCCGCAACAAGGCGTTTTGCCCGGCTTCGATGCTCATGGTAATCGTGTCCTCATCTAAGCCTGGCACGCTTTTCTGTTTTACAGGTAATTGATTGCCCGTCTGCTCTCCCCGCCACACGGCGGCGATGGTTTTGCTTTTAATGCGGTAACGAGGAACATAGGCGCCGTAACCGACAATCCCAATGCCGCGTTCGGGCTTCATGACTGTTTGCATTTTTTTACGTTTTCCTGACAACTGAGACAAACCACTTCTTTAAATTTGAGCTGGTTGAATTAAAAGAAAATCTTTAAATGAGGCAATGTTTGCGAGTATGTTTTAGAAAAAATTCAACCAAATAAAAATACATTTTTAAACAACAATATTCGTAATTATTTCATTTTTATGGATTTGTACACGTAACTGAAAAATAGTCTCCAAAAACTTCTCATTATTTTCTCATAAGTGCGGCGTTAAATTTCATCTTAAAGGCAATATTTTTCCTTGGCTGTTTACGATCCAGCGCAGGACAGACAAAGTAGGAAATGGGATTAACGGCATGAACGCTTGCTGACGATCGCCTAAAAATCAATTCGATCGTCTAATAGCGAAAGCGGGAAAAGAGGTATGTAAATCAAATTTGTTTTCGCGCGGATGAAAGATGGCTGCAGAACGTTGCGCTTCACTACAAATCAATCGGCCGCCGGAAGGCGATGATGGCCTGCCACTCTTCTTCTGTTACCGGTTGAATGGAAAGGCGGCTGCCCTTTTTGAGTAGCATCATGTTTTCCAGCTGCGGAATCTTTTTGAGTTCATCGCGAGTAATGGGCGGATTAAATTCCTGGATGGCCATAATTTCCACGCCGTACCAGCGGGGATGTTGCGGATCGCTTTTCGGATCAAAATAGTCGGATTCGGGATCGAAGGCCGTGGGATCCGGAGAGGCCTCTTTAACCACGCGGGCAATGCCCACAATAGCCTGCGGTTTTGCAACGCTGTGGTAAAAAAACAACAGATCGCCTTTTTTCACCTCATCGCGCAACAGATTGCGCGCCTGATAATTGCGCACACCGTCCCAGAAAACCGTGCGCTGCGCTTCATTTTTCAAATCTTCCCAGGAATAGGCCGAAGGTTCACTTTTAAACAACCAGTATTTCATGATCCATCCTTATTGATTAATTTCCATGTTAAACATAGACGCATGCTCACGAATATCCCACTCCCGTTCGATGAACTGCGTACTCTCCGTATCCATTAAAACGCGGCAGATAAAGCGGGCCACGATTTCAGGAGCCAACAATTTTCCTTCCTGTTTTAATTGAATAAAGCGCTCCAGCGCCGGGAAGTCCTCTTTTCGCGCCAGACGTACCTCATCCTGCATGGGCGTATTGACCACGCCTGGCCGCAGACTGCCCACATAAATTTCTGCAGCATTCAGTTCTTTATTCCACACCTGGTAAAGCATGTGCAGCGCCGCTTTTGAAGTACAATAAGCGCCCCAGCCGGCATACGCATGGTGCGCCGCTCCGGAAGAGATGTGCAGCACTCTGGCGCCTTTTCTTAAAAAGGGCAGCAATTCCTGCGTTAAAAAAAGCGGCGCTTCTACGTTGACGGCAAAATGCTGACGCCACTCGTTCAGGGTTACCGCCTTAAGCGCTTTGACCGGCTGGAGCTGCGCCGCATTGTGAATTAAAAAATTCAGCGCTCCGTCTTTTTCAACGCGCGCCCTGATCAGCGCTCTACCCTGTTCGGTAGAAACATCCGCTGCTAAAATTGAAATACGTTGCGGATTTTGTTTTTGAGTTTGTTCCAGCTTTGACAGACGGCGGCCAACAGCCAGAACCGACACACTGTATTCATTGGCCAGACAAACAGCCAGCGCCTGACCGATTCCACTACCGGCGCCTGTAACTAAAGCAATGCGTTTTTCGTCCATGCTCTTATTTCCTGTCTTTTTTGAAAGTTTAACCAACGTTTTAAAATACAAAAAAATTCCGGATCAGGCCAGTTCCGCCGCCGGCTGCAGCCTTAAGATTGGATGTAAACTTTCAGGAGTGAAAAAAATCAAGTTAATCTTTTAATCATATTAATACGGTTCAAGAACCACCTCTAAACCTCTAAACTCTTATACTCTTAACTTTTCACACTCGCCATGTCGGCAATTCAAAGGGGCCTGGATAATTAATTAAAAACCAGGCAATAAACTTGCGACGGCCGTAGCCTTTAGTTATATTTCAATCGTTGAGGGTAAAAATGCTGGAGGAGGTAATGAAAAAATTAACCTATTTTCCAGTTTTATTAAGCCTTGCCTGCAGTCTGCTGTTTAGCCAGTCCAATTTCAGTGTTGATGCGTACAGTCAATTTCTTAACCAGAACAAGGACCTGACCTATCTAGCCTTGACGGAACGTTTCCCGTTAAAATCGACCTATTACAAATTTGCGCCCGAGCAAATCAGGCTGAACGATTTTTTGTATTTTGACTCCGTTATGGCCAGCTACCATTTAACAGAGGAAGAGATTGCCCTTTTAAAACAGAACCATTTTGTGGTTACGGAACGCCTTACTTTTGATTGTTTTGGGGAGGCGTTGCATGATATTTACATCAACGATTTGCCCGTTTTTCTTTCTACCGATGCCGTGCTGCACGCCCTGCACGCTTCGTATTATCAAATCCTTTCAGACGTGGAACTTTCTCTGTTAAAACCCAATCTGCGTAAAATTTTAGACGGGCTATACCATTCTTTTTCGTTGCTGGCGCAAAAGTACGAGCATGATCAAGCGCTTAGCGGCGCGCTGGGCGATGTGGATATTTACGTTACCATGGCTCGCTCCCTTTTAGACGGCCAGCAGGCGCCGTCCCAATACATTGCACAGGCGAAAATCGATACGATCTGGCAGGCCATCGCCAGTGAACAAGTAGTCAATCTCAAGCTGTTCGCCGATCGTTTTCGTTCCATCGACGGCAGCCAATTTAAGGTTCGCGGACACTACACTCGAGACGGGTTACCCGAATATTTTAAAGCCATGATGTGGCTGGGACGCATCGATTTCTTTTTGACCCCGCCTCCGGAGAATCCCTGGGAAGCGCCCTGGAGCCGTGAAGAAATAAGACGAATGAATTTGGCGGCCTTTATGCTCGACGAGCTGCTCGACATGGCAGGCGTCCGTCCCCTGCTAAAAGAAAACGACCAGATCATCCGTTTTCTGGTGGGCGAAAGCGATAATTTAACGCCCGCCGAAATCAACGATCTTAAAACGGATCTGGGACTGACCGACGCCGGGCAATTACTGGATGACGACACCTACGACCTCTATCAGGAAACATTGCGAACTTCCGGATTGGGGACGCAAAAAATCCTTTCGCAGATCATGATGATGAATCCGTTCGATCCCGAACCCGGCCGGCTGCCGCTTTCCTTCCGTTTATTAGGGCAGCGTTTCATCATCGATTCCTACATCTTTTTTAATGTGGTTTTTGATCGCATCGAGTTCCAGGGCGAAAAAGTGTGGCGCCCTTTGCCCGATCCGCTGGACGTGATGTTTGTGCTGGGCAATGACGACGCTCTTTACCTGTTAAAAGATGAGATAGAAACGTACCGATACGCTTCGCAATTGAACGCCCTGCGCTACCTGGTGGACGCCTACGATGAAAGTTTTTGGGAAGCCTCGCTTTATAACGTGTGGCTGAACGCCATTCGAACGCTTAATCCCCAACCTTCTATGGCAACCATTCCAGATTTTATGAAGACGGCCGCCTGGCGGCAAAACAAATTGAACACGCAACTGGCTTCCTGGTCGCAACTCCGCCACGATAATTTACTCTACGCCAAACAATCGTACACCGGCGCCGCAGGATGCTCCTATCCTTACTCGTTGATCGAGCCCAATCCCCCATTTTACGCCGCCATCCGACAGTTTGCACAAATGGCTTATGAATACTTCCGACAATTTGGAAACGATGAAAATTTTCTACTCTCTAACATTCAAAATTACTTTGCACGATTAAACGCAACAATGACGCGGCTTGAACAAATTGCACAAAAAGAACTGGCGCAGGAAACGCTTAATGCCGATGAAATTGACTGGCTGCAGCGCATGCTTTTTATCAACGCTCAAAGCGGCGCGCCGCCCTTTGACGGATGGTACGCCTGGCTGTATTATGTGCCCGAAGATGCCAGCAAAGAGGACTACCCAATCGCCGATGTGCACACCCAACCAACAGACCAGACGGGAGAGCCTGTAGGCCATGTTTTGCACGTGGGCACGGGCAAAATCAATTTAGGCATATTCCTGGCGCCCGCCCCTTACGAAAATCACCCGCCCGTGGCCTTTGTGGGGCCGGTCATGTCCTATTACCAAACAATAACCGACAATTTTAAGAGAATGACCGATGAGGAATGGGCGGAACTGGTAAAAGCAAACAAAGTTCCGCAACGGCCAGATTGGGTCAATATCTACCTGGCGGATGCCGCAGGCAAACAGCGTCTGCCGGGCAGAGAGCTCCCCGCCAGAATCTACACGAGCCTGCAGCCGGGCAATGGCAGTGCGCCGCAAAACTTTGTACTGTATCAAAATTTTCCGAATCCGTTCAATCCACAAACCACCATTCGTTACCATATTGCAGAAAAGACGCACGTAAAATTGACGATCTACAATCTGGCCGGCGAAAAAATTGTCACTCTGGTTGATAAACAGCAAACAGCCGGAGAGTATCGCCAAATATTCAACGGGCATAACCTGCCAAGCGGTATTTACATCGCTCGATTAAAAACGCGCAAGCAAACACAAAGCATTAAAATGGCGCTGATTCGCTAATTGGCAGAACGCTGCCGGTATTTTCTTTACAGTCAGCAAATAACGTTTTGTCAAGCGTTTTTGTTCATCAAGTCGAACAGGCGATCGGCAAAGGCCTCAATCCATGGCGCATAATAGGCAAAAACGCGGATTTGTTCTCTTTTCTTTAACAATTGGCGGCGATCTAACTTCCCCACGTGAAAAAGATAAAAGATCATCATTAAAGAATTAAAGTAATCGAGGCCATGCCTGTCTGCGCGCGCCAACACCTTGCGATCATCGGAAATGACCGGGCAACCCAGCTTCAGCGCCAGGTCAATTAGTTGCCGGTCGGCCGGCGCACGAGACAATTCATCGAACACCTTAATCGAAAAACTTGCTGGCAATCTCGCCTCATGCAGTACCGCTGCGGGAGTGGTCAATTCCAGTTGCGCGCCCAACTTGGCCAGAAGATTAATACGTTGCAGGTAAATCATTGAGCAGGCGTCAATAACGGCGCATTGTAATTGATCAAATTGACGGAGGACCTTTTGCGGATCAATGTTTGCAACTTTTGCATCTTTTTTCATATCAAAAAATTAATTAATTTTAGACAAAAAACAACAGGAGAAAAGGGCCATGCCAATCTACGAGTTTTACTGCCATCGATGCAACACCATTTATAAATTTTTAAGCCGCACAATCAACACCGAAAAGATACCGAACTGCCCGAAGTGTGAAACGGTTAAATTAGAGCGCCGCGTTTCCACCTTTGCCACCATCTCTTCGCTCAACAACGATTCCGAAGGCGACGACGAATTTGCCGGAATCGATGAAAAGCGCATGGAGCGTGTTCTGGAATCGCTGGCGCATGAGGCGGAACACATCGATGAAAATAATCCCCGTCAGCTGGCTTCGTTGATGCGTAAGTTTGCAAAAGAAGCGGGCATTAATTTTGGCGAAGGCATGGAAGAAGCGATCCGCCGCATGGAAAAAGGCGAGGACCCGGAACAGATTGAAGAAGAATTAGGCGACGCCATTGAAAACGAAGACCCCTTTTTATTGAAAAACTTCCGACACATTAAGGGCCAAAAAGCCAGACCAAAGATCGACGATCATTTGTATGATTTGTAAGGTGAATGGCCGGGTGGTTGAATGGTTGATCTAAAAGTCAGGGGGTGAAAGGGAAACCGTTTCAACGGTTTACGCGAGTGAACTGCGAGAAAAAATGTGTCAGCGGTGGACGCTTTTCACCGTGATCGAGTTGGAGCCGTGCAAAATGTTCCTTTTCGTGTTGGAATGAATCCACCAACGCCAGAACGTCCGCCTGTGCTTCTAAAACCTGCGCACAAAGGATGACTTCACCATCCAACACTGCTTATATTTCCTTTATTTACGGCTTTGGCAAAATTCCATTTTAAAGCATGGCTGAAACCTGTGCCTGCGGAATGGCGCCGAAGCGTCGTTCACGCGATTTAAATTCGTCCACGGCCCGGGCCAGTTCTTCTTCTGAAAAATCGGGCCACATGACCGGCGTAAAATAGAACTCAGCGTAAGCGCATTCCCACAGCAGAAAATCGCTCAGTCGCTGCTCGCCACCCGTACGGATCAACAAATCCACATCGGGCGCAGCGTCATCAGAGTGCATGGCCCTGGCCAGATATTGGGAGAATTTTTCACGCGTTAAATTTTGATCGTCGGCCGCCATTTGTGCGGCGCGCATTAAAACCTCGCGGGAGGAATAATCGATGGCAAGACGCAAATGTAAGTTAGTTCCGAGTTTTGTTTTCTCTTCCGCATCCTCCATCTGTTCCACCAGAGCGGAACTCAGACGATCGCGACGACCGATAAAAGAAAGCTTAACCCCATTTTCAATACTGGTTTTTACCTCGCTGCGCAACTTATTCTGCAAAAGCTGCATCAGCATAGAAACCTCTTGCTGCGGTCTTTTCCAGTTATCAGCCGAAAATGCATACAACGTTAACGTTGCAATGCCATATTTGGGCGCGGCTTCAATAATCCGTTTTGCGGTTTCGGCGCCCTCCCGGTGCCCCCAGAAACGCGGCTTACCCCGTTGTTGGGCCCAACGGCCATTGCCATCCATGATTATGGCTACATGTAAAGAAATATCCATTTTATCATCCGGTCTGGTCAATTTCAGATGGTTGCTCATAATCTTCCTGCCTGTTAATTATTTTGCCAAACATGATTGAATTAGTTAATTTTATTGCTTAGTTAGAATTAGTGTATTTAATAACATTGGTAGTTAGTGAAATTGATTGTAAGAGTCTTGAGATAATTGTGAGAAAAAAATAAGTTGTGCAATGAATAATACAATTTCGGGCTTTCGTTTCGGGGAATTTGAGCTGGATCTAAAAAATCGACAGCTGAAAAAAAACAATCGTGAAATCCCTCTTAACTCCAAATATTTTGACGTCCTGGTTCTGCTGGTCGAGAATCAGCAACAATTAACCACCAAAGAGCGCATTTTTGACACCGTCTGGAAGGACACCATTGTTACAGAATCAGCCCTCAGCCAGTGCATCAAAGATATTCGCAAGAGTCTGGGAGATAGCGCCCATCATCCCACGTACATCAAAACCATCGCCAAACATGGCTACATGTTCATTGCCGATGTTGAGCCTGTTTTAAGCGAACGATTTAGGAAGGCGGAAAAGGCCGAATCCTTCACGCGTCCCTACAAATTTCTGGACTATTTCAAGGAAGAAGATCAACATCTGTTTTTTGGCAGGGAAAAAGAGATCGATCTGCTTTTCTCAAAAATTCTTGCCCATCGTTCTTTTATTCTTTACGGCAAATCGGGCGTGGGCAAAAGCTCGCTCATTCGCGCCGGTCTGGCGCCGGCTTTTAAAAACAGCGGCTTCCCGACTTTCGTCATCCGCAGTTTTCATGATCCGGCCGATCAACTGTTGCAATCGTTCAACAACTTAACCGGCGAAACAAACGAATCGCTGCAACAAATTGACTGGCAAACCCTGTTGACAAAGATCAAGCATCGATTAAAAAAATCCTTTATCATCTTTTTCTTTGACCAGTTTGAAGATTTTTTTCTGTTATTAAAAGAAAAAGATCGTCAGGCGCTGGTTGATGTTTTCTCCAAAATGCTAAACGATGAACAGATCAATATTCGCCTGGTGTTTGTGCTGCGCGAAGACCTGCTGGCCGAGATGAGTTACTTTAAACCGCTTCTGCCGGAAATCTTTCATCATGAATATCGTTTGCTAAAGCTGGGCAGAGAGCAGGCTGTTAAGGCCATTCTGGAGCCGGCCCGTGCAGTCGGCTGCCCTTTTGATCCAGAGCTGGCCAAACGTATTTTAAAAGACCTGGCCAACGGCGATCAACCGATCGATCCTCCCCAACTGCAAATCGTTTGTGATGCGCTATACGATGCACGTGACGCTCAACATGGGATTACGCTGCAAAAATATGAAGCTATGGGCGGCGCGGCACAAATTCTGGAAAATTACATGACGCGCGTGCTCCATCGCTTTGACGGCGCCAAGCTGCACCTGGCCAGAGAGATACTCAAATTATTGATTAGCTTTAACGGACAGCGCCTGGTTGTGCCCGTAGAGCAGATTGTCAGCCGTTTTGCCTCTTCCGATCATCCTGCGCAAGAAATACACGCACTGATTAATGAATTGTCAGACGCGCGCTTAATCCGCATTGGACGCCAGGAGGGCAAAAATTGGGTTGAATTGAGTCACGATTTTCTACTACCGCAAATTAAAAAGTGGATCTCAGATGAAGAAAAGGGGTTGTATCAGGCGCGCTCCATCCTGGAACGGGGCCTGGAAGCCCACCGACACCACGGTCTTTTGCTCGACGAAGACGCCATTCAAATTGTTTTGCCTTTTGAGCGGCACTTGCGAATGACGCCTGAGGAAGCGTCTTTTCTGGCCAGAAGCTTACTATATCGCAAATATGTGCTGCCAGATTGGTTGAAAAATCAGGTCCCTGATCTGGCCAATCTTTTAATCGAATCGCTAAACGATGACGATCCCGCTGTGCGCATTGTCGCCGCCGAATCCAGCCTGCACATCCACCATCCACAATTGGAACACGCGCTTTTTAAGCTTGCACTGTGGGATAAAGATTTGAATGTGCGCAAGACGGCCAGTATTGTTTACTTAAAAAACTACGGCCGCCAGGGGCAGAACAAGCTGGCCAGAGGGAAAAATGATAAAAAGGCGGGGTTGGTGCGGCGCGCCATCAGCCTGGCCTTTGCGCGTGATTTTGACATTCATCTGGTGTATTTACGTAAACTCCCCCTGATGGTAATTCTTCTGGTGGTTACGGGATTGATCTGGGTGCGTCTGTATCGTAATCGAAAACAGATTTCGAAAAAAATTAGCGGTGCCACCTTTGGCGCCACCATGTCAGGGTTGCTGGTGGGCTCGTTGCTCACATTGATGCTGGCTTTGCTTAAACACCATCACTCTTTCGAAGCCATAACCTATTTACTGGTGCTCATTTCATTGGGCGGCATGGCTTCATTCTTTGCCGGGCTGGGCATCAGTAGCGGCATTGCCACCATGCGCTATGTGACCTATCGCCATAGTTTGTGGTGGATGGTGGTTGGCGGAACCCTGGGCGGCCTGTTGATCGGCGGAATGATTAACCTGATCGGCGTGGACATACTGCGCACGCTTTTCGGACAGGAATTGATTAATATTACCGGCGCGCTGGAAGGAACCATTTTAGGTTTCTGCCTTTCTCTGGCGCTGACCATTTCTGAAATATTTTATCCGAAGCATCGAATGGCAAAAATCCTTACCGCTGCCCTTTTTTCCACCATTGGCGCGATCACCCTTTCTCTTTTCGAAGGCAATCTCTTTAGCGGAAGCATTGCCGCCATCTCCCGTTCTTTCTCCAAATCTCAGATCAACCTCGAACCGCTTGCCTCTCTTTTGGGCGAAGTCCATTTCGGTCTTATTTCACGTCTTGTGCTCAGTTCAATTGAAGGATTTTTATTTGGCGGTTTATTTACGGCTGGAATGGAGATATTCGGCAATAAACACAAAGAAACACTGTTGTAGCGGTTCATATCCGATCACGGCCTGAATTTCCGACATGGCGAGAGTGAAAAGTATAAGAGTTTAGAGGTAGTTTTTGAACCTTGATTAATATGATTACAGGATTAACTTGATTTTTTTCGTTCGTGTAAGTTTGCACTCAAATTTAAGGCGAAATTTTGTTGGCACAAAAAGCAAATCATGGAAATCCCGAAATCAGGTAAATCATGGTTCAAAATTGAATGGTCGCCGGCCTGGCTCTCCTCTTCCCGCCTTTGCACGAAACTGCCCAGCGCGGGAATCTTTTACACCGTTGGAAATAATCTGCCATGCGAAACTTCCCCCTCTCCCAGACTTTTATTCTGGGAGAGGGGGAATTAAAGGGGGTGAGGGCCACTCCGGACATTTCCTGCCACCGTTGGGCAAAAAAGTTAAGAGGATAAGAGTTTAGAAATTATGATGTAGTTTTTGAACCTTGATTAATATGATTACAGGATTAACTTGATTCTTTTCGTTCGTGTAAAGTTACACTCAAATTTAAGGTGAAATTTTGTTGGCACAAAAAGCAAATCATGGAAATCCAGAAATCAAGTAAATCATGGTTCAAACTTGATTGGCCGCCAGCCTGGCACTCCTCTTCCCGCCTTTGCACGAAACTGACCAGCGCGAGAGTTCTTTACACCGTTGGAAATAATCTGCCATGCGAAACTTCCCCCTCTCCCAGACTTTTATTCTGGGAGAGGGGGAATTAAAGGGGGTGAGGGCAATTACGAGCAATAAAAAACTATTTTTAATTTTTACATTCTTTGCGCCCTTTGTGAATTCTTTGTGCGCTCTGTGGTTGCTTAACCCCCTGTTTTTAAAATAAAAAAGCCTGCAAAAGCAGGCTTTCTCTAAAAAAATAGCAACCGCAAGCATTTTAAAATTTGCGTACTCTGGCGGCCTTTTTCATCGCATTTAGAGAATCTACCACTTCTTTAATAAGCGGCTCATTATAAAGAACATCGTATTCGCTGCGCAGTTGTGCTGCCAACTGATCTTTGTATTCTCTGGCGCGCTCGCCCATTAAACGATTGCGCACAAAACGCTTGACTGTTTCAAAATCTTGATTGTTCCATTCTCGCTTGTGCTGCTCGTAATAGGCTTTAAGTTCGTCGTCGGTTATTTTAATTTGCTCGTTTACCAGCCGCTTAAGCGCCTCCCGCTCCAGTTTTTGCATACGTATCCGTTGATACAAAGATTTGAATTGTTCGTCATTTAGCAGGCCCCGGGCCACGCCGTCGGCATACATTAAATTTCCGATTACCATCGTTTTGATATGATTCTCAATTTCGTCGTCGTAACGTAGCGGTACGCGCCGTGATGCCATTGATTTATTGTAGATCGTAACAAAACTATTAAGCGTAAATTGCCCGCCTTTATAGGTTACCAGCGGTTCATCCAGTTTTTCTTTGGGAATAGCCGAAACGTCCAGTTTTCCAACTCGATCAATCGGTACAAATGCTTTCTTAATTAGCGGATAAAGTTCCTTGTTAAAGGAAGCCTCGTATTTAATGAACAGGCTGTCTATATAATTATTACGGATTTGATTCAGTTTATATTGCAGTAGCCGCTGTTTTAATTGCGCCTTGATCTCGCTAAGAGGCCTGTGTTCGATAGGTTTTTTATCAAGGATTTTTACTATGTTGTACCATCCGGCAATATAAATTGGCCTGGAAAGCTGGCCTTTTTTCAAGCCGAAAATGGCCTTTTCAAATTCAGGATCCAGACTGCCAGGAAAAATATAATTTGGCACTTCGCCGCCGTGTTCAAACGTTTGAACATCCAACGAATATTTACGGGCAATTTTCCCAAAATTCGCTCCCCGGCGGAGGGCGCTGTAAAGCGAATCCGCCAGATGTTTAGAGCTGACGCGTAAATAGGCAATCTTAACCTTGTATTTACTTTTATCGTAAAGCTCCTGAATTTCCTGATCGCTAACCTCCACATTAGCTGGAATAACCTGCCGATAAAGCGGACCGTTCATGCCGGTCATGGCACGTATCTTTAGCTGCTCCATCGCCTCTTTCATCTCTTTCTCTTCTTCGATTCCCTGGTCTAACAACTTGTTTACCAGTAAATAATTTTTCACAAAATACTCGTCGATAAATTTCACAACATCGTCTCTGGAGAATTTTTTCGCCTCGGCAAACCCCTTACTCAAACGAAAGCGATTCATAAATACTTGTTTGTCCACACTTAATTTGCCTACCTGTGCAATATCTTTTTCTGGATTTGAAATTTCATTTTTCTGACAGGCTACAGTCATTAAAAGCAGAACAATAAGAAGACTAAATAATTTACGCATTACGGCTCCCTTAATTTTTTATTGCTTAAAAACTTTTAATTTACTGATTTTAATAAAATAAATCTATTTTTTTATCACTTTGCAAAAATGACCCGGCAGCGCAGGTCATTTTTTCATCAGCACAACGTCGTTCAAAGCAATTGTGTTCGCCCGGGTTTTGCAAGATTCGGATGGCTTTTATCCATTATCAGGCGGAGTAGGACGTTTTTTCGTACTATGAATGAAACCGCACAGTGCAGGCATACAATGCGAGGACACCGGCCATCTCCCCTTACATCTTTTTCCTCGAACGCTACTGATTTGAAGTAATGTCTTAAATTGTGTAAATTGATTTCAGTAAAATCAAATACGTGTCGGTTAAAGATACCGTTAAAAAGGAGGGAAAAGATGGACAAAGACCATTTAATCGTTGAATATATGCGCATTTATTTTCATTCTCATCCGGAAAAGGTGCCCGATAACCCCGACGAAGCCTTTGCGCTTTTTCAAAAAATGCACAAAAAGTACAAAACCAAGTACATCAACGAATTCAAGGAAAAAAGCGAAAAATATGTCGATCGCTTTTTTGATCGGAAAGATAAAGATAATTACTATTAAAGCGTGATAAACGCGGCCCCTGTTAAAATCAGTATGGTGCCGGATAGAGCCTTGAGGTAATGACGTTCTTTTAAAATGAAAAAGGCCAGCAGCGTACTAACCAGTACGCCTGCCCGCTTAAAGGCGATTACATAAGAGACAAACGTTAATTTGATGGCCACCAACTGACACCAGGCCAGCGCGGCGCTAACAATGCCAATCAATAAGATATATTTTTTGCCGCCGGAAGTAATTTTTAACGCTTCCGGCTTTTTTATTGAATTTCTGTTTTGCCATTTCCCCCAAAATACAAAAACGCCTCCCAGCGCCAGATGAATAAAGGCGCCATAAAATTCAGGCGAGCTGGCGTTGACGGCAATCTTTTCCACGCTGGCTGTAATACTCCAGATAAAAGCCACCAGCACCATCATCCATATTCCCTTTTCGCGCCAGTTGATTAAATGACGCCAGCCTTTTTCTTTCAGGTTCTCTGGAAGTTGCAAAATAAATCCACCCAAAACTATGAAAATAATGCCAACAATCTTGCCCTTAGTTAACGCCTCGCCCAGAATCAGATAAGACGTCATAGTCAAAAACAGAGGCGTAAGACCAACATAAGGCATAACAATCGAAACAGGATAATGGGCAATGGCCTTTAAAAGCAAATGATAAGCCACCGTATTCAATACCAGGCTGATTGAGAAGGCCATTAAAAATAAACGTAACTCTACTCTGGTTGGAGATAAAAAAATTGCAGGAAGTAGAAGAATCCCTGCAATAAGGAAGAGATACTTTAATACAAAAGTTTGCTCAAAATATTTAGAAAGAATTTTGAGGAGAACAGACTGGACGCCAAAAAATGTTCCGGTCAATACTGATAAAATAAACCATAATTCCATTTAACAACCGGTTATTTTTTACCTCCATGCTCTTTCTTTTTCTGGGAGATCGTTCCGAAAGATACGCCCTTAATTCTTTTGTAAAGTTCTTCCCGATATATTTCCACATCTTTGGGAGCGTCGATTCCTAACTTGATCTGATTACCGCTAATATCAACAACAACAATCCTGATATCGTCTCCGATGGTGATAGCTTCTCCCAACCTCCTTGTTAAAACCAGCATAAATCCTCCTCCCGGTAGGTTCAACTTTGCCAATTTGGTGTACGCTTTTCCAAAAACGCACTAATGCCTTCAAAAAATTCTTCCGTCGATCTGAATTTCGCATTAATTTCAGATAACGCTTTAATTTCCGTTTCAATTTCCTGATACGTTAAATCCAGAAATAAACGTTTGGTGGTGGCCATGGCCTGCGGCCCGTTATTGACCAATATACGCATCCATTCATGAACTTCCTTTTCAAGGTTTTCATCGCTTGCCACTTTATTGATCAATCCATATTGCAAAGCCTGTTCGGCGGTAATAATCTCGCCAGTTAAAAGCAATTCCCGCGCTTTTCGTTCACCAATTTGTCTTTTTAAAAAGGCAGATACCAGGGCGGCTACAAATCCAATTTTGACTTCCGGATAGCCGAATTTAGCGCCTGGCCTGGCAATAATCAAATCACAAACCGATGCCAGTCCACAGCCGCCCGCCAGAGCCGGGCCGTTTACCACAGCAATAACCGGTTTGGAAAAAGAGTAAATTTGCAAAAACAATTTTCCCAGGCTCAGTGAATCTTCAAAATTTTTCTGATAATCGAAATTTCGTAATTCTTTTAAATATCCCAGATCAGCGCCGCTACAAAAGGCTTTCCCTGCGCCTCTTAAGGTTACCACTCTAACCTTTTTATTGTTTTCCAGCCCGGAAAAGGCCGTTTTTAATTCTTCGACCATGACCTTATTCAGTGCATTTCTTTTCTCAGGACGATTTAAAATAACCTGAGCAAAGTTATCCTGAATTTCAACTTTAATGGTCTGGTAGCTTTTCATGTTTGAATAACTCCCGGATTAAAAGTCTCAAATTCTGGAATATTGCTGACCGCCTCCAGAGTAACAATCAGACGCTGGCGCGTTTCTTCGGGCAATATCAATTCGTCAACCCACAAACGAGCCGCCGCATAGCGCGGATCGGTCTGTTCCTCATAGGTCTCTTTAATGGTTTTGAACAACTCTTCCTTTTCTGCATCGCTTAACTTTTTACCGGAACGCTCCATTTGCCTGACGCGTAAATCCAGCAGCGTGTTAGCCGCCTGGGCGCCGCCCATTACGGCATATTTGGATGTCGGCCAGGAATAGATAAAATTGGGATCATACGCTTTGCCGCACATGGCATAATTTCCTGCGCCGTAAGATCCACCAATAATCAAACTGATTTTAGGCACCACCGAATTAGAAACGGCATTAACCATTTTAGCCCCGGCTTTAATGATGCCGTTTTGCTCTGCCTCCAGCCCTACCATAAAGCCGTTTACATCGTGAATAAACAGCAGCGGAATGGTATTTTGATTACAATCCATGATAAATCTTGCCGCCTTTCCAGCGCTCTCCGTATAAATGACGCCGCCAAATTGCGGCGGCTTTCCCTTTTTACGTATGTGCCGTTTTTGATTGGCGATTATTCCTACCGGATACCCCCCAATATGAGCATATCCACATACCAGCGTTTGCCCATAATCTTTTTTATATTCGACAAATTCCGAATTATCTACTAAGCGAGCAATGATTTCCCTCACATCGTATTCCTGGGTGGGATTAAACGTCATAATTTTGTACAAATCGCCGATCGGATAACGCGGATCCCTGGTTTCAATACGACGGATGGGCGATTGTTTTGCATGGCCCATTTGTTTTACCAGTTTGCGGATGTGCTTTAATGCCGCCGGATCGTTAGGTTCTTTAAAATCAATGGTTCCGCTGATTTCTGCATGCATGGTTGCCCCGCCCAGCTCTTCGGCAGAAACCACCTGCCCGATAGCCGCTCTAACCAGCGCAGGCCCGCCTAAAAACAGGCCGCTGCCCTCCGTCATCAAAACCGTGTCGGTCATTACCGGTAAGTAAGCACCGCCGGCCACGCACATGCCCATGATGGCAGTAATTTGCGGAATGCCTTTTGCGCTCATCCGGGCGTTTAAGTAAAATACACGACCAAAATCATCCTGATCCGGGAAAACATCCTCCTGCAAAGGCAAAAAGATGCCAGCCGAATCCACCAGATAGATAGTTGGTAAATGATTTTTAAAAGCGATGGTTTGGGCTCTGATGACTTTTTTGGCGGTCATGGGGAAAAACGAACCGGCTTTCACCGTGGCGTCATTGGCAATGATCATGCACAGCCGACCTTCAATATACCCCAGGCCGCAAATGGTGCCTGCCGCCGGCGCGCCGCCCCACTCTTCGTACATCTTGTAAGCGGCATAGGTGCCCAACTCATAAAAAACGGTGCCAGGATCAATCAGATGTTTGATGCGTTCGCGAGCGGTCAGGCGGTTTTTGGCGTGCTGGCGTTCAATGTTTTTGGGCCCGCCCCCCAGATGAATGGCTTTTCGTTCTTCCTGAATGCGCGCCTTTTCTTTTTGCCAGTACTCCCGGTTGGCCTGTGATACCTGAGAAGCAAAATCGAATTGGGATTTAAGAATGTCGTCGCTTTCGTTCTTCAACTTAATCTCCTTATTTTGGCCGATATTACTTCCAATGCAACAAAAATTTTAATTTAGAGCTTTTTTAATAAAAAGCGCAGTGTCCGCGATCAATTTTTTATCTTTTATTGAAAATGGCAAAATGTGGTTATCCGGAAAAAAGTCCTGATATTTTTTGATCACCTGGCGCAGTTGATTTTTTGACAGCTTATCGGTTTTGGTCAAAACAATAAAAAATGGTTTTTCCTGATACTGCAACCAGTCAACCATCTGCGCGTCCGATTCCATGATGTCGCGGCGACTGTCGATTAACAGGCAAAGAATTTTTAAAAGTTTGGACTGAAGAAGATAGCTTTCTATCAATTTCTGCCATTTCAATCTTTCGCTTTTAGAAATTTTAGCAAACCCATAGCCCGGCAGATCCACAAAAAAATACTTTTTATCTACTAAAAAATAATTTATGCCTCTTGTTTTGCCCGGCGAAGAAGAGGTAAGCGCCAGATTTTTTTTCCCTAAAACCGCGTTGATTAAAGAGGATTTTCCAACGTTTGAGCGGCCCAGAAAGGCCACTTCGGGATATACCGGTTTCAAAATTTTTTCGGCACTTTTGACCGTAATATAAAATTCCGCTTGTTTAAATATGGGTGCTGCCATGATTCATTCTTCTCTAACTAAAAAAGAGCTCTTCAGATCGAGGAGCTCTTTTTCTTTTAACGGTTTGTCCTGCTTATTGATCCAGATGTGGTAGTAGTTTTTCGAGGATTACTTTTTTAGGAACGGCCCCGATAATTTGATCAACGGGCTGTCCGTTCTTAAAAATAAGCAGCGTGGGGATGGAACGGATTCCGTATTTCATGGAAACCTGCGGATTGTTGTCCACGTCCAGTTTACCAACCTTAAGTTTCCCCTGATATTCACTGGCCAGTTCTTCGACGATTGGCGCAATCATTTTGCAGGGCATACACCACTCTGCCCAAAAATCTATTAAAACCGGAACATCTGATTTTATTACTTCTTGTTCAAAATTATCATCATTTAGTACTACATAATTTCCCATAAATTTAAGCCTCCTGTCCTTGAGTTAAGCGGTTATTTGTTTTTTCCTAATCGAATAATCGTTGCTTTTACCGTTGTGGTACCCTTTTCAATAAAATCCAGCCTTCTGGCCGCTTCTAATGAAAGATCCAGAATGCGGCCGGCCTTAAATGGGCCGCGGTCATTAATTCGTACCCGAACTTTTTTACCGTTTTGCAGGTTCTCCACTTCCAGAATGGTTCCAAAAGGCAAAGACCTGTGGGCGGCAGTCAGTTCAAACATATTGTAAATTTCACCATTGGCCGTTTTGCGCCCGTGAAACTTACTGGCATAAAATGAGCACTGCCCTTTTAAGACCTGCCCTACGTAATATTTGTGGCTTCTTTCTTTTCCGGGTAAAGAATCCGCGCTACTACTAAAGCGTACCGTAGATGAACAGTACGTAGTAGTAATTGATGTGATCGTGATTAAAATAATAAAAAATGGGTTTAAAGAAAAGAATATGTTGAACCGAAATTTCATTTTTTTAAACTTCATTTACAAATCTCTTTTGCGATCGATTTTCGGCTTTGGTCTTGCTTCTCTTTCCTCGGGCACAGGAGCCGTTTTTTGCGGCTGCTCCTCTTGCTCCCGGACCGTGCTTTCGGCGTCGGCCTGCTCTGTTTTTTCGTCTTTTTCTTCCGCAGGTTTTTCCTCTGGTTCCGGCGGCGGTGGCGCTATCTTCCTTTTAGCGATCGCTGCATATTTCGATTTCGGATATTCCTTTATCAGTTCCGAGTAAGCGTCAATCGCTTTCTGAACGTCCTTCAGATGTTTTTCGTAGATATAGGCGATGGCAAAACGCGCCTTCTGCGCCCAAACGCTGCCCGAATCTTTAAGAGCAATCTCCTGTAAGAATTTCAAGGCTTTTTGATAGTCGCCATGATCCATCAAATCCTCTGCCTGGCGGTACAAAGTGTGCGACTGAGAGACCTCTTCAATGTCGGTTTTAAGCTCTGTTTTACCGCTTAATTTTTGCCCGTAAATGGTATTTGGATAGGTGGCAATGATCAATTGCTTAATGGAATCGGCTTTAAGCGAATCATGTTTTAAATTGTGATAAATGTAATACAAGGCATAATATGATTTGGGCGTAAGAACCGAATCTTCAAATTGCTTGATAAACGTCCTGTAAGATGCTGCGGCGCTGTCGTAATTTTGATATTTCAACAGAAAAAACTCGGCCTTGGCAAAGGTGTTCTTCTTGAAACTCTCGTTTACTTCTTCCGGGGTTCGGCTAACCAGAACCTTTTTGGCGCGCTTTTTTAGCTTCTTTTTAGGAAATATTTTCAAGCTGTCTTCATACGTCAAAGTCGTATCTCGCCTGAAGCGACTTAAGGAATCTTTGTAAGAGCGTACTCTTTCCCAGAACACATCGTTTTCGCGTCTGGGAATTTCAAACGCCACTTTAGGCTTTTCACCCATAGAAGGCGTTAAACTTTGCGCTGTATTTAACTCTTCTTTCTGCCCGACCAGCACACTATCGCCGGCCACTTCCATGCTGTCGGTCAACAAAGAATCGCCGCGTTCCAGTTTTGCAAGGTCCCGATAATCTTTTCTCAACTGATCCCTGATTTTGAGATATTCTTTAAGCAAATTCGCTTTTTCGCGGGCATCCTGCAGAACTTCCGGATGGGTTTTGAGGTTTTTAACTTTCTGGTAATAAACCTGAGCCGAATCAAAATTGGCATACTCAAATTCATAAAGCTGACCCAGGTAATAATAGCTTAAAATGGCTCCTTCTTTTCGAGGATATTTTTTAATGATCTCGTAGTAATAGTCGCGAGCCAGATCGGTTTCGCCCTGAATTTCGTACAAATTGGCCAGGCGCGTTTCAATCAATGAAAACTGGTCTTTGAAACGCGGCGATCCCAACATTTTCCTGAGAATTTTTTCCGCTTCTTCATAGCGTTCAAGTTCGATCAAAGACTCTACCTTTTTAGCGGTGGCTTCATATTCACGAATGGCGGGGATATCCAGCTTACTGAGCACATCATAGCTTTCAATGGCATTGTCGTACTGCTGCAGTTGATAATAAGCATCGCCCATCATGAACAGGGCGTCTCCTTTAATTTCGTCGTCTCTGGTAATTTCCACGGCTCTGGAGAGAAAATCTATAGCTTCTTCGTAATCTTCCTGTTCAAAATGGAGTTTGCCCAGAATGTAAAATGCCTCTGCCGCCAGACGTTTTGGTAATTTTTGTGAAAGCAAGGAATTTAGCAGTTCCAGCGCTTCCTCTTTCTTGTCTTGAGCCACGTATGTTCGGGCTAACCACAATTTAGCCTCAGGGATTAATTCGCTTTTAAGGAATTTGAGCAGAAATTGATTAAGCGTACGTTCGGCCTTGGTGTAGTCGCCGATGTGGTAGTAGGCTTTGCCAATGAGCAGCAGAGCGTCGTCGGCATATTTATTACTATCTCCGTATATTTTAATTAACTTCCAGGATTTTTCGATGGCCGTCTGATAGTTTTTTTCACATCGCCGGGTATTTTTTGACCGCTTTTTACATTTTTCTGCTTTTTTAAAGCCTGGTTGTAATATTTTTTGGCGTTGAAAAAGGTGTTGTAATAAGCGCAGCCCAAAAGAAAAATTAAAGCCAGAATAATGCCGCTTTTAGGGTTTAAAAATTTCATAATCACCTGAATTAATTAAATTTTTTCTAACAATAAAACAAGTCCGGTCAAAAGTTTTGCCGGATTGCCGGCCACAAATTCATCCATACTATCCGTTAAAACGCCGGGTTCCTTATTTAGTTCTACCAGATACGCTCCGTTTGCTTTGGCGATTAAAGGCAATGCCTGATGGTCTTTATGTACTTCTTTTAAGCAAACCGTGATGAACAACTCGGCATCGGCTGCCGCCTGCTGCGCTTTTTTCAGGATTTGCTCATCAATCGTCTCATCGTTTAACAGCACATCGGGCCGGGCGCTGTTACCACACGCGGGACAGACCGGCACCACCGGATCGTCTTCACGCAGATGATAGAACCGTTTGCCGCAGCTCTGACAAATATTACGCCGAATATTCCCTCGTAATTCGATCAGATTTTTATTTCCCGCAATTTGATGCAAACCGTCTATAGAAGTGGTAATCAATGTAAAATCATCATACCGGTTTTCAAGATCAACCAGGGCATAGTGCCCTAAATTGGGTTTACAACTGGCTAATTGCTGACGAATTTTTTTCACATTTTCCCAGAATTTTTGCTGATCATTCTTTAACTGATCAATAGTAAACAACTCATTTAGCGCGCCATTGTTCCCCTGAGTTAAAATATCATGAGCTTCCGTGCACAGGGTATCGCCGGTTAAAACAACAATTTGCGAAGCCTTTAAAAAGCGCTGAATAAATTTATTGGTAAACATGGTACACTTTCAATGCCTTTTTTATTACCTTACCTACGCTATTGGTTTTAATCTTGCCGTAAAATGTCTCAAAAAATCCGCTTCGTATTCAATGGTAAAACCTTTTAATTTTTCGCGCTCCCGATAAATTTCTATAATGGCTTCTGCCACGTACTGCATGTGCATGTTGGTGTAAACGCGCCGGGGGATGGCCAGACGCACCAACTCAAGTTTTGGGGGAATCATCTTGCCGGTTTGCGGATCTTTTTTAGCCATCATTAAACTGCCAATTTCCACCGAGCGAATGCCGGCCCTTACAAAAAGCTCAACAACCAATGCCTGGCCAGGAAACTGTTCTGGCGGAATGTGCGGCAAAAACCGCCGGGCATCCACATAAACCGCATGGCCGCCTACCGGCTTTACAATAGGCACGCCTTCCTTATCCAGCATTTCGCCCAGAAACCTGGTTTGATTAATTCGAAAGCGCAGATAGTTCTCGTCCAATACTTCCTTTAAGCCGCGCGCAATGGCTTCCAGGTCGCGGCCGGCCAGACCGCCGTAAGTTTTAAACCCTTCGATCAAAATCAGCATATTGGTAATGCGCTGCGCCCACTGATCGTCGTTCATGGCCAGAAAGCCGCCAATATTCACTAAACCGTCCTTTTTGGCGCTCATGGTGCAGCCATCGGCATAACTGAACATTTCCTGCGCAATTTCAAGAATGGTTTTATCCTGATAACCGTCTTCCCGTTCCTTGATGAAATAGCAGTTTTCAGCGAAACGGCAGGCGTCAAAAAAGAAAGGAATGCCGTGTTTTTTAGCCACAGCGCTGACTTCGCGAATGTTCTGCATGGAAACCGGCTGCCCCCTCCGCTGTTATTGGTTACGGTTAACAGAATGATGGGCACACGATCTTTACCATACTTTTGAATGGCCGCTTCCAGCTTATCGATATCCATATTGCCTTTAAAAGGATGCAGATTCTGGGGATCCATTCCCTCGTCAATAACACAATCGATGGCCTGCGCTTTATGGTATTCAACATTCGCGCGTGTGGTGTCAAAGTGAATATTATTGGGAACGACATCGCCTTCTTTTAAAATATTGGAAAAAAGTAAATTCTCAGCCACTCTTCCCTGATGCGTGGGAATTACATTTTTAAAGCCGAAAATATGACGAACCGTTTCCTCAAAATGATAGTAGTTTTTACTGCCGGCGTAAGATTCATCGCCCAACATTAACCCGGCCCACTGATTGTCGCTCATGGCCGAAGTTCCGGAATCGGTCAGTAGATCGATGTAGATTGAATCGGCCGGAATCATAAAAATATTGTATCCCGCTTCTTTTATTAATTTTTCGCGTTCTTCTCTGCTGGTAATCTTTAAAGGTTCGACCACCTTTATTCTAAAAGGTTCTGCCGGAAATTGCATTTGGATCTCCTGTTGCTATTGAATGACCTGTTCGCTTTCGGGATCGAAAAAGTGTATTTTATCAGGCTTTAAGGCTAACTTAAGCCTATTGCCGACCTTAATCAAATCTGACGGCTGAAAACGCGCATTTAATTGTGTAGTTCCGCAAGTTAAATAGGCGTAAGTTTCCGAGCCCATGGGTTCAATGACTTCGATCAGGGCGTCAAGACGCGGCCAGTCTTCAAACTGACCGTTGGCCACAATCAGAAAATGCTCCGGCCGAATCCCGATAATGACCTCATTTTTGGCGTAGTGTTTTAATTTTTCCTGGTGCTGCGGCGTTAAATCCAGCACAAAATCGGCCGTTTTAAATTTTAAACTTCCGTTGCGCTGCAACTGGCCTTTAATAAAATTCATTGCCGGACTGCCGATAAAGCCGGCGACAAATAAGTTGACCGGATGGTTGTAAAGTTCGAGCGGCGAGGCCACCTGCTGGATCACGCCGTCTTTCAATACAACTATGCGGTCGCCCATGGTCATGGCTTCTACCTGATCGTGGGTGACGTAAATCATGGTGGTTTCCAGCCGCTGATGTAATTTGCTGATTTCGATGCGCATCTGAACGCGTAGTTTGGCGTCCAGATTGCTCAGCGGCTCGTCAAATAAAAACACCTGCGGCTGACGAACAATGGCGCGTCCCACAGCCACTCGCTGACGCTGCCCTCCGGAAAGCGCTTTAGGCTTGCGATCCAGATATTCCATCAGCCCTAAAAGCTCGGCCGCATCATGCACACGCTTTTGAATCTCATCTTTTGGCAGCTTACGCAATTTCAAACCAAAAGCCATATTATCAAAGACCGTCATGTGCGGATATAACGCGTAGTTCTGAAAGACCATGGCAATATCGCGATCTTTCGGCGGAACGTCATTCACCAGTTTTTGACCGATGAAAATATTCCCCTGGGTGATATCTTCCAGGCCGGCAATCATTCGTAAAAGCGTCGATTTACCGCAGCCGGATGGCCCAACCAGAACCACGAACTCTTTGTCTTTAATTTCGAGATTTGCGTCTTTGATGGCGGTTACATTATTTTCATAAACCTTGTAAACATGTTCGAGTTTTACAGAAGCCATTTGCTTCCTCCCGGGTTAAAAATAAATGAAAAATATCACGGGTATGAGCACAATAAGCGCCATACCTGCTTCGCTCACCAGATGCAACTGAGACATCCGGTACATTAGAAAGCGATACTGAAATCCACTCTTTAAATATTTTTTATTGTAGTACATTTGAATCATTAACAAAAATATAATCGCTCCGAACAGAAAGATAATGATCCAGACGAAGGCTGTCCAGAAAAGATAAAATTGGTTGAACAAATTTTCGACGTCAGGAAAAATCAATCCTCTGTAATAAAATATAACGGTCAGGCAAAAGAGAGTTAATATCAGGTAGCTGGCGCCGTAAAGGAGTAAATTATTTTTCTTAACGCTCTTTTTAATCAGCCAGTTGGCAAATAAAGCCAGGGCAAATGATGTGATCAGGCCCAGTAAAATCCAGAATTGACGGGAAGGTTCGTCTGCCGCAAGCGGTAGTGAGTTCATTTGAGCGTAAATAAAAGATAGTTCGGACATAAGCAACCAATATAGAACTACGGCGCCAATAATGTCCCAGACGGCAAGTAGAACCAAGCCGGCAAATAATTTTTGAGTTAAAGAAAGCTCAAACCGATATTGATAATTTTTTTTCAGGCTCAATTGCATCAGCAGCCAGAAGAACAGCGCCATGACGACCAATTGCCACAAGAAATAGACCGATAAAAGAACTACCAGATTATGATTCAAAAATTTTTGCTGCAAGGGATAGGCCAGCGCCGCCAGATGGATCATTTTAAAGAAAATGACGCCTAAAAACAGGCCGCTGATCAACGCAGACGCCCATGTCTTCTGTTTAAGGTTGTCTTCCGCTTCTTTGCCGATGAGCCGCCCTTTGAGGAGAAATAATAGAAAAATTGCAAGCCATTCCCACCCAATCGAAATGATAAAAAGATAATCGAACAGCAAAATGCTTTTCTCCTGTTTATCCAAACGCCTTTTGAAATGTCAGCTGCAATTTTTCAATAGCCTCGTCCACGTGGGTCTTTTCAATAATGAGCGGCGGCACAAAGCGCAAGGTGTTACCTCCGGCAATATTGAAAAGCAGCCCGTTTTCGAAAGCGGCATCCATCAAATCCCTGGCGCGCTCTTTGACCTCCAGCCCTACCATTAAGCCCTCGCCGCGCACGGCGACAATGTGCTCCGGATACTTTCCGGCAAATACACCCAATTGTTCTTTAAAGTATCGGCCGACCTGCGCAACATGATTAAGGAACGATTGTTGAGCCACCTCGTTCACCGTGGCCAAACCAGATGCACAGGCCAGAGGATTTCCGCCGTAGGTCGTGCCGTGTTCGCCCGGGGCAAATATTTCAGCCAGCTTCTCGTCCAGTACAAACGCTCCAAGGGGCAGTCCGCCGCCCAACCCTTTGGCCGTGGCGAACCCGTCCGGTCGAAATCCGTCTTTTTGAAAATAATAAAAATATCCCGTTCGGCCAACTCCGGTTTGGATTTCATCGGCAAATACCAGAAAGTCAAACCGCTCTCTAAGCTGGTACAGCTCTTTCAAAAAGCCGACATCCAGCGGCCTTACCCCGCCTTCTCCCATAATTCCTTCGTAAAAAACGGCTAAGGTGTTTTCGTTAACGGCCTGTTTTAAGGCCGCCGTGTCATTGGCCGGAATCATTCTACAGCCGGGCAGCAAAGGTCTGAAACTTTTTTGATATTTTTCCTGCATGGTGATGGAAAGCGCGCCGAGGGTGCGGCCGTGAAAGCAGCCCTGTAGAGCGATAATCTCCGATTTTTGGTGGTGAGTGCCCCATTTTTTTGCCGCCTTGAGCAATCCTTCGATGGCTTCTGTGCCGCTGTTGGTGAAAAAAACGCGCCGGTAACCGGTAAGCTCCACCAGGCGCCGGGCCAGTTCTACCTGCACATCCTGAATAAAGTAGTTGCTAAGATGTAAATTGCGATTGAGCTGCGCTAAGATGGCTTTTTGGATTCGCGGATGTTGATAACCAAGCGCATTAACGGCAATACCGGCAAGAAAATCCAGATATTTGTGCCCGTTTTTGTCCACTAAGTAAACGCCCTCCCCACGCTCTACATCAAGGGGAAAGCGTTTGTAAACATTTACAAGATAGCGATTGGCGTTCTGGAGAACGTTCATTTTTCTTCTGCCATAATGATTAACTGCGCTTTGGCGTCATTCGCCCGATTTGATTTTTCGTATTTTTTGATGACTGTTTCAAAGGCCTTTTTGGCTTTATCTTTTTGCCCGGCTTTCAAAAAATTGCGTCCGGCCAGGTAAAGATAGTTGGCGGCTTCCACAAAATCGGGCGCTGTTTTTTGAGCTTTAAGATAATATTCGGCCGCTTCCTGGTGCGCCCCGCGATGTTCCAGGCAGGCAGCGTAACCGGCCAAACCGGATGCCTTTAAGATTTTACTGCCATCGTAAGAATCGATGAACTTTTTAAAGGCCGCCTCGGCTTCCTCATATTTTCCCTGCTGGTAATTGAGGTTGGCCAGCACAAAATAACCCTGGTCGGCGGCATCCGTGCCATCATAATCTTCCAACAATTGGTTCAAAAATTGTCTGGCTTTGGCGTAGTTCATGTTTTGATATTCCACCTGCGCCAACCCCAGTAAGGTGGCGGCCTTCAGGTCGCGTGTTTGCTGATGATTCCGATAGAGAATGATCAAAATAATCAGCGCTAAAACAACGCCCACAACAATCATCACCTGCTTGGAATTTTCTTCTAAATAGGTCTTTGCGTTTAAAGCCGCCTCTACAAATTTATCTTCTTTCAATGCCTTTTTGGTGATCTTTTTCTTTTGTGGCTTTAACATAAAAATCTCCTTCTTGACTTCGTTACAGGTTTTATTCTAAATAATTAAAAGTTACAAATTTAAAGACTGAACTAAATATAATCAAATTCAATTTTTAGACAAAACTTATTCTTTGTTTTTCCGGTGGTTTTTGCTGGGCGTGGGGATACTGGTTCATTTTATTGGGGGAAAGGCAGTGGTTGAGGGGGAACCGTTTTAACGGTTTGCGAATTTTCACAGGGCAGTTTTTTTCACAGTATAAGATAAATTGGACAAAGATAGCGGTTGAGCGCGGTTAACGGTGTGCCGGCTCTCTCGCCTTTTTGTGGGCGGGGCGCCATCGTTGTTCGAATTTTGTCCACCGTTTCAACGGTGTAAAAACGCATAATGTACGGTATCATAAACGTGCCGTTGGAGAAGGCCGGAAAACCGTTTTAACGGTTTGCGGCGCCTTTCACCTTCCGTTTTTTAAACGCATTGAACACCTAAAGCGACTCTGAAACCCGGAATCAATTTAACCCCAGCGAACACAGATATGACGCCGAAAGCGCCATGACCGTACATAAACATTTGGATTATTAAGACAAGAATTGCTGCGCCGATCTCTAAAGGGCGCTACATCTTAATTTTCCCGGCGGCTTCCTCTTTACTGCCTACTGCTTACTGCTTACCGCATTCTGGCATGAATTTTTCTGCAGTTGTGAAAAAGAGATTAAAAGACAGGAAAAAACCTCCCTGTTTTTAAGTTCAGTCCATTCCCTGAATCCTCCTCCCGTTCGTGCCCCTGGAGAGATTCGAACTCCCGACACAAGGCTTAGGAAGCCTCTGCTCTATCCTCTGAGCTACAGGGGCAATTTTCGCCTGCAAATTTAAATTAGAAACAGGTAGAATACAAACAAAAATTATTCGTTCCGATATTTTGAGGGGCTGAATTCATTCAGGTAGCAGCTATTTGCGTCAAATAATTGATCAAGCCGATTAAAAAATCATCTCTGCTTAAGTTTATTTGGCTGCGGCTGTGCTGTCTTAGCGTGAACTCAAGTTATCATTTGGAAAAGTTGGCGGAATGGAAGTCCGCCAACTTCATATCATACAGAATTTAGTGAGGGTCGTTCTCATTGTGCATGTGTTCATGGCCTTCTTCATGTTCGCCTTCTTTATGCATGCCTTCCATTTTTTCCATCCGTTCGTGTAAAGCGGCCAGCGTTTTTTCCGGATTGGCTTTAAAAGTATCCACACACTTCGGACCGCAAAAACCGTAAACTTTATCTGCATAGTGAACGGTATCGGCAACTTCGGCGTCCGTTTTTAAAATCATTCCGCAGGCTGGACAGATATTGGTTTCCAGTTCTGCCAGCTTAAACTTGGCCTGCTCAACAGTCTGCGGCTGCTCCTGAACGGTTTGCTCCGCTTTCTCCTGCTTTTCGCAACCTAACAACAAAGCAACCGCAGCCGTTAATATAATGAAATACCTCATTTTGTTCCTCCTGCTTAATGAATTAGCCCACTAAAATTTGATCAATGTTTGCACCGGATAGCCCTCTAACTTTTTAATCCCCTCTAAAAAGGTCAATTCGATTAAAAAGCAAATAGAAGCAATCTGTCCTCCACAGCGTTCGATTAATTGAGCGGCGGCCACAGCGGTTCCTCCGGTAGCCAATAAATCATCGATCAGTACTACTTTCTGTCCTGTTTTTACAGCATCCTGATGAATTTCCAGCGCATCCGTGCCATATTCCAATTCGTACGTTTCTTTAAACGTTTTGTATGGTAATTTTCCGGGCTTACGAATTGGTACAAACCCTTTGTTCAGCTTCAGAGCAAGAGCGGCGCCAAAAATAAAGCCGCGCGACTCCACAGCAGCAACTACATCAATATTTGTGTTCTTCAAGACATCTGCGAACAATTCAACGGAAAGAGCAAATAGCTCTGCGTTCTGAAGGACGGGCGTGATGTCTTTAAAAAGGATGCCCTCTTTTGGAAAATCAGGCACATCCCGAATGGCATTCTTTATACGTTCCACTTTGTTTTCCATGCTCTAATTCCTTTATTTAAAAAGCAATTTCAAATGAACGATATTTATCCGACGGTATATCCAGCTCTTCGATATCCATATCAACCACATAAGCAAAGCCAGGGCCGCGGTTCAGTTCCTGAATAAATTGATTCAAAACCGCTTCTTCGCCTTGCGCCAAGACTTCCACATTTCCATCTGGCAGATTGCGTACATAGCCCGTTAGCCCCAACTCACGGGCTGCCTGTCGGGCAAACCAGCGATAACCAACGCCCTGTACGCGTCCTTTGACAATAATTTTTAGCGTCTTTTTCATGCGATCATCGATAATAGTTTTTGCATGGCTTCTTCGGCAGATTGAGCCGTCGGCATCGTCGGTTCCACATCCCACGTATAAATGCCAACCAACGGTTTTTCAAGCTGCAGAGCAAAAGCAATTTCGGAAAGCGTGCCGAACTTTCCATCAATGGCAATCAATCCTTCTGCCGCGCGCACCACCAGCAGGTTTCGCGCAATGCCCAATCCCGTTGGAATGGCCACCTGAATATAAGGATTCGCCTCGCTGGTGTCTTCCCCAAGCAAAATGCCAACTGTTAAGCCGCCCTGTTCTGCACATCCCCGGGCTGCGGCCTCCATAATTCCGCCGCGCCCGCCGCACACCAGGCCATAACTATTTTTAGCAATCAACCGCCCTACCTGATAGGCAATCTCTTCCAGTTCCGGCGTAGCGTCCCTCCCGCCGATCACACCAATAAGCTTTTTCATCATCACGGATAAATTCTTTGCAACAATCGTGGAAACGGAATGGTCTCGCGCACGTGTTTGGTTCCGGTAATCCAGGCTACCGTTCGCTCGATGCCCAGACCAAAACCGGCGTGCGGAACGGATCCGTATTTACGCAAATCCAGATACCATTCAAAATCTTTCTCATCTAAGTTGTGCTCGCGAATACGCTGCAATAAGGTGTCGTAATCATCTTCACGCTGCGAACCGCCAATGATTTCGCCGTAACCTTCAGGCGCCAGCATATCCATGGCCAGCGCAAATTGCGGTTCTTGCGGATCGCGTTTCATGTAAAAAGCCTTTATTTCCGCCGGATAGTGGTGAATTATAACCGGCTTGTCAAATTCTTCCGACAAAATCGTTTCATCTGCCCCGCCAAAGTCATCGCCATACGGAAAATCAACGCCATGTTTCTTCAATATTTCAACCGCTTCATTGTAGTGAATTTTAGGAAACGGCGGAACGGTGTTCTCCAGTATCTTCGTATCGCGCTCCAGTGTTTCCAGCTCTGCCCTGCGATTTTTCAAAACGGTCTGCACGATGTACGAAACGAATTCTTCTGCCAGCTGCATGTCGTCCTGCAGGTCAAAATAGGCCACCTCCGGCTCGATCATCCAGAACTCGGTCAGATGCCGACGCGTTTTGGATTTTTCGGCACGAAAGGTCGGGCCAAAACAGTACACGCGCCCAAAGGCCATACAGGCTGCTTCGGCATATAACTGCCCGCTTTGCGTCAAATAGGCCGGCGATCCGAAATAGTCGGTCTTAAAAAGCGTGGTAGTGCCTTCCGCCGCATTAGGCGTAAAGATAGGCGAATCCACCAGAACAAAATCGCGCTCGTTAAAAAATTGACGGGCGGCATTTATAATTTCATGACGAATGCGCAGGATGGCATGCTGCCGTTTGGAGCGAATCCACAAATGACGGTGATCCATCAAAAAATCAATACCGTGCTCTTTTTTAGTAATGGGATAATCCTTTGCGATTTGCACTATTTCAATATCAGAAACGTGCATTTCGTAGCCCAGGGGCGAACGTTTGTCCGCAACCAGTTTACCGGTTACAATCAAAGAAGATTCCTGCGTCAGCAGTTCCGTCTTTTCAAATACTTCGTCAGATACCTCGCTTTTAACTACCACGCATTGAATAATTGCTGAACCGTCGCGCACGAGCAAAAAGCGCACCTTTCCGCTCGATCGCATGTTGTACAGCCAACCTTTTATGGTTACTTCCTGATTTTCGTACTGGGCCGATTGACTGATTCGGATAACAGGTTTCATAGATCGAATCCTTCCTATTCTGTTTCTGCTGCTGTCATCAAATTAGAGTTTCAAATATAAGCAAGGCTTTAAATTTAAGCAAGAATTGTACATCGCCGGTTAATCGACTTTCTTCTCACTGCTAAGAAACTTTTCCAATAAAGCGATATCGTCAGCCGAACCGATATAAAGCGGCGTTCTTTGATGCAATTCTTTTGGCACCACCTCTAAAATGCGCTGTTTGCCGTCAATGGCCCGTCCTCCTGCCTGTTCAACGATAAAAGCCAGCGGATTCGCTTCGTAAAGAAGGCGCAATTTACCTTTCGGCGCCTTCTTGCTCGGCGGATATAAAAAGATGCCGCCGTACAGCAGGTTTCGGTGAAAATCGCTGACCAGAGAACCGATATAGCGGGAATTCATCGGACGGTTTGTGTCGCCATCCACCTGTTTAATGTAGCGCACATACTGCTTGACCGGCTCATCCCAGAACTCAAAATAACTCTCATTGATGCTGTAAATTTTCCCCTTTTTAGGTGTTTTAATATTGGGATGAGAAAGAACAAATTCTCCGTAACTGGGATCCAAGGTAAATCCATATACGCCATTGCCCGTGGTGTAAACCAGCATGGTGCTGGATCCGTAAATAACATATCCTGCGCAAATTTGTTTAAGCCCCTGCTGCAAACAATCCTTTACGCTGCCCGGCCTTCCTTCTGGCGTAACGCGATGGTAAACGGAAAAAATGGTGCCCACGCTAACATTGGCGTCAATATTGGACGATCCGTCCAGTGGATCAAAAACGACCACGTACTTACCCAGCGGATATTCATCCGGGATGGGAATGATATCGTCGGATTCTTCGGAAGCCATCACACAGGTGTGGCCATTGTGATCCAGTGCTTTGATTAACGTTTCGTTCGCAAATTGATCCAGTTTTTTTACAACTTCTCCCTGCACGTTAACGCTACCCGTCTCCCCTAAAATATCCATCAATCCAGCCTTATTTACATGATAGGAGATTAACTTGGACGCAAATGCAATATCGTTCATCAAATCCGTAAATTTACCGGTGGCGGTTGGATATTTACGTTGTTCCTCAATAATGTGACGTGTTAAGGTAATAATTTTACCACTCATACCATACTCCCCATATTTTCAGTTTTAAAGACAAAAAGATAGCAATAATTTATGAAAAAAATATTTAAAGATAAATGGTTATTTTACATTTTTTATTTTTTTTTGAATTTAAAAGATAAAAACACAGCCTCGCCGCCCAATAAGCACAACCCGCCCACACACCGTATAATAATTCGTAATTCATAATTTTTAATGTTGCCCCCAAAACGCCTTTAGCGATTAACCAGTTAACGATTCAATGACTAACGTCAGCTTCCCTATTTTAACTCCAGTTCCTTGCACATGCGATGGAAATTGGGCGGAGCCAGGCCTAAGAGACGCGCGGCCTGGGCGTCGCTGGCAGCGCGTTTTCGCACAAATTCGAAATATTTTTTTCTAAACGCTCGTTCGATCTCGCGCCAGGGCGTAATATGGATCGGGTCCCACTCAAAACCATTCTCAGAATCAACGGCAGCTCTGCTCTTCGGCGCAAGCCCCAGCGAATCTTTCACGTCGCTCACATCGATCATACCATCGACATTGTAAAGCAAACGCTGAACCACATTCTGCAGCTGACGTACATTGCCCGGCCAGTCAAATCCCTGTAAATAATCCATGGCCGACGAGGAGATTTGGGGAACGTCAACGCCCATGGTGTGCGCAAAATGCTTAAAAAAGTGTTCGAGGAGAAGCGGAATATCTTCTTTGCGTTCTCGCAGGGGGGGAATGTACAGGTTAATCACATTCAAACGATAAAAGAGATCTTCGCGAAATGTTTTTTGCTGAACCGCGCTGATCAGATCTTTGTTGGTTGCGGCCACAACGCGCACATCCACTTTAACCTTATCCGTCCGACCAATTTTATCGATCTCTCCATCCTGCAATACGCGCAACAGTTTCACCTGAGCCGAAATGGGCAGCTCCCCGATCTCATCCAGAAAGAGCGTCCCCTGATTGGCCGCCTCGAACAGGCCGATTTTTTTCTCCACGGCGCCAGTAAAAGATCCTTTTTCAAAGCCGAACAGTTCGCTTTCAATCAAATCGTGGGGTAAACTGCCGCAATTGATGGTCAAAAACTTTTCGAAACGACGCCGGCTTAAATAGTGCAAATGTGTGGCGACCAATTCTTTTCCCGTTCCGCTTTCCCCTAAAATCAAAACCGTGGCCTCCTGCTGGGCGATTTTAGCGATTTTGCTTCGTAAAGCTCGCATCGCCTCCGATTCGCCGATAAGCGCTTTTTGTTGTAACAACTCTTCAATCGATTGCTCCAATTTCCGCTTGGAAGACTGCTCCTTTTTAAGCAAACGCCGCTTTTCGAATGCATTGAGAATGCTGAGAATAAAATCCGTGGGTTGATAGATAAAATCCTCAATATCGCCGGGATATTTGGTGCAATACCACATGGCGCCGGCCTCAATCAGGCGATTGGCAAAATCGAAATCCGTGATGTTAACCGTCATTTTGGTGATTACAATAATCTGAAGCGTGGCATCCACCTCTTTAATTTTACGGATCAAATTTTCGCCCGTAATGCCGCCCAGCAACTGATAGTCCATGATGACCACATCAAAATAATTAGGCGATTTTTTCAACGCCTCCAGCGCAGATTGCCCGTCGGCAACAATCTTT
Organism: Caldithrix abyssi DSM 13497; assembly: GCF_001886815.1. Lineage (GTDB taxonomy): Bacteria > Calditrichota > Calditrichia > Calditrichales > Calditrichaceae > Caldithrix > Caldithrix abyssi. The sequence continues at coordinate 2,885,217 of NZ_CP018099.1, forward strand.
TTAATACGAATTTGATCGGATAACGGCGCAATCGTTTTCTGTACGCGTTTGACGTCATATTCCTCGTCTTCAATTAACAGAATATTTATTTTTTGATTAAATTGCATGTTGTGTCCCCTCATTCTTTTCATGTGTGCCAGGCGCCTTACGGCTTATTTTACCAAAAGGAATAAAAATGATGAAACTCGCTCCGCCTGCTGAACTATTTTCCGCCGAAATCTTCCATCCGCAGCGCAAAGCGATCTGATACGACAGATAGCATCCATAGCCCGTTCGGCGCCCCTCTTCTTTGGTAGAAATATTCTCCAGAAACAGGCGCTGAATGCCGTCTGCTTCCTTGCCCAGTAAATCCTCTCTAATTCCTTTTCCATTATCGCTAATCCGAATGCTCCCCAATTGGTTTTGCGCATCGTAATGCGATTGAATTTCAACATGGATGGTCTCAACCTTGCTGTGATCAATCGCATTTTGAATGAGCGGCTCGATAATTTCCCACACCACAAACTCATTGATATTGACCAGCGGAAGGCGATCATCAAGTTTTAACGTAAACTGAACCGCCTCGCTTTGACTGGAAGTTCTTTGAAAAATAGCATCCACAATAAAACGAATGACGCCGTTCAAATCGGTTTTGAATATCGGACTTCGAATGGTTTGTAAGGGCGGATCGTACCACTTCATATCGTAAATAACGCGGCTGATAAAATTGGCGTACTGGCTGATTCGATGACGAATATCCTCAAAATTATTTGGATTCAGGTTGCGCAGGTCTTCTTTAATAAAACCCATTATCTTTTCTGCTTTATGATGTGTGTGATAAATCCTTTTGGTAAACAACGCCTCTTTTTGATGCGCAATATGTTCTTTAATATATCTTTCCCGTTCTTTAAATAACAACTGTTGCGCTTCATCTCTTTCGCGGACGGTATAAGCCGAAATATAAAACATGGCCAGCAAACCAAAAAGAATTAAAGCCGAAAAAATCAATGCCGTTTCATCATAATTGGACGTAATTTGAGTCGTAATAAAACCGAAGTCCGGTTTTATGCGCATGAAAAGCGCGCCAAAATATTCGCCCCGCGGAACCAGAGGTACAAAAACCTTGTAAACCTGGCCTTCTTCCAGACTTAAAATTTGCTCTTTCCGGCGGATATTTTCCTCCAGCTCTTTGTAAAGCCCAATGGCCTCGTCGTGCACGTGTTCGGTCTGCAACAATCGGGGATTATCCAGATAAAAAAAATCAAACAAAGACTGACCGTTATCAATGGCATAGTACTGGCCCTCAATTTCGCCCAATAAACAAACTTCCTGAATATTGCGTTGAAGAATTTGTTGGGAAAAGATGATATTAAACGCCTGGATTAACTCGCGACGTTCCTCCGCGCTGTATGTTTTTTTAGTCGGATTGGTCTCCATCAACAGTTCGATAGATGTCGATGTTAAATTAGCTATTTTCTCGGCCGAATCCAGCTTGTACCAATTTTCGGTTTGATCAATTAAATGATGCAACGAAACTTTATTGATGTAAGAAACAAGCAACTGAAAGAAAATAAGCACCATAAACAAAACGGCCAGATGCTTCCATTCAAAATGATACTTTTTAAATTGTTCGAATAATTTACGTTTCATCATCTCTTTCAATTAATATTGGTCCTGTGAGAATTAATCTCTTTTTCTGCCATTTCCAGTGCCTGCTCAATTCCAACTTCATTTTTCAACGCCTGATGAAAATAAAACGACAAAATATCGGAAACGCGCGTGTAATCGCTGCGCATGGGCCGATGCTGCCCATTTTGCAACAAACGGTAATGCAATGCCAGCCGGGGAAAACGAGCCAGAAAGACGGAATCCTGATAAACCGCTTTTAAAGCCGGTAAATAGTGCCCGGAACTAAAAAGCAATTTTTGATTCTCGGCCTCCTGTAAAAACTTTATAAATTGGATCGCCTCATCCTTGTGTTGCGAATTCTCCGAAACCATCAGATTCCACCCACCGTAAATAGCCCGGGCGCTTTTCGTTCTAAAATAAGGGACAGGCGCAACGCCAATTCGCACATTTTTTTGCGTCTGCTGATTATATTCCTGCACGCTAAATTCAAACCCCGGCCACCCTCGAACAAAATAGCCGTCATGCTGCAAAAGATAATTATAACACTCCACTTCATCGAAACCGGTAACAACCGACGGAGTCAGTCGATCTCTGTGAATCAGATGGTGCAGATGTTGCAAAGCGGCGACAATTTCGGGCTTATGCAGATCTATTGAATCCGCTAAAAAAGTAGCGGCAATCTGTTCGGGCGTAAGCAATTCGTAAAAAACACACATCAACCCCTCAAAATTATTGGCAGGAAACAGGAAAACGGGCCGCCCGCTTTCGCTCAGTCTTTTTCCTAAAGCTAAAAACTCCTCCCACGACATTCTCTGATCCAGCTTCCGTTTTATTGCTTCATAATCCGGCAACTTTTGCAACAGATCGTCCCTATAATACAACAGGCCCACGTCCAGATACAGCGGAGCGGCCATCAATTTATTCTGATAAAAACAGGTTCTTAAGGATTGCTGTAAAAATTTTTGTTTCCACTTTTCAGAAAAATAAGGATCGAGCGCTAAACTCCACCGGGAAAAGCGTTGCGTCCAGATGATATCTACGGCAAAAACATCTATCTTTTCACTTTTGCTGCGCAATGAACGCGCTAAAATCTCCTTACGTTCGTTGGTAGAAAATTTGCTGAACGGTAAATTGACAGGAACGACCTCGATTTGCCCGGCATATTGTTTATTGAAGCGATCGATTAAAAGCTGATGCGTTGCAGAAATGTTGTCCACGTAATACAATTTAACAACGTCCTGCTCGGGCAATGGGCTAAAGCTGAGCACATAAAAATAGAAAAACAAAACAAAAAATCCTGCAACCGTTAACCAGAACCACAAAGAACGATTTTTCTTTAAATTCAGCATCCCATCATCTCTGTTTTTTATTTTGTAAATTATGATTTTAATAATGGTCATGCAATATTTATTACAAAAATGCGAATGGGGCTTTCAACTCACACAGGGTTTCGACAGTGGAAAAAAGTTACATACGTAACGCGTTACAACAGGCGTAAATTTTATTTGTCATTTATTATTTAACTCCAAAACTGTATTCAGAACAATTTTTCACCTGTCGCCGGAAATTATTTAATAAAAATTACGTTTGAAATCTATGGACAAAAAAAGGAGATTGAAATATGAAATATCGCACAATATTAATGGTTCTAAGTCTGATCGTAATCAATGCAACCATGGCATTTAGCGGAAAGGAGCAAAAAGTGGAAAAACATCTTGAAAAGGCAACGCTGGGCGGGGGCTGTTTCTGGTGTCTGGAAGCCATCTATCAACGCGTTAAAGGCGTGGAAAGCGTGATTTCTGGTTATGCTGGCGGCAATGTAGAAAATCCAACCTACGAGGCGGTTTGCACTGGCACCACAGGCCATGCCGAAGTTGTTCAGATCACCTTTAATCCTGATATTATTAGCTATGAAGACATTTTAAATATTTTCTGGCAAATTCATGACCCCACGCAGCTCAATCGTCAGGGCAACGACATTGGCACGCAGTACCGTTCGGTCATCTTTTATCACAATGATGAACAAAAGCAAACGGCGCTGGCTTCTAAAGAACAACTAAAAAAAGAGCAGGTGTATCAGAAGCCCATTGTTACAGAAATCAGTTCGTTAGACAAATTTTACGCGGCGGAAAAATATCATCAGAATTATTTTAACAACAATCCTTCGCAAACGTACTGTCAGATAGTCATTGCGCCCAAGTTGAAAAAGTTCAAAAAGTCTTTTACCGAATATTTAAAATAGCGCTGTGCAACCGCCAGGCGCTCAACAAATTCGCCAGAAGTGCAAAAGAAAATTAAATAATGCGTAATTAGGAATACTTCCTTCGAAAGATCTAATGCCTTAGCGTGCGAAAATTTTTACGCTGTTTTAAAAACTCATCCCCCAGCCCGAGGGTGTCTCAAAAGCGAAATTAAATGCATATTTATTTATAATTATGGATAACCTTACATTAGCCCTCACCCCCTGCCCCCTCTCCTGAAAATCGGGAGAGGGGGAATTAAAGGGGGTGAGGGAAAGAAAAAATTTATAAAAATACATTATCTTTGACTTTTGGGACAGCCCCGGGCGTCAATCTTGCCGGCATGATGTGTTTTTTACTTACATGTTGAATAATTGGTTTTATTTTTCCTTTGCGTACTTTGTGACTTCTTTGCGCTCTTGGTGGTTCGTTTTTGGTTGCGGATATGCTGCCTTGTATGAGAGTTCAAAGAAAAGCCGGCTCAGCCCCATATTAAAGGTCAAACAATAAGAAATTTCCGGCCGGGAATCTTTTAACTCCGCTCTTTATTTTTGTTTGCATTAAATCACTTCCCCCTCTAATTTTAATCGAAAAGGAATTCGTCCCTAATTTAAATTTTTTAAATCCTGTTGCAGCGTAGCAATGGATAAAAAAGGGAAAACGGGCATCTTGCCGCAAGGCATTCACCGGCTTAAAGGAGAGATAATTCCATGGAGCATTTTGGTTTCTGGTCTTTGCTTCCGCCTTTGTTGGCCATCGTTTTAGCCATTAAAACCAGGCAGGTCTTTCTTTCGCTTTTTTTCGGCATATGGATCGGTTGGGTGGTACTCAACAATGGTCATCTTTTTCACGGCACATTAGCCAGCATCGATGCGCTGGTGAATGTTTTTAAAGAACCGGGCAATACACGCACCATCATGTTCAGCGCCCTGGTCGGCGCCCTGATCACCTATATCCAGCGTTCCGGTGGCGTGGACGGTTTTATTCAATATGTCAACCGCTTTTTACAAAAGGTGGAGAAACGAAGGAAAGGAAACAGCCGACGCACCGTGCAGTTAATGGCCTGGGCAACCGGCGTGGTCATCTTTGTGGAATCCAGCATCAACGTTCTGACGGTCGGTTCCATCTACCGGCCGATCTTTGACCGGCTAAAAATCCCCCGCGAAAAGCTGGCCTACATTGCCGATTCCATTTCGGCGCCCACCTGCATTTTAATTCCCCTCAACGCCTGGGGCGCGTACATTATGGGGCTTTTGTTAGCGCAGGGATTAAGCAATCCGTTCAAAATTATGCTGTATGCCTATCCCCTTAACTTTTACCCCTTTCTGGCTATGACTGCCGTACTGGTTGTCATTTTAACGCAAAAGGATATTGGCCCCATGAAAAAGGCCGAACGCAGGGCCAGAGAAGAAGGTAAGGTCATTGCCGACAACGCCGTACCTATGATGTCCAACGAGATCGTTAGCATGGCCAAAAAAGAAGGCGTTGTTCCCAGAGCACGGAATATGTTAATCCCCATCGCCACCATGGTTTTTATGATGCCTGTCGGTCTTTTTTACTCGGGATGGGCGCAATTGTCAGATCCGGGCAGCATGTCTCCTGGAAAACTGTTTTTTGAAGCCATCGGACAGGGCTCCGGTTCAAAGGCGGTTCTCTGGGCGGTTTTAAGCGCCTTGCTGGTCGCGGCCGTCATGTATCGCACTCAAAAGATTTTTAAACTGCAGGAGTTGATAGATCTTTTATTTAAAGGCGTTGGCGGATTAATTCCCCTGGCTTTGTTGATGATGCTGGCCTTTGCCATCGGTAAACTTTGCCGCGAACTGGGCACCGGCATTTACGTGGCCGAAATTGCCCAGCAGTGGTTAAGCCCCCACTTTGTGCCGGTTATTATCTTTCTGGTTTCCTGCTTTATCGCTTTTTCCACCGGCACGTCCTGGGGAACGTTTGCCATTATGCTGGCCATCGCCATTCCCATGGCCCAGAGCATGCAGGTTCACATTCCTCTGGTGGTCGGCGCAGTGCTGGGAGGCGGGGTATTTGGCGATCACTGTTCGCCCATTTCAGATACGACCATCATTTCCTCCATGGCTTCGGCCAGCGACCATATTGACCATGTTAAAACGCAATTGCCTTACGCTTTAATGGCGGGTACGGTTGCCGCGCTCTTTTATCTGGTCGCGGGATTTGTCTATTAATAGATCAATGTTTCCTCATGATAGATCACCGCAGTTTTCATGTGGGCGTGTACGGAATTTTTGATGAATACGTAACGCGTGACGCGTTAGAGGTGAAAAAAAAATCTCAAGCCATTACTCAGGCTTCAACACTAATAAGCGCTTTACGCATCACGCATTACTCATTACGAAGCTACCTGTGCAGTAGCTCTGTGAGTACCTTTTGCAGCTGCTCAAATCAAAGTTTTTAGGTCTGGGGTTTTGCCGCGCTGGGCCGCACTGCGCTTTTTTCCAGCTTGCAGGCCTGAACAATATCTTCTATTCTGGCTTCGGCCACGGCAATATAGGTATCTGCCGCGCCATAATACATTTTCAAAGTTCCGTCCGGCTCGGGAATTACGCCGCACGGGAAAACCACGTTGGGCACGTCGCCGGTACGTTCGTAAATTTCTTCCGGCCCAAAGATAAAATGCGGCGTATGACCGATTACCTTTTCCGGCTGATTCAGATCCAGTAAAAGCGCGCCCACGCGGTAGAGTTTACCGCTGCCGGTTTGTCGAACGCCATGATAGAACAGCAGCCAGCCTTCAGCGGTTTTAATCGGCGGCGTGGAAATGCCCAGCTTACCTGAGCTCCAGCCCGGCTGAGGGGCCAGCAGCACTTTTGCGTTGCCCCAGTGAATCAGGTCGGGAGAGAACTGAATCCAGATGTCGCCGCGCGCGCCCCCAAAGCCGCCCGGCCGATCAATCATCACATATTGACCGTTAATCTTTTCCGGAAAGAGTATGGCGTCTTTATTGTCAACTTCGGTAATCAAAGCCAGACGCTCAAAGTGTTCAAAATCTTCCGTAAAGCCTATGCCCACACGCGGCCCGTGCGGGCCAAAAGCTGTGTACGTGATGAAATATTTTCCATCCAACTCCGTAATGCGCGGATCTTCCACGCCATAGCGCTCGTACACCTCAAAGGCCGGATCTTTAGAGGGCACAATCCAGGGACGGGAATCCACCTTAAAATGGTAACCGTCTCCGGAACGGGCCAGAGTCAGGTGACTATAGCCACGCAGGTCTTCCACGCGCAACAGCAGTAAATATTCTCCCTGATACTTGACAGCCGCGGCATTAAATACCGTATTGCAGGGATAGGGAATGTCCTCTCGCTGGATAATGGGATTTTTATGATAGCGTTTAAACGGTTTTAGCAAAGCCGTTTGCATGAAGCGCACCTCCTTTTCGTTCATTCTACCCAGATCGTTCGCGATTCCAGTAAGGGGTCTTTCGACAATTCCCGATAAATCTGCAGATGTTTTTCAGCCACCTTGCGCCATGAAATTTCTTCTTTAACATATTTGAGCGCATTTTGCGAAAACTGGCGCGCCAATTTTTCATCTGTTAAAATGCGCGTAATATTTTGAACGTATTCCTTTTCGTTGCGACTGACCAATCCGCACTGCGCGCGCTGCATAATGTGTTGCATGGAACCGCTGTTGCTGACCACCAGCGGCTTGCCAAAGGCCAGGCTGTGCGCCAGAATTCCACTCTGCGAATTGATTTTGTACGGTAACACAATGACATCCGCGGCCGAGATGATCGTATCAAAAATCTGTTGTTCCAGCTGCCCGCGGATGACGTAAATCCGTTCTTTAAGCGGCGAATCCTCAATGCGCTGGAACAATCTGGTGCGGTATTCGCGATATTCGTGGCCGCGCACCTTTCCTGCCAGCACTAAAATGGCATCCGGAACGCGTCTGGCGATTTCAGGAAACAAATCTACAATGTATTCAAAATTTTTACTGGGCCGGAAATAACCGATCATTAAAATCACTTTTTTGTTCTTCGGCAGTCCGATCTTTTGTTTGGCATTTTGAACGGGCTGGACTTCGCGCGCCCCGTGTTCGATCACATGAATGGTCTGCGGATCGATGCCCGAAATATTTTTCAAGAGCACTTCTTTCTGGTAATTTTCATGGACAATCACGCGATTGGCGTTTTGCACGATGTTTTGCAGAATGACGTGCTGTTCATGCACCATTTCGCGATAAACGGTGTGCAGCGTGGCCACCACCGGGATTTGGTTCATTTTAAACAGCGCAATCAGTGGAACGACCTGCACGCCGTAATGCTTGCCAAACAGTCCGAATTCGTGTTGGATGTGCACCACATCCGGCGAAAAGCGCATCATGGTGGAAAAAGCTTTTTCGGCCAGGTCTTTGTCTTCGTAATCAAATACCGGGAACACCTGCTGTCCGCTTCCTCCTAAGTGCGAGACAACGTAAACATCCTGGCGCAGACCGCGCAAAGCATCGATCAAAAATTGAGAATAAGTAGCGATTCCACATTCGATGGGCGGATAGGTACTGATGAATCCAATACGCATCCTTCAGCTCCTTTCCTTAAGTTGAATGCTACCTTTTAGATTCAGCAGCCTTTAATGAAGATACAGACACGGTATTTAATAGGTGGAACAAGCATTCTTTATTTGCAAATATCGCTTTGCCCGGAGGGTTCACTGACTTTGCAAATCGCCTGCTGGCAAGCAGTGTAGCGCAGCAAATTTCCCTCTTTAGTTTGGGAGATTGATTTGTGCATCAATAAGCTTCAAAAGCTCGATTAAGATTTAAAGATGTACTTCATTAAAAGGCGAGTGCCCCCTATATAGGTAAATAAAACTTGAAGTAATCAATAAATTCTATTAAAAAGTTCTAACTCTCTCACAGCAACTGCTGTTTTGACTGGATACGCAGACTGAAGGCAAAACTTCAAAGTAATATATCGACCTCACATTATTTAAAGTGCATTAAAAATAATATATTCTTTTTTTAGCGAAAAATCTCCATTCATTCTAATAATCCAACAATCATTAACTTTATCAATACTTTTTATTAATTTGCTTTCGATTTTAGGATACTTATTTTTAAATTCTTTAAAAAATTCTGATTTTGGATATTCTTTATAATAACTACCATTTACTCCTTCATCGAAAACAGAACACTTAATTCTTGGCCATGCAATATCATCAATAACCAAAATTATTAAGCGTTGCCAATTATAATTTTTTAATTGTTTTGCGGCGTTATATGACTTACAAAGAACAAATTTTACAATATCATTTTCATCATAACATCGAGCTCTACCATCCGAAAAAGAATTGAACATTTCATCTTCAATTCCAATGTATTTTACCTCAATTGCATATTTTTTTGCGATTGTAGAATGAGCTTCAATGTCATAAGCACCGCCTAATGCTCCAAGATTCACTATTTTCCATCCTAAACTTTCAAGCCAACATGCACAAAGTAATTCACATAGTTTTCCCATATAATGTTTAGATCTTTGGTGTCGCCTTTTTTCATTTTGACGAAATTGGTTGTCTTTTAATAGCCAATTCTCCTTTAAATCAGCAATGTAGTTTGGGCTTACATCTTCTCGTAACTCATTACCCTTCAATAAATAACGATGAATAGGAGTTGTAATTTTGTAAAGGGAACCTTGTGAAAGTGCATTCAGCGAAAGTGGTAAATGTCTTGATTTCCCGACGCCACTTTTGCTTAATTGTGACAAAATACCCCAAACATCATCGGGTAATAACACTTTTTGCAATGCAGAGCATTTTTGCCGGATAATCGAAAGTTTCTCTACCGCTTCATTAATTTCAATGTTTTTACGTAATTGACACAAACATTTAATATCGAAATTTTCCATATTTTGCTATATGTATAATAAAAATGCATCTAAAAATTTACCAACAACTGCTCCAAAAGCAGCGCTACCGATAATCGCTAAGATGAATGAACTTGAATGCATACCCATCGCCTCGTTTTATGGTTAATTATTCGGCCTGACGATTTATTTAAAAAGATTCTCCTCACTAAATTTTTTCATTTGTGTCGCGCACTATAACCGTACGAGCTCATTATAAACCAGGCCAATTCCGCGTTGAACGTTTTTCATCCGAACAAAATTAAATTTTATCTCATTTTTTAGACAAATTTTTTAATTCTTTTTCTACTCTTTCTACTAAAAACATTTTTAATAGCGATTGGTAAGGTATGTCTTTCTTATTAGCAAGAAATTTTAATTCATCAATTAACGATTGGGGAACACGAAGAGAAATCGTTTTTAAAGACGGTTTTAAATTGGGCATAATTAATTCTTCCCCATTATTCCAATCAATATAATCTGTAGAATCATGAGCGGCCCAGAATTCTCTTTCTTTATCTTCATCTTTAAATTTTGGTATTTTTTTCTTTTTCATAACATCTTCCTATATATTTCTCTTTCTTTTTTACTCATATCTCTTGCTGAAATAATTCTTATCTGTTTATTTCTTATTGTAAAAACAACAAATAGTTTCCTCCCTAAGTCTGTTTGTCCTAAAGCATAAAATCTATGTTCTGCATCTGAATGACGTGTATCATGGTAGACTAAAAACGGTTTATTAAAAAATATCTGTTCACACTCAGAATTAGCCACCTGGTGTTTAAGCCAATTTTTATCTTTATTTCCAGCATCCCACTGGAATCCTGTACATTCTTGAAGTAATTTTTTAATTTCATCTTCCATATAGTTGAGTATATGATATGAATATACAAATGTCAAATATAATTAAAATTTTTTCTTAAGTATTGAGAAAGAATACAGAACTTTTGTGTCCATCAATGGGAGTACACATTTTTTAAATGAATCTGGCAGATGATTAATTTTTAAAAATTTCCTTTCCAGGGCAGCACAGCCGCAACCAAAATCAACCGCAACGCGCGAAGAGTAATTTTCTCGCAGATTACGCCAATCATCGCAGAAAATGATTAAACAAATTATTTTGAGACCAAAGTTAAGCAAATCGGCACAATTACTCCCCAAAAATTTTCTAATACGAGAGGCGCCACTGACTTTGCAAATCGCCTGCTGGCAAGCAGTGTAGCGCAGCAAATTTCCCTCTTTAGTTTGGGAGATTGATTTGTGCATCAATAAGCTTAAAAAGCTCGATTAAGATTTTAAGATATGTTTCCGCGATTGAATATCTGACAGGCCTGTCGGTTAAGGGGATTTTTGATACCGTTCATTTTGAGACCTATCAGGCGTAAAATATTCGCTTTTTTTTCTTCTGGACGTTAACTTCTCATCAAGCACAGAAAAATCATCCAATAAAGTATTTTTTGTGAAAATGCCAGGACATTAAAAGCGGAGAATGACGTCATGCGCAGCATTCTTTTTCTTGTTTTTTTTACACTGATTAGCTGTCAATATCCGATGATGGATGAAGACGACGATTTTTCTGATATATATCCCACGCCAGATTACCTGCGCGTCATTTCCATTGGCAAGCACGCCTTAAAACTGGAATGGTCGCCAATGTACGGAAGATATGCAGACAGCTTTTTTCAGATTGAGCGTTCCGACGGCGATACCGCCTTCGTTGTTTTAGATGAACGCGTAACGCACAACTATTTTTTCGATTATTCCGTTGATCCTGCGAAACAATACACCTATCGACTAAAAGCGTACAACTCCTGGGGTGAATCGAACTTTTATTACGTTCGCGTTAAATATGATCTGTTTCATCAATTAAAAACGACCATCGATTTTCCCACTACGCAAAAATTAAAGATATCCCGTTCCGGTAAAATGTTTGCGGCCAGTAGCGAAAATCTTTTAATGGTCTGGGACAACCAAACTCTACAACCTGTTCAAGAGTTTTCTGAAAACAGCGCGTACATTGGAGATTTTGAGTTTTCTGCGCTGGGGCAGAATATGATCTACACCAGTGATTCAATCGTTAAAGGCATACATCTACCAGACGGCGAAACTCTGTTCACCTTTGCGACCAAAAATAAAGTGGCCGCGCTGGCCTCCTCCTCTGATCTTTCCAGGATTATGATTGCCACCTCGGTGGACACTGGCAAATCGTTCTCTTTTGACCTGATCATGTACCAGCCGGACGGCAGACTTTTATGGCAGAAAAGCAACACCGGCATTGTTTACGACGTGCTCTTCACACACGATGACAAGGAGGTAATCGCCATGCACTATGGCAAAATCTGTATTTTCAGCGCCCGGGACGGCAGCCTGATCATGGAAAGCGGATCGGAGGGCGATTTCTACCATTCGCCCGCATTAAACTACGACGGCAGCGCTTTACTATTTTTGCGAGGAAATATTAACGGAAAATACCTGAATGTGCTTGACCTGCAGTCAAAACACATTGAAGAATATTACCTTAGAGAAAGCCATTACAACAGCATCGTTTCTTTTGTTCAAATGGGCAACACCGACACCCTGATTTATGGCGATGCCAACTACATCCGTTTTATTACCATGGGAGCAGAAAGAGCCTTTTATTCCTTTGCCGCCACGTTAAACCAAATTCGGTATGTCGTTTACTCGCCTTTAACGGGCGATCTGTATTGCCAGGCGCCGGGCGAGCCCATTTACGTGTATGGGGCAACCAAAAGCGAACAATGGCGAGCCTATTAGACAGGCTTTAGAAAACGTTTTGCGCCTATATGTATTTGTATTCAGAGCTCAAAGATTTTAATCATGTCTAAAAGCCACATTAAGACATTGCTACCATGCTAAGCCTTACTAAATCCAGCATAACGCCTATTCCCGGTAGTGGCAGCCCATGCTTCGGCGGTTAATCCAGGCCGCGTCGGCCACGATAATGGCCGTGCGTACCGCATTGCGTAATCCGATCAGCTCATCGCTCAGTTTACTCACGCGATAGAACCGTTCGATTTCATTTTCCAGATTTCTTAAATCGCGTCGGGCGCGTTGTAAGCGATGGGTTGTGCGCACCAATCCCACATAGTTCCACATGATGTTGCGAATAGAGCTCATGTCCTGATTGATCAAAGCCGGATCCGGATCAAATTCACCGATGTCTTCCCAGTCCCGAATACTTTCTGCGTGGTGGAAGATGGCTTTGGAGATATTTTTGAGGATATGCTGCGCCGCGCTGTGCGCCCATACAACACCTTCCGGCAAAGAAGTGCTGGCCAGACGGTTAGCGCCGTGCACGCCAGTGCAGGCCACTTCGCCCACGGCGTACAAATTTTCTACAGAGGTCTTGCCGTTCTCATCCACCAGAATCCCTCCGCAGGCATAATGGGCCGCCGGTACCACCGGAATTAAATCGGTAGTGGGATCGACGCCAAATTCCAGACACTTTTGATAGATGAATGGAAATTCGCTTTTAATGCGCTCAGCAGGAATGTAAGATTTCATGTCCAGATAAACGTGCGACATGTCGTCCTGAAGCATCTGCTTATGCATGCTGCAGGCCACGAGGTCGCGCGGGGCCAGGTCTTTCCAGGTAGGCGCAAAATTTTGCATAAAAGGCTTGCCGTTTGCATCAACCAATCGCGCTCCGGCGCCGCGCACCGCTTCCGAAATTAAAAACGTTGGTTTGTATTCGTGGTAAAAAATGGTGGGATGGAACTGGATGAATTCCATATTTACAATGCGCGCGCCGGCACGATGCGCCATGGCGATGCCGTCGCCGCGCGCGGCCGGCGGATTGGTCGTTCGTTTAAAAATTTGCCCCAGACCGCCCGTGGCCAGAACGGTTTTTTTGGCCAGTACCTTGACCACCTGCTGCGTTTTTTGATTAAACAAATAGGCGCCCACGCAACGATTGGGCTCGTAAACGGCCAGCCGGTTTAACGAATGATGGGCCGGCGTCAAAATATCGATGGCGGTGTGGTTATCGAGCAGAGTAATATTGGCGTGGCTGTTAATGAGCTGATTGATTTTTTTTTGAATGGATTTGCCCGTGGAGTCTCGCACGTGAATGATACGCTCGATGCGATGTCCGCCTTCGCGCACCAGCGAAAACTTACCGTCGGCCTGCCGATCAAATTCAATGCCCAGTTCTTCAATCAAAATTTTCTCAACCAGGGTCGGGCCTTCGCTGGCGATCTTGTGCACGGCCGGCGGGTAACTATGCCCCGCCCCGGCCTGCATGATGTCTTCGGCCAGTAATTGCGGGCTGTCATCTTCACCTTTGTAAATAATTCCGCCCTGCGCGTAATAGGTGGCGGTGGCGTTTTCGCTGCTGCCGTGACGCGCCAGAATAACTTCCACGCCGGCATTGGCCAGTTGAATCGCCGCAATTCCCCCGGCAATTCCGGCGCCAATTACCAGCACTTCGGTTCGATATTCTTTTGACATGATTGGTACCGCCCGAATGTTAGTCGTTTACGTAAAGTTTATCAATTATGTTAATAAATACTTAATGCTCCCGACGGGTTCAAAACAATTCAATCATCCGACGCACCGCTTTTTCGGCTCGTTTTCTGATATCCTCGGGCACTTCGATCACATAGCGCGTTTGTTTTAAGGATTGCAGGGTGTCTTCCAGCGTAATTTCTGCCATGTGCGGGCAACGATGCGTACAGAGTCGCAGCATCTCCTTTTCTGGATGGGCGGCCATGATGTTATCGCCCATGGAGCATTCAGTTAACAACAGATAATGCGGCGCGTCGTGTTGCTCAACGTATTTGATCATGGCCGAGGTACTGCCGGCAAAATCCGCTCTGGCCGTCACCTCCGGGCTGCATTCCGGATGGGCCAGCACCACCACATCCGGATAAAGTTTGCGCGCATTTTCGATGTCTTCCACGGTGAACAATTCGTGCACCTCGCATTTGCCGTGCCAGCCAATAATTTGATAATCCAGATCGGTATCGAGTTTTATTTCCGGCCAACCCTTCATTTTAGTGGGAAAGATGATGTGTTTGCCGGTTTCGCGGGCCACGTTTCCGGCCAGATATTCATCGGGCAAAAAAATCACGGTATCTGAGTTTAGAGATTCCACCACTGCTTTAGCGTTCCCAGAAGTACAGCAAACGTCGCTTTCGGCTTTAACCTCTGCGTACGTGTTGACATAGGTAACCACCGGCACGCCCGGAAATTTTTCTCTTAAAAGGCGAATATCATCTGCGGTGATGCTTTCCGCCAATGAGCAGCCCGCTTTTTCTGCCGGCAAAAGCACGGTTTTTTCAGGACTTAGAATTTTAGCGGTTTCGGCCATAAAGCGCACACCGCAAAAGACGATAATGTCTTTATCGGTTTCCGCCGCCTTACGCGCCAGTTCCAGCGAATCGCCTTTAAAATCGGGTATGGAATGAAACAGCGCCGGTTCCATGTAATTGTGGCCCAGAATAACGGCGTTGCGTTCTTTTTTTAATTGGTTAATTTGCACCGCCAGTTCGGCTTTCAGACGAATTTCCGCCTCTGGCATAATTTTATGCAATTTCTGATAGAGCTCTTCGTACATCCGATCGATGCTCACGGTTCCTCCTGAAAATAAAATTAGACTATTAAACTCACATCCAGCGCTTTTACAGAGTGGGTCAACGCGCCCACAGAAATAAAATCGACTCCGCTTTCGGCAATAGGCCGAACGGTCTCAATGGTCACATTACCTGAAGCCTCGAGGGGAATTCGGCCTCCACAAATTCCAACCGCCTGTTTCATGGTTTCCGGGGACATGTTGTCCAATAAAATTCGGTCCACTCCAGAATCGATGGCTTCGCGCAGCTCATCAAGGTTTTTAACTTCAACCTCGATGAGGCGCTGTTTTTTGTCGCAAACCCGTACCCGCTCCACGGCCTGACGAATTCCCCCACAGGCGACAATATGGTTATCTTTTATTAAAACCATGTCGTACAGCCCAAAGCGGTGATTCTGACCGCCGCCAATGCGCACCGCCCACTTGTCAAAATACCGTAAGCCCGGCGCGGTCTTGCGCGTATCCAGGATTTTTGCGCGCGTGCCTTTCACAGCTTCTACCATTTGACGCGTCAGAGTGGCAATGCCAGACATGCGCTGCAAAAAATTCAAAGCGGTGCGCTCCGCGGTCAAAATGGCTCTGGCCTTACCTTTTAACAGAGCAATTTTTTCGCCGGGGCGCACGGCGTCGCCGTCCGACTTATTCCATTTAAACTGAATCGATGGATCAAGTTCCTGAAAGCAGGCTAAAAAGACCTCAAGCCCGGCAATAATACCGTCGGACTTGGCTAAGAGACGTGCGACAATTTCTTTGTCTTCTGTGATGGTGCAGTCGGTCGTGACATCGCCGTCGCCGATGTCTTCCGCCAGGGCAAGTTTAACCAGGTTGTGCCAGTCGTTCATTTCAAATCTCTTTCCCATTCAATTTTTTGTTTCAGCTAATTTAACAAAAAATTAGTAAAATATTAAAGGAATTTTTCAGGTGTGCAGTAAGGGAGAAAATGGTTGAATGAACGACCGTTTTGCATGAGAAAATGGGCGTTTTTTTGAAAATGGGCCGCGACTGTCATTTCTCATCCCGCCGCTGGCGGGGCGAAGAATCCATTCAAAACAACAAGGGGATTCTTCACTCCGCTTACGCTTCGTTCAGAATGACAAGCAAACGTGAAGGGCATTTCCTGGGCTGGCCTTCACGCCGTCCAGCAGTTGCGGTACTCCGTTCTGAATGACAGATCGGGGCAGGTCGCTCTTTAACTCTTACACTGTTTACTCCTCAACGATCAGTATCAAAAACTGTAAACCATGAGAATACTTCCTCTGGAAGACCTAACCCGCCCGGGAGAGATTTGAAAATTTTTGTGCTGCTGGATTGGTTGAATAGTTAATTAGTTGAATGGTTGAATAGTTAGTCTGTCATTTCAAAAAGTTTCTGCAAATGTGGTGAATTCCTACCACCGTTTACGTAGGGGCGAAGGATTTCCAAGAACAATTCAGCGATGGTAAGCATTAATCTTTAGTCATATAAAAATAGCACTCTGGATAAAGTAGGGTTGGAAATCCTTCGCCCTTACAAGTACGTTCATTCCTGATCTTTTGTCTGGGAGTGAGGATCGAGCGAGCAAGGGTAATTTATTTTAAAACATTCATTGCGCCCTTTGTGACTTCTCTGGTTGCTTGAAATAATTTGTTTAATCTTTTTCTGCGATTATTGGCGTAATCTGCGAGAAAATTACTTTGCGCGCATTGCGTTTGATTTCGGTTGCGGCTGTGCTGCCTTAGTTTTTTTTATCTTTCCATTCGTAGAAATAGGCGCAGTCGTATTTTTTATTTTCCTTTCCGTCAAACACGGCAAAGTCTGTCGGCCCGTAAATGGAAGCAGCGCCAAATTCGCCCTTTTTATTTACTGCGTATAGCTTTAAACTGAAACTCGGAAGGCCCTTTTTATTCTTCAGATTTGGAAGTTTTGCGTGATCAATAACGCGTTTTAGTACTTTTTTACAGGCTTCTTCTGGAGAATACCCTTCTCGCATGTACTCGACCACCTGATACGAAGATAAATTCTTCAGGTTTTCTTCACCGCGACCGGTAGAGCCGCAAGCGCCTACTTCATTATCGACATATAAGCCAGCGCCAATGATCGGGCTGTCGCCCACTCTGCCCGGTATTTTGAACGCCAGCCCGCTGGTGGTAGTGACGCCCGAAAGGTTTCCATTCAAATCCAGGCCCAGGCAGGTAATGGTGCCGGTAATATCAAGCAATTTTTTATATTTTTCAGGAATTTCTTCCAGAGGGGGCAAGAACCAGTCGTCTTTATCGCTCAGGCTTTCCTTCCAGTACAGCCAGATTTTCCGCGCTTCATCGGTTAATAATTCTTCTTCTTTAAAACCATGGGCGCGCGCAAATTTCAAGGCGCCCTCGCCAACCAACAAAACGTGATCGGTACGCTCCATAACCAGCCGGGCTACTTTAGAAGGGTTTTTTATATTGCGCAGCGATGCTACCGCTCCGGCGTTGTGTGTGGGGCCGTGCATTACGCAAGAATCCAGCTCAACAACGCCTTCTTCGTTTGGCAAGCCGCCATAACCAACAGAATGGTCTTCCGGGTCCTCTTCTACGATATTTACGCCGGCAATAACCGCATCCAGCGCATCCGAACCGTTAAGCATCATCTCTGCGGCCTTTTGTGTGGCTCTTAATCCATTTTTACTGGATACCGCGATTACTTTCCCCCGCGGGGCGTTTGTATTAAAAGAGGCCGCTCGCAGAAATTTTCCTTTTAAAACAGCTCCGCTTAAAGCCGTTAAAAAAGTACTTTGTAGAAATAAACGACGCTTCATGATGTATGATCTCCCTTTTAATGAAATTATTTATGATCAAAAAACATATCGCCCTTATCCAGAATGTCTATGTAAAAATCAATGGATTATTTCTCTTTGTCAAAACACCGCCTTTTGACTTAAATGTTAAAGCATACTGCGCTGTCAAAAATTTCAAGATACAAAACAATGGAATGTTTTGCAACAATGCTAACAGAGATTTTTACCCGCACCTCGTTCTTTGTGAATGAACAACACATTCCTGTTCAGCGTAACCATAAAGTCAGTACCGCCTAAAAGCGATGCAAAAAAAATCTGTTTCATAAATAAATGTTAGCGCCGACCTTCGCTATCGGCGGTTTCACCATTCGTCACTCCTCAAAGGCAACAAGCTATGTGAATGATGCACACCAATCATAACGCATTTTATTTAACCTTTAAGGAGATTTTAGCTTTTCTGAAAAATATGCGTCCAAATTTTAAGCATCATGGTCTCGGCTGATTTTTTTTTACTCGAAATATTCTTTGTGGCGGGGCCTGGAATGGCCAGTCAACTTTTACGCTCTGTACTTTTTTCCTGGGCCGACGGCGGCGGTATTCTTTCACGCCGGAATAAGTTGAAAACCGTTGAAACGGTTCCTTTTGCATTCCTGCCCGAACGATCATCCCACCGTTGAAACGGCGGGCTATTTTCAGCCATCCCTACGGGATTTTAAGTTGACGATCTACTGGTACATCCCTTCCTTGTTACGTGGGAAGAGATTTTTCACGCCGCGTTACGGATTCCCTGTGGAAAGAAGAGCGCCTTAGCAATGAATGATTTTTCTTCTGTGTACATTGTTGTAAACCGTTGAAACGGTTTCCTTTGCATTCCTGCCCGAACGATTTTCCCACCGTTGAAACGGCGGGCTATTTTCAGCCATCCCTACGGGATTTTAAGTTGACGATCTACTGGTACATCCCTTCCTTGCAATGTGGGAAGAGATTTTTCACGCCACGTTAAGGTTTCCCTATGGAAAGAAAAACGCCTTAGCAATGAATGATTTTTCTTCTGTGTCCATTGTTGTAAACCGTTGAAACGGTTCTTTTTGCATTCCTGCCCGAACGATTTTCCCACCGTTAAAACGGCGGGCTATTTTCAGTTATCCTTACCGGATTTTTCAATTATCCAGTCAATTTTTACATCCTTTTCCAGAATCACAATCAGTAGAAGATCTCACATCCCGCCAGGCAGGAGACCGTTCAACCATGTTACGATGCCTTTCAATCACGCTTCTCGCTCGTACAAGCATTAGGGCTTACGAAGAAAATCGTCTCAAGCGTTGGTTTTATCTACTGTCGCACCATATTGGCTTTATCCAGTTTCCATTGATTTGAAAAATAGCCGATCGCTTTGATGGCGGCAAGTCCATAATTGTAAATAGCGGATTGAAACACCATAAAATCCGGATAGCCGTTGCCTGCGTAAAGATATTTTTGCGTATTGGTGGCGCGCATGCCTTTAATTCCCGTGCCGCCGACCACGCCCACCAAAGCAAAATCGCTGTCTCTGCGCGGAAAAATAAATAAAGCCGCAAGATCGTTTCCCTTAAGCGTTTCAGAGCCGATTTTAATTTTTCCTTCTAAAACCTGGATGGGGCAATCTTTTAATAATTTTTTCCAGGCGCCATTTGTCCGGGCGTTGCCGTAAAGAATGACGTTTCTGTCTTGATATTTTTCGGGATCGAATTCCCGATCCAGAATAATATCCACAGAACCATTCCCCTGATACCAGAACACTTCTGCATCATATCGGGCTTTTTCAAGAGCCCAGGCGTTCTCTTCTTTTGATCCTTTGCTGCCCACAACAAATAAGACCTGATTCCGGAAAGCGTCTTTAAAGCCACCGTAACGATGCGGTCCTTTATCCTGCCTGGGCCATTCGCTTGTCTTTACCCAGCGATTATCAATCTTTTCAAAGAAGAGAGCGCCTTTTGCCGGCCAGGTTAAATCTTTTAAAATCTGTCCGTCCAATTCAACCGTAACAGGTTGTCCCGGAGTTAATGGGCTTAAATCAATTTTCAGCCGTGCGATATTCTGGGTTTTACCGTGTAATTTGCGATTGCCTGGATCGACTTGAATGTCTATTTTGCTGAACTCAAACGCTCGCTGCTGGGCATAAATGGTAATCCAGCGGTTGGTAGCCGAAATACCCGGGCTGGCCGTAACAAACTGGATTTGTCTGATCTGCTCCGGGGTGGGACGCGCGTGCCGCGCAAAAAAATCAAATAATGGCGGCCAGTCAACGCAATCTGCGCCGGGCTCATCGCTACGATCCCACCAGTGTCTGGCGCCAGGTTCTTCATGGTACACAAAGTCGCGGTGCCCTATTTCCTTCAAAATTTCTACCATTTTGCGCGATTCTTGAACCGGAACAACACGATCAGAGTCGCCATGAATAATGTACACGCCCAGTTGTTTATAATTTTCAGCTAACAGGGGTGTTCTGCTGGGCGCATTGGCGCGCAGCAACATTTTCTCAACCGGGCCAGTCTGGCCTGAGGATTCTGGTTTTACATAGGTAAAATAACTGATCCATCCGGCGCTGGGGCCAATCGCGCCAAATTGATCCGGATAGTGCGCGCCAAGCTGCCAGGTCCCGTGGCCGCCCATAGAATGGCCGGTTAAATAGATGCGCGCCGGGTCAATATTCCATTTTTGTTTTACGGTATTCAGGACTTCCAGGGCATCCAGACGCCCCCAGTCTTCCCAATTGTATCCAAAAGGGCGACGATTGGTAGCCGCTACAATGTGTGTCCATTTTTTAGGAAAGTAGGCCCGGGCCTGGTTCAAAGCTTCCACGCCTGCGCCATGTACAGAAAGCACCAACGCCCGGGGAGAACCATCATGCATCTGAGCCGGATTTATGGCAAAATACTGAACGCTGCCGTCAATATGGCTGATAAAGGTATGTTTTTGAACATCCTCTGTACCTACCACTCTTAAATTAATTTTAGTCTGCGCCACACGCTTTCCTTTCCAATTCAGGTAAAGCGTAACGGGCAGATCGCCTTTTTCTTGCGGCGCTCGACCTTTAATGAAAAAGGGAACCTTGCGCACCGAAAAGGGCTGAATGATCGGTACTTTTGTTTCCGGAATAAGCGGATTGTCTGAGGAAATGGTTACATCCTTCAGGGGGCTGGCCGTATTGTTCAGCACCACCACGGCGGCCGGTGCATCCATACGCTGCCCGCTAATCAAATCCGGCAGGGTCACATCATTGGCGTTAAAGGCAAGGTCTGCGGAAGGGGCGTGAATGACCACTTTTAATCGTCCGCGATAACACTTAAATAAAAACGTATTTTGCCCTTTCTTTAACTGTACCGGTAAAGCAGATAAACCAAACTCTGGTCCGTGCGGACTGTTTTGATCATGGCTTTGATACGGATTTCCGACTCTGGGTTGACCGTTAACATACACCAGATTATGGCCGCGCCCATCCAGAATAATTGTTTTTTCTTTTTCTGCGTTTATGGTAAAGAAGGCGTAAAAAGCGCGTTTGTCTTTGGGACGATACCATCCGCTGCTATCTATTGTGATTTTTTGCCAGACTGCCCTGCCTCTTTGTCCGAATTTAACTTGCTGTCCGGGGAACGGCAATTGGAAGTTGCCATCGACCAGCGCCTGTTCCAGCGGATCTACCTGCACAAAACTCCAGCGATCGGCGTGCGGGATTTCCAGAATTAAATATTGATCAATAATTTGTTGGGCAAAAACAAAGGGATTAAAAAAGAGTATGATTAAAAGGAAGAATTTAAAACGGTACATCGTTCCTCCTCAGAATTTGTTATTTTTTTCGCGAAAATAAACATTTTTTTAAATAAAACCAATTTTTGTTTTACTTATTTTGACCGTAACCAGCTTCAATAATGCCGTTTAAAATACTTCCTGCAAAACATCTGTCTCGCCATGGCCGGATTGGTTGAATGGTTGGATGGTTGGATGGCTGAATGGTCGCCGGCCTGTCATTCCAATCCTGCGCTGCGGGATTAGAATGACAGTAAAACAACGAAGGGATTCCCCGGGCTGGCCTTCGTTTCGTCCTGTTTCAGAAGGGACTTCACTCCGCTACGCTCCGTTCAGAATAAAAGGATGGGAGAGACGCTCCGGGGGCAATAGAAAAGCCGACTCCGCAGAGCCGGCTTTGAGGGGATGTTTTTAAGAGATGGCCTTATTTTATTAACAGCATCTTCCTTGTCTGAACAAAATCGCCTGCTTTAATCTGGTACATGTAAACGCCGGAAGACAGATCGCGGGCGTCAAAGGTTACCTGATGCGTGCCGGCGTTTTGCTTTTGATTAACCAGGGTGGCGACTTTTTGTCCCAGCACATTGTAAACGGTCAATTGCACCTGAACGTTTTTGGCCAGAGCGTAGGTAATGGTCGTCGTCGGGTTAAAGGGATTCGGGAAATTCTGTTCCAGGCGGAAGTCGGAAAGCACAGAGTTATGATCGCCGATGGCGGTTTCTATCCCGGCGGTGTCGCCCACCCAGGTGTAGCTCCAGAACTGAGCGCCCTGCCATGAGGTGTCGTTATTTTTTTGAGAATAGGAAAGAATACCCTCGCGTACGTTTGGAGCATCGGAATCGTGAATCACCAGATCCAGCGGAATGCGCATACCGTTTACAGGATGGAAACGGGCATCTCCCGCGGCGTTACGTGTGGGCAAAGAATCAAGCGGTATCTTCACCTCAATGACGTAATCGGAAGTTCCAAAATCGGTAAAATTATAGTTATCGGAAGGATTGCTGAACATAGCCGGATCGAAGCCGTTCGTTTCACTATGAAAACCGTCTTTTAAAAGGACAAACTTATAGTCCGGTTCTTCGCCTCTTAAAAAGCCATAGTGCTGAGTGGTAAAATTGTAAAGCCCAATGTAAACTTCGATGGCGTCATCTTCCCAGAAATTACCGGCAGGATCGTAACTGAAAATATCGTCCAGAACATCAAAAGCCATGTAAAGATATTCATCATCCACCGCTAAATAGCAGGTAGCGGTTAAATCGTCGTCGTTGTCAAAGGTACCGCCCGCCACATGGCTTACGGAAGGCTTTAACTCAAAGGGCATGATGGCATTGGGATCCCATTCACTCAAATCGCCGTCAGCGGCAAAATTAGCCGGAGGCGTTAACGAAATGGTGGGAATCCCCTTCGCCATATTTTCAACGGCTCCGGAAACGCCGGCCTCAGAAACATTGCCAGAGGCGTCCGTACAGGTAACGGCGTAATATCTGGTTACCTGTTTGTCTTTTAACGGGTAATAAATAAAATGAGCGGCCGATTGCGTTCCTTCCGGTACCGCTTCGGCAACCACTTCCACGCCTGGCGCCGTTACATCGGTAATCGGTTGTTCGCTGGCGTAAACGGTGTAAGATTCTTCACTTTCGCCGGGCACATCCTGCCAGATGACCAGATTGTAGTAATCGGCCGGCACGGCCGTAACCCCGGTGGGCGCAGCAGGCGGAATGACATCAATTTCCGGATTGCCTGTCCAAAGATCCGTAATTAAAATGGTTTTACCGGCAGATGAAACGCCATTGGTCATAAACTGTAAGGTGCTAACATGGGAAGAATCAAAATTAGAAGTTCCATCCTGATACGGAAATTCACTCAATTTAAAGGCATACTCGTGCCATTGATTATCCGCCACAGGGTCAAAAATCATGCCGCGTTTTGCCGTGCCGTCTTCAATCTGCACACGCAGCGTTCCCGTGCCTTCTTCGGCTTTCATTTTAAACTTCAAGGAATCGGTGACCCAGATAAAAGACATATCATACGGCGGATCGATATTCCAGCCTGCGCCGCTCCAGCCGTTGCCCCATTCGTCTCCGGGAATCCACTGGATGGCATTTTTACCTTCAGGCGCTACGCCTTCAACCACTTCCATGGAAGATTGTCCCCAGGTGAAAGTGGTTAAAGCATTGGCCAGCGATTTTCCATTAAAAAAGATAAAGGCCTTTTTGGCCGGGGAATAAAGCACGATATGATCCACAATAACGGTGCCCTGCGAGTAATCGCCTTCACCGCCTCCGCTAATGGAAAACTCGAAAGAAAAACCTTTAATCTGATCCAGATCCAGAACATCATTGCCCTGAATGCCTGCCCAGCCGGTACGGTTAAATGACTGTCCGCCCCACTCGTCAGAATTGGGATCATCGCGTCCGTCTTTCAGAGCCATCTTGAACACATGCCATCCAGGCTCATCGTCAAGAATATGGTGAAAGGAATAGTAATATTCGCACTCCGTTACATCGTAGGTGGCCGCTCCATTGGCAGCATCCGAAACATCGTGTAAGTTGAAACGAAAATGCACGCGTCCCGGTAAACTTTGCGGAACGGCGTTGTAATACCAAACCATGATGGAATCGTAATTGGACCAATTGTACACTCCATTGGAATCCGGATTCCAGTGTTCCACTTTGGTGTATCCGCCCCACGATTCTGTGTTATGCGCGGAATATTCCAATTTTAAGGCGCCCGCGCCGGAATAGACGATATCATTCACATACTCGTAATGAATCCAGCCATAAGCCGAATCGGCATTCGTGTTTGTCTGGTAATGCTGACCGCCATGGTTATCGAACCAGGCCCAGAAATTGGTGTCAGCCGGAGCGGCATCAAAATCATCAAATAATACCTGCTCCTGAGCAAACAACCATAATGGAACGATCAAAATTAATAGCAAAATACGCTTCATAAAATGTCCTCCTCTTGTTGGTTAAAATGATTCGTTAACGTGGATTTTTTGTTTTTCTTTCGCAATTTATTCTGTTCCTCCTTTCCTTGTCTGTTCACTTACCTGTCCTTGGGTTGATCGCCGTAACTGTTCGGCAAACAAACGGGCTCGTTTTGCACTCCCGCCGACGACTTGAATGTTTTCCTGAAAAAACAGGATAGACAGAAATAAAGTCATTTGAACATTGAACGTTCTCCTGCTCATTTTAATAGCACCATCTTTTTTTGCTTTTCATTTTGCCCGACCTGAACGCGATAAAGGTAAATCCCCGAGCCTACCGAACGGTTTTCCAAATCCCTTGCCGACCAGAAAAAGCTACCCGCTCCGTTTCCCTCCATGACATCTGAAAAAACAAGTCTCCCACGCAGATCAAAAATATCCAGCCTTACGGTGGATTTTTGGCCCACATAAAACGGAATACGCGTGGCGCCGTTAAACGGATTGGGGTAATTTTGCCCCAGTTCAAATTTAAACGGAACTCTGTCCTCGCCCTCGATGTCGGTCGTCTTAATAAATTCCATCTGATTGATATTGAAACCGCCGTTTAAAAATTTTAAGGTAAGCAGGCGTTGGCCGCTTTGCAGGGCTAAATTTTTAATGGTGATGGTGTCCCAGTTGTACCAGCCGCCAGTCTTATTAATCGAGATGGGGTCTGTAAGGGCAAGGTCATCCATTAACAACTGCACCTTACCGCTGCTTTGAGGGCTGGCCACGCGCAAGATCACATCGTAGAGCCCGTTACTTTTAACCTGAATGGTGTAGTTAAGCCATTCGCCAGATTCAATCCAGCCCACGCTATATTTTGCGCCGCCATCATCCCGGCTCTCTTCAATATCCACTCCGTCGTTGCGATACTGCTCTCCTGTGTTCCATGGCGTGTAAACGTCCCATCTGGTTCGTTGATAGTCCGTATCGTGGTAAGCCACGCCATTGCCGCCGTAATCAAAATCGACGCAATTAATCGTTCCGGGAATTTCATGTTTTTTAAAGGGGCTGCTCCGCGTTAAAAAATCTGGATTAAAAAGCGCTTGCAAAACATCCGGCCTAAAGTCGCATTGTTCAAATTTTAAATTCTCTGCGGTTTGCATTAAAACGCCAAAAGCAAAGGTCTGATCCGGTTTGGCCCCCTGGCCGTTCCAGTAATCGACCAGCGATTGAAAACCGGACGTCAGCCGAGCGGAAAAAGGGCTGGTGATGGTTTCGAACTTTTTGTGCGTCCACCAGCACCAGCTTACCTTATTTTCTTCCAGCATTTGCACCACGCTGGCAAACCAGTGGTTAGAATTTTCACCGCTCTCGCCCATCCACAAAGGCGTTCCATAGGTTTTACGGATATTCAAATAGCTTTGAATGGTTGCTACTGAGGTTTCGTTCCAGTACTTGTGGAAGCTGTAAGACAGGTTGGCGTCCCACGGCGGAGTTAATGAAGTAAAATCGGTGCCATACCAGTTGCCTTCAATAAAAACGATGTGGTTTGGATCCACCTGACGAATGGCCGAGGTAATGCGCATGTACAAACTGCGTAGTTCAGTGGCTGGATAGCCTTGCGGCAGGACCGGTTCGTTCAATAAGTCGTAGCCGACCACCGTGGTATCGTTGGCGTAACGCTGGGCAATTTTTTGCCAGATTTCCACCGTTCGATCCTGATTAGCCGTTTCGGTCCAGAGGCGCGCCTCAAAACCATCGCTATCGCTAATGTTGTCGGCGTTTTGCCCGCCCGGCGCGCAATGCATATCCAGAACCACATAAAGACGATGGGCCCGGCACCACTCGATCAGTGAATCGATAACCGCAAAACCTTCTTCCAGATAGACGCCCGGCTGACCTTCCGGAGAAAGCAAGCGATAATTAAAAGGCAGACGGATTAAATTGAATCCCCAGGAGGCGATTAACTGAATATCTGCTCTGGTTACATAATTGGCGCGGTATTTTTTCCAGAATTGATCGGCATTGCTTGCGCCAATCACATCTTCAATTTGCGCGTTGATGGAGGAAGGGGAGCCAAAACCCGGCATGTGAAGCATGTAGCCCTCAGGAACCAGCCAGCCGCCAAGCCCCAGTCCTTTAAAAAACACTTCTTTCCCCTGTGCGTTAATGAACATGCCGCTCTTTGTTTTAATGAAAGCAAATGCCGGATCTAAAGCAGACGCCATTAACGCCAGCGCAAGAAGAAGGCCAATCTTTTTGCTCTGCATTCCAACCATTCAACGCTATCCTTTATTGACATAAAAGCCCCACAGACCTATCATTTTTACAAGTTTAGTGCCAAAACAGAATGGGAATAAAAACAGGCACAAAGCCCGTCTTTTTCAGGTTAATGATTATTGTTTCGATAAGCGACATTATTAGAATGATAATCCAATCTGCCATTAAAATACTTCCTCCGAAAGGTCTGACGTCTTAGCGTGCGAAAAACTTCGTGAATGCCTAACACGTAACTCGTTACCCGTCACGCGTTACTTGTTACGCTGTCAAGTGCCTGGCGTACTTTGCGGATTTTTTGCGCTCTTAGTGGTTCGTTTTTGGTTGCGGCTTGGCTGCCCTGAAATGCTTTCTTTAAAAAACGTAAAGTCTTAGCGTGCGAAAATTTTTGCTCTGTTTTAAAAAGTAAATTGTGCCGATTTGCTTGGTTTTCGTCTTACATGTTGAGATATAGTTCTATTTTTTCTTTTCGATCTTGGCTTTCCCTTTTCAGCTGACGCTGAACAGAAGGGTTTGCGTGAAAAAATCTTTGCGCTCTTTGTGGTTCGTTTTTGGTTGCGGCTTGGCTGCCCTGGAATACTTTTTTTAAAGATGCCGCTGTTTAGCCTGTGAAAATTTTTGTGATCGTGGCTTCGATACGCCTCGTCCTTCAATAGCACAATCAGGATAATAAACCGCCGGCGCTCATTGAGGCAATTAATTTTTGAAATTGCATCGAAAAAACTGTAATATTATGTAGTTTAATAAATCTAATTCAGGGGGCCATGATGAGGAGTCTTCGCGTTTCCGTTTCCATGTTTTCTCTTTTAATCTTTATTTTACTCTCCTGTTCTAAAGAATTGCCTTTTGAGTCCCATAACGATCTATCCACGCCGCAGGTTACTCTGCAAACGATTGAGGGCAGCACCGTTTACGAAGGAGTTTTGCCGGGCGGCGCTCTTTTTAAGATCTGGATGCCCGACAACTGGAACAACAAGCTGGTTATTTTTGCGCACGGTTATGTGGATCCCACCCAGCCGGTGGCCATTCCCGAATCGCAGCTAACTTTAGAAGATGGCACGTATGTTCCCGATCTGGTTACCGAAATGGGCTACGCCTTTGCCACCACCAGCTATCGAGAAAACGGTTTTGTCGTTCAGGAAGCGATTATCGATCTGGTTGAACTGGAATTTAAGTTCGAAGAACTTTTACCAGAGCCGGAATTTGTTTACCTGATTGGCGGTTCGGAAGGCGGATTAATAACGATTAAATCGTTGGAAATGAAAGAATTGTACGATGGCGGTCTGGCCCTGTGCGGCCCGATTGGCGATTTTCAGAGGCAGGTCAATTACGTTGGCGATTTTCGCGTATTGTACGATTACTTTTTCCCTGGCGTTTTACCCGGCAGCCCGATGGAAATTCCGGATGAATTGATCGCCAACTGGGAAAGCAAATATGTGCCCAGAATCCTGAGCCTGATGCAAACCTATCCCGACCGTGTTCAGCAGCTCATCCGCTGCGCCAGAGCGCCGGTTGATCCAAACGATCCTGCGACCTTGGCCCAAACGGTGTTGGGTGTTTTGTGGTACAATGTGTTTGCCACCAACGATCTGGTGGCCCGCGTGGGCGGCAACCCATACGACAACATGGATCGTCAGTACCACGGCTCCGGCGACGACCAGTACCTGAACAAAAATGTGCAGCGCTTTAAGGCCGATCCCGAAGCGCTGGCCAATTTAAAACGCATGTACGACACCACCGGTGACCTCAACAGGCCGGTTGTGACCATGCACACGGTGGGCGACCCGATTGTTCCGGCCTGGCACGAACGCCTTTACCGGGAAAAGGTTTTCCCTGAAAACGGACGCATCATGTACACCAACGAGTTCATCTGGCGCTATGGCCATTGTAATTTTACCAAAGAGGAAGTGCTAAAAGGTTTTACCTTAATGATCCAAAAGGCCAAGCTTTTCAAGGAACTGCAATTGCCGATGCCAAGCATGGTCGTCCGTTAAAATCGGTGGTAATATCATTCTAAAATCGCCATTGGGGCTGTCCCAGAAGTTGGAGTAGTTGAACACTGGCCTTTCATTCTATTTAAATTACAAGGATAAGAGACCGTCCAGTAGCCTCCTTAAAACAACAAGAGGATTTCCTGGGCTGGTCTTCACTCCTTTCAAATTTTCCGGACGCAAACTGGCGCTTCATTTAAAATGACAGGACGAGACAGATAGGAATTAAAATAAAAAAATGCGCCATATTAAACAATACTGTAAATTTCAATTTTTGAGACAGCATCTTAAAGATTCCACTAAGGGCGTGGGCTTAAAAAAAGAGCGGCGAAATATTCAGAGATTTAAATGGGATAAAATTTCTTGAGCGCGTTTTCATAGCGTAAAAACCAATCAAAATGCACGTTTTGCATTTCTTCCTGTAGCTCCAATAAATACGCCGATGGATTACGGCTGGAAATTCGCAATCGCTCCGTCTCCGCCAGATACAATAGGTGCAAAAACTGCAAAAACGCTTCCTGCACGTCCAGTATCATCCCTGCTTTTTCTTCCACCTTCTTTTTAATAAACGATTCAAATTCCTCGTTCTTTTCATCAATATGTAATTGGCCGTCTTCCCACAAGGCAAAGGTTAATTGAAAAGCAAGGAGATTCCATTCATCAAACTTATTTTGCAAAAAATGCAGTTTATTTTTAATTAATCGATTGACGAAATATGGAATGCGGCACAATCGCGGATCATTAAATAAAGCCAGGGTGTAAAACATCCGGCCTTTGGTATTTTCTCCGAGCTTAAAATAGGCGGCTCCTTCAATCTGGCGCAAAAAAACATGTTCGCCGAAATGCAAAACATAATTTTCAACCGCTTCAATGGTTCTCTTGTACTCTTCTTCCTGAAAAAAGACCTCCGCCGGGTGCAAATTATCCAGAATAAAATCATAATGCTGTTCGTTCAGCCTCTCGGCCAGCGCCTTATTCAGGCCTTTTTGCAAAAAGCGAAAGTCTTCCTTTAACGCCTGCAGTTCTTTGATATTTTTATAATTCTGGCGCAAATGCGCTAAAAAAAGCAGTTCGTTATTTTTCTGCTTATTTAACTCTTCTGCCAGAAATTGAACGGCCTCCATTTTTTGAGGGATATCCTGCGGAGCGTCCACGGTACGATGCCACAACTCCAGTTCGCGTAAGGCCTGTTTTAAATTAAACGAAGAAAGATTACGGCGGTACAGCTCTTTGGACTGATTTTCCACGCTAAACAGACTTAACTGCATCTTCACAAACTCCCTATTCAATACGCTCACTTTTTAATGGGTGAGCCGTCATTAATACCGCCGGCTGTTTTCTATCAAACTTTTCCACGCTCCATTAACAACAATGCCCCTACCAAATTCAGACAATGTCCGGCAAGGAGATACCGCCTGCGGCATTTTTAAGCTTTGATAAATGTAAATAGAAACTGGTATTAATTTCAACCGCATCCATTTAAAAATAGTAAAAATAAATTAAAGCAACGGAGATGGTCATAATAAACAACTGCATGGGCAGCCCCACGCGTAAAAAGTCCTTAAAGCGATAGCCGCCCGGCCCATACACCATAATATTCGTCTGGTAACTAATGGGCGTGGCAAAGCTGGAAGAAACGGCGATGGCCAGGGTCAGAATAAAAGGCCTTGGATCGACCTGCATTTCAGTGGTAACGGCCAGCACAATCGGGAAAACAAGGGCTGCTGCGGCGTTATTGGTGATAATATTGGTGTAGCTGCTGGCAACCAGAAAGACTCCGGCCAGAACGCCGATTATTCCAAAGGCGCTGCCCCCCAGGATAATAAAATGGGCAAAAAACTGCGCCACGCCCGAATTTTTAATTCCAGCGGCAATGCCAAAGGCTGTTGCAATAATGACCAGCACGCGAAAATCAACCGCCTCTCTGGCCTCTTCGAGCGAAATGGTGCGCGTTAACAAAAGAATCATTACGGAGAGCCCGGCCGCCACAACAATGGGCATCAAATGTAAAACAAACATGGTCACCATCAGAGCAATCGTTCCAACGGCAATAATCTGGTTTTTAAGCGGTTTGGAAGGCACCTTTACGCTTTCCGAAACCAGTAAAAAATCACGCGAATGATAATACTTTTTCAAAAAACTTTTATGGGCCAACAACAGCAAGGTATCGCCCGATTTCAAAACAATATCGCCGATTTTCTTTTTTATGCGTTCGCCGTTACGATGAATGGCAATAATCACCGCATCATATTTTTGACGGAAGTTACTTTCGCGCACGTTTTGTCCGATAAGAGGCGAACTGTTGGAAATCACCACTTCAAATGGGCGGATCTGCGAAGAGTCGTACTGTTTTAAATCTAATGCGGCGTCCTCGATCAATTTTAAGCCGGGCGTTTTTTGCAGTTCAAGAATGGTTTTGGGCAGGCCGGTAAAAAACAGCCGATCCCCGACTCTTATGACCTCATCTGGCCTGGCGGGAGCAATGATTTCGCCATTACGTTCGATCTGAAACAGAAATAAGCCGGCCAGATGTCGCAGCCCGGCTTCTTCAATGGTTTTGCCAATGCCTTTATACTCCGGCGTAACTTTTAAAGCGACCACAAACTCACGCGTATTTTCTTCCAGTTTAATCAAAGCTTCTTTACGATCCGGCAAAAATCTGCTCACCACAAAAACAATGAACAATAAACCGCTTATGGCCACCGGCACACCGATTTTGGAAATTTCAAACATTTCCATGCCTTTAATGCCGCTCTCTTCCATTAAACCGTAAATAATTAAGTTGGTGCTCGTACCGATCAACGTACACATCCCACCGAGGATGGCGGCATAAGACAGGGGAATAAAAAATTTGGAAGGCGATAAATTAGAGCGCTCTGTCCAGCTTTTTAAGGTAGGGATTAACAGCGCAACCACAGGCGTATTATTGATAAAAGCCGAGACCGTTGTAACAGGAAACAAAATGCGCATCAACTTTTTACGATAGCCCGAATGATTACTTTTGCCAAACAAAAAATTCTGCAGCCGGCCCATTAAGCCAGAATTACTCAACCCAGCCGCTACAATGAACAAAAATCCAATGGTCAGCATACCTTCATTGGAAAAACCGACAAAGGCTTCTTTTACATTTATTACCTTGCCAAGGATTAAGAGAAAGAGAAAAGAAAGAAGCGTCAATTCTGTTTCAAAAATTTCTTTGACTAAAAAATAGGTCGTCAAAATAAGTAGAATTAAGGTGTACCAGAATTGAAAATCCATTTTTTACTCCAACGCCGCTCAGCGTTTTTATTCGTTGTTACAACTCTGTTCTGGTGCAAAATTTATTGAATAAATTAAATACTTAAAAATTTATTATCAGTTGTTGATTTTTATCAAAAAAAAACTGGGAAATTAAATAGCGGCTAATAAACATCCCGGACGGGCTCTTGAGGATCTCGCACTTTTTTCACATAATCGCTATCGATTTCAACCGATACCGTTTGCATAATGCCTTCAATGCTCACAACCAGACGTGTTTTACCTCGTAAACTCTTTACCATACCCTTCAGGCCGCGGAAAGGTCCCTCTTCAATGACCACAAGTTCGCCCGGCTTTATGTAATTTTCGAGCTGGATTTTTTCTGGATGTTCAAGCATTTGTTTTAAAGATTCTATCTGCCAGTCAGGAATCACGGCCGGCACACCGTTAAAATTTACTATTTTGACCACGCCTTTGGTTTGCAGCACATCAAAACGATTTTTATAGTCAATTCTGACAAACAGGTAGCTGCTGAAAAGAGGCATGTCCACTTTTTTCTTGCGATCCTTCCACTGCCGAACGCGTTTGATCAGGGGCAAATACGCCGTAATTTCCTTCTCGATAAGCCCTTCATAGACTTTTTTCTCGTGCCGTGGTCGTGTGTAAATGGCGTACCAGTGTTCCATCTATGCGATTCCCTCATTCTTAATTTAAAGGTTGTAGAATTTACAACAATTTCCAAACAAATCAATTTTTTCTAAATTAGATGAGGAGAAATTTTAAAGGTAACTGCCTCAAATCTCGAAAAAATTTTTTATCAGCCCAAATACATCGGTTATGTCTTTCACACCGTTTTTCGGGGTTATTTTGCGCGTCAACAAAAAGGCGTTGTTATAGGTATGCGTGCCATTAAACATCGTTTGCTCAAATGTCTTTTTTGCCCACAAAACGCCTTTAAAATCGTATCCTTCTTCAGGCAGTATTAGCAAATCCGGAATATTTTTAAATTGAAGCGGATCAACAAAAATTTGATGGTCCAAAGTTTTGGGCAGCCCGTATCCTTCGTATCCGCGAACAACCTTTTGCACAACCGGTTTTCCATTGGGATCTTTTAACTGCATCAATTTTGCGCTGAGTTCATTACAAATGGTTTCATATTCAATTCCCGCTTGAACTTTGCCTGTTTTTTCCCGGCCTTTTAAATTGAGATAGATTCTTCCGGGATACAGACTGTAGGCGGTGGTAAATTCGTGCAAATCTTTCAGGTTTTGAGGGGGAGCCTGTTTAAAATAAAGATAGCCGTTTTCCATTAGCCAGCGATTCAGGTTTACTTCGTATTTAAGCCTGGTAAATCCGTGATCCGAAAGCAATAGTAAAGGGGCGTCGTCCGGCAACTGTTTAAAAAATTGACCAAGAAGGCTATCCAACTTTTGATAAAAATTAAAAAAATAAGCGGAATAAGGCTCCACCCTTTCTTCGTAATACCTCCAGAAAAAATGATGCAGACGGTCGGTCTCCATTATGTGTCCCATAAAAAAATCCCATGGCCCGTTTTCGTAAAAATAGCGTAGCATCTCGAAACGCTTTTCCATAATCTCGATTAGTTGATGATAAAATTTATCCGGATCTTTCTTTCCCGCTTCCACATCCGCATCAATCCGATAGCCCTTAGCTTTTAGAAAGGAGCCGATGGCCGGTGGATAAGTCCCCTTTGCCAGATCAGATCCTAAAAAGCCACTCACTACGATTCCATTTACTTTTGTCGGGGGATAGGTAACGGGCACATTTAAACTAAAAACGCGTTTTCCCACCTCCGAAAGTAACTGCAGCAGCGTTTTCTTTTTTAAATGTTTTGCATTGGGCACAAACCACTCCAACGTACCGGGATCTCGCTCAATAAAGCCGGTGATTCCGTGTTCTGCCGGTTTTGCTCCGGTCCAGAACGAGGCCCAGGCCACCGAAGAAATGGGGGGATGGACGGAGTCTATTTTAAAAAGAGCAGATTCCTTTAGCAATTTTCCCACATGAGGCATATTGCCCTCTGCGACCATCTTTTTCAATAAACTAAAAGGCACGCCATCCAGGGCTATGACTACTAATTGCTTGCGTTCGTTCATGGTTTCAAATCTCGCTGCGATTTATTTTTCCTGCGTAACAAAGAGAATAATATACGACATAAAAGGAATTAAAAAAACAGAGGCTGTCCCAAAAGCGATATCAAATGTATATTTTTAAAATAATATGAAAAAGTTTACAATAGCCCTCACCCCCTTTCCCCGTCTCCCGATTTCGGGAGAGGGGGAATTAAAGGGGGTGAGGGGAAGAAAAACTTTATAAAAATACATTTTCTTTGACTTTTGGGACAGCCCCTGACCTGAGGAAGGAAAACTACTGTTTTTGGACAAGTTTTCGTTCGATCGTTTCCGGCTGAATAACTTCGCCTTTTAGAGGAAAGCGGAAGGGATTGTTGACCAGGCCCGTTTTCCCATTGCGGTAGTGGACGGTTAATTGCGGCTTATTTAAGGCGCTAAAAATACTATCTGCCGGGACTTTATTTTTTACAAAGTAAACAAAAGCATAGGGTTTTTGATCCACAATATCCGTTTTAAAGCGTACGATGTAATCATTGGTTGAAAGGTGACTTACTAACATCATCAGGCTACGACGGATACCGGCATTCAGCGCCTGCGGCATGTAAATTTTGTAAACGGCCAGGTCTTGCGGTTTATATTTTTTATATTCGTTAAAAACCATGTTAAAGGGGGTAAACAGCTCTTTTATAAACGCGCTTCTGGTAATATGCTCTATTGTTTGAGATGTTTTCGCAACTTTAAACTTTAACTTTACCGTGTAAGATTTCCCTCTGCTCACATAGGTGACTTCCGGTTGTTCGATAATATTCTTAATTTCATCTATGGTTAAAAGAGAGTCATTAAAGTAGATCGTAGCCTCTACCGGTTCGCCGAAATGGGTGCTGAACCCATAAATCCCTTTATTCTGTTTAAGCAGTTGCGTAAAGTAGAAAGAATCGTATGTATCGAACAACTTATCCACCCAAAAGACCGCCGCGGCCACGCTGTCGGTTGGCGAGGCAGGCATTCTAAACAGTGTTTTAGCCGGCGTAAAAATTGCGGCTTTAATCTTTTCGGGATCGATGACCTGCGGATCATAGTAAATTTCTGCCGTATGAGAGCGCACATAGGCTTTTACGCCCAAAACGCCCTTTACGCGTTGCATTCTCGAAGCAAAGGACATGGCGCTGCCATAACACTTAATATTTTTAAGACCGGATTGCGAAAAGATGGCAGCCGTTTCCAGTTTTTGTTCCGGCCCCCATTTCATGTTAATGGTGGGCAATTCTATCGTTCTGGCCAAAAATAACCCTAAAACAATTAGCACTACCGTGGCGGTAGCCGGTAGCCAGGTCATTTTCTTTTTGTTAATGGTTAAGGTGTCGGAAACCGGGCAGGCCTTAATGCAATCGACACATAAATGGCAATCGATATGCTCCACTGTTTCAACGCCCATAACATCCAAGCCCATGGGGCAGGCCTTGTTGCACAGGTTGCAGTCCACGCAGGCATCCCCTTTGCGTTTGATTTTAAAAACCGGAAAAAGCCAGCCTTCTAGCCTGGTAACCTCCAGCAACATGGCAATTAAAATGATGATCCCCGCAGGCCACAACCAGCTAATTTGCAGGCCCAATTTGAGTAATATCAGATAAATCACCATAACGGCAAAAAAGACCACCGCGTTGGAAAAAATATTGGAGATGGCGCTTAACGGGCACAGATACTTACACCAGAACTGTCGAATAAAAACAGCGCCTAAAATGGTGATAATTAATGCGGGCAGGGCAAAGTACAACACCACATCACTCCCGAAGCCGGTAAAGACGGCAAAAAAGGGATCGTATTCTTTACAGAACAGTTCGCTGGAACCAACGGTAAAATAAAAGGTCAAAAATAACAAGATATATTTAAGGCTACGTAAGGCTTTATCTGCAACCCCGCTGATCGTGTAGCGTACTTTAAATTTTTCACCGATTTTGCCCAGCCATTCGGTAAAGGTGCCGATGGGACAAATATAACTGCAAAACAGCTTGCTGAAAATCAAAACGCCGATCAGCAGCAAAACGCCCATAAAAATCTGGTGTTCTGTCATTGAACAGGCCAGAGAATTATTGACTAAATAGCTGCTCAGGGCTTGCATACCGCCAAACGGACAATACGCCTCAAAATCCGGGACATAGTTTGGATCGATCCACCACCGTAGCACCATATAGAACAGCAGGGCCATTATTCCCCACTGAAAAGTCAATCGCAAATAATTTGTTCTGTTTTTTTGTGCCATTTTTACTCCTTAAACATTTTCCGTTAATCGACCGGCGGTTCAAAAAGTGAAACGCCAATAAAACCATAAATTCCTGTCACTAAAATAATGACCAGATCAAACCAGCTATTTTTAATCTTCTGCCTCCGTTTTTTGAAAATATACATAGCCAAAAACAATAACAAGACATTAAAAATAATGGCTTTGGGCGAAAAATCATCGAAATAAAAGCTGGCAAACTCCGTAGTACTTTTCCGAATTTGCAGCGTAAAAGGAAAAAAATATTTCGTGATGATTCCCGCTGTTGACTGGTAAAAGCCAGGCCAGCTTTCCTGGTATGTAGCGATTAGCTGGTACTGACGATTGGTTGTGAACGACAATAATTGCGTGTCTTTTTTAATGTTAAAAATGCGGTACATAAGATTGCCCAGAATGTACAAATTATCTTCATCCGGATTATAATTTGAGATTGGAATTTTCTGAAAACGATATTGGTCATACATTAAAAAGTAAACTTGATTTTTCGTATCAATCACAACACCATAAAATTCTCTTAAATCTCGTTCGTTAATAAAAATAACGCGCACATCGATACTATCAGGCTTATGGGTATTGCGGCAAAACGGTTCGCCGTCAATCATTTTTAGATGAAAAAGCTGGCCGTTTTTATCCACAATAAAATAGCCTTCATCAAACGGTTTACGTGTGGTAATATTACCGAACACTTTCTGGGCCGGAAAAACAAATCCCTCATCTTTTAAAGCTCTGGTAAATTTTTCTGATTTTTTTGTGTTAAGTTCATTGGTAGCGGCGTTAATAAATTCGATCCCCTGTGGCGTAATTCTAAAAAAATCATCCGGTATGCTAAGAGACAAACGGGGCGGATTGGCTTCCATAAGGGGATATAAAGGGATAACGGGCACATTGATATGCTTGGGACGGATGCGAATAAACAGATTATTCAATCGAATTTCTTTTAGATCAACTTTGTGTCCTTTAATCGAGTCCGGCATCTGCCCTTTGGCGGCCAGAATTCGATAATTAAAAAAAGGTAATAAAGGATCTGCCTCATCGCGGGTAAACCTTTTTCCGTCTTTCGTTTTATAGTAGAAACCATCGTCATAATATGCAATTAAATAATTCTCAAGAATTGGGCTGTAATAAGCCATGGGCGATGGCGTCTTTTTTTCAAAGCTTAACCAGTAATACTCTGGAATATAAACGGCCGAAACCAGAATAACAATCAAAATGATAAATAATCTGCTAATTTTTATAATCATTTTTCCACTCCTCTGCGAAAACGCTGACCGGTATATAAAATGATAACACTAAAAAACAGTGAAGT
Source organism: Caldithrix abyssi DSM 13497 (assembly GCF_001886815.1). Taxonomy (GTDB): domain Bacteria; phylum Calditrichota; class Calditrichia; order Calditrichales; family Calditrichaceae; genus Caldithrix; species Caldithrix abyssi. The sequence goes on from NZ_CP018099.1 coordinate 2,923,167, forward strand.
AATGATAAACCAGGGTAACGAATACTTATACATACTGTATGCCGAAGTATAGAATAAGAAAAACAAATAGCCAAAGGAAAATATAATCAAAACGATTCGCTTTAGCCAGATCGGTTCCACAAATATGGCCGCAGCCGCCCAATAGATTGTGAAGCCGGCTAATACCCATGGGGCGATCGTTATCCAGACATTGAATAAGAACTCCCAGGGAAAAATTCTGGCGGTGACAATGGAGAACAACCCCATTCCCAATAAATTTACAGCAAAAAATGCCAGCGTCCCAAAACCAACCATAAATAATAAGATGGAATTTTCTTTTAACGGCAGGTGTAATGTTAATTTTAAGCGATTGGCGTTTATTTCTGGCATATATTGCGCAAAGGCGATGACCAGTCCAATCAATAATGGGAAAAATTTTAAATCGTCAAAATAAAAATCTCCCAGAATGATGACCTGATACCAGAATTTATTGGCGTCAAGAAATCGAATATTATAAGAAATTTCAAGAGCTATTTTTATTACCAAAACGATAAAAAGTCCGGCTAAAATAAACACGGCTGAGCGAACTTTTAGCCATTCCTTATAGAATAGTGCTTTTACCATCTCTTCTCCTAATATTTTCCAGTTAAACCAATAAAGGCATCTTCCAGAGTCATGGGCACCTGTTTAATGTTTTTAAATGGCACGTTTAATTTTTTCAGATGCTCCTCTACTTTGTCCTGTGTTTTAAAGGAATAAACTATGCCTCTGGTTTTAAAAATCTCAAAATTCGCAATCACATCATCTTTATGAAGGCTAACATGGTGACCTTCTGGAAGGTCGAAGGTAAATTGTTTAAAATTTGCTTTAAACTCCTTAACCGTGCTGGTAAGCAATACGCCTTTGTAATCCAGAACAACGATATCTTCCACCAGCCCTTCCAGATCCTGAATAATATGCGATGTAATGAAAATTGTTTTCCCTCGCCCGATGGCATATTCTTTTAAATAGTCCAGGAACAACCGGCGGTAACCGGCATCCAATCCCATGGAATAGTCATCTAATATCATTAAATCCGGATCCTGTGCCAGGATCAATCCTAAAGCGACCTGAGAACGCTGTCCACAAGACATGGTAGAAAGCTTTTGTTGCGGTTCAACCTCTAACTTCTCCATTAAATCGTAATAAGCCTCTTTTTTCCACTTAGGATAAAAGGCGGAGTAAAATTTTTCAATTTGGGTGATGGTCATAAAATTATATTGAATATGACCTTCCATTAAAAAGCCCATTCTGGCTTTTGTTTGCGGACTTAAATGCTGCGAATCTTCACCAAAAATGTAGCAATGTCCGGAATGGGGGCGCAAATAGCCGTGTAAGATATTAATCGTTGTAGTCTTGCCCGTTCCGTTTTTCCCTAACAGACCAAAAATACTCCCTTTCTTGATGACAAAATTCAGATTTTCATAAATCAACCGCTTTCCATAATAATGCGTTAGGTTAACGCATTCTACAACATTTTCCATTGGTTTCCTCTTCAAGTTAAATGATATAAACCTTTTTTACTTTATGTTCAAGGAAATAATCACACTATTCATTTTTACTATTATGCTGAAGAACACTCCGACCTGAACTTTGATATTCAGGTTTAAAGAAATTAAGGAAAAGCGCCGTTATTGAAATAACGGCGCTTAAGGGGCGATCGTCTATTTAACAAGCAACATTTTGCGAATCGCTTTAAAATTACCGCTTTTCAGTTCATAAAAATAAACGCCGCTGGCAAACTTGCCTGCATTAATTTTAACCTTGTATGCGCCCGGATTCAGCTTTTTATTGATAACGGTTGCAACTTTCTGTCCCGCAACATTGTAAATGGTCAGGGTCGTCTGATCGGCTTTTTTCAAGGAAAATTCGATTGTCGTCAGCGGGTTAAATGGATTGGGATAATTTTGTTTTAATTCGTAATCGGTGATGGTTGCCGTTGGCGAATGGTCAATGCTGACAATAACGCCATTAGCATTGGTTTCGCCAGGTGTGGCCGTGCTAAAGAAAACCCATTCCGAGCCGCCATCGTCTCTGCGTCCGTAAGAAATATCCGTTGTTTGTTCGCCAAAGGTCAACGAATCGATGAAGCGATAGCTGCCTTCAAAGTATTCACTAAGCCCGATTTGTTCTCCGGAAGCGCTCAATTTAATGTTCACATGCAAAACGCCTTGTTCGGGCTGTTTATCGGCCCATAAAATCAGAAATCCGTTGGCCGGAATAGTTGTAGCAGCAGGCAGGGTGTCTGGTATCTGATAGGCTGTCGGCTCGCCAAGATCATCTGTAATGTACATGCCGCCGATGTCCACTGGAAAATCATTGGCATTGTAAATTTCGATCCAGTCATCGTATTCACCGTATTCATCGGCAAAAGCGGAATCATTAGAAGCCATAAATTCATTGATAAACAAGTTTTGCGTGGCCACTTGCGGTTCAAAATCTTTTTTCAAAATTACGCCATTTGCGCCTACTACCCACAATTTTCCCTGAGCATATTCCACGCGTTCCAGATTCTGGGTGGTCACGCTATCGTCTTTTTGCCAGGTAAGACCGGCATCGTTGGAATAATAAATTTTGCCCTTTTCGCCAACCGCGTAAACCAGGGTATCGTTTACAAAGGCCACGCCAAAGAAATCATCGCCATCCGGTTCTACAAATACTTCCTGCAAGGTATCCCAATTTGCAACCGTTGTGTGAAAAATATAGCCTTTGGTGCCAACAACCACGCCGTGGTCGCCTCTGAACTCAATTTCTCTTAAGTTCATTGAACCGTAATCATATTTCAGGTAAAAAGAATCCAGCGTTGCGGTTGAGACCAGCAACTTTCCGCTGTAACAGCCAGCCAGTATTTGCTTGCTGGCAACCGGCCAGATGTCATAGATGGTACTTGTTTCGGAATTACCGACCAGCGTCCAGGTTTGCCCGCCATCTTCCGATTTCATGATGTAACCTTTACTGCCCGCTGCAAAAGCCAGATTTTCATCCACAAAACGAACAACGTAAATACTTTTGCCTTCATCATACATTGGATTAGGAACTTCCTGCCAGGTCAACCCGCCGTCCGTGCTGCGGTAGAGAATTCCTTTATAGCCGCCGGCAAGTGCAAGGTTTTCATTGGCAAAATCGGCAGTGTACAGCGTACTTCTTGCGCCAACCAGCAGGTTATCCGGATAGGTCCAGTTATATCCTCCGTCTGTGCTGATGGTGGCATCGCCTTTAAAACAAACGCCGAGAATAGTATTAGCAGGCGAAATGGCCAGTCCTTTAAAATCTACATTGGGCCATCCCAACAATGGCGTGTAAGTGACTCCGCCATCCGTTGTTTTGAACCACTGTCCGTCTCTGGCAAAAACATAGCCTGTGTTTGCATCCAGGAAATAGACAAATATAACTGAATGAGCTGCCGGGATATCGATGTCGTTCCAGGAATTCCCCCCATCCGTCGTCATTGTCACATGCCCATCCGATCCGCCGGCAACAACCGTATTTTCATTTAAAAGTTGAACTGAATAAAACTGGACATAATTGGTAGACCAGTTGGCGATTTGTTGATAGGTTTTTCCACCATCCTGAGAAAGGAAAACTGTAAAATGGTAGCCGACAATGGCAATGGTCGAATCGCCATAAGCGTCTACATCGTACAGGCGTTTACTAATGCCTCCCGGAAAAATAAGCTGCACAAAATTCCAGGTTTGCCCGCCGTCATGGGTGTACCAGGTAGCGCCTTTATTTGCGCCGGTCGCCACCACGCCAACGTTCTCGTTACAAAACGCAATGCCGCCATCCAATTTTTGAACGGTTCCGCTTACCTCAAACGTATAATTACTTTTCGTCCATGTTACGCCGCCATCGGTCGTTTTTAATACGCCGTCATCACCGGCCACATAAACCGTATTTTCATTCACCACGGCAATATTGTTTAAATCGAATGTGAACTGGGCGGTATCGCCAACCTGCGTCCAGGTGTAGCCGCCATCTTCCGTTTTGTAAATACAACCGCCGCTCGATGCGCAGGCATATCCTACCAGATTGTTGGCAAAACCGACGTCTGACCAGCTGGGAGCTCCATCATATTCCGGATAGCGTACAATATCTCCGCTTACTCCGCCATCCGTGGTCATCATTACCGCCCCATCATCCCCGACGAACAGGCCGGTATCGGCATTAAAAAACACGCCGCTGTTGGGATAATATTCCATCTCCCCTTCTTTAACCACCTCCCAGGATTGACCGAACAAAAAACTTGCCATCCCAAGAATTAAAATAACTTGTAAATAATACCGCATCCCTAAGACCTCCTTTTTTATGAAACAAATACGTCTAACTTAAAATTTTATAAAAATTTTCTGAGTTGTATTTGTACATTAATCTGGTTTTGTGAACGATGATTGGACACGCCCTGCTTTTGACCAAAATCCGCATTTAACAGCCAGATTGTTTTCCCCTGATAAAAGGCAACTCCCAGAGCGCCGCCTTTTGCCCGGTAATCGCCATAATAATGCCATATTTCAGGTTCGTTATAAACACGGTACCACATTCCTGTTTGAATATACCATCTTGGATATGGAGAATAGATGCCCCCTATTTTCAAATCAAAAGCGGAAATGGGCTCATTGCGATAGATTCGGGCCAGATAATCACGCTTATCGGGCAAAATACGTTGATAATCACTTTCAATCGCAACGGTTAAAGGATGCAGAGAACCCATTTTTCTGGAGAATCCTATCGTAAGATGATGAAAGCGCTGGTACGAACGATAAATAGCCATCCTTTTGACCGGCTCTTCTGCCCAATCTTCCAGATAGCGAAAGCGATACCGTAATGATAAACTATTTTTCATAGAAGCAGACAAAAAATAACGCCATAAGGTAGAAAAATAATAATCTTGCCCCTGGTAATATCCATCGTAACGGCGCACAAGGGGGCTATCGTACACCTCGTGCCAGACATACTTATAGCCGACGTTCATTACGCCTTTTAAGCGTGTAAAATCAAACATTATTTGTGGTTGAACGTCCAGGCCTTTCGTTCGGGCATTCCGATCATCGGTGCTGGTGATAGAAGTAAAAAGGAATTCTCCGCGATAACGAAAAATAATGGGGCTGGTACCGTCTGGCTGCCTCGCGATCTTAATAATATCCAGTACATCAAAGGGTTTTAAAGAAAGGCCAATAACGATAGAGCCTGAAAGGCGATAGGCCAGGCTTAAGTCGGTAGTGATTTTGCGCCGAATGATTTCCGGCATGGAATAGACTTTTTTTAAACCTCTGTAAATTTTGTAATTCAGTCCAACGCCCCACCATAAGTTTTTTAACAGCCGGTGGCTAAAAGTGGCCTCAACCTGCGGCCCGATATAGGAAAAATCTCCTTGCATCGAATCACAGGGCACAAAAGGATCGGGCGCATAAGGTTCAATTTCAATGGCGCGGTTTACGTCGCTTAAATAGTCCATATTATATTGCACGGAACCATAAAACGCCTGAGTTGGCGATACATGTTTTTGTCCCGTGAACCGGACATCGTTCTGATGAACGCCATACGCATCCCACCAGCGACGTAGTTCGCCCCATGAATTCTGACTATTAAAACTTATGGTCATCCAGTTCAAAGAATCGCTGGCCTCTAACCAGGCGGAATTCTGGCTAAAATGATAGAGATTGATCTCATTAATATTAGCCGGAATGGCAATTTCGATGGCGCCCACTCGCCACTGGTGGATATTCCCGGCAAAGCTTTGCCCCGCCATGATTAAAAAGCAGATTAAAACAAAAAAGCAACATACTCTTTTCATCATATTAATATCCCGGTGTAGGATGATCTAAGATAATAAAATCCAGACTACTGTTATTGGTATCGAAACCTGGTTGACGCCTCTGGACGGATTTACCGCTGTATTTACTCATTCCCACTCCGGCAAATCCGGCGTCAATGCGAACGGTTAATTGCTTCAGCGAATTCGGATTGGAACTATATTCCACTCCGTCTAAGATGGTATGAATCGGAACGTGGTAGTATTGGTACCCTCTATCCGAAACCTCTCCGGCATAAAAATCAGTACCGTCGGCCAACAGCACAAAATTATGCACAAGATTGATCATAAAATCCAGCGATCTTTCGGGGAGAACATTCACCACATTCGGCGCAGGATTATCGATCTCGGCGCCATAAGGATTATAAAATTCCCAGTCGGCGTCAGATAAATCCAGCGCGGTGTCAATATATTGCGAATGGTCTATAGCGTCCTGAGCTACAACCACATATTGATGGGGCGCCACCGGATACTCCCGGCCCACCTTGGGTTCCCCCGGAAATTGAAAGATGTATGTAACCTGCACATAGTCAACGGAATCCATATTGGGCTTGTGTCTTTGCAATCCGCGGCATAATATTAAACCATCCAGATACACGGTGGTATCACTGTTATTGTAAAGCTCGATAAACTGGTCATAAAAGTAAAAGGCCTTGTTCTTTGGACCGCAGTAGTAGATTTCATTGATCACCAGACTGGATTCCAGAGCCAGATTGGCTTTCAGCGTATCTTCAAACGTTAAATCCATCATTTCAATTAACTTACTACCGCGTAGGGTTAAGGTATCAACCTGGTCGCTATTTTCAATCGATACCTCTACCTCTTTCTCAACGGTTAGTGTGTAGCGCCCCAATAATAAATCTTTGAACTCCACCACGCCCTGACTATCGGAATACGCTACGTATTTTTTGCGAACGCCGGGGCTTTCATAATAGGTATTTGATTCCAGAACCGCCCTGGCATTGCTTAGCGGGGCGTACCCCAATTCAGGGTCTGTCTCGATTAAGCCGCTTTGATCAACCAGAATTGTGCGCAAAACAAGACTGCCGTCTTGCTGGGTGGGTGGACTTTTTTCACAGGCAACAATCAAAAGGCCTAACGCCAGCAGAAAAATCTTTTTTGTCATGATGTTTTACCTTATTTTAAAATTTATTGACCTGTCTTAAACAAATCATCCAGCTTTGCGCTAAAAGCTACACCCCAGAACATCTCAGGATTTCGGGCCGAGTAGCTACCATAGCGCGTTTTATAGTAAGCCATGTCATTAAAAATATTTTCCACAAAAAGAGAAATTTCTGCGCCTTTAAAGAGCGATTTACTCACAATCACACTAAACAACCATTTGTCGTTAGGCTTGCTGTCGTCAACGCTAGTACTAAGCTCGTCATAAGAACGATCCAGCCCCATCAAGGTGGATGTTTGCGGGTCGATCGGGATCAGCTGTCCGTCTTTGTAATAACCGATGGCATGCGTGGTAACATTACCAAGCAGTAAATAGCGATCCCACAATACTTGTTGAGCCCTGAACGTTAACCAGATGCCGAGACTTCTTGCAATGTAGTCGATTTTATAATTGATGATGGTTTTTTGCCTCCAACTTGTGGTCGGCTTATAATAGGGAACGATTTGCATATCTTCTGGCGCCACCCAGCCGGATGAAAGCGTATCGCCGGCTGAATAATATCTGGAGGCAGATGAAAAATAAGCTACGCCGTCTCTTTTGCCTGATCGGCTAAACACATAGGAAGCGCTAATAAAAAAGCGCATATTAAGCTTTGGCAAGCGATGCGTTCTTAATAAAAATTCAAATCCGCTATTGTTTACCCAACCTACATTGCGTGCAATTTTATAACCAGAAGAGGCGATCAATACTTTTTCCATTACGGTCTTCTGGCTCTCATCAGGCCACTGTGGCCATTCATATCGATAATAAGTCAAAGGTATGCCCAGATACTGGGGAATATTATTGGTTTTTTGCAAAAAACCATTAAAACTTAAGGCAAAATCACCGAATCGCTGGTCGAGACCAACTTCATATTTGGTGCTTTGATAGCCTTTTAAATGAGAGTTCGTCCGATCGTAAACATAGGTGCTAATCAAAGGGACGGTAATCGTCGTATCTCTGCCATCGGCCAGCGTTTGATGTATGATTCCAATATCGTTCACATCTAAATAAAACTTTTCTGGATACAGCATAGAAAGCGCAGGAGTTTTGGACGCTTTGCTAAAGGTTAAACGAAATTGCGTATCTTTAAAAAGTTTTAGCTTTAGACCTAATCGGGGATTTAGGAAAGTTCCTTGCCGCGCTTTAAAGATATCCTCATTTTTTAAAGGATTAATTGGAAAAAAACCGTCCGGATTGTAGCTATCGATTCTGAGTCCTATGTTAAACGTTGTGGGGACAATTAAGCGGGCTGTTATTCGATCTTCGAGAAACAGAGATAACTGTGAGATTCCCGGAATATCGCTAAAAGAACGCGGACGAATATTCCCGCCGCCATTTGGAGGGCGCAACAAATCAAACTGCTTACCCGGTCCGTTATTCCACTCCTTCTGGTATTCGCCGCCGGCTAAAATGCGGTGTAAAAATTTTCCCGTAAAAAATCGGTGCGTGATTTTGACTTTAAATCCTAAAGACCATTCATCGCCTATGGTACGCACATCCGAAAAATAAACAGGATCGGCAAAAATACCTTCAATGGTGCCGGGTTCCATTAAGGTGGTTGCATATCCTAAATCACGCGTTTCTAATTTGTGTCGCCAGCTGTTTCGACGTTTGTAGTCTAAAAAGTTGCGCATGTAAAAGGTGGTATTTTTACTATGCTTAAAATTTATCCGTTGAGAATACGTAATATGAAAGTCGCGATTGTAGGCTCTTGTTTTTTCGGGGTCCGATTCGTCATTGTCTTCCTCGATTTTGCGGGAAAAACGCAGCCCCTGCGTCATTTTGAGCTTTTTTTGCAAAAAACAATTGCTGGCCTTTAGCGAGGCGCCTATCCGATGGAATTCGTCGCCTTTAATACGAATATCGCGCTCGCTGTAACCATAATTTAAATTGTAAACAAAATTGGTGTTCCAGCGCTTAAAGCTGCCCATTAAATTGGCTTCTTTGGTGTCCGGATTATTTTTTACCTTGATGCGCGTGGGCACGTTTTCCGTGCGCGTTGTAGCGATAATTACGCCGGAAGTATTGTCTCCGTACTCAACCGATGTGGCGCCGGATTGTACTTCTACGCGTTGTAAATTATCGGCCACAATTTCACGCAGATCATACTGACTTTCCGCCGATGCCTGTACCTTTGTTCCATAATTAACGCCCACTCCTGTCTGTAAATCCACATTGTTCGAAAGCGGCACGTCGTCTAAAATAATTTTCGTTCCAAAAGCAGAACCGGCATCCCCAAAATTACGTAAATTAATTTTTTGTTTGCTTTGCAACCCAAGGTTGGTCGCCTTTTCATTGCCCGGTATCATTTCTAACACATCGGCCAGGCTGGTGGCCTGCATGTGTTCAATTTCTCCGCTGCTGATACGATGAATGGTTTCCGGTTCCTGCGGCAATAAATCTCTTTGCGCCGTTACCTGAATGCCGCCTATCTCCAGGAACAAAAACTCATTCGCATTCCCGGGATACATGGTTACATTTAAAGTGGTGACCTTACCGGCTTTTACTTTTACTTCTGGAATGACCAACGAGTAAAAACCTTTTTTGATAAAAATTAAATAATAATTACCAGGCGGCACATCATCTAAAATAAATTCGCCGTTTTCATCCGATTTAGTGGACCTGTTCTTACTTTCAATGCGAACGATAACGTTGGATAATCTTTCATCGCTATCGGTTTTGACAATGACGCCTGTAATTTGACCGCTTTGGTTTTGAGCAAAAAGAGAAAGGGCAAATACAAAAACGAAAAATAGCAGTAATGTGCGCATTATTATTCTCACAACATTATGAATTTTTTTTCATTTTTAACTTAATAATAATTTTTTCACTTTTCAAGTAGTAAGTTAAGGTTTATTACTAACTCTTTTATTTTTTTTACTCTCACCGCCCAAAAAATCATCTTTCATAAAAGCGCATTTTCCATCTTTTTAGAACCATTGAGTTCTTGTATTTATTTGTTTTTATAAGTGTTAAGCCACTCAATCACTGTCAAAATTAAAGCAAAATTCGCGGCCAAATTGCGTGAACGGAACTCCTATTTTAGCACAACCATTTTGCGCACATCCACAAATTTTCCGCTAATAATTTTGCAAAAATAAATACCAGAACCAACCGGCCGTCCCAGGTCATTTAATCCATTCCACCTCACCTGGTGCGTCGCTCCCGGGGGCAACACCTTTCGATTCAAAATGGTTCGCACCTTTTGGCCCAGCGCATTGTAGATTACTAAGGTTACCGCTTCTTGCTTAGCCAGCGAAAACTTAATCAAGGTGCTGGCATTAAAAGGATTTGGATAATTGCCAATTAATTGGAATTGGTACGCAGGTCTTTCAGCGGCTGCCAGGCCGGTGGCGTAATTTTTTCCGACCCACAGTTCGTCGATGGCCCACCCCCAGCCATTGGCGGCCGCATCGGCGTGCAAACGGAAACGAAGATAAATTCTCGTGCCGGCATCATACATATCGCTCAATAACGTATCGTGCTTCATAAAGGCATCAGGAGCAGGCGCGCGTTTTTCTCTAAAAGCGTTCAACCATTCTTCATTCCATCGGGCATCGTACGGTTCAATCAAGTTTTTCCAATTAAGGCCATCGTCGCTGCCTTCAACCGTCACGTAATCCCACATTTGCGGATAGGGGTAATAGTAACCTTCGTCGCCAGGTTCCACAACGGCAATATCGGAATAACTCAATCGCATACTATCCGAAACAACAATGGGATTGGGCAAAAGGGCAATGTGTTCCTGACTATTGGCGTAAGGATGCTCTGTGTGCAGAGTAGCCGAAGAAAACCCCTCATCCACGGAAACCACAAAATGCCCTTCAAAGGGATTGTTCCCATCTTCAAATTCGAGATAAAGGCTATCGAGCGTTTCAAATGTTTCTATCGACTTTGTTTGCGAAACATAAATCGCGCCGTCTTTGTATCCTTTGAGATGGATTTGTACAACAGCCGGACGCTGAACCGCGCAGTAGGCAAAGGTATCGGAGTAGGCTTTTAAATTGAACAGCGTTGCCCCGGGAACATCGTTCACCAGCACCTTTAACGAATCGTAGGCGCCTTGCGTAAAAAAGCTAATTTTAAGGGAATCGGTATTGGGATTGGGCAAAGGTAATTCCGCCAGCAACGGCTCTTTGACGGGCAAGTTGTATGTGCGCAAGGTGTCGTTATCCAGCGTCCACACGCCTCGGCCATGAGTGGCGGCTACAATCTGCGAACCAATGATTTTCATACTACGCACGGCCACGGCCGGCAGACCGCGATCAAAATAAGACCAGCTCTGCCCGCCATTGTACGAAACGAAAACGCCGATATCTGTTCCGATCCAGATTTGACTGGAATCATACGGCATAAACAGCGCGCAATGTACCGGCACCTCCGGTAGATTACTGGTAATATCTTCCCAGCTTTGCCCTAAATTTCGCGTTCGAAAGATCTTTCCATAGCCATACACGCCAAACATAACCAGAGCCGTTGCGCTATCAAAAGGCGAGGTGGCAATGCCGGTCAGATAGGCGTTCAGGTTTTGATCCGGGTTAGAGACAACGCGAAAGCTTTTACCGCCGTCGATAGAAACATTGATGTAAAAGGAAGAACTGGCCGCCCAAACAATATTAGAATCTTTTTTAGAAATGGCCAACCTGATCCATTTGTAACCGCCTAAATTAACATCCACCGGATGCCAGCTTTCTGCGCCGTTATAACTAATATAAATTCTGTTTGTATCCGAAGCCGTGATCAGTTTGTTCGTATTGTGCGGATCCATCACCAGCGGAGTGTGAAAAATGCGGCTCTCGGGCAGACCATTGTTTTTTTCTTTAAAATACTCTCCTTGCGTAATCGATTTGTAGATGATCGAATTGTAAAGCGTACCGTAAACAATATCGGCATTTTGATCGTCCCAGGCGCAGTCGAACCCGTCGCCGTCGATCTTTTTTATCCATTCGCTGGTACGCGATGGATTTTTAGGCGAAACCAGCGTGCCATTGTCCTGCGTGCCGCCGATGTACTGATTCGCATTCGGATTTCTGTCGGCATCGTAAAATTGGGTGATATTTAAGCCCGTGTTTTTGCTTTGCCAGCTTATGCCGCCATCGTTCGAATAAAACACACCGCCGTCATTGGTCACCACCAGTTCTAAAGTAGAATCCGCATGCGTAATGGCCGCAATACAGTGCTGATCGGCATGAACATAAGGATAAACGTTGGAAATGTACCAGCTGGAAAGCCGTTCGGAATTAAAGCCATTATTTTGCGTTTCAACTTTGTACAGATCAATCCCACCGACAAAAACAATTTGCGGATTAAAAGGATGTACCAGAAGCGTATTATTGTACCATCCCTGGTGATACAGCCAGTTTACCGCATTTCCCAGGTTGTTCCAGGTTCTTCCACCGTCGTTTGATTTAAACAAGCCCAGCAAGGCATAACTTGTATCGGCTGCCGCGGCGTAAACGTAATTTGTATCTATTGCTGAGATGGCCAGCTCGATACGCGTTGCGTTTTTAATGGAATCGCTTACAAAATGCCAGTTATCTCCCATATCCACGGATTTGTAAATACCCGCCTTCCAGACCGTAATGAACAATGAATTAAAATTCAACGGATTGCAGACGATCTGCTGCACGCTGCTGCCAATATCGAACACCTTTTGCCAGGTTTGCCCGCCGTCCATAGAACGCAGCACGCCTGTCTTTGTCGCCGCCAGCAGGGTATCGGGATGGCGGGGATGCACCACAATGCGATTGACAAATCTAAAGTCGTAGTCGCTAATGGTCTCCGGTAGTTGCGTCCAGCTCACGCCGCCATTGGTTGTTTTAAAAATGCCGTCTCCAACAATGGCATCATAATTAAAGAATCCTTCTCCGGTGCCGGCGTACAAAACATCCGGTTGCGAGTCACAAATGGCAATGGTGGAAACGGACAATACAGGCATATCATCCGTCTGACAGGTCCAGGTTTGGCCGCCGTCATCGGTGCGCCAAATTCCACCGCCAACTGCGCCAACCCACCACCTTTGGGATTGCCGGGGATGAATTACAACCGCGCGCGCTCGACCGGCCACGCCCGAAGGGCCGCGCTCCACCCATTTTAAATCGTCATTGACCTTTAATAAGTGATATTGCTGTTTTACCTGACGAAAGGCTTTAAAGCGCCAGTTGGAAGGATAGGAAAATTTTTGACCAATCTGCGAGCGTAACAAAATTTCTTCCAGGGCGGCCTGATCCGGTTTATCCGGGCGACGGGCAATTTCTTGCTCTTCCTCTTTGTCGGCAGCCCGCCAATCCATCGATGTGTTTTGCATTATTAAGGCGTCTGAAAAAGGTAAAATCAGGATTAATCCCAAAAACGCCATAGCAATAGTAGCCAATATCCGACGATTCATCTCATCCCTTTCCTGAGCTTATGTGAGCAGAACGGATTTCAACTTTTGCCCACTGCCAAAAACGCATGCAGGCGGTTTTTCAGACAGGTCCAAATACTACGTCAAAAGCAAACCTGAGTTTTATCTGGTTTAACTTTATATTTAAAATTGCCTGAATATTGACTATTTACGAGTGAGTTCAACAACCGCACCTGAGATTTTCCATTAAACTAATATGTTCTGGATTGAGAAGAAGTTAACAAAATATTTTGTGAATTGTCAAAAAAATATCAGCCCTTTGTTTAACCGTACTTTTCGCGGTAAAAAGCATCTAACTGCGTAACAATTTCATCCGGCACATTCAGGCGCCCATCGCCAATCACCGGTTGAATTTCCTTTTTGGCTTCGCCATGAAAATCGGAACCGCCGGAAACAGCCAGGCGTTTTTCTTCGGCATAGTTCAATAAATAGCGCGTTAGCGGCGGATCATGCAGCGGATAATACGCTTCCAGGCCGTCAATCCCGCAGGAGACCAGAGCATCTAAGTGGTCACGCAACTCCGCATCTGTTTTAGCTCCCAGGCTTACAGGATGCGCCACGATGGCCAGCCCCCCGGCCCTGTGGACTAAATCAATCGCTTCTTTTAATTGAAACTTTTTTTTGGGAACATAGGCCGGCGCGTTTCGGCCAATGTATTTTTGAAAGGCCTCTTCCATGGATTTTACCAGGCCTTCTTGCAAAAGGATCTGCGCAATATGCGGACGCGCCACGCTATTGTTCAAAACCAATTTCTCTTTTTGGGAAGAAGGGAGCTCAATGCCCATTTGCTCCAATTTGCGAATAATTAAATGCGCCCTGTTTTTGCGTTCTTCCCTTAATTTTTTCAGTGCAAAATTTAATTCCTCATTTTGTACGTCAATAAACAAGCCCAGCAGATGTAAATGGGCTGATCCCGGCAAAGGGTATTCAATGCTTAACTCAACCCCGGTGATTAAACGCATGCCGTTTTTATGGGCTGCCCTGTCGGCTTGTTTAATGGCGCTAATCGTATCGTGATCAGTAATGGCAAATGTTTTAACGCCTAATTTTTTTAGAAGCTGAACGAGCTGCGATGGGGTTAATGATCCGTCGGAATGGGTGGTGTGTAGATGCAGATCAACGGCCATTACATATACCCCAGGTCTTTTAACCGTTTTTCGATGTCTTGTTCATCCTTTTCTTTTTGGGAAGGATTTTGTTGATCCAGATAGTTTTGCAAAATGGCGATTAAAAAATCGTTAAAGTTCAACAAGCCGCTTTCTTTGCGCAGCTTTTCCAGTTCCAGAAATAAAGAGTCTGGCAAATCGATCTCTATTTTTTTCATGAAAGCAACCTCCGTTAAGCATAAAAAAAGGCGGAACAAGTCCGCCTGTCATTTTAAGCTTTTACAATTTTATCCCGATGTTCGAGAACATTTTTCGTGGCATTGCGCGTATCTACCACCAACTGAGCATTTTCAACGATAAAATCCCAGTCGTAAATGGAATGATCGGTAGAAATCAACACCAGATCGTATTTTTTCAGATTTTCCGGCGTCAAATCAACACTCTCTTTATGATCGACATGGTACATGCGCATTTTGGGTAAAACAGGGATCAAAGGATCATTGTAATCTACAATGGCGCCTTTTGCTTCCAGAATTTCAATCAGCTTAAAGGTAGGAGATTCCCGCGGATCGTCCACGTCTTTTTTGTAGGCCGCGCCTAAGATAAGAATTTTAGAGCCTTTTACGCTCTTTGCCCTGTCATTCAAAGCTTCGGTCACTCTGTTCACCACATAGTAAGGCATAAAGGTGTTAACCTCGCCGGCCAGCTCAATAAAGCGCGTGTTCATTTCATATTCACGGGCTTTCCATGTCAAATAAAAAGGATCGATGGGAATGCAATGGCCGCCCAGGCCCGGCCCCGGATAAAAAGGCATAAAGCCGAAGGGTTTGGTCGAAGCCGCTTCGATGACTTCCCACACATCGATGCCCATTCGATCAAGAATCATTTTCATTTCATTAACCAGGGCAATATTCACGCTGCGAAAAATATTCTCCAACAATTTGGTCGCTTCCGCGGCCTGAGTCGATGAAACCGGCACCGTTTTTACGATGACCTGATCGTACAACGTAGAAACCAGTTTGCGCGCGTATTCGTTGTTAGCCCCGACCACCTTTGGGATGGTGCGCGTATTAAATTTGGGATTGGCCGGATCTTCCCGCTCTGGCGAGAACGCTACCCAAAAATCGCGATCGCCTTTTAACCCCGATTTTTCCAGCAACGGTTTAAGTACCTCTTCTGTGGTTCCCGGAAAAGTTGAGCTTTCCAGTACGATTAACTGACCGGCTCGAATGTGCTGGGCCAGCGTTTCGCCCGTGCCGGTAATGTAAGACAGGTCGGGTTCGCGATGTTTGGTTAAGGGAGTGGGTACGCAAATCAAAATGGCGTCCACCTCTTTAATGCGGCTAAAATCGGTTGTCGCCTCGAACAGATTGCTGTCCCGCACCTTTTTGACTCGCGCCTCGTCAATGTGCTTAATGTAAGACTTACCGGCGTTCAATTTTTCGACCTTTTGCGGATCGATATCAAAGCCAATGGTCTTAAAGCCCTGATCTACAAATTCCATGAGCAATGGCAATCCCACATATCCCAGGCCGACAACGCCAATAACGGCTTCTTTATTTTCAATTTTTTGTAATAGATCCATAGCGCTACTCCATTTTTTTATGCTAATTTATCGTGTTAATTTCCATTTTATTAATTCATTCAACTTACTTCTTGTATTCGAGAGAAGAAGGACGACCAATTGGGAAGTAATCAATACTGATTTTGGCCATCCGTTTAGGATCATACAGATTTCTACCGTCAAAGATCACCGATCTTTTCAACATCTCTTTAATTAAGTAGAAATCCGGTTCACGGAACTCATTCCACTCCGTCATAATGATCAGGCCGTCGGCGCCTTCCAGCGCTTCGTAGCGCTTTTTAATCAAGAACACGTCTTTTGTCTTCACTAAATCTTCAAAACGCCATTCGGCTTCTTTTAAGGCTTCCGGATCGTGCGCTCTGATTTTGGCGCCTTCTTTTACCAGCGCCCTAATTAAGGATATGGCCGGCGCCTCGCGCATATCATCGGTATTCGGCTTAAAAGAGAGACCCCAAACAGCAAGGACTTTCCCTTTTAAATCGTTATTGAAATAATTTTTAATCTTATCCAGCAAAATGGTTTTCTGCCGGTTGTTTACGCTTTCGACGGCTTCCAGAATTTTCAACTCCATACCATATTCTCTGGCCGTTCGGATAATGGCTTTTACGTCTTTGGGAAAGCAGGAGCCGCCGTAGCCTGTACCGGGAAAGATGAAGTACGGGCCAATACGTCGATCGGTACCGATGCCCTTGCGCACCATTTCCACATCGGCGCCTACTTTTTCACACAAATTGGCTATTTCGTTAATAAATGAAATTTTGGTGGCCAACATGGCGTTGGCGGCGTACTTGGTCAGCTCGGCGCTGCGAACATCCATGATCAAAATCGGCTTGCCGGTGCGCACAAAGGGAGCGTAAAGATTGCGCATGGTTTCGGCGGTTTCTTCGTTGTCGGTGCCCACTACCACGCGATCGGGCTTCAAAAAGTCGTCGATTGCGGCGCCTTCTTTTAGGAATTCAGGATTGGAAACCACGGAAAAATCGTAATGGGTGTGTTTTTTTACTTCATCCCGTACTTTGTCTGCCGTTCCGACCGGAACCGTGCTTTTATTAACGATAATCTTCGGGCCGTTCATGTGTTTTCCGATTTCACGGGCAACCGCCAGAACATGTTGCAAATCGGCTGAGCCGTCTTCTTTGGGCGGGGTGCCGACGGCAATAAAAATGATTTGCGATTTTTCCACGGCGCTTTTAATGTCGGTCGTAAAAACAAGCCGCTCTTGCGTTACATTACGCTTTACCATCTCTTCCAGGCCCGGCTCATAAATGGGAATTTTACCATTATTTAACATTTCGATTTTATTCACATCGTTGTCCACACAAATAACGTCGTTACCTACATCTGCAAAACAGGTTCCGGCGACCAGGCCAACATAGCCCGTGCCTACCACTGCAATCCTCATTGTAATCTCCTTTCTATTCTTTTCTCTTTTTTGATCATCATAATTTTGACATATCGGAATATCTTACGAATTTATTAAGCCTATCTTTATTAACAGCGATTTTAAGAATTACCGTTTCTTTATTTTCTTTTAATTTTTTCAAAATTTAACTGGCCAAATGTAATAAGTTTCTTTTCGATCTTTTTACGCTATATTACAATTTTGCTGAAAAAAAATTTTTTAACTGCATTTTACACGCGTTCCACAACAACGGACTTGTAAAGGATTCTCCTGTATTGGCAAACTGCCTGGGGCCGCTTTTATACGGACATCATACTGGTTATTCTACAACAATGCGTTTGCTCATACTTTTTATTGTGAAGACAACAAAGCGCCTTGAACGGCATTGTTTAAATGAACTTCCTCTTTGGTTTGGATTTTCCTTCTCCACCGTAATAATGGTGGTAATAATAATAGTAGTAAGAGCCGTATATTCCCTGTACATCGAAGCCATTTAAAACAATACCTAAAAGTCGCGCCGAAACCGAGTTCAGCATATTGGCCGCGCGCTTAATCGCATCGCGTTCGGTTTGTCCGGCATAAACCACCAGCAAGGTACCGTCCACCTTAGTGCTGAGAATGGAAGCATCGGTAACGGCAATGACCGGCGGACTATCCAGCACCACTATGTCAAAGTCTTCGCACAATTTATTTAAAAAATCTTCCATTTTTTTGGAAGCCAGCAGTTCGGACGGATTGGGCGGTAAAACGCCGCTTGTGACCAGCGACAAATTTTCCACGACGGTCTCTTTAAACACCTGTTCGTAAGAAATACTACCCGCCAGATGATTGGTTAACCCTTCTTCCTTTGTGGTGCCGAAAACGGAGTGCAGAATGGGCCGACGCAAATCCGCATCGACAATAACCACGCGATTTCCGGCCTGGGCCAGAGCAATGGAAAGATTGGCCGCTGTGGTCGATTTGCCCTCTTTGGGACCGGCGCTGGTTACCAGAATGGTTTTCAAATCTTTTTCGATTTTACTGAATTGTAGATTGGTCCTTAACGTACGATACGCTTCGGAAACGGGCGATTTGGGATCGATGTGCGTGATCAAACGCGCTTCAATTTTGGCGCTTTCGTTTTGTTTTATTTTGCTTTTTTCCACCTTGTCGAGCTCGATTTTAGGAATGGTGGCCAGAACATTGTACCCCATTCGCTCCATGTCTTCCGGCTTGCGAACGGATCGATCCAGGTATTCAATCATAAACGTAATGCCCACGCCCAAACCGAGCCCCAGCATGGCGCCCAGCATCAGATTCATGCGTTTATTGGGCTTAACCGGTCGGTTGGGCTTAATCGCCCGATCGATGATCTTCACGTTTCTGGCCTGGGCCGATTCCTGAATTTTGGCTTCTTCCAATTTTTGAGTGAGCATCATATAGGTCTGTTCGTCCACCTGTTTTCGACGCTCCAGCCGAACCAGCTGCAGCACCTTGTCCGGCAGATTTTCCAGCCGTTGGTTGTAAACTTTTAACACATCTTCCAGCGCCGCTATTTTGGCCTCTGTGGCGGTGATTTCTCCGGAAAGGTTGATGAGCTGATTTACCAGGTCCTGCGAAATGCGCAGCGGATCCGAAATCATCTCGGAGTTGGCGATTTTAGCCGCTTCTTCTCTTATTTTCTTTTTTAATGCCTTAATGCGCTCGTCGTATCTTACCAGCTCCGGCGTAAAAAATTCTCTTTTGGACTGCACCTGAGTTTCAAGCGCCGTAACGTAGCTGGTTCGTTCGGCCACCACTCTGGCCAGTTCTTGTTGCAAGGTTTGAATGTAAGGCGTGGAAATTTCGCTTAAATTTGCGGGCAGGGTTTCTTTGCGTTCGTTTAATTTTTCCTCAAGATTTTTCTTGAGTTGCAATTTGGAATTTAATTCGATGCGCGCCTGCTCCAGGAAAGATTCCGTCTCTGAAAGGCGCGTCACCAATTCCTGGGTTTCCGCATCCAGGCTGGCGATCTTTTCCCTTTCCTGAAACTCTTTCAACGCTTCCTCTGACTCCTTAAGCTCTTTTGCCTTAATCGCCAATCGATCTTCGATAAACTTTCGCATCTCAGATACTTCCATGCGATTAGTTTCCGCATTCAGTTTGGCAAATTCTTCGGAGATAACATTGGCTAAAAAGGCCGCTTCAAAAGGAGAGCCAGCCCGGTAGGTCAGGGTTATGATATCCGTATCGCGCCGCGGTTCTACTTCCAGACTACTCATCACAATGGCCACGCGTTGGTTAAAGGTTAAATCGCTTCCGTCTTCCAGTTTTTTAAAAAAACTGATGGAATCGCGATAGGCGGATTTTTCCAGCCTTTTTACTACGCGTTCCGCAATGTTCCTGCTCTTTAATATTTCTATTTGATTGTTTAATAGATTGGTTTGCGTGCCAAAGGTTGTCAAATTAAACAGCGCGCGATCCATCGAATCATTACTCTCGACCAACAAAACGGCCGAAGCCTCGTAAGTCGGATCGGTGGTAAATGTGTAAAGCACCGTGGCCGAAAATACGGCGATGAACGAAAGAATAATCAACCATCGCCCGCGATACAAAATTCGAATGTAGTCGGTTAAATGAAGCGGCTGTTCGTCGCCTTCCCACGTGTCCGTCTCAAAGTTCCCGGGAACTCTTGTCTCCAAATCAACAATCTCCTGATTTTAACTCAATTGCCATTAAAATTTGCGATGCCAATTATTATTTAAAACCTTTTTTGCAAATAAGCGCGTTTCATAAATCTTCTTCAAATAATCGCCAGAGCAGCGTTGTCCTGCGTGATTTCTCTCTCTTCCTTTTTCTAAACCCCTTCTGGCTCATTTTTTCAGAATGCTCTATTTTCGTAGTTCTTGCCAAATTCTTTAAGAGAACAATCGATTCTTCAGACTAATCAATATCTTTTTCCATTTTTCCTGAGAGGGCAATAAAGATTCTTCGTCCAGGTCTAACATGCTAACCTGGCTTGCCCGGATGGCGTTTAATGGATTATGAAAGAACAGGTTGTCTAACACGTCGTCGTTATAAAATTTAGCCAGCTCCTGACGGGCATGCACCAGAGTTAAATAACTTCTGTTTTTTATTTCGTGCGCATCGGAAGCGATGAACTGTACGACGCCGCTTTTAATCAACTTTAAAGAAAACTTTTGCACCGAGCTTCCAAACTGCCCTACAATACTGCCGGCGTTGACCTGAATTAAACAGCCCTGTCGCACAAAGGTTAATAGTTTTTCCAGCTGATCGTGCAGATAACGATAGCGCTCCGGATGGGCCATAATGGGGATAAGCCCCTTTAAACGGGCTTCAAAGATAAACTGCCCTACGCCTTCCGGAAAATCAAACAATGGCAGTTCAAACAAAAGATACTTTTTGTTCTGGTTAAAAGTGGACCACGGATACTTCAACCACTCGAATAGGCGCGGCGAATAAAACATTTCCGCCGACAAAAAGAGCTCCAGAGGCATCTTTTCTTTTTGGGCGGTTTGTCGAACGACATTAAAATTTTCCACAAGCTGCCGGCTAAATTCATCATCTGTAAGCTCGGTGGCGTGCGGCGTGCCTAACAGCGTCGTAAAGTTGAGCGAGGCGGCCTGTTCCAGCATGGCCATGCTGGCCTCCAGATCGGGAGCGCCGTCGTCAACGCCAAAAACAAAATGAGAATGGATATCTACGAAACGGGCTTCAGCCATCTACAATCATCCTTATCGCATATCCACTACATCCATATCGGGAGTTGCCGTAAACTTAAACAGATCGTCCGACAGGGTAGCCCTTGTATTGATTTGCGAGAGTAAAAAAATAGATTTATTGCCATTCAGATCGGTAATCTCAATTTTAACAATTTGCCAGGCATCGTCCTGCACCCAGATTTTTATGGAGCTGAAATAGCCCTGCGCATCTTCTTTTGAGTCCAGCTTAACGATGTAAACTTTTTTCCCGTCCATTTCATCTTCGCCGAGAAGTGTGGCGTAATGGGTTTTGGGAAATTTAAACAGAATATCACGCGGCAACAAAGCGCCGGAATTTTTTCTCACTCTGTCGATCAACAATTGATTGCTCAAACGATTGTACGTCCAAACCGTTTCACCGTCGCTGATCACTAACTGGTCTTCCGTTTCGAAACGATATTTTTTGCCGTCTTTAATGAACAACTTACCGCTGGTCACAATTTGCGAACCGGTTAACTGGAAGGTTTCAATTTTCTCAAAACTGGCTTTAAAGTTTTTAATATCATCATATTTTTTTTGCACTTTTTTAATAATGTCTTTCACATTACGCGCCTGTGCCCGGGGCGCTTCTACAAAATAGAAGAGCGCCATAACCATCAAAACAGCTAAAAAGGTTTTTCGCATCATTTATTCTCCACGCATTTTTTTAAGTTCATCAATTGAGACCAGAACTTCTCTGGGTTTGCTTCCTTTTTGCGGCCCCACAATGCCGTCTTTTTCCAGCTCATCCATAATTCTCGCAGCCCGGGAAAAACCGATTTGTAATCTACGCTGCAAAAAAGAAATAGATCCCTGGCGATGCTTTATCACCAGCTCTCTGGCCTCGTCGTAAAAGGGGTCTCTATCGTCGCCCAGAGAGCCGACACCGGCGCCCGAACTGCTTCCGGGCTGCGGCAAACTGTAGTAGGGCATTTTAGGTTGTTTGCGAATATGCTCGATGACGCGTTCAATTTCCTCGGTTGAAATAAACGGATTTTGCAAGCGGATGGGTTTGGAGCTGCCCGGCGCCTGGTACAACATGTCGCCGCGCCCCAACAACTGTTCGGCGCCGTTCATATCAAGGATGGTGCGCGAATCGACTTTACTGGAAACCATGTAAGCAATGCGCGCCGGAATATTGGCTTTAATCACACCTGTAATAACATCAACGCTGGGACGTTGCGTGGCAACCACCAGATGGATGCCCACCGCACGGGCCATCTGCGCCAACCGGGCAATGGGCGCTTCCACTTCTTTTTGCGCCACCACCATTAAGTCGGCCAGCTCATCGATCACCACCACAATGTAGGGCAACTCTCTAAAATGCCCCTCTTTTTGGCCGGGCATTTTGCGTACTTTTTCATTAAACTCGGCGATATTTCGCGCTTTAAGGGTAGAAAGCCAATCCAGCCGGCGGTCCATCTCCAGCACCAGTGTATTTAAAATACTCACCGCATTTTTAGGCTTGGTTATTACCACCTCGTCCAGGTCCGGGCGGTACAACAGATAATGATCTTTTAAATCTTCGTAAATAGACAATTCCAATCGTTTGGGATCGATTAAGACGAACTTCACTTTGGCCGGATTTACGGCATAAATTAAGGACATGAGCATGGTGTTAATACCCACGCTTTTGCCCGCTCCGGTTGCGCCGGCAACCAGCAAATGCGGCATCTTGCTTAAATCGTCCACGTAAGATTCACCGGAAATGGTTTTACCCAGGGCAATGGGCAGTTCGAGACGGCTGGCGGCAAATTTTTCGGAGCGAATGAGCGGCTTTAAATACACGGTTTGCGGATTGCGATTGGGAATTTCGATGCCCACGGCGGCCCGGCCGGGAATGGGCGCAATAATTCGGATGCCGCGCGCTTCCATGGCCAGCGCCAGATCGTTAGCCAGCGAAACAATGGAACTCACTTTAACGCCGGGCGCCGGCTGAACCTCGTACAGGGTAATAACCGGCCCGGCCGTAACGCGAATCACCTTGGCTTTAACGCCAAACTCTTCCAGCCGGGATTCCAGCAAATCGGCGTTGGCTTTTAACTCTTCGCGCGTTACGCTGCTTTCGATCTCGGGCGGATCGCTCAGCAATTCTGTTGACGGAAATTCAAAACGGGAGATGCTCTCCTTTAACATCCGGTCGTAATCCAGCTCTTTGTCTTTTACCTCTTCCTGCACCTCAAAGTCAAACGCCTCGTTTCCATTCAAATCGGCTTGCGCCGATTCCCGTGGTCTTTGCTCAGCTTCCTTCTCTTCCTTTTCTTCTAATTGCGCAAGCAGTGAATCCAGATCAGTTTGAATGCCAGGCCCGGCCGTTTTTTCCTCTTCCAGACGGTCGAGCAGGTCTTCCGTCGTATCTTCCGTGAGTTGATCGAGCAGATCATCCGTTTCGGATTCCGGTTCCGGCGTTTCCTCAGTCAGGTCTTCTTTAATACGGGCCAGCGGCAGATTGATCTCCGGAATTTCTTCGTCCGATGCTTTTTGTTCTTCGCCGTTGGCCTGATCGGGCAATGTGCCGGGGCTTGCCGCTTCCGGTTTTAGCCGCAGCTGTTTTAAACGACGCAAAAGACCGGCCAGTCCGTTTTTCAGCCCATGAAACATTTTATCAAAAAGAAAGGCAAAGCCTACCAGTATTGGCGCCACTTCCAGACGAATGCTTAAAATAAGCAGGGTCAGCGTAATGATAACCAGCAATGCAATACTTCCAAAACCACCAAAAAAGATGACCAGTTTGGAGGCCAGCCAGCCGCCGATTAATCCACTGGGAAAATACTCGGTGATGGCTCCGTCTGTTCTTAAAGCGGCGGGCATGGCTAAAAAAACGGAAAAGAGCGTTCCCCAGGCAAGCAGGGCAAAAGTAGTTTTCCAGAACCAGTCGAAAGTTCGATCAAGCAATATCTGGATGGCGTAGATGGCCAGAATCAGAGGTAAAATCAGGATGGGGTAACCCAGCGTCCATTGCATCAAATAATAACTGAGCACGGCGCCCAGACGTCCAAACCAGTTGTGAATGACCACGCCCTGGCCAATACTTTGCAGAGAAACGGGATCCCGCAAATCATGCGTAATAACGGCAAGCGCAATGATGAGCGAAACGCCCATTAACAGAACGCCCAGAGCCTGCCGTTTATGCCGCCGGGAAGATTGCTTCGATTTGTTTTTCTTTTTTCTGGCCATTTTAAAACAACTCCGGCCAATCGTCATCGATTAGCCTGGCAAATTTTGATTTGCATTTTTGACTGTGCAATGATTCATTCAGCACGCCGAATTTTATTTAATCCATTAGAATTAATTTACCAATTTAGCTGCAAGAAAACAAGTTACTTGTATTGTAAGTTATTTTATTTTATTAATTTGCCATCTTTTAATAAAGGCACGATATCCATCTGGTTTAATCGGGCGCAGTAGGCCACGTCCTCTTCAAAGCCCAGATTTATTAAGCGAAGGGCATGCCGGCTGCGGGAGACAGCTTTAAATATCTGAAACTCTTTATCAGGCGCGCTGAAATCCAGGTAACTTTTTGCCCCCTGCAAAGTCCACCGGGCGCCGTCAGCCAGAGAAAATGGTTTTAATTGCCTTAAAATTTCCGCGGCGCACAGGGTGTCTTCCAGGGCAAATCTTCCATCGCTTCCCGCACAGTACAACAAGACGTCGCGCTCTTCCCTTTCCAGAAAGCGGGCCACGGCTCTGGCGTTTAAAAAGGAACCAATAATCACCGTGCAGGCGTTTTCCACGCTTTTAAGAGCCCGTGTGCCGTTGGTGGTGGTCAACACCACCTTCTTCCCCTGCACCGCTTCAGGCGTGAATTCCAGCGGCGAATTTCCCAGATGGAAATGCTCCGGTTTTATGGCGTTACGCTCTCCGGCCAGCAAAACGTTTTCACGCCGGGCGGCTTCTTTTTGCGCTTCGCTGATCGAGCCCACCGGAATGACCGCCTGGCAGCCATTTTGCAAGGCGGTCACAATCGTGGAGCTCGCTCTGAGCACATCAATGATCACCACTACGGCTCCATTGGCCTGCACCAGATCCGTGGCGGTAAACAGAACATCAACTACAGGCATGGGCATCTTCTATAAAAATCAAACAAACGGCGGTTTAATGATAATCGCCGGTACTTTTTTGGCGCGAATCTCGATTTCCAGCTCGGTTCCTACTCTGGCAAATTCTTTTGCCACATAGCCCATGGCAATTCCTTTGTTCAAAATCGGCGAAACGGTGCCGCTGGTCACATGGCCGATTTCATTTCCGTCTTTAAAGATTTTGTAACCGTGCCGTGGAAAGCCCTGCCCTTCCAGCACAATAGCCACCAGTTTGCGTTTGGGGCCTTCTTCTTTAATCTTTAGCAGCGCCTCCCGACCGATAAAATCGCCCTTATCTAATTTGGTAATCCAGCCCAGACCGGCTTCAATGGGATTGGTGGTTTCATCGATATCGTTGCCGTAAAGACACATCTTCTTTTCCAGCCGAAGAGAATCGCGGGCGCCAAGGCCGATCGGCTCGATATCAAACTCTTTGCCGGCTTCCATCACCGCGTTCCACACTTTTTCCGCATATTCATTGGCAAAGTAGAGTTCAAAACCGGGTTCGCCGGTGTAGCCGGTTCGCGAAATAATCATCGGCACATCGGCCAGCTTGCCCTCTACAAACCAGTAAAACTTAATCGCGGCCAGATTAACGTCGGTTAATTTTTGCAAAGTCTCTTCGGCCTTTTTGCCCTGCACGGCTAATTGCGTAAACGCATCGCTTTGATCGATCACCTGGCAGTCGTCGATCTTATTTTTTAAAATCCACTGATAATCCTTGTCTTTATTGCTGGCGTTCACCACCAGCATATAATGATCGGCAAAGCGGTAAACCAGTAAATCATCGACGATACCGCCATCAGGATAACACATGGCCGAATATTGCACCTGTCCGATTTCCAGTTTAGCGGCGTCATTGATCGTAATTTTTTGCACCATTTCCAGCGCCTTTGGGCCGCTGATGATAATTTCGCCCATGTGCGATACATCGAACACTCCGACCGTTTTGCGTACGCGGATATGTTCTTCTCTGATGCTGTGGTACTGGATGGGCATGTGAAAACCGGCAAATTCCACCATGCGGGCGCCCAGTTTAACATGAATATCGTGCAAAGCTGTCTTTTTTAATTCCATCTTTACCCTTCTCCATTTTGAATTTTAACGCTCTTTTCTCTGACCAAATCCGGAACACGTTCCAGAATACGTTGAAAAATTAACATTGAAACGGGTAATATAAGTAAAAGCGTATTATCAGTAAAATAAATATGGCGAGTCAAAAAAATGATCAGCGGCAGGACAAAAATGGCGATTAAAGCTGCAATGACACGCTGGCGCAGAAACAAATAAAAAGCAAGAAACAACGCCGCCCATATCAGGATTAAGAAAGGATTGACCAAAAACAGAGCGCCCGCTGCGGCGTCAAGCCCGCTGCCGCCATTAAAACCAGACCAAATCGGGAAAACCTCGCCCAATAAAAGGCCCATCATTGCGCTTAAAAGCAGATAAAAATCTCCCGGGAAAAATTTTAGCGTTAAATAGGCGGTCAACAGCCCTTTGCCAAAATTAAAACCGCTGATCAGCGTCCACGTCCATCGCTTTTTGTTGATCCGGTAAATATGATGTCTGCCGGCCTCTCCGCTTTTTGTTTTGCGCGCCTCTTTCTTAAAAGCAGGCAGGAACAATGCCGCCGGAATGGAGCCAATCAAATAAGCTCCGCCAAAAACGATTAAACTCAAAAACCATTCCATTTTTTAAAGTCTTCCGTTCAGCTCTTTCTTTAAAAATTGCCCGGTGTACGATTTTTTTATTTTAACAATTTCTTCGGGCGTTCCTTCTGCGATAATGTACCCGCCTTTTTCGCCGCCTTCCGGGCCCAGGTCGATTATCCAGTCCGCGGTTTTGATCACATCCATATTATGTTCAATCACCACCACCGTATTGCCTTTATCCACCAGCTTATTCAACACATTCAACAACATCCGAATATCTTCAAAATGCAAGCCGGTTGTGGGTTCGTCTAAAATGTAAAAGGTATTGCCCGTGCCAATTTTGCTCAACTCGGTGGCCAGTTTTACGCGCTGCGCCTCGCCGCCGGAAAGCGTGGTGGCGGCCTGCCCCAATTTAATGTAGCCCAGCCCAACGTCGTACAGTGTTTGCAAACGCCGTTTCACCGCCGGAATATTAGCCAGAAATTCCAGCGCTTCTTCCACCGTCATGTCCAACACATCGGCAATGGTTTTCCCTTTGTACTTAATTTGCAGGGTTTCCCGATTGTAGCGTTTTCCTTTACACACCTCGCACTGCACGTAAACATCCGGCAAAAAGTGCATCTCTATTTTCCGGATTCCATCGCCCTCGCAATGTTCGCAACGTCCGCCCTTTACGTTAAAGCTAAAGCGTCCCGGTTTGTAGCCGCGAATTTTGGATTCCGGCAGTTGACTGAAGAGATCGCGAATGGGCGTAAACAAACCGGTGTAGGTGGCAGGGTTGGAACGCGGCGTCCGCCCGATGGGCGACTGATCCAGATCGATGACCTTATCGATGTATTCCATTCCCTCGATAGCTGCATGGGGCAGCGGCGTTTTTTTTGCACGGTAAAAGTGCCGCGCCAGGGCGGCATACAGGGTTTCATTCACCAGGCTGCTTTTACCCGATCCGGAAACGCCCGTCACACAAATAAACTTGCCAAGCGGAAAACGGACGTCGATTTTTTTAAGGTTATTGCCCTCAGCGCCCTTCACTATCAAAAACCTGCCATTGCCCGTACGCCGTTTACCGGGAACATCAATGGTTTTTTTATGGGCAAGATACATGCCGGTTAAGCTTTTTCTGCTGCGGGCAATGGTTTGCGGTGTGCCGCTTACCACGACCTCGCCGCCGTGGATGCCCGCTCTGGGGCCAAGATCAATGACATAGTCTGCCTCTTCGATGGTCTCGCGGTCGTGTTCCACCACCAATACCGTATTGCCCAGATTGCGCAATTCTTTGAGCGTATGAATCAATTTGCGATTGTCGCGCTGGTGCAAGCCAATACTTGGCTCATCTAAAATGTACAGCACGCCGACCAATTGCGAGCCAATTTGCGTTGCCAGACGAATGCGCTGCGCTTCGCCGCCGGAAAGCGTTCCTGCCGTGCGACTCAACGTTAAATAATCCAGGCCCACATTAATTAAAAACTGCAGACGCTGGTCAATCTCTTTTAAAATTTGATGGGCAATTTGCTTTTCCTGATTGGTTAACCTTAAGCGCGTAAAAAACTTTTTGGCTTCATTAATAGAAAGTTCGGTAACCTGGTGGATGTTTTTGCCATTAATGGTAACGGCAAGGGCTTCCTTACGCAACCGTGTGCCGCCGCATTCATCGCAAACCAGACTGTTCATAAACCCTTCTATCCAGCGCCGCACATGAGACGACGATGTTTGCTTATACCGCCGCAAGAGATTGTTGACTACGCCTTCATAGCTGGAGTGCCATTCCACATAGGCTTTTTGTCGTTTGTAAACAAATTTAACCTGTTCATCGCCCGTACCGTAAAGGATTACATGGCGTATTTCTTCCGGCAGGTCTTTCCATGGCGTATCCAGACTAAATCCCAGTTTGCGCGCCAGACTGGCAATCATCTCATACAACCACCCCTCATGCCGGCCGCTTAAAACGGCGATGGCGCCCTGGTTTATGGAAAGCGTTTCGTCCGGCACGACCAGCGTGGGGTCAATTTGCGTCAAAACGCCCAGCCCGTCGCATTTAGGACAGGCGCCATAAGGGCTGTTAAAAGAGAATGTTCTCGGAGCCGGCTCTTCGAACGATAGATTACAATGAGCGCAGGCAAACTGTTCGCTAAACATGACATCTTCGTTGACATCCGGTTTATTGATGTAAACCAGCCCTCCGCTTTGTTTTAAGGCCAGCTCCACCGATTCCGTCAGTCGTTTCTGGATGTCGCCGTTGATTACCAGCCGATCGACCACCAGTTCAATATTGTGCTTTTTATTTTTTTCAAGATGAATCTCTTCGTCCAGCGAATGAATCTGGCCGTCAACACGTACACGCACAAAGCCCTCTTTGCGGAATTGATTGAAAACCTCTTTGTATTCTCCTTTTCTTCCGCGAACCACCGGCGAGAGCACCTGAAAACGCGTGCCTTTTTCCCACGAAAGGATGGTATCCACAATTTGCTGAACCGTCTGGCGTTCCACCGGTCGCCCGCACTGATAGCAATGCGGTTTGCCGATACGGGCAAACAGCAATCTTAAATAATCGTAAATTTCCGTGACGGTGCCCACCGTGGAACGCGGATTTCGGCTGGTTGACTTTTGCTCGATGGAAATAGCCGGCGATAGGCCTTCGATGTAATCCACATCCGGCTTTTCCATTAAACCTAAAAACTGTCGGGCATAAGCGCTTAAAGATTCCACATAGCGCCTTTGCCCTTCGGCATAAATGGTGTCAAACGCCAGGCTGGATTTTCCAGAGCCCGAAAGACCCGTTATGACCACAAATTTATCGCGGGGAATTTTAACATCTATGTTTTTCAGGTTGTGCTCGCGCGCGCCTTTAACCAATAAATAATTCTTCTTACTCATAATCCACTTATTACTATTTACAATACCGTTCCAGTCGAAAATAAACAACCATAACGACAATACGTTCCGCTTAAATTCCCTCTTAAATCACATTCTTATTTTTTACGGTGAGAACCGGAATTTTAACTGCGCGAATTACACGCTCGGTGGTGCTGCCCAGTAAAAAGCGATCCAAACCAACCATTCCATGCGTGCCGATCACGATGAGATGCGGTTTCTCCTCTTCTACATATTTCGCGATCACCTTATGCGGCTTCCCTTCGCGAATAACCTTTTTAACCGCTACCTTTTTTAATTTGGGAATTTGGGCAATCGCTTCTTCCATCCGTTTTTCTACCTTTTCTTTAATATCCGGAATCATATCAAAAACGGACTTCATTCCCCAGGCATAAAGGGCCGGATGCACTTCCTGCTCGACCGCATAAAGTAAATGCAACTCGCCGCCTTCTTCTTCAACCCAATTAGCGGCTGTTTTTAAGGCATGCATGGCCGGTTCGCTAAAATCCAGCGGCACCAGAATCTTTTCAAACTTTTCTTTAATGTATTCAGCCGATCGTACCGTCAAAACAGGACAGCGGGCGTAGCGTACCACTTTTTCGGCAACGCTGCCAATTAAAAAATGCTCCAACCCCGAACGTCCATGTGTCCCGATAACCACCAGATCAAATTCTTTATTGTTGATGTAGCCCAGGATGGCCGAAGGAGCCGAATATCCGCGGATGATCTCATGCTTAATATTCAGATGGGAATGATCTGCGGTTTTCTTGCGCAGTTTATCCAGCAAAGCATGCTCCACTTCTTTTTCCTCGGCTTTCAGGTCTTTTAATTTGTGTTCCAGTTCTGCCGGATCATCTTCGAACAATAAACGGGCATGCAAAACCGTTAATTCTGCATCATACCTGGCAGCAAGGAACAAAGCCTGATCTAAGGCTGCTCTGGCAGTTTCGGAAAAATCCGTCGGAACCAGAATTCTTTTTATATCCATACCATTCTCCTTTCATTTTATGAACGAAGTAAATTTAAGCATTACACCATCATTACACAAAAGATAAGCGATATTTTACTTTTCCTGATGAATTACCAGCTATATTTAACATTTTTTTAACCACCGGTAAAATGCTTTTTTTTTCAAACTATTTTTTAACTTACGCATAAAGCTAACGCCATATTTCGTTAATTAAAAATAATTTTCCAGGCACAAGGCTGAAAATGATAAAAAGTTTTTATTTTTTATTTACATTTTTTTAAAAGTATTCGAATATTATAATTGAAAGATATTAAAGATTTTTTTAAAATTACATGAGTGTTAAGAGAAGAAGATGGAAGAGGCCATGAAAAAGATATTAGTTGTAGACGACGACGATCTGATCCGGGATCTGTTGTTTGAAATTTTAGAAGACAAGGGATATAAAGTGTTCGAGGCCGAAAATGGCAATCGAGCCATTCAATTATTAAAAACAGAGCGTTTTGACCTGATTATTACCGATATCATTATGCCGGACAAAGAAGGGATCGAAACCATAATCGATATAAAGAAAAGACTGCCCCACGCCAAAATAATCGCCATGTCTGGCGGCGGACAATTAGACGCTACCAGCTATCTTTCCGTGGCCAAAAAACTTGGCGTTCAGCATACCATCAGCAAGCCTTTTGACCCCGGGAAATTAATCGCATTAATCGAAGATTTACTGGGCGAGTAAATTTCTCAATGGTTTTCCGTGAAACATAAAAACTCTGCATTTTTTTTTATTGCACACTTGATTTTTGTTAGTAAAATATTAAAATGTAAGAGGACGTGTGAGTGGTTGTGAATAGATTGTGGATAACTGCTACTTTTCAACAACCCGAAGCAATCTGACAAAATTCAAAATTTCCAGAAATGACGAAACGTCGTTTCAAGTTTTTATTTTTAAACAACTTACAACAAAACAACCAAGAAAAATACTGGCGCCATTTTTTTAGTCAGTATTAAAAATTGTTTTTTAAAATCTAACTTAAATTGTGGATAACTAAAGATTAAGGAAAGAAATGAAAGCCGGAATAGCGCAAAAATCGAATCCTGCAGAAAGTGTATGGAAGCACATTCAACAAATCCTTCGCGAGTACATCAATATCCGCAGTTACAACACCTGGTTTGCTCCCATTGAAGCCATCGATATGGACGACCAGCATCTTGTGCTTGGCGTGCCCAATCGCTTTTTTTGCGAGTGGATTGACAATCATTACGCTAAAGTTTTGAACAATGCCATTGTTCAGGTTTTGGGGGAACATCGCAAAATAAAATATCAGATTAAAAACGATTCTTTGCCGGAATCGCCCTATCATCCTACGGATTTACAGCCGGCCGCCCCACAGTTGAACAAAATTTCATTTTCTAACACGGTAAACAATTCGCCTTTTTATACGCGCATCAATGAGCGTTACACCTTTGATAATTTTGTTGTGGGAGACGGCAATAACTTTGCTTACGCTGCAGCCCGGGCGGTTGCCGATTCTCCCGGAAGAACCAACTACAATCCTTTGATTGTTTACGGAGGAACCGGACTGGGAAAAACGCACCTGATTCAGGCCATCGGTAATTATGCCCTGTCCAAATATCCCATGACCAAAGTGTATTACACCTCCAGCGAAACGTTTACCTCCCATTTTATCAACGCCATTCAGCAAAATAAGATATCCGAATTTTCTGCCTATTATCGATCGTGTGATATTTTACTGTTAGATGACATCCATTTTTTCAGAAATAAGGGAAAGACCCAGGAAGAGTTTTTTCACACCTTTAACGATTTGCATCAAAACGGCAAGCAGATCGTTTTGACCTCAGACAGGCCCATCAATGAATTGATGGACCTGGAAGAACGGCTAATTTCACGCTTTAAATGGGGGTTAATCGTTGACGTGCAGCCGCCTGATTTTGAAACACGGTTGGCCATTTTACGCAAAAAATGCGACGAAAGCGATCTGGACATCCCGGGCGATGTGCTGGAATACCTGGCGGCCAATCTGGTGGAAAACGTGCGCGAACTGGAAGGGGCGCTCACTAAAATTATGGCCCAGGTTACCTTTACCGCCGCCGAACCGACCCTGGAGCTGGCCCGACAGATCGTCAATGAAATTGCCCCTCCCGATAAAAAAATGCTGACCATTGAAACCATTGTGGAATACACGGCAAAGGTCTTTAATTTATCTTCCGACCATCTGCGGGCCAAAACGCGTAAAAAAGACGTGGTCCGGGCGCGACAGGTAGCCATGTATCTGGCCAAGCAAATGACCAACCATTCGTTGATTACCATCGGGCTGCATTTTGGCGGACGCGACCACTCCACGGTGATCCATGGCATTAACACCATTGAAGAGCTGCTGCGTCGCGACGCCAATCTCAGAAATCAAATTGAGTCCATGAAAAAACACCTGACCTATCAAAAATAATCCCGCTTTTAAATGACCAGCTCCTTTTGTTTAGCAAGGCGCACAGGGTCAGTGTTAATAACGGTAAATAACAAGGGGATGCTTCGCTCCGCTTAGAATGACAGGCCACTTTTAAACTCTTCCCCTCCAACGGTGGTCGGCTTTTCCCGGAGTTGCCCTCACCCCCTCAGGGGGCGCTGAGCGTGGACAGTTATTCCTGCGTTGGCCATTTTCGCGCCAGGTATGCAAAAAACTCACCTTCATCCCCCGCCTTTTCTCAGTTTTTTAAGCAGCTGAATATTTTCCGCAAACTTTTCCATGCCTCCGGGAATTTCAAGGATAGCCGGCGTATCTTTAAAGACTGGATCGTTCACCAGAATTTCAAAAGGCGTCAGGCCAATTTTACCTTCTCCAATGGGCGCGTGACGATCGCGACGGCTTCCCCGCTCGTGCATGGAGTCGTTAAAATGCCATACTTTAACGCGCTCCATGCCCAGCCATTTATCTACCTCTTTGAGAGTATTTTCCAGCCCATTGACGGTTTCAAGTTCGTAGCCGGCGGCAAAAATGTGGCAAGTGTCCAGACAATAGGCCAGATGTTCTTTTTGGAGCGCCTTTTCTCGGATGGCCTGCAACTGTTCGAAGCGAAATCCCAGGTTGCTTCCCTGGCCGGCGGTGCTTTCCAGAAGTATCTGAACCCGGGGCTTGTATTGCTCGCACGCCAGGTTAATGGTCTCTGCTACTCTGTCGATGCCCCACTCCAGCGTTTTGGAACCATAGCTTCCCGGATGGATGACCAGAAAATCGATCCCCAGCGCATCGCAACGTTTTAGTTCGTCCAAAAAGGCCTGCCGTGATCGAGCTAATTTTTCTTCATCTTCGGCACACAAATTAATCAAATAGGAGGCATGGGCCACCAACGGCACATCCCTGTAAGGTCCTTCGCTTCTTAAATCATGAAATTTTTGAATATCTTCCGCGCTGTATTGCACCGACCTCCACTGCCGTTGATTTTGAGTAAAGATCTGAAAGACCTCGCTCTCTACCGAAGCGGCCCGTTCAAAGCAGGCCCAGATGTTTTGCGCTATAGATACATGACAGCCGATTTTCATAGTGATTTACCTCTTTTTTTGAATTTTTTGCTTCTCCGGCCCTGTCATTCCAGCGGGTGCTGGAATACGTCGCGTTTGCATGAAAGGGATTCCTGCTTACGCAGGAATGACCTGTTGGTGCATGTGCAGGGATGAAATGATGAAAGGGATTCCTGCTTGCGCAGGAATGACTGCTGACACTTGCGCAGCGATGACATGCAGGAAGGGATTCCTGCTTGCGCAGGAATGACTGCTGACACTTGCGCAGCGATGACATGCAGGAAGGGATTCCTGCTTTCGCAGGAATGACATGATGACGCTTGCGCAGGAATGACCTGTTGGTGCGTGCGCTGGAATGACAGCGAAGCCGATTTTTTTCAATCGCATCATTTTAAGATTTAAGTACACTCCGTTTATTACGATAATTAGTTTAATTATAAAAATAAAATCGTATTTAATCAAAAAACAGTTAACGCATGAGCGAGGAGTTTATGACTTCCTTAAAAAAAGGCCGCAGCAGCAAAGAGCCGCAACCCCTTCTAAAATATCACATCCTGACTCAAGATTCTTCCTTAGAGCAGACCTTCATCCGTCTTAAGAAAGAAAGTCCTCAAAAATTAAGGCTGATCAACCCGCTTGAACTTTATCCATTAGATGAGCCGTTTTTGTCATTTAATGCCCCGTCAAATACAGCGCAGATTAAGTTAAACGATTTGTGTCTTTATCACGATACGACCGACAACTCTTATGGAATTTTAAAAATAATCGAAGGGCACGATGTCATTTCCAGGTCGGAAGAATCATTCGATTTCTGGAAAAAGTTTTTTACGCAAATCAATAAGATCACAGAAGAGATTTTTGCCAGCCACAAGGTAGAAGAAGTGGGCAAAGCGATTGGCGATGGGTTTAAGGAGTTATTCGGATTCGACGCCTACCAGATTTACACCATTGACGAAGACGGCAAATATCTGCTGCCTATCTTTTCGGACAAAACGTACGTAAAAAATCGCATGGTTTCTAATCTGGGCATTTCGGTCGATCGCGGGATAATTGGGAAGATTTTCCGCACCAGACAGCCATTGCTCTGTAATGACGTAAAGAACAATCCGGATGTGTATTATTTACCGGGCGAAGAGCGGATCGATGAATCTTTAATTGGCGCGCCGTTAGTGGTGCACGACAAGGCGTTTGGCGTTATTATCTTTCTTAAAAAAGGTTTGAACCAGTTTGACAAGAATAATTTAATTGCCGTAGAAGTAATCAGCCGCCAGACGGCGTTATTTTTAGAGAATGCCCGCCTGCTCGCCTTTGAAAGGAAAAATCGGGAACTGGCAGAAAAAGCCAACAAGTTCAAAAGCGAGTTTCTGGCCAACATGAGTCACGAAATCCGCACGCCGATGAATGCGGTGATCGGCCTGACCGAACTGTTATTGAACACAGAGTTAAACGAAGAACAACGGGATTTTTTGACGACCATTAAAGAAAGCGCTTACGGGCTGCTGGCCTTGATTAACGACATACTTGATTTTTCTAAAATCGAAGCCGGCAAGCTGGATTTAAGCGAAGAAGAGTTCGACATCCGTACGCTTATAGAGACCACCGCCGAAGGGCTTGCCCATAAAGCCGATGAAAAAGACCTTGAACTGGCGGTTTTTATCGATCCGGATCTACCCACAAATGTCATTGGCGATCCGGGACGAGTCCGCCAGGTTTTGACCAATCTGCTGGGCAATGCCATCAAATTTACGCATAAAGGGGAAATTGTAGTCGAAAGCAAGTTGCTGGATTCTTTTGACGATACTTTGAAGATTCAATTTTCGGTGAGAGATACGGGCATTGGCATTCCTAAAGAAAAACTCGATTTAATTTTTAAAGAATTTACACAGGCCGATGGCTCAACCACCCGTAAATACGGAGGCACCGGACTCGGACTGTCGATTTCCAAAAAGCTAACCGAAATGATGGGCGGCAAGATTTGGGTAGAAAGCGAAGTCAATAAAGGCTCTACCTTTTATTTTACGGTAACATTAAAACCCGGCAAGAAAAAGATAGCCAAACGGTTAATCGAACTGGAAGAGATTCACAATCTGCGCGTTTTAATTGTAGATGACAACAAAACCAATCGCTTTATTTTACAGCAAATTCTAACCAACTGGAACTTTCGTCCCGAGGCCTGCGAGGGCGGTAAAGAAGCGATTGTACGCTTAAAAAAAGCCAAACAGGAAGGCGACCCCTTTGCCATTGTGCTGTTAGACATGCAAATGCCCGAGTGGGATGGCGAAATGACGGCCAAAGCCATAATCAAAGAACCGGAACTGAAGGATGCCAGAATCATCATTCTCACCTCGTTGGGGCATCGCGGCGACGCAAGTTATTTAAAACAATTGGGTTGCAGCGCCTATCTGGTCAAACCGGTCAAACAATCTCATCTGTTCAATACCATAGTTAATGTTTTGCAACAAAGTGTGGAAGATCGCCCCGAAGCTGCAGAAAAAGAAGAAGAAAAGTTCATCACCTCTCATGTGATTGAAGAGCAAATTCGGCAGGGGATTCGCATTCTGCTGGCCGAAGACAATATGATCAATCAAAAAGTGGCGCGGAAAATCATTGAAAAGAAAAATTACGCGCTTGACATTGTTAACAACGGCAAAGAGGCTTACAAAGCAGCGCTGCGCCAACATTACGATATCATTCTGATGGATGTTCAGATGCCGGTTATGGACGGCATTGAAGCCACGAAAAAAATCAGGAGTAAACTTGACGGCCATCGTCATATTCCGATTATCGCCATGACGGCTCACGCCATGAAAGGCGATCGGGAAAAATGTCTGGCCGCCGGTATGGACGACTACATCTCCAAGCCCATCAAGCCGGACGATCTTTACGCGATGATTGAAAAATGGACCGATAAATAACGTGTCTTCGCTGATTTAGTGGTACGGAAAGAGGGCTGAATGTTCTACAAAAGTCCGCAAAGCGAGGTTTATTCTAAAAAGCGCTTTTCAAGTAAAAAATCGATTAGCTTTTGCAAGGTATCGCCTTTCAAGTTTTGAAAGGCCGGCATAAATAAAGCGCCTTCGCGAATAACTTTTTCAACTTCCGCGCGCTTCAGTGTTACATCGGCCAGATCGGGATACAGCAGGTTGGGCGATTGACCGCTTTTTCCATGACAATGAGAACAGGCCTCATAGTAAATCACCGCCGGATCATCGGTCTGGGGACGATAATTACTACTCTGCACATTGGTCAAAAAATAGATGCTGAAAACAATGGTTAGCAAAACAAAACCAATAAAGGGATACCAGCGTCTCATTTGAGAAAATGTCATAGCTAAACATCTTTCGTTTTAAAGACCTTTTGCCATAATACCGTGGCCATGCTTCCCTGCTGAATGAGCCAATCGCGATAGGCGTAAATCGAGTTAAAATCGGCCGTCAGTTTTTTGCGCACCGTGCGCATGGAATCGGAACGATAAATATTGAAACGGCGCAGGGCCATGACAGAAAGTCCGTCCAGGCTGGCAAGGCTTCGGTAAAAAATGGAGCCTACGCCAAACCGATAGCCGGCATTGCGGCTTAATGCCAGAATTTGGCGATTAAACTGACCAAAGGGATAACTGATAGACACCACGGGCTTTTGCGCAATCTGCTCCAGTATTATTTTACTACGTTTTAATTCGTCTTCGCACTGGCGGAGCGGCATGGCTTTGAAAGACCTGTGCGAGGCGCCATGGGAGCCAATCTCAAAACCGCTATCCGCTAAAAACTTCAGCTCTTGCGCGTTAAGGTGAACGTATTTTTTGCCGCCGAACTGAACGTCCCAGTCGTTACTCTTACCGATATAATCTGTTGGAATGTACACCACGCCTTTAAAACCGCATTGCTCCATCAAGGGATAGGCTTGTTCAATAACCGAGCGGTATCCATCGTCAAAGGTAATAATTAAGGCGCGGGGCGGAAGTTTCTCCGGCGCTTTGATCAGGTCTAAAAAGGTAACGCTTTTAAAGCCCTGTTCATGAAAGATACGCAAATCGCGTTCAAAATCATCCGGATGGCGGGCCGTAAGACCGATATCCATTCGTTTGCTGATTTTGTGATAATTTAAAATGACGATATTTTTAGTTTGCATCTTTTAATCAGATGTTAAGTTCCAAGAGTTCAAAAATGTTGTAAAAATCCTGATTGTAGTAATCGGCCACCATGCGATTGGTTATTTTGCCTTTGTAAATACCGATGGCCGGCACCAGGCCGGGTTCTTCCAGGAGGGCGTCTTTAAGCTCTTTTAAAGCCAGAACTTTAATGTAAGGGAGTAATTTTTTGGTCAGCACACGGCTGGCAGTCTGCGGCACCAGCGCGCCAATATTGGGCACACAATAGTGCACCACGCCTTCCACGATAAATGTAGGCTGATCGTGGTTGGTCAGATGCGAGGTTTCCACCACATGGGCTTCGGCCACGGAAATATCGATCAACACACTGCCTTTTTCCATCAGCCGGATCATATCGCGCGTAATCTTTATGTCGAATTCGCGTTTTAAGGAATGAATGGCCACCACCAATACGTCGGTTTGAGGCAACAACTCCCTCAGTAAGTCATCATTATATGCCTGAATGTGAATCTGGGGCACCTCTTTATGCGCCTCTTCTATTTTTTCCGGTTTTAAGGTCAGTAAATTGACTTTTACGCCCAGATCGTGGGCTATGGCGGCAACGGTTCGTCCAACGGTTCCGGCGCCCACAATGGTCATAGTGGAGGGGCGCGAGAACTCGGTGCCGGTTAGCAGTTTTCCCTTGCCGCCTTCGGGCGTGGTTAACAACATGGCCGAAAGAAACACCGCCATTTTCCCGGCGATCTCACTCATCCCAACCAGCAGCGGGTATTTTCCATCTGCATCCTGCAAAAGCTCGGCGCTGATAAAGGTGCTTTTGGTGTTAACCAGGGCCGTCAGACGATCGGCCTGATGTATTAAATTCATGAACGAAAGTAAAATATGATCGGCGGTTAACAGTTCAAATTGAACCGGATGCGGCGGCTGCACCTGAATAATCAATTGAGCCTTACTAAACACTTTTTCCATGGTGGGCAAAATAATGGCGCCGGCTCTTTCGTACTGCAAGTCATCAAATCCACAGCTTTCGCCTGCTCCGTTTTCTACGTAAACCGTTAAACCGTTTCGCGTTAATACGCCCACGCCTTCGGGGGTGATCATCACCCGACTTTCGTAAGGCTTGAGTTCTTTGACAATACCAATATTAAGCATGACCGACCATTTGTATTACATTTAACTTATCAACATTAATTATTTTTTGCGCCACTTCAAAAATTTTTTTCTCATCCAGCGCGTAAATCATCTCGATTGATTCTTCCAGCGGCACCTGTTTTCCGAAATAGATTTCATTTTTAGCCAGACGACTCATGCGGTGCGCTGTGTTTTCCAGCCCCAGAAGCAATTGTCCCTTCAATTGTTCTTGCAGCCTTTTTACCATTGTACGGCTGATTTCTTTTTCGGTTACTTTTGCGATTTCCTTAAATAACAATTTTAAGGCCTTGCCTCGCTTTGCCGGATCGGTTCCCAGATAAAAACTGAATATACCGGTATCCATAAAAAAGTCAAGCGCAGAGTAGACCATATAAGCCAGCCCGTGTTTTTCGCGAATGGTCTGAAAAACTCTGGAACTCATTCCCCCGCCCAGATAGGCGTTTAAAGCATGCAGGGCAAATCGATCTTCCGAAGCGTAAGGAAGCGCTTCCAGACCGACGACAATATGCGCCTGGTTAAATGGTTCGTTTATTTCCAGATTAACTTTTTCTGCCGCTCTGGGCCTGACCGGCGCGGGGCGCTGGCCGTGCCGCTCAAAATGGAAGTGCTTTTCAACCAGCTTTAAGAGGCGATCGTGTTTTAAATTGCCGGCGGCGCTGATGATGATATTTTCGGGCAGGTAAAATTGTTCCATAAATTCACGCACCGTTCGAAGATCGAACCGCCGCACCGTTTCCGGTTTCCCCAATATGGGAAAGCCCAGCGGATGGTTCGGAAAAAGCTTTTCCTGAAAGACGTCGTACAGATATTCTTCGGGCGTGTCTTTAACGGCATGGATCTCTTCGATGACCACCTGTTTCTCTTTTTCGATATCCGCTTCTTTCAAAAGTGGATTACAAACCAGATCGCCCAGAACATCCACGCACACCGGCAAATGTTCATCCAGCGCAAGCGTGTAAAAGTGGGTTACTTCTTTACTGGTGTAAGCGTTTAAACTGCCGCCCAGTTCTTCGAGCGCACGGGCAATTTGCAGGCCTCTGCGTTTTTTAGTGCCTTTAAAAACAAGATGCTCAATGAAATGGGCAATACCGTTGTTTTGCTCGTTTTCGTAACGCGACCCGGCCCGGATCCAGACGCCTAAAGAAATGGACCGCACCGTTGGCAAGCGTTCGCTTATCACGGTCAGTCCATTATTTAAGATGGTCTTTTCAATGTATTGATCCATAGGCAGGATCAGATACCCTTTTTGTAAGTTGGGCGACCTGTTTTTAATTTACGGCGCAAAAAGGCTTTGCGGCTGAGGGCGATTTTTCCGTTGGGCTCGATGCGCGTTATCACCACATCGATCTCGTCGCCTTCTTTAACCACATCGGTCACCTTGTTGGTGCGCTGCACATCCAGCTCAGAAATATGCACCATTCCTTCGCGGCCGGGCAAAAATTCCACAAAGCAGCCAAAATCTTTCACGCGCTTAACAATGCCCCGGTAAGCCTTGCCCAAAACCGGCTCTTCGGTCATGGATTCGATGATGCGTTGCGCCTTGTAGGCGGCTTCCATATCGGGCGAAGCGACGGTTACCTTTCCGTCTTCGTCGATATTGATGTCGATTTCACTGCCGGCATCTTCAATAATACCGCGAATCGTTTTACCGCCCGGGCCAATGATCAATCCGATTTTATCCACCGGCACATGAAATTCGATGATCTTTGGCGCCCAGGGGCTGATCTCGTCGCGCGGTTTGTCGATGGCTTCGTTCATCTTTTCCATGATGTGCATGCGCCCTTCGCGCGCCTGCTGCAATGCGCGAGCCATAATTTCCTGAGAAATACCGCCAATTTTGATATCCATCTGAACGGCGGTTACGCCTTTGCTCGTTCCGGCTACTTTAAAATCCATGTCGCCCAGATGGTCTTCATCGCCCAGAATATCGGACAGAATGGCGATTTTGTCATCTTCTTTGATTAAGCCCATGGCAATACCGGCAACCGCGCTTTTAATAGGAACGCCCGCTGCCATCAGAGCCATGGACCCCGCGCAAACCGTAGCCATGGATGAAGAGCCGTTCGATTCGAGGACCTCGGACACCACGCGAATGGTGTACGGAAACTCTTCGGCTTCCGGAATCACCGGTTTTAACGCCCGCTCAGCCAGATTGCCATGCCCTACTTCGCGACGGCTAACGCCGCGGATTGGTTTGGCCTCGCCCGTGCTAAAAGGCGGAAAGTTATAGTGCAACAAATAGCGTTTACTCGATTCGCCTTCCAGCGCTTCCACAATTTGTTCGTCCGACTTCGTACCCAGGGTAACCACGCCCAGAGCCTGAGTTTGCCCGCGCGTAAACAGGGCCGAACCGTGCGTGCGCGGCAGCAGGTCAACCTCGCATGAAATAGGACGAATATCCACATAACCGCGACCGTCCAATCGGCGTTGTTCGTTGAGCACCATTTCACGCATCAACTGTTTTTCAAGGTCATGCAGCACCGTGGCGATCAGACGCTCGCTTTCCGGATA
The DNA here is from genome assembly GCF_001886815.1 of Caldithrix abyssi DSM 13497. GTDB lineage: Bacteria > Calditrichota > Calditrichia > Calditrichales > Calditrichaceae > Caldithrix > Caldithrix abyssi. The sequence continues at coordinate 2,965,252 of NZ_CP018099.1, forward strand.
TTCTTCCTGCAGTTGTTCGATGATCTCTTCTTTAATCGCCTTCAGCGCTTTTTGCCGTTCGATTTTTTCTCCAATGCGAATGGCCTCTTTAACGCGTTCTACCGCCAGCTCCGTTACCTTTTCTTCCAGGCCTTCCGGAAACTCCAGCTCAGGAACTTCGCGTTTGACAACGTTCAGTTCTGCGGCGATCTCTTTTTGCAGTGCAATAATTTTCTTGATGGCTTCATGGGCGTGCGTAATCGCCTCCAGGATAAAGTCTTCCGGGACTTCTTTGCCTTCGCCTTCCACCATCATAATGGACTCTTCCGAGCCGGCCACCACCAGTTCCAATTGTGAATTTTCGATTTGATCAATGGTTGGATTGATCACGTACGAATCGTCCAGTTTGCAAACGCGCACCGTGGCAATGGGGCCTTCAAACGGGATATCCGAAAAGACCAGCGCGGCCGAGGCTCCAATGCCAGCCAGCACATCCGGCTCGTTTTCGCGATCCATGGAAAGCACCGAAGCGATGATCTGTGTTTCGTAGAAGAAATTGTCCGGGAATAGCGGACGGATGGGACGATCGATCAGGCGGGCCGAAAGAATCTCTTTTTCGCTGGGCCGGCCTTCACGTTTAATGAAACCGCCGGGAATTTTTCCGGCGGCAAACATCTTTTCCCGATATTCCACCGTTAAAGGCATAAAATCGCGCTGTTCAGTCATTTCGTCATTGGCGACCACTGTGACTAAAACCATGGTGTCGCCATAGCGCACCAGCGCCGATCCATGGGCCTGTTTGGCAAGCTTCCCTGTTTCAATGGTCAGGTCTTGCCCATTCAATTCGATTGATTTCTTGATGTACATTCATTCCTCCGGGAAACAGCGATGTTAACGTCTGATTCCTAATTCTTTGATTACCTTACGATAACGGTTAATGTCTTTTTTGATCAGGTAGTTTAACAAGCGACGCCGTTGACCAACCAGTTTCAACAATCCCCGGCGCGAATGATGGTCTTTTTTGTGAGTGCGCAGGTGGTCTGTCAGGTAGTTGATCCTGGCGGTTAATAAAGCGATCTGAACTTCGGTTTTACCTGTATCCTGTGCAGATTCGCCAAACTTGGTGATGATGTTGCTTTTGTCATCTTTGGTTAAAGCCATTGAAAACCTCCATTATATTTTCAGACTTTGTTCTCGGTCTATTAATAGTTGCTTTTTTAATTCTTCCAAATTCTCAAATTTTCTTTCGTCTCTCAGGCGTTTTTTGAAAAACACCGTAATCTCTTTTCCGTAAATGTCCTGCGAAAAATCATGAATATGAACTTCAACCGTTCTTTGCGTGGAATGGTTTACGGTCGGCCGAAAGCCAATATTCAACATTCCGCGATACATCCGATCGATAACTTTTACGTCAACAGCATACACGCCGTCTTTCGGTAAAAGCTTTGCAGAATCATTAATATAAAGATTTGCAGTGGGAAATTCTAATTTTTTACCAACCAGCCTTCCTTTTACCACCTTTCCCTTCAATTCGTAAAGATGCCCTAACAGCTCCGCAGCCTTTTTCACATCGCCTTCCAGTAACAAGCGGCGAATGGTAGAGCTTTTAACGATATGTTCTCCCGTGACCAGCGGTTCCACCTTAAGCACATCAAAATGGAGCTGACGGCCAAGACGTTTTAAGTTTTCAAACGTTCCCTCACGCCCTTTGCCGAATCCATGATCATACCCCACCACCAGTAAGCGCATGCGCAGTTTGTTTAACAGAATTTCATCCACAAAGGCCTGATAGCTCATTGCGGCCAGCGCCTGATTAAACTCCAGCACGCCTACACAATCCAGATCAAACATTTTGAGCAAGTCCAGTTTTTCATCGAGCGTGGTAAGCAGTTTCACTTTTTCCGCTCCGCCGAAAAAGAGCCGCGGATGAGGATCAAACGTCAGCAAAATCGATTTTAAACCGCGTTTACGGGCTTCTTCAATCAAGCGTTCGATCAACATGTGGTGTCCCCTGTGCACGCCGTCAAAGGTGCCCATGGTCACGGCGCAATCACCAATGCTATGTATTTGTTCAAGCCCTTTTATGATCTTCATCGCCCTGCCCGACGGTTTGCTTCCAATTTTCAATGAACGCATTCAATTCAAAACTCTCTTCAAGGCAAAACGCGCCGATTTTGGTGCGCGCCAGTTCGGCCAGCATGGCGCCCACGCCTAACTTCTGCCCCAGGTCGTGCGCATAGGTGCGAATGTAAGTTCCTTTGGAAACCGTTAATTCCACTTCAACCAGCGGCGGCTGCCAGCTCAGCATTTTTGCCTGATGAATCACCACCTTTTGCGGCTCACGCTCTACTTCTTTGCCTTTGCGGGCCAGTTTGTACAGGGGCTGTCCCTTTATCTTTTTGGCCGAGTACATGGGCGGCACCTGTAACATTTCTCCCTGCATTTCGTTGATTACCGCCTCCACGTCCTGCCTTGTTATCATCTGCGTATCTTGTTCTTTTACGACCTTCCCCGTCACGTCATAGGTATCCGTTTCAACGCCCAGGCGAATCACAGCCCGATAGGTTTTATCCAGATTCATGAATTGGCTCAGGGCTCTGGTGCCCCTGCCCGCGCCCACAATTAGCAGACCGGTGGCAAAGGGATCCAGGGTTCCGGCATGGCCTACTTTTTTGATTTTAAGCGCATGTCTGATCTTATTCACCACATCAAAGGATGTCCAGTCTTGCGGTTTATTGATCAGCGCGATAAAGCCCTGCCGGGCAAGACTGGCATCAATCGGATCATTCTTCTTCAGAATCTGCATCATTCTTAATCGACTTCAATAACGAATCAATGCGCTCGGCATAATCCATGGTTTCATCGTAAAAAAAGCGCAATTCCGGTAACCAGCGGCTGGTAATAAAGGGCTTTATTTCGCTGCGAATAAACGATCGGGAGCGATTGAGCACTTCCTTTGTTTTGGCTCGCTGTTTTTCGTCGCCCAACACGGTGTAGTAAATGGTCGCTATGCGCAAATCGGGCGAAACCTTGACGCGTGTCAGGGTAACCATTCCCTTATTGGGATCATTCAATTTAAATTCGATAACTTCGCTGACCACTCTTTTAATTAAGTCGGCGTAGCGTTTTACTCTTCTGCCTTCTGCCATTTTACAAAAACTCAAAGTTAAAATTGACGATTTCGAATCCGTAGTCCGAATCCAACATTTGAAATAACTTTTGCATGGTCGTCTCCGCATTTTTATGATCGGAGCCGACCAGGGCAAAGGCCAGTTTAGCCCGCTGCCACTTGTCCTGAAAATCCACTTCGGCCACCGAAATATTGAATTTGTTGCGCGAGCGATCTTTAATGCGCTTAACGACCCCTCGCTTTTCTTTTAAAGAGGCGCTGCCGGGCACCAGAATTTCTACGGTTAACAGAGCAACGACCATCTTACGCTAATTTTCGTTTAACCTCAATGGTTTCGTAGGCCTCAATAATATCGCCTACTTTTAAATCATTAAAGTTTTCGATCTGAATACCGCATTCAAAGCCGCTGTTCACCTCGCGCACGTCTTCTTTAAAGCGTTTTAACGAGGCGATTTTGCCGTCGTAAATCTCCACATCGTCGCGCACCACTCTGATATTAGCATTGCGCGGTATTTTTCCATTGATCACATAGCATCCGGCAACGGTTCCCACGCGCGAGATTTTAAAGGTTTCGCGAACTTCGGCCTGGCCCAGCACGTTCTCTTCCAGACTCGGTTTAAGCATGCCTTCCATGGCCGATTTGAGATCGTCGATGGCGTCGTAAATCACGCGATAGGTGCGGATGTCAACGTTTTCTTTTTCGGCCAGCTCTTTGGCCTTTAGATTGGCGCGCACGTTAAAGCCGATAATCACCGCGCCGGAAGCGCTGGCCAGCAACACGTCCGATTCGGTAATGGGGCCTACGGCCTTGCGCACCACATTTATTTTCACCTCATCCGTATTAAGATTAATCAGGGCGTCGGCAAGGGCCTCGGCCGAGCCGTCCACATCGGCTTTAATAACGATGGGTAGGTCGTGCACTTCGCCCTGGGCAATCCGTTCGGAAATTTGCTGTAGGGTAAGCATTTTAACCTGTTTGGCTTCCTGCTCGCGTTTCAGCTGCTGGCGTTTGGAAGCCAGTTCACGGGCTGCTTTTTCGTCTTTCATCACCACAAAGCGGTCGCCCGCCTGTGGAATGCCTTCAAAGCCCAGCACAACCGCCGGCTGCGAAGGTCCGGCCGTTTTCATCCGTTCATTCTTTTCGTTAAGCAACGCGCGAACTCGACCGTAATGGTGCCCGGCCACAAAATGGTCGCCAACCTTCAGGGTTCCGTCCTGCACTAAAACCGTGGCAATGGGGCCTTTTCCTTTGTCCAGCCTGGATTCAATCACCACGCCCACCGCACGTTTGTGCGGGTTGGCTTTAAGATCGAGCATTTCCGCTTCTAACAGCAGTTTTTCCAACAAATCAGAAACGCCCTGACCGGTTTTGGCCGAAATTTCAGCGCACTGATAGGTTCCGCCCCAGTCTTCTACCAGAATGTCGCGCTCCGCCAGTTGCTGTTTGATGCGCTCCGGATCTGCGCCGGGCTTATCGATCTTATTGATAGCAATCACCATGTGAACGCCGGCCGCCTTAACGTGGTCGATGGCTTCGATGGTCTGCGGCATTACCGCGTCATCGGCGGCCACCACCAGAATTACAATGTCCGTAACCTGGGCGCCGCGGGCGCGCATGGCTGTAAAAGCCTCATGACCGGGCGTGTCTAAAAAGGTGATCTTTTTGCCTTCGTACTCCACCTCATAAGCGCCGATGTGCTGCGTAATTCCGCCTGCTTCGCCGGCCGTAATATTACTCTTGCGCAAATAATCCAGCAACGATGTTTTACCGTGATCCACATGGCCCATGATGGTTACAATCGGCGCTCGCGGCTCCAGCATTGACTCATCGACCTCTTCTTCTTCCTCTTCTTCCTCGCTAATAAACTCGGTGGCGAACTGCTGTTCTACTTTATAGCCATATTCTTCGGCGATCAATGTAATGGTATCGATATCCAGACGCTGGTTAATCGTCACCACAAGTCCCAGTTCAAGGCATTTCATAATCACCTCCGAGGCCGGCACATCCAGCAAGTTGGCTAATTCATTCACAGAGATGAACTCGGCCACCCGGATGATATTTTCTTCTTCGCCGTCGGTTTCATCAACTCTGGCTTTTTTCTGCTTTTTAGGCTTACGGCCTTTGGAGTCTAACGAGGCCAGGGTCTTCTTTAGCGTCTCCTGCACCTCTTTCATATCTACCTGAGATCTTTTTTTCTTCTTTTTACGGCCGGGTCTGCGAACGCCCTCTTCGCCTTCTGCTCCGGCATGTTTCAAAAATTCCTTGGGCGGCTTGCGGCGCGCGTTCTTATCTTTGCGAATCATCTCCAGAGCTTTGCGGCGCTTGCGCTCTTTCTCCGAAAGGCCGGCTTCTTCAACGACCTCCTTGGCTTCTGTTTCTTTACCTTTTTTCTTTTTCTTCTTCCCTCTCTTTTTCTCTCCTGCGGCTTCTTTGGTTTCTTCCGCCTTTTCCGTTGCGGTTTCTTCTTTCGCTTCGGGTTTCGGAGCCTTTTCCGGCTCCCGTGCCTTTTCTTCTTTTACAATTTCTTTCGCCGACGCTTCTTTTGGCTCAGGCTGCTCAGAAACTTCCGGTTCGACTGTTTCAGGCGTTTTTTCTTCCTGAGGCGCTTTAACCTGCTCTTCTTTTACTTCCGTTGCAGGGGCAACGCTTTCTTCGGCCAGCGGTTCTTTTTCGACCGCCTGTTCCTTTACTTCTTTAGTTACTTTCTTTTTCTGAGGTTTCGTTTCTTTTCTGACCGATTTAATTTTGCTTGTCCGCTTGCCCTGCGAAAGCGCTTCGGCGTCTTCTTCAATCACCTTTTTAATTTCATCGACGATGCTTGCGGTGTGTTCTTTCGTTTCATCAACGGTGGCAACTTCCACTTCCTCAGTTTCGCCGCTCTTTTTAGCCCTGCGGGCCCGAATCTCTTCCGCCTTCTTTTTATCCTGCGCAAACTTATCAAGAATTTCCAGATACACCTCTTCGGAGATGGAATCGTTAGGACCGGACACCTTAATGTCCTTTTTATCCAGAAAAGACTTAATGGTGTCAAACCCTACGTTCAATTCCTTCGAAACCTTAAATACCTTATACTTTTTTCTTCCAGCCATTTATACTCCATTTAGTATTGAACCAAAGCCAATACTCGCTAAAACTCCTCAAGACTCCTCTTCTTCATTTTCAACGTCTGAAGATTCGTCGGTAGTCTCAACATATTGCTTTGCAATTTGAATAATCTTTTCTGCTGATTTTTCACCGATGCCCGATATTTTAACCAGATTTTCCTTACCTTGTTCTAAAATTTCATGGGCATATAAAATATCAGCGTCGATTAGCTTGCGCTTAATTCCTTCAGGAATGCCGTGCAGGTCTTCAACCGAAACATTTTCATCGACGGTTGTCTCTTTTTCGTATTCTGATTCACGCAAGGGCTCAATCTGGTAACCGGTCAGTTCGGAGGCCAGTTTCAAATTTTGTCCGCCCTTACCAATGGCTAATGAAATTTCGTCATCGCGAATAACGGCCACGGCCATTTTTTCATCTTCATTCACCACCACTTTTATGGGTTTGGCAGGCGTCAGAGCGCGTGAAATAAAAATTTCCGGCTCGCTGGAATAGTTGATGATATCGATTTTTTCACCGTTCAATTCGCGCACCACCGCCTGAATCCGCACGCCTTTCATACCCACACAGGCGCCCACGGCGTCAATTCTGCGATCGATCGACTCCACGGCGATCTTGGCCCGTTCGCCCGGATCGCGCGCCACGGCTTTAATTTCCACAATGCCATCGTAAATCTCGGGTACTTCCAGCTCAAAGAGACGAATCAAAAAACGCTTATCAGCCCGGCTGACAATAATTTCCGGCCCGCGTCCTTTTTTCTGATCTTCAATCACCTCTTTGATTAAACAGCGCACGGTCTGTCCGCGGCGCAGAATTTCGCTGGGGATTTTTTCGCTGCGCGGCAGGAACACTTCTGTTTTGTCCTGATTGATGTAAATGCCGCGGCTATTAATCTGATGAATATCGCCGATTATGATTTCGCCAATGCGATTTTTATACTCTTCGATCACGTGTTCGCGCTCAAAATCGCGAATCTTCTGGGCCAGATTCTGCTTGGCCGAAGCGATCAGGCGCCGTCCAAACAACTGCGGATCAATTACCTCCACAATTTCTTCGCCGATTTCAACATCCGGGTCGATCTTACGCGCCGACTCCAGATCGATCTCGCTTACCGGATCGGTAACTTCTTCGACAACGGTTTTTTCCTGATAAATCTCAATATCCCCTTTGTCGATATTTACAATAACGTCAAAATTTTCTGTGGTGCCAAACCGCTTCTCTATCATTCCCAGAAAAATGGATTCCAGAATGTCTCGCAAATGATCCTTGTCAATTCGCTTATCTTTGGCGATTTGTGTGATGGCTTCCATTATTTCAACATTCATGTGCCTCACTCCCGAATTTTACCATTGTAATTTAACTTTTGCCTGTTCAATATTTTCTCTCTTTATCTCTTTAATTCCATGTTTGGTTTCCAGCACAATTTGCCCGGCGGAAAAATCGATCAACTTCCCCACCTCCCGCCACAGCCTATCTTCAAGCCGATGTTTCACAACCAGCGTTCGCCCGAGATTTTTCTTAAACTCCCAGTCAAACTTCAACGGATGATCCACACCGGGCGAAGAAACATCCAGGCGGTAGGTGGCAGGCAAATCATCTCTGAAATCCAGCTCATCCTGAATTTTGCGCGAAAGCAGAACGCAATCGTTCAGCGTAATGCCCTGCTCGTTGTCGGCGAAAATCTGTACCACCGGATTGCGCACCGACCCGCTGATTTTTAACTCGAGCAGATAAAAGCCTTCGCCCTCACAAATGGGCTGGATTATTTCTATTAATTTTTCTTTCAATTCCATTCCCACACTCCACATAACAAAAAAGTGGGCTCCAGGACCCACTTTTTACCGTCAAGCAAATTGCTAATTTAAATATAATTATTCGCTTTTGCAAATATTAAACACTAAAAAGACAGAATTTGCGGTAATAGATTTCCGTATCTTCAATTATCAGTATTACTAAGGATAAATCGTTTTTGTTCCGCCCAACGCGCCTTTGCAAGTTTGATGGATTACGAGTAGAATTAAACGCTGCCGGCCATGACCATATCCCTTTTTACAGGGTGACCATCATCCCCTTCGATCTATGGCTTCAAACGTCTTTTAGCAGCACATAATTCCGGAATCCGCCAATCGGCCTTTTAAAAATCTTGCGTTCTAAAAACGTGATGATGCGGTATTTCAAACTTTCGTGTTTGTGGGGCGCCCGGTGCTTATTCGGTTTGCCGCTGTATTGGAGTTTATGCTTCCAGTCCATCTGTGCAATGCGTTCTTTCATAACCGCCGGATGCGATTCTTTAAACACGCCCAGCAATTTTAAAGGGCCGTAATCAAATTCTCGCGGGGCGCTGGCGTAATAGGCTTCTGCACGCTTTTTACCCCAGTGTACGCTGTTTAAGGCCCGCGATTTGTTCTGCATCAGATGCGGAGGCCTTACCCAGCCATAGTGGTAAATTTCGGCATCTACTTTCGCCACGCGCAATTTGCGATGTCCTTTTTCCTGCCGTGGGTTATCGTAGTATTCAAAATAGCGGAAAGATTGAGCGCTTTGCCAGGAATGGATGTGCGGATCGTTGCGAATGATGCGAATTTCGTAGGGATACCAGCCATGACTGATGTGATAATGATCGTAATCGCCCCAGAAATGCTTATAACGAAAAAGCAGACCTTCCACGCGCAGATCGTCCAGCAATTGTTCGCAGCGTTTTTGAATGACCGGCAGGTACTTTTCGTGCACCACTTCATCGGCCTGCAGATAAAACAGCCAGTCTCCGCTGCACGCATTTTTAGCAATATCAGTTTGAATGGCGTTGATAACGCCCCTGTTAAAGTATTTTTCTTCCCAGACCGTATCAATAATTTTAATTTTCGGATCGCCAATCGCTTCAATGGCCTCACGCGTGTGATCGTCGGGATCGCCCTGCCCAACCGCCACCACAAACTCATCGACAATGGGTAAGATGGATTTAATGGATTCGACCACAGGATAGTACAATTTTTGTCCATTGCGGACAAAACTAAAACCGCTTATTTTCACTCACAACTCCCGTATTAATTATCATTGATCCGCAGATCATTGTACTCAATAAAGTTTTTAATTTCCTTAAAAATAAAAGGGCTGATTCTTTTAATCTCGCTTTTTATTTCATTGAACACCTGATCAAAAAATTCCTGCTCATGGCCGATGGGGTCGGGAACAGAAGGATTGACGATGGGCGACGGCCTGCGCCAGCTCTTCAACAGAATGATCTTTTCGCTGTGTTCCGGGAAATGCGTTCTCAAAAATTCGTAATGATTCATGGCCAGGGCAATCACCAGATCGCTTTCTTTCATAATCCGGGCGCTAATCGCTTGCGCTTTATGCCCTGAGATATTTATACCATGTTTTTTGGCGGTCAAAACGGCGGAGGGATGGGCAGGACCGACGGTCAGACTTAAAGTTCCGGCCGATTGAATTTTGACCACGTTTTTGAATTTGGTTTTAGTAATAAATTCTTTCAAAATACCGGCAGCCATGGGCGATCGGCAGATATTCCCGGTACAAACAAAGGTAATGACAAACTTCGTTTTACGTTTTAGTACCTTTTCGGGAGCAAAAATCTTTTCCACTTTACTTTTTTTAACGCTGCCCTCCCGTAAAATCAAATACGGCCTTTTGGTCATATCGATAATGGTAGAGCCTTTTAAATCCGGCGCCGGTCCGGCGTCTAAAATCAGATCCAATCGATCGCCAAATTGAGCGATGATCTCCTGCACGGTTGCCGCATTGGGTTTGCCAGAAATATTGGCGCTGGTAGAAGTGATCGGATTACCGAATTTTAACAACAATTTTTGATTAAAAGGAAGCTCCGCAACGCGAAACCCCACCTTGTCGGCCTGCGGCCCCGAGGCAAAATGCGCGAGGTTCTTTTTAAACTTACTCCTCAAAATCACCGTAAATTTGCCCGGTAAAATTTTCTGCAATATCTGCTTTTCGCGCGGCTCCATCACGGCGAACAACTGCTCCAGTTGATCGAGCGAGGCCACCATTAGCGAAATCGGTTGATTGGGCGAGCGGTGCTTTACGACAAACAGGCGTTCCAGAGCCTTAAAATTAAAAGCGTCCACGCCCAGCCCGTATAAGGTGTTTGTAGGATAAACAATAACGCCGCCGTTTTTCAGCACCTCAATCGTTCGCTTAATAATCTTTAAATCGGGTTTTTGTGGATTGATTTTATAATATTCCATCAATATTCAATCTTTTTATAAATTAAACAACATTAATTAACGCCCTGCGAAGATGAAGAAACGGACGCCGGCCGGGTTTTCCAGCGGCGATGCATCCAGAACCACTGCTCCGGATATTCTCGCACCCATTTTTCAAACTCGGAGCTAACTTTTTGCGTAATGGCCGTCACATCATCCTGTAAATTGCCGGTTTTTACCGGCAGTTCGATCTTTTTTGCGTACACATCAAATTTAGCATAATCTTTGCGCAATGCAATTAATAAAACAATATCGGCGCCGGTTCTAAGGTGCAATACCGCCGTGCCCACGGCCGTTGAAGAGGGCTGACCTAAAAAATTGACAAAAACGCCGCGTTTACGGGCATCTTGATCAAATGCGATGGCCACGGCCTCTTTTTGCTTTAAGGCCCTTTCGCAAACCTGCATGGCTTTTTTTGTGTACACGATTTTCATACCGAACCTGCTGCGAATCTGCGTTATGAATTGATCAACTTTTTGATTGCTTTGTTTTTTGGCAATGGCCCAGATCGGCCAGCCCTGAATGACCATGGCCTGCCCCAGCCACTCAAAATTTCCGAAATGTCCCGATACGAACAAAACGCCTTTGTTTTCCCTTTTAAGCTGCGCCAATACTTCGGGATTTTTAAAGCGCATTAATTCATCCAGCGTTCGGGGCGTAAAATGATTGATCTGCAAAAACTCCATCCATAAGTAAATAAAATTTTTGTAGATGTCGTGCAGAAATTGCTTTTCTGGCCTGGGTAATTGTTCGCCATAAACCAGATGCAGGTTCGATAAAATAACGTCCCGCCGGTAGCGAATCACTTTTTCTACCAGTATGGTTAACAAGCCGGCAAATCTTTTACCGCTTTTCAGCGATATTCTGCTAAAAATAAAAAAGAGTAGCTTTACGCTTATGTATTCAATCGTTTTCATGCGTTTGAAATTATTAAAATGATTTATAACAGGCAAATTGAACTTTTTTGCGGGGATAGTGGAAATTAATCCAGATATTATTTACATTTCACGAAAAAAATTAAGGACCTACTATGCGCATTTTGGTTGCTGTTTTATTGGTGACGCTGGCTTTGAACGCCTGCCAGGTGGATCGCAAGAGTGTTGCTTCTGACAAACCGGCAAGCAATTCGCCCCTTAAAAAGGCAAAAATAAGTTTACCACAGTTAAACGAAATTTCCGGCATTGTTGCCAGTAAGCGGAATAAAGATATCTTCTGGATTCATAACGACAGCGGAGACAAAGCACGGATTTTCGCCATCAACAGCGCCGGCGAATTGCGCCTGACCGTTGAATTGCAAAACACAAAAGCTACAGACTGGGAGGATATTACGCTGGGCAAAGGCCCCCGGGCTGGGCTTGATTATATTTACATTGCCGATATTGGCGACAACCGCGCTCGACGCGATGTAAAAACCATTTATCGTTTAATAGAACCCGATTTAAGCGCCCTGGGAGACAACCCGCTTGTAAAAATTGCCGATTATGATGCCATCCGATTTCGCTTTCCAGACGGTTCACGGGATGCCGAGACTTTGATGTCTGATCCATGGAACGGTGATTTGTACATCGTTAGCAAGCGGGAGAATCAGGTTGGCGTTTACGTACTGCCCTATCCGCAAAAAACCGATCAAATTTTAACGGCTAACTTTTTGTTGAAACTTCCCGTTACGCAAATCACCGCCGGCGACATTTCACCAGACGGCCGCCACATTGTACTTAAAAATTATGAACAAATCTTTTATTGGAAAAGGAGCAGGGAGCAAACTCTTTCGCAGGCAATGGAAAAGTTTCCCGCCTTTTTAAATTATGTGCCGGAACCGCAGGGCGAGGCCATCTGCTTTTCCGCACAGATGGATGGCTATTTTACCGTCAGTGAAATGGCCGACAGGAATTACACCGTTCTATATTTTTACCCCCATCGATTTTAATCTTTGTAAACTCTGGCTTTTAACGGCTCATTTTGGCCATGCAACAAAAAAAGGCGCAAAAGGTTTTCCTGAAATTTCTCCCCTTTTGCGCCCATTATGCGCTTTATTTTTAAGTCAGCCTATTTCGCAATAGGTCTCTTACTTTTTATATTTCACCGAGCAACCGTAAGGTTTGGTCATAAACGGTTTAACGGGCTGGTTCTGCAGCATTTTGTCCAGTGTTTCGGACAGGTAATTCCGGGCGTTTTTCAGTGAACTCTGTTTAGAAGAAGGTTGGTCGTCGATGGCGCCGGCATAAACGAGGTTGCCGTCCGGATCAATGATAAACATGTGCGGCGTGGTTTTAGCGCCATACAACCGGCCCACGGTTCCCTCTTCGTCGATCAAATAAGCCGTGTAAAAGGCCCCTTTTTCCTTTTTTAATTCTCTGATCTTCTCCGGAGCATAATGTCCCTGCTTGCCTGGCGCAGAAGAACAAATCGAAATCCAGACAACGCCCTTTTCCGTGTATTTTTTCTGAAGCGCCTGCATCGTGCCGCTATTGTAAAATTTTTTAACAAAGGGGCAGCCGTAGTTTACCCACTCCAGCACCACAATCTTCCCCCGATAATCAGAGAGCTGGTGAGCCTTGCCCTCTGCATCTTTTAAAGTAAAATCCGGGGCAGGGGCGCCCAGCTTAATCTCTCCGGCCTGAGTAAACACAAAGGCCAATAAAATAAACGTTAACACACCGGACATCAGACGCATGGGAAATCTCCTCATTTTAATTGATCTTGTTTAATACCTTTAAAATTATTTCTTTTAATATAAAGACTCCAAAGCGTCCAGAACTATTCCCGGCGTAAGCACTTCCGGCAAAATTTGTGGTTTTTGACCTGCTTTTCCGGAGTACAACAGATAAAGCGGCACGCTCTGCCGCCCAAAACGGCTTAAGGCACGTGTAATTTCCGGATCGCGGCTGGTCCAGTCCGCTTTAAGCGCAACCACGCCAAGCTCCTTAAATTTATTCTGAACTTCTTCAGAAGAGAAGGCGACTTTTTCGTTCACCTGACAGGAGAGGCACCACGATGCGGTAAAATCGATAAAAACCGGTTTTCCTTCGGCTAACAATTGATTAAGCCGTTCATCGGAATACGGTTGCCACTGAATGCCATCCTTTGAGGCAGACATGGCATCGGGCGTTGCCGCGTATTTATGGTAATTGGCCAGCACATAACCGTTGCTCAGAACCAGAAGGATCAGCGCAATGGCCCAGGCCAGGTAGCGAGTTCTTTCCTTCATGGCCAGGTTTCCCCAGCGGCCGTACACCCAGGCGGCGATGGAAGCAAAGAGCAAATTAAAAAGCACCAGAATAACAACCAGAGAACCGACCTGCTGACTGAGCACCCACAACAACCAGATCACCGTGGCCACCAGTAAAAAGCCCATGAACTGCTTTAAGGATTCCATCCAGCGGCCTGGCTTGGGGACGTATTTGAGCAGAGCCGGAATGGAAGTAACCAAAGCAAAAGGGAAAGCCATGCCCAGCCCCAGAAAGGTAAAAATCAATAAAGAGACATAAGCCGGTTGCGTAAGCGCAAAGCCCAGCGCCCCGCCCATAAACGGCGCGGTACAGGGCGTGGCCACCACGGTGGCAATAATGCCGTCCATAAACGAACCGAAAAATCCGCTCTTCTCCGGCGTTTTGCCGCCGACCGCCGTTAACGAGGTGCCAATTTCAAAAACGCCGAACATGCTTAGGCCCAATAAAAACATGAATACGCTCAAAATGATTAAAAAGGCGGGCGACTGCAGTTGAAATCCCCAGCCCAGTTGTTCGCCGCCGGCTTTTAAAATTAGCAGGGCAATGGCCAGCGCCCAGAACGCCGTCAGTACGCCGGCGGTAAATACCAGACCATGCTGCCAGGGTTTGGTGTGTTCATCCTGTGCCTGATGAATAAAACGCATGATTTTAATGGAAAGCACCGGTAAAACACAGGGCATCAAATTGAGGATCATTCCGCCCAGAAAAGAAAAAAGGATGGCCAGCCAGATACTATTAATGCCCGAAGAAGCCAGCGGCGCCAGATGCTCGCTAACCGGCACCGCCACTTCGACGCCCTTTTCCGAATCCTGACCGCGCCAGCCGGGTTCGGCAAGAATAACGCCTTTCAGAGTGTCAACCAGGCTCTCCGTTTGCTGCGATCTCTTTAAAACAATTAAATAACTGTCGCCTTTCTTTTTAAATTCTTGCTTTGCTTCATATTGAATGATTCCATCGTCATAAGGAATGAAGTACATGGATTGGATGTCGTTTTTAAACCACTCGGGCGGGGTTAATTGTATTTTGTAGAACTGCTCGTCGCCGCTGGCGCTCATCTGCCAGTCTGTTAAAGGATGGGGAATTTTAAAACGCGCATCGGCAAATAGTTGCGTGTATTTTTCGTTGACTTCAGGCGGTTCGTTTTTAACCGGAAGGGTGATTTGCAGTTCTTCGCTCCCGGGAATACATACTTCTTTGCATTCCAGCCAGTCCACGTTAATTTTAATGGTAATAGACTTGCCGGCCGGAACGGTGGGTTTGAGCGTTACCGGCACCAGAAAATATTGTGTTCCCTTATACCCAAAAGTTGTAATGTCCTCTTCGGAAATCACTTCCGGATAGGGCCACTGAACGGGACCGATCTGAACGCCTTCGGGCGCATCGAAAAAGAACTCGGTGGGCTTACCGGTCTCTCCGTAATTTTTGTAGTAAAAATGCCATTCTTCATCCGCGGTCAGCTCAATGGCCAGCCAGATGGTTTCGCCGGGAGTTGCCCACGCCGCTTCGGAATAGACCTGCGCCTGTACATGTTTTGGTTGATCAAAAAGTGATTGTGCCAGGGCTAAGCGCCCCATGCTTAAAATTAAAAAGCCGATTACGGCTGCCAAAACGAACAGACGTTTAGCCCCGAAGGTATTACGATAAAAAGTAAGCGCCATAAAATACTCTCCTGATTTTATTCTGGATTTAATACTCTTTTTCCGATCTTTCCAATTTAAAAATTTATGGTTTCTTTTCCAAACAATGATATTTTTCTTTAATCTAAAAGAAAGTTTGATGTTCCATTTGACCTTTTCGTGACATTTTTTTTTATTTAATGGCCTTTTTGAATATCTTTGTCCTTAAATTTTTGGAGAAAGGATGTTCGACAAAAGACTAAATCGTCAAATATTTAATCTGGCCGTTCCCAATATTCTCAGCAACCTTTCTGTGCCGCTGCTCTCTTCGGTAGATACGGCGCTGGTGGGCCATCTGCCCTCGCCCATTTACATTGGCGCGGTGGCCATTGGCAGCATGATTTTCAATTTTGTTTACTGGGGATTTGGCTTTTTGCGCATGGGTACCACCGGTCTCACCGCCCAGGCGTACGGCAAGCAGGATCATGCCGACATGCGCCTGCAGCTCTGGCGCGCCCTGTTTTTTGCGCTGGGCGCCGGCATCTTGCTTATTGTAACTCAGGATTTAATCGCCTACTTTGCATTTTATTTGATCGACGCTTCGCCAGAAGTGGAAAAATTTGCCAACATCTACTTTAGAATTCGCATTTACGCTGCGCCGGCCACACTGGCCCTTTACGCTGTTCACGGCTGGTTTTTGGGCATGCAAAACGCCCGCCTGCCTTTGATTATTACCGTGACCATCAATTTTTTGAACATCGTTTTTAACCTTATTTTTGTCTTGCAACTGAAAATGACTTCCGACGGCGTGGCGCTGGGCACTCTGCTGGCCCAGTACGCAGGCGTTTTCCTCTCTTTTTTCTTTTTGATTCGCCATTACAAACCATACGTTTCCATCCCCTCGTTTAAGGATATTGTTGAGTGGCTGGAATTAACGCGTTTTTTCAAAGTTAATTTCAATCTTTTCATCAGAACCTTAAGCCTGTTGTTTGCCTTTTCCTTTTTTACCGCTCAGTCGGCCAAACTGGGCGATATTCCGCTGGCTGCCAACAGCGTCTTAATTCAACTGTGGATGATCTTTGCTTATGGGATCGATGGCTTTGCCTTTGCGGCAGAGAGCCTGGTCGGCAAATTTTTAGGCGCAAATGACCGAAAAAATTTAGCGCGTCTGATTAAACAAATCTTTATTTTAGGCAGCGGGTTGGGGCTTTTGATCTCTATCGTTTACGGGTTTTTTGATCGGCAAATTGCGGCGCTGTTCACCAGCAATCGGGCTGTTTTGAATACGATTGCCCAATTTATGCCCTGGACAATCGTCGCGCCTTTTTTAAACAGTTTTTGCTACATCTGGGACGGCATTTACATCGGAGCCACCGCCACCAGGGCGCTGCGCAATGCCATGCTGCTGGCCATATTTGGCGTTTATTTACCGCTACACTATCTTTTAACGCCTGTGTTTGGCAATCATGGAATGTGGGCCGCCTTGCTTTCGTTAATGATTTTTCGAACCGTCACTCTGACGTATTTGAGTCCAAAACATTTAAAGATTCATATAAAAACCATTTTTAGGTGACTCGTTTATGAAGCGAAAATTTTTTGTTCTAATCGTAAGTGTGTGGCTGGCATTGGCCGGTCAGGCCAGCGCGCAGCAAGGCCATTTAAGCGTGTTCAAAGAAGATTTTTATCACTCGTTAACCATTGGCAAGAAACTGGCCGGCGAAATGGTTACGCCAACCGCCGGAAAGGTCGGGCTTACGCTGGGCATATTGGCTCTGACCGTGACAGATGAGGCGGTGATTGATTTTTTCAGGAACCATCAAACGGAAACCAACGACCGGATTTTTAATATAGACTGGATTCACGGCGAAAAGAACGTCCTGTTTCCGGCGGCGTTTGTGTTGTACGCTTACGGTCTTTTTAGCGGCAATTCCGCCATCCGGCAGAGCGGTTTAAAGAGCGGACAGGCCATGTTCTACAGCGGCTTGATCGTCATTACCTTAAAAGAGATGTTCGGGCGAGGTCGCCCCCACCAGAATTACGGCGCCTTTACCTTTCGCCCATTTTCTTTTGCGGAAGGCTGGCGGTCTTTCCCTTCCGGCCATGCCGCACTGAGCTTTGCATTTTCGACCGTGATGGCCGGCTCGATGGAGTCGATGTGGTGGAAGGGCTTCTGGTATTCCAGCGCAGCCTTGGTGGCCGGAGCCAGAATGTACCACGATAAACACTGGCTGAGCGATGTGGTGGCCGGCGGATTGATCGGCTGGTCTGTGGGCCGCTTTGTTTTGAATTACCCAAAAAAAGGGGAAGCGAAATCTTCATTGAACATTTCTCCTTTTTTTAAGACGGGAAAATACTCATTGGCGGGGCTGGCCTTTTCGTTTAGAATCAGGTGAGTTCACGGAAAGTACAGAAAAATTGTTAGAGGTGACTGGGTGAATGGTGGAATGTTTGATTTGAAAATCCCGCAGGGCGGAAATGATAATGGCCCGCCGTTTCAACGGTGGGTAAACGGCAGAACGTAACCGCCCGATCGCCTCGTTGGGGCCAAAAAGCGAAACCGTTTCAACGGTTTACGCCAATGAACAGCGGGCTAACATCCTTCGTAAATAACCGCGTACCTTTCATTCGGAATGCTTATTCCCCATGCCGTAAATTCAGGATGTTGCTGGAAGAAAGTGGCCAGCGGCAACGCGTCCCCCTCCCCCGGACTTTTATGCTGAGAGAAGAGGAACGTGGAGGTGAGGGCTACTCCGGCAAATGATCGCCAACGTTGGTGATGAAATAAGTGTAAGAGTTTATTAGTCGATTGGCTAATTTAAAGGGGCTGTCCCAAAAGTCAAAGACAATGTATTTTTATAAAGTTTTTCTTTCCCTCACCCCCTTTAATTCCCCCTCTCCCGACTTCGGGAGAGCTTACTATATTATAGTTGTCAACAAAAGGATGAAAGAAAAGACTATACTCCTTAAATTGTAAGCTGATTTAAAAAAAAAGAAAGGAGCATAGTCATGGGGAAAATAAACAAAAAAGAGAGAAAATTCAACGAAGAAACCTTATTAGTTACAGTGGATATAGGCAAAAAATTTAATTACGGTTATGCACGTACAAAAGATGGTCAGGAGTTAGAAGTGTTTAAGTTTTTTAACACAGGTAAAGGATTCGAATATTTTTTAAAAAAAGTAGAAAGCTTCAGAGCAAAGACCGGTCTTAAGAATTGTTTATTTGGCCTGGAATCCACTGGCAGCTATGGGCTTGCGCTCATTCATTATCTACATCGAAGGGGCTATGAGATTGTACAAATAAATCCGATGCATACCAAGCGCCTGAAAGAATTAACGGACAATAGTCCCAATAAGACAGATAAAAAAGACCCAAAGGTCATAGCAGATATAATAGAATTAAACAAATATTTAACAGTAATCATCCCAGAGGGAATTTTTGCGGAATTACGCGAATTGGTTCATTTAAGAGAGAAAATACTTGAAGATCTACGAAGGAGTTATAATCGAATTGAGGGACAGTTATTTAAGATATTTCCGGAATTCTCTCAGGTCATGAGAGATTTAACTACAAAGACTTCACGTTATCTTTTGGCTCATTATACTTTACCTCAATTCATATTGGATTTAGGCTTAACAAAGCTAACAGAGCTAATAAAGTCAGTAAGTAAAAACCGATTAGGTGAAGAAAAGGCCCTTGCTTTATATGAAGCTGCTAAGATGAGCGGAGGCATCAAAGAAGGAACCCGGTCCATTGTAATGGAGATCAAGATACATCTTGATCAGATAGATCGTTTAGAATCTTATCAAAAGTCACTAACCCATCTTGAACAAAATTTAAGCCCAAATCACCAAATTTCCACCTTCGGTTTTTGTAAGTTATTGGTTTTTTTGGATCGAGTTTTCGAGATGTCGTTGTAGTGCCCCATACTATATTGGTTTCCCCCTTGACTTAATTGACTGATATGATTATATTTGAACATGTTTATTAAAGAAGTCACAAAAAAGAATAAAGGGTACGATAAAACCTTCGTTTACCATCAATTGGTCGAATCCTATCGTACTGAAAAAGGCCCAAGACAAAGAAAATTGCTCAACCTGGGCAAGCTTACCATTCCTAAAGACCAATGGAAAACACTTGCCAATCGCATCGAAGAGATCATAAGCGGACAAACTTCACTGATCGAAGTGGATGAGCAAATTGAACAATTAGCCCAGCGCTATGCCTCGCTTTTAATTCAAAACAAACTAAAACAAGAAAAGGTAGAAAAAAAAGAAAGCCCACAGGAAACCGAGACCATTTTTACGGGCTCTGTCAAATTCAGAGATGCTCGCAGTATAGGAGGCGAATACATCAGTTTGATGATGTTAAGAAAGCTTAAGTTCAATGAACTTTTAAAAAAGCTGGGCTTTAAGGAGAAGGATATTAAACTGGCCGAACTGTTGATCGTTGGGCGCCTGGTGCACCCCTCAAGCGAATGGGCGACCTTACGCTGGGTCAAAAAGCAAAGCGCCATCGATGAGCTTTTAGAGTTAGACCTTTCAAGACTTTCTCACAATAAACTTTATCGAATTACGGATCAATTATTAGAACATAAGGACAAAATCGAAAATGGTTTGGTAGAGCAAGAACGACTGTTATTTTCTTTGCAGGAAAAGATCATCCTGTACGATTTAACCAATACATATTTTGAGAGCAGCCGTACCAGCGAGCTCAAGGCTCGCGGACGCAGTAAAGACAAGCGTTACGATATGCCCCTGGTGACTTTAGGCCTGGTATTGGATGAGGATGGATTCCCCAAGGAGAGTCGTCTTTTCTCTGGCAATGTTTCCGAACCAGAGACTTTGTCTAAAATTCTGGATACGATAGGCGGCAAAGTCAGGAAATTGATTATTTTAGATGCCGGGATTGCCACAGAAGAGAACTTGCAACTGATCACAAAGCGTGGACACGACTATCTGGTTGTCTCACGCAGTAAACCGGAAATTGAGATCGAAGAAAATGCTTTTAAGCAGATTAATCACGATCAACCCCATAAAGTGGAAGCCTATCTTTACCGTAAGGATAAGGAGCTTTATTTATACTGTCGCAGCGCCTCAAGGCAAAAGAAAGAGGAAGCCATTCGACAATTTCATCAGCAGCGCTTTGAGGCGGAGTTGAAGTATGCGGCGGAAAGTTTACACAAGAAACGAGGCACCAAGAAATATTCCAAGGTTTTAGAACGCATTGGCCGCATAAAGGAACGTCATGCAAAGGTGGCCTATTTTTATGATATTACGGTTGAGCACCATAATGGTATCGTAACA
Source organism: Caldithrix abyssi DSM 13497 (assembly GCF_001886815.1). Classification (GTDB taxonomy): domain Bacteria; phylum Calditrichota; class Calditrichia; order Calditrichales; family Calditrichaceae; genus Caldithrix; species Caldithrix abyssi. The sequence goes on from NZ_CP018099.1 coordinate 2,985,852, forward strand.
GAGATCAGCTGGAAGATAAAAGACGAGCAAAAGATGGATGATCGATTTTCCGGCACATATTATTTGCGGACGAGTCGTCTGGATTTAACAGATCGCCAGATCTGGCAACTCTACATCAGTTTAACGGATGTGGAGGATGGATTTCGCTCGTTGAAGAGTGAGTTAGGCTTAAGGCCTAATTTTCACCAGAAGGATAAGCGCATTGAGGGGCATATTTTCATTTCGATTTTAGCCTTTCATGTATTGATAAGTCTTCAAAAACAATTACATGATGCCGGCGTTTATCATCGCTGGTCAACCATTCGTGAATTACTTTCCGTACAGCAGCGCGTAAGCGTTGAGATGAAAACGCAGAAAGGAGATTTATTAGTCATAAGAGATACGACCGAGCCGGAAGCGATCCATTATTTAATGGCGCAGGCATTTAAGATCAAGCCCAAGCCATTAGGTATGAAAAAGATAAGAATTTAAATATTGTAGTGGTAATAAAAAAGAACGACATGTTGTTTTTAAATAACTTAAATCGTTTTAGTGTTCAAGATGGGCTAAAGGATGAGATAGAGAATTATTTAAAAGAAGTGCCATACAGCAGGAACATATTATCCATAAAAGGGATAGGACCCATAATCGCAGCCATTTTAATAGGAGAGTTAGGAGATATCCGCAGATATAAAAGTTATCGTGAGTTAGAGAAGATAGCGGGATTAAACCTGTATGAAGTCAGTTCTGGCCAACATAAAGGTAAACATCACATAAGCAAACGCGGTCGGAGTTTATTAAGAAAAGCTCTTTTTTATATAGCCATCAATGCAAGTAGAGGTATCTTACAAGAAGTTTATCAGGTACATAAGGAGAAAGGGATGGCCAGCGCCAAGGCTTTAACGGCGTTATCCAGAAAGATATTAGCCATTATTTTTGCATTAGTAAGAGATGATAGTTTCTACATAGAAGGCTATAAAAAATCAAATAAAGCAGCCTAAAAGCAACAATTTGAGATATGGCGGGAAGACCTTCGGCCCCCCCATAAAGGCATACAGATAGTATGACCTTCGGTAAGAGAGCAAAAAAAGGCTTCCCGTCATATTTACCTTAGTTCCGATTAAGTAAGATAAGAGCTGTTAAAATACAGACTCTCGAATATCAGGGTAGAACAAGGTAAAATATCTCAAAAAATAGGCGAAAAAGTTATCCACAATAATTAACATATTAAAAAGAAAGGAGTTAGGTGTGTAAAAAATGAGTTATCCACATATCCACACCCTCTACAGGGGCTGTCCCAAAAGTAAATCAAGATGTATAAATATGCAGGTTTTTAAATATAATTTTATTGGTAAATGTGATACGAAATTATGGAAAAGGTAAAAGATTTCAACAAAAAAACATGAATAAAAACAAGATTTAAATTGGTTCTATTTATTGTCTTTAGCACATAAAATAACTTGCATTAATAACTTGAAAATATTAAATTTAAAATAAAAACCATGAAGCCAAAAAGTTGTCGAAAAATCCCATTTAAAACCACCGATCAAAACCAACTTACTATTCTTCCGCCTTCATTAGATGAGCTCATAGAACCCAATCATATGGTTCGGTTTATCAATGCCATCATAGATAAGATGGATATTGATTTTTTAATTAAAGAATACAAAGGAGGCGGTCGGGCCGCGTATCATCCGCGGATGCTATTAAAAGTAGTCATTTATGCCTATACGCAGAAGATATTTACTTCGCGCCAGATAGCTAAGGCCTTAAGAGAGAATATTCATTTCATGTGGTTATCAGGGAACAGTCGTCCGGATTTTAGGACGATAAATCGTTTTCGTTCATCACGATTGAAGGGAAAAATAGAGGAAGTATTCACCTATGTAGTTGAGCAATTATTGGAGTTGGGCTATATCGAATTAAATGATCTTTTTATAGACGGGAGCAAATTTCAGGCGAATGCGAATAAATACAAGGCCGTCTGGAAGAAGAATGTAGACCGTTACCAGAGAGTACTTCAAGAGAAGCTAAAGGAATTACTAAAGAAGATAGATAACGAGAATGATTTAGAGAATCGTTTATACGGTAATAAAGATTTAGGAGAATTAGGAGAGGATGTTAATTTAAGCTCTCATCAGATTGAACAAATAGTAGATATATTGAATGAGCGGTTAAAAAAGGAACCGGACAATAAGGAATTAAAGAGAGCAAAAAATAAAATAGAGAAGGATTATTTACCGCGCCAACGTAAATATGAAAAACAACGAAAGCTTCTAAATGGTAGGAATAGCTATAGCCAGACGGACCCGGATGCTACCTTTATGAGTAAGAAGCGGGATCATCATAATAATACGGATTTGCTTCCGAGTTATAATGTTCAGGTAGGAAGTGAGAATCAATTTATAGTGAATTATACGATAAATCAGAACGCGAATGATAGCGTATTATTAAAGCCCTTTATGGAGTCATACAAGCGTTGTTATGGTAGGCAACCAAATCGAGTAATAGGCGATGCAGGCTATGGAAGTGAGGAGAATTATGCATATTTGGAATCAGAAGGTGTAGAAGCTTATATCAAATACAGTAGTTATTACAAAGAGCAAAAGAAGTCATACAAAGAGAATCCTTTTTTGATAGATAACATGCGGTATGATCCTGAATTAGATCGCTATGAATGTCCTGCCGGTCGGTATTTAGAATATGTTGGAGAACAGGAAAGTGTTACGTCGACGGGATTTAAAGTAAAGCATCGTATTTACCGTAGTGAGAGTTGTGAAGGCTGTGCATTGAAAGAGAAGTGCTACAAGGGCCAGACTGCACGTGTTGTTAGAGTAAATGTCATGCTTAATGATTATAAAAAGCAGGTTCGTTCTCGATTGAATACGGAAGAAGGAAGAAAATTAATCAGCAAACGAGGTTCGGAGATAGAAACAATTTTTGGACAAATAAAGCATAATCTTGGAATAAGGGGCTTTTTATTAAGAGGATTAGATAAAGTAAAAACAGAATTTGGTATAATAGCAGTGGCGTATAATTTAAAAAAGATGTTTAATCAGATGAAAGAGTTTGGTTTAGTTAACGAGATGTATAAATATAGCGCTAACATCTTTTTTAATTTACACCGTGCAAGCCAGAGTCAAAATTTAGGCCTAAAAAATACCATATTAGAAACGTTAGAGCGATTTTTTATAGAAATTAAGGAAAAAATAGTTGTTAAATATTCATCTTGTCTCTTCAACGCCAAAATATGTTTTGTATAAAAATTTACTTTCATCGACTTTTGGGACAGCCCCTTTATTATTAAAATATTTGACTATAATAAATCAGGGGGGAAGGGGGTGAGGGCTATTGTAAACTTTTCTCTATTTTTTGCATATATATATATTTGATGTCACTTTTGAGACACCCTCGAAATGATTATAGCGAAACCGTTTCAACGGTTTGCGCAATGTACATTGGATCACCATTCTTCATAAACAGGCTCTTTCCTTCCATTCAGAACGCCTTCCCCCGTGCCACAAATCCCAAACACTGTTGGAAAAAATTACCCACCGACAACGCCAAAAATTATCGCTGCAATGGACAAATTTTTATTTTAAAACATTCTTTGCACCCTTTGTGACTTCTCTGTGCGCTGTGCGCCGTGCGCTCTGTGGTTGCTTAAATCCCTGCGAAATGTTTAAGGAAAAATTTTGAACTCCCAAAAATCAATCATGATAATCCTGAAATCATGTAAATCATGGTTCAAACTTCACTAACAGTCATTCAAAATCACAATTCATTGGATGATGTCCAGCCCGGGTAATCTTTAACAGCGTCTGCGCCGAAAAAAGTCTAAGAGTTGAATGATGGAATTCCACCACCCTATTTTAAAAACAGGGGTTCATTAAAGATGTTTTCGATTTGTTTTTCCTCAATAATGGGGCCCGAAGAAAAGATCACCAATTTTTCTACCACATTTTTCAATTGCCGCACATTTCCCGGCCAATCGAACTGTTTAAGGAGCTCAATGGCCGTATCAGAAAAATCCAGAATTTTTTTATTGTACTGATCGGTTGCCTTGCTCAACAAAAAGCGGGCAATATGCGGAATGTCTTCTCGGCGTTCGCGCAATGGCGGGATGTGGATGTGTAATACATTCAAGCGGTGATAAAGATCCTCGCGAAACTTCTTTTCAGCAATCAATTCTTCTAAATTTTGATTGGTGGCGCTAATAATTCGGCAGTTCGCCTTGTAGGTTTTATTGTCGCCCAACATGCTAAACTCGCCAGTATCAAGAATTTTGAGAAGTTTGGCCTGCAGGTAAATATCCATATCGCCGATTTCATCTAAAAACAGCGTGCCATCCTGTGCCAGATGAAATTTACCTTTTTTAGTTTCCACCGCGCCGGTAAAGGCCCCCTTAACATGACCGAACAATTCGCTTTCCAGCAATTCATTGGGAATGGCGGCGCAGTTGATTTTTATGAATGGTTTGCCGGCACGGGGACTGTTGTAATGCAAGATGTTGGCCACCAGTTCTTTACCGGTGCCCGTTTCTCCGGTAATCAACACTTTTGCATCAGCGGTGGAAAAAATCTTGATTTTTTTAAAAACCTCTTTCATCACGGGGCTTTCGCCGATCATCTGGTATTTTTCGTCAATGGCCGTTAAAAGCATGTCGCGTTCCTTAGACCACGCATTGCGCTCGATGGCGTGCTTCAGCATCATGATCAAACGCTCGGGCTCAATCGGTTTTTCGATAAAATCGTAAGCGCCTTTTTTCATGGCGTGGACAGCCAGAGGGATGTTACTTTGACCAGAAATAAAAATCACGGGAACCAGCGGGTCCTCTTCCATGATCTTATCCATCAACTGAATGCCATCCAGACCCGGCATTTTCATGTCAAGCAAAATGCAGTCGTAAGAATTATTTTTAATTTGCTCCACTGCTTTAAAAGGATCGATGGCCACCTCTACGTCAAACTCAAATTTGGTGAGCAATTTTTTTAGAGCCTTTAAAAAATCTATGTCGTCGTCCACGGCTAATAAGCGGTGTTTCTTCTCCATGAAATGTCCTTTTCTTGTTGCACCTTAATCTCTTTGGGAATGATGATCTGAAATTTTGTCCCCTTATGCAGTTCGGAATCAATGAGAATCTCACCCTGATGATTGGCCACAATTTGTTTTACGAACACCAGCCCCAGGCCGGTTCCATGTGTTTTGGTGGTAAAGCTGGGTTCAAAAATTTTGTCTTTTACCGCCGAAGGGATACCGATTCCGCTATCGGAAATATTAATACAAATAGCATCTTTATGCTTCTCGCGGGCAAATGATGCGGGATAGGTGCTGATGCGAATTTCGCCCTGGGCCCCGACAGCATCCAGCGCGTTTTCAACCAGTTCTTTAAACACCACTCTTAACTGATCGGCGTCGGCCGTAATAAGCCTGGCTTCATCTGAAATATCTTTTACAATTTTTACCTGCTCTGGCGGATGAAACTGCAAAAGCGTTTCATCGCACAACTCTGCCAGATCGATAATATTAATTTTCAGTTTATTTAACTGCGCGATCTTTGAATAATTATTGGTGATGGATTGAATTCGATTCACTTCATGATTAATATTTTTCAGGTCTTCCTGCACTTCCGGATCTTCAATATTGTTGATAATGTATTTTAACGTCTCAACCGAAAACTTGATGGTAGCCAGTGGGGTTTTAATATCATGCGCCATTTTGCGCACCAGACGATGAATAAGGTCTTCTCGCTCGTTCAATATTTCCTGTGAAAGGTCATAAATTTCGACCACGTAACCAATGGTGGAACGCAATCCCTGAACAGGATAGCCTATCAGCCGTCCCTTCAGAATCGATTTATTACTAAATATGGTCAGTTCTTCATTAATCTCCTGCCCGTAGAGTAATAAATTTTCTAATTGCGCTTTTAACTGCGGCAGAGTCTGTAAAACAATCTTAAAATGCCTGCCCCGGTATTTTTCCATGGGCATGTGAAGCATGTCGGATATATTTTTATTAAAACCTGTTAAATGCCCCTGCGCATCAAAAAACATCACGCCCTTATTGGGTATATTAAGATGCCTTTTTATAAATCGGTAATAAAAGAGAATGGAGTTAAAGTAACGTAAAACGAGGAGTCCTACAAAAATGAACATTCCTAATAATAATAAATAAATGAGCCATTGCGAAAATACAAATCCCGTAGCCAGCGATAACTCTGGTTGTTCCCCGCCAATGATAAAGCACGGATTTTTGAATACTCCGGCAAAAATGCATTTTAGCATGTTTTTTACTCAATTAGAATTTCATCAATACTTTTAATACAAAGTTTGTTCTTATCGAATATACACTTTAATCGCTTTTTCTGCAATGCCGATTACAGAAAATTTTTAATTTTAAGCCAGAGTTTTCCGAAATAAATGGTTAGGAAGGCGCCTTAAAAGGAATTTTAATTTGCCCATATCTTTTTTTAATTCGCGCAAAATATGGTGAACCCAAAATCCCCAGAGCCTGCACAAGAGCAGAAGTCGTTCTCAACTAAAAACAAAAATTGAAGCCTATTGTTGAATTTGTTAAAATTCCGATAAGTTCACTTATTTACCGGAGGTGTCCGTCATGAAAATTGTAAGCGTAGAACAGATGAGACAAATGGATCAAACAGCCATAAGCGAATTCGGCATTCCGGATCAGTTGCTCATGGAAAATGCAGGTCTGGCTTCCTACGAAAAAATCAGAGACCGTTTTGATTTACAGAAAGATAAATTTTTAATTGTCTGTGGCGGGGGGAACAACGGCGGAGACGGACTGGTGGTTGCCCGCAAACTTTTTTCCAACGAGGCAAAGGTGCAGGTTGTGCTGTTGAGCAATCCGTCAAAATTTAAAGGTTCGGCCCATTTGAATTATCAGATCGCTCAGCAAATGAAAATCCCCACTCAATCCATTGAAAATGCTCAGGACTTTGAAACCCTTTTACCGGCATTTGATGTCATAGTGGATGCCATTTTCGGTACTGGCCTGGATCGTGAAGTGGGAGGCAAATACCGCGACATTATTCAGGCCATTAACCGGAGCGGAAAGCCAGTAGTTAGCATTGACATCCCTTCCGGTATTAACGGCAACACGGGCCAGGTTATGGGAATTGCCGTTAAGGCCGATATGACCATCACCTTTGGTCTGCCCAAGCTCGGCAATTTACTATTGCCGGGTTTTGAATATAACGGGCAACTGTTTGTTACCCATATTTCATTTGCGCCGAAAATCTTCAACAATCCAGAAGTGCAGACACAAACAAACGATCCGGTGGAACTTCCGGAACGCCCGACAGACGCCCATAAGGGGTTTTGCGGTAAGGTGTTGTTTGTGGCCGGCGCGGCCAATTACCTTGGCGCGCCCTATTTTGCGGCTCACGCCTTTTTAAAAGCAGGCGGAGGACTTTCCTATCTGGCAACGCCCCGTCAAATTGCCTCCACCATCGCCATGCAGGGACCGGAAATTATTTTTCAGCCCCTGCAGGCCACCGAATCGGGAAGCATTGCCCATGAGAATCTGGACTTTCTGCTGGAATTTTCCGAAGATATGGAAATGGTCATTGTGGGGCCGGGCGCCTCGCTTCAAGCTGAAACCCAACAATTGATCAGAGACCTGCTGGAAAAAAGCCCAAAGCCGGTATTAGTGGACGGCGACGGCTTAACGGCGGTGGCTAAAGATCCTGCCTGCATTAAATTCCGACAGGCCCCAACCATTTTAACCCCGCATCCTGGCGAAATGGCGCGCCTGCTAAACATCAGTATCGGCGAAGTGCAGAAAAACAGAGTGGAAGTTTTACGCCGCGCCTGTAAGGAGTTGAATGCCATAATTGTGTTAAAAGGCGCCCACTCTTTAATCGGGCACCCCGACGGACGGGTTTATATGAACCTCTCTGGAAATCCGGGCATGGCCACAGCCGGTAGCGGCGACGTTTTAACGGGAACCATCGCGGCCATGTACGCCCTTTTAAAAGATCCCTTACTGGCCACGCGCATCGGCGTCTTTTTGCATGGACTGGCCGGCGATTTAGCCGCCCAGAAGATGGGAATGGACGGTCTGTTGGCCGGCGATATTCTCCAGCATTTACCAGAGGCTTTGCAACACTATCGCCGCCACTGGCGGGAAATGAAAAATCAGAATTACGGAAAAATATCATTAGTTTAAAAAATGATTCCCCAAAAAACGTAGGCGGATTATTCTGAAGAGCGCTAACGTTCAAAACTTAAAAACGGGAAAAGTATGACATTTAACAAAGACTACTGGAGCGCATTTTACCTTCAGGAAAAACCACCGTGGGATATGCGGCGCGTTTCGCCGCCGTTAAAGGCCTATTTCGACCAACTACCTCGCAAAGACCTGATGATTTTAATCCCCGGAGCCGGCAACGCGTGGGAAGCCGAATACTTGTGGCAGCAGGGCTTTAAAAATGTTTTTGTGGTGGATATTTCTCCTCTACCGCTGCAAAATTTTAAGTCGCGCGTTCCGGACTTTCCGGATGAGCAGCTTTTAAATGTCGATTTTTTCGAGCTAAAAGGTCAGTACGATTTGATTGTGGAACAGGTGTTTTTTTGCGCTTTACATCCCTCCCAACGCACGGCCTACGCTCAAAAGATGCATGAACTGTTAAAACCAGGCGGAAAACTGGCGGGCGTTTTGTACGATTTCCCGTTGGATGCAGAAAATCCCGATCCGCCATTCGGCGGCTCTCTGGAAGAATATTTAACCTATTTCAAACCGCTATTTCAGATTAAAACGTTTGAACGCTGCTACAACTCCCACCCGCGTCGCCAGGGACGGGAACTGTTTATGATTTTGATTAAAGCGTAGTTCTGCGGCAGAATAATTTTGGCGCGTCCTTACAACTTACCATTGGATCACGCGCTGCCAACTGTTGAGCGATATGCGCTTTTTACAGATTTGCGCGGTACGGCAGATGTGAGCAGAGACTCGTCAGGCAATCAATCGGCCAACCATTCAAACAATCTTCCTCTGGCCGATTTTTTTTTCAAAACTGAATGTCCCCCAAAAATTTAAAAATTCTTTTAATTTAATTCTTTGATATTTAAAGTATTAGAGAGGTTTTTTTCTTTAATACTCACCCTCTTATTCCTACTCCTTGCTCTGTGAGTCTTTTTTAACAGAGAGGGCGAGATAAATTCACCTAACATGTTGGAATAGCCGGAGTTAGGAGATGAGTCAATAATCGCGTTTTGCAAACATTTTGATATTCTTTTTAAAAATCTTGAAAAAAATATCAAAAATATATATCTTTAAAATGCGTTATGATTTAGATTGAACACAAGGAAGTGATTCATTAAAAATGATCATTAGTAAACGTCGCTATTCGATTAATGCTGTAAACCCCAACGTAGTAAATTTTACAAAAAAAGTGGACATTCAAAATTTCCTTTTTTATATTTCGAACAAATGTTATTTGTTAAGTTTAATCGTTTCAAGTTTAATCAATAATTTGGTGAGGTATTATGAAATCAAAGTATCCGGGAATCAGCAGAATCGATTCCAAGCACACGCATGGTTGGTATGTGCGTGTATATGCCAAAGGCGGCGTATTTGTCTCTAAATTATTTAGCGACAAAGCTTACGGCGGAAAGCAACAGGCGCTGAAAAACGCCATCAAGTTTCGCGACCACAACCGAATGGTCGCCGAATTGGAAAAAGCGAAGTACAAAAGCACAAAGCGAAAACCGTTTTACAACAAAAAGCCCAAAAACTCCACCGGCGTTACAGGTGTAAATGAAATTAAAGGGATTGTCAACGGTCGCGAAGTGCATTACTTTCAGGCCACCTGGAGTGAAGAAGGAAAATTGCACACCAAAAAATTTTACATAAACAGTAAACGCACCCGCGAAGAGGCCTTTGAATCGGCCGTAAAATACCGCAAAATGATGGAAGAAATACTCTATAAAAAATGGTTAGAGAAAAACAAGGCCAAAGAAACGGTTTAACTCCTTTTAATCGGGTTTTTTATGATCGATAAAAAACCCGATTTTTAAATCCCATCGTACAGAGCGTCTATCAATGTGCGCGCTTTTTCAAAATCATCCTGATCTACGTACAAATCCACGCCATTCAGGGTGGAAGATGAAGCGCCGCCCAGAATGCCCACATCCGGGCTTTTTAAGACGCATCCAATATTATTACTTTCCAATATTTCGCGCGCCTGTTCTGCAAAGGGGCGATTGGGAAAGTTTTTTAAAAATTTTAATCGTTCCATGGTTGCCTCCGTTTTGGTTTGATTCGTATGTTTGCTCTAAAAAGGGTTATTGGTCATCTCGATCCCTCTCTGACAGGACGGAAATCTTATATCTCTAACCAAAATCCTTTTATTAGAGTTGACCCATCCATATTAATCAAAAAAAGCGCCAGACACAACATATTTGCAAAGAATGAGAATGCAAGTTCATGAGGAAGTGCCTGCGAGTGTTTTTTGTATTGTTAAATACAATCAACGGCCTTCTGGTCAAACCGTTGCCCGCCAGACAGGACGCCGTTTTTTTCTCTGACAGGCGGCATACAAAACCATACTTTTCTTCTTGCCCTTCCCTGCTTCGCCTACTGCCTGCGCAAGTTCTGTTTAAGCAAACGCTCCATCAGACGGCGGATCAATTCTTCGCTTTGAATATGGACGGCGATTTCGCAATTGGGCGGCTTTGTTTCATCCACAAGGGTTCTGCCCTGGCGGTCGATGGAAACATGCACCTTTCTGGTGGCAAACAATTCCGGCCACAGTACCAGTCCGATGGCCACGGGATCGAACATCGCAGGGTCTACATGGGCGTACGATTCATAAAGCCACAGGCTGTACAAAGCGCACAGGGCGTCGGTCAATGGCGAGTTGCGGTAAAGCAGACGCATTCTGTTTTGTTCGTTTAGTTTTACAAAAGCGGTCACATCCAGTCCGGCAAAAAGGGGTAACACGTCGGCATCCAGCAGCATGCGGGCCGCTTGCACATCGGCTTTAACGTTCCACTCTGCTGTGGGCTTTGAACCCACGGCATAGCCCATGTAAAACGAGCCGAACATGGAGACAACGCGTTTAGCCCGTTTTAAGGCGCCGGGATCTTTTTTAAGGACTTCGCCAATATTAGAAAGCGGACCGGCGGTGAAGAGGATAACTTCGTTGGGATATCGCTTCAGATTTTCAATGATAAAGTCGGCTGCATTCTGGGAAATGGGTTTCACTTTGTCAAATCCAGCAGCCCAGGCGAACTGCTGCGCGTCCGGCGCTATGGTCGTATCTTTGCCCACAATTAAGGGAGTGGGCTTGCCGACGACCACGGGAATCTCTTCCCGGCCGCATTCATACAGCAATCGACCGGCCACCTGCGCCCGTTTGTGTGTGTTGCCGTGCGTCATTACCAGCCCCAGGACTTCGAACTCCGGGCTGGCCAGGATGAGGGCCACGGCAAACGCATCGTCAAGGCCGCTGCCCAGATCGCAATCCAGAATGACCTTTTGTTTTTCCGCGCCATTTACCAGTTGAATAAAGAACAAAAGGATCAACAGCGATAGGATCGTTTGTCTCATTTTAAACTTCCCGTAAAAATCAAACCATGCTTTTAATTGGACAAATTATCCAAAACGTTAATTCAACACAAATTTAGCGTACTGCAGAAGAGAGCGCAGCAATTTGATTTTTTTGCACGCAAAGCACAACCTTTTTCTTAAGGTCGATTTTAATGATTCTTTAAATCCTGCCTCCCCAAAACCTTACAAATTTTTAAGGAAAATTTATATTTTTCTTTTAAATTTATTTCTTAATATTATTCCCACAGGAGAAAGATCATGCGCATTTTAGTCATCGAAGACGAACGCAAAGTGGCCAGCGCCCTTGAAGAAGGCCTGACCAACGCCGGCTATCAGGTCGATGTGGCCTGCAGCGGAGAAGACGGCTTTTATCTGCTCAGCACGCGCCGCTACGACTTACTGCTGCTGGATTTGATGCTGCCCGGCCGCGACGGCCTGGAAATCCTCAAAACCATCCGCCGCAAGGGCATGCAGTTCCCCATCCTCATCTTAACCGCCCGCGATACCGTAGAAGACCGCGTAAACGGACTGGACAGCGGCGCCGACGATTATCTGGTTAAGCCCTTCGCCTTTGCCGAACTGCTGGCCCGCATTCGCGTCCTCCTGCGCCGCGGACGCAGCGAAAGCTCTCTGCGGCTGGTACTTGCCGATCTGGAAATGGATCTGGTCACGCGGAAAGTATTGCGCGGCAAAAGCGAAATTAACCTCACCGTGCGCGAATTCGATCTGCTGGAATACCTGCTGCGCCATCAGGGACAAATCGTCTCGCGCGAAATGCTGGCTCGCGATGTCTGGCAGCAAACCAATCGCGCCACCCCTATCGACAACCTGATCGACGTGCATATCGCCCGCCTGCGCCGTAAAATAGACGATCCCTTCCCCGTTAAATTGATCCATACCATCCGCGGCGTGGGCTTTATGATGAACGAGGGGGCGCCCTGATGACCTTCAAAGTGAAAAATATCCGCACGCGTTTAACGCTGTGGTATGTGGCCGTTTTTACGCTGATCCTTGTGGTTTACGCCGTCTTATCTCTTTCGCTGGTTTACTGGAGCATGCGCCAGGACCTGGATAATGAATTGGAAGAAGATTACGAGATCCTGGAAAATATCATCTCCGTCGAAAAGGACGGCGCCATTTCCGTTAACGAGAATGTGGACCCCTATTTTCGGGAACGGTGGATTGAAATATGGGACGCCATCGGTAAAAAGCTGTACGAAAGCCGCCCCTTTACGGCAAAAATTTTACCGCCCGTTCCGGACAGAATAAAAAAGGCAGACCGCTTTACCTTTTACTCGCAAGCCCTGCCCGACGGCGGACACGCTCGCTTTTTATTTGGCAAAGCCAATATTAACGGACGCTGGCTGTTCGTTCGCCTGGTAAAATCAGAAGACCAATTGTGGGATGACCTGGCCGACACGGCACGCGTCTTTCTGCTCGCTCTGCCCTTTTCGCTCTTTTTGGCGGGATTTGGCGGCTTTTTATTGACCAGGAAAATGTTGAACCCCATTGACCGCATGACAGAAAAAGCGCGGCGCATCAGCGAAGAAAATCTACAGGAACGGCTGCCCGTCATCAACGCAGATGACGAATTGGGACATCTGGCTTGCACCTTTAACCAGATGCTGGAACGAATCGAAAAATCCTTTGCCCGTCTAAAACAGTTCACCGCTGACGCCGCTCATGAACTGCGCACACCTTTAACCGCCATCCAGAGCATTGGCGAGGTCAGTTTGCAGGAAAACAAAGACGCGGCCTACTATCGAAACGTAATCGGCAGCATGCTGGAAGAAAACCACCGCCTAACGCAGCTGGTGGACAGCCTGCTGTTTCTTTCCCGGGCAGACTGCGAACGCATTAAAGTTAGTAAAGAGCCCTTTTCTCTGTTCTCGTTCATCGAAAAAACCGTTGAATTGATTCAGCCCCTGGCCGAGGAGAAAAATCAGACCATTTTACTGGAAGGCGACCGCAGGCTAAATTTAACCGCCGACAAAAATTTACTGCGCGAAGCCCTGCTCAATATTCTGGACAACGCCATTAAATATTCCGGCGGCGGAACGACCATTCGCGTACGCTTTGAGCGCATCCGCCATGTAACGCAGATCAGCGTAACCGATCAGGGGCCGGGCATTCCAGTCGATCAACAGGAAAAAATTTTCGAACGTTTTTATCGTGTGGATAAAGCCCGTTCGCGCGAGATCGGTGGCATCGGACTGGGGCTGGCCATCGCCCGCTGGACGGTGCGCGCACAGGGCGGAAACATCCGCGTTATTAGTCAGCCAGAGGCGGGAAGCACATTTATCATTGAACTGCCCGGTGAAAGTTAGATTACACACCGGCTGACCGACTTTACGGCGACCATGGAAGTGGCATGCTGGAAGCAGAGAGAAAACAAAATGTGCTACCTCCGTCCTTTTACGGCACAAGTTTTTAAACGACCTGCAAGATCGATGTTCACAGGCCAATACCGTCGGCGAGTTCCATTTCAGGCCCCGGTTCGTCTGATAAAAAGGAAGCTTGATTTTTTAAACTAATACAACCGATCGAGTTCTGCAAAATACGCGTACCTGTTATTTCGACTCGCCTGCCGGCGGGAAGATCGAAATGAACTCAAAATTTGCAAGGATAGAACTCTAAGCAAAACAAAAAGGAGGGCAACATCATGCATATTTTATCTTTAACCTCCATGGCTCTGTTTTTAGTGACGTTGGCGTCCGGCTTCTCTGGCGCCTTGCTGTCACAAACGCCATCCGGCAAAACCATTCTCTTTCATTTTGATGATTTAAAAACCGGCAGCATTCCGCAGGGCTGGAAGGTGGAAGCCACCAATCAGAGAGGAGCGTTAGCCACCTGGCAGGTGGTTGAAGACAGCACGGCGCCGTCCGGCAACCAGGTTCTGGCCCTGACCAGCGTCAACCACTCCTTTGGCGGAACATTTAATCTGTGCTGGACCGATCGTCTCACTTTTTTAAACGGTACGATCTCCGTTTATTTTAAAGCCAATTCCGGCATCGAGGACCAGGGCGGCGGGGTCATCTGGCGCGCGAAAGACAGAGACAATTACTACATTTCACGCTATAATCCCCTGGAAAATAATTTTCGCATCTACTACGTCAAAGATGGCGCCAGACGCATGCTGGCCAGCGCCCGCATTCATCTGCCGGCTCACCAATGGCAGCAGTTAAAAATCGTCATGCAGGGCGAGCGGATTACCGGTTACTTGAACGGCAAAAAGCTGCTGGAGGTCAAGGACGCCACCTTTACCGATGCGGGCGGCGTCGGATTGTGGACCAAGGCAGACGCCGCCACCGCGTTTGATGATTTTAAAGTAGTTATTCAACCGTAAACCAGCCAGGCAAACCGACGGAGATTTTTTACCATGGAAGCAAGCTCAGGCGGAACAATGATAAAACGTCTTTTTCGCTTATTGATTCTGATCGCCGCCGCTTTAAAATTTCTCTTCGCTCAGGTTAGCTTTCCTGACGAAATTCAGGCTTACAAAATTGACGATCCCCTGAAAATCGACGGTCGTCTTAGCGAAGCGTTCTGGCAAAAAGCAGCGCACATCTCCAACTTTACGCAGCGCGAGTTAAACTTTGGACAGCCGGCAACAGAACGCACGGAAGTAGCCATTTTGTACGACGAGAAAAACCTGTATATCGGCGTGTGGTGTTATGATTCTCAACCGGAACAAATAATCGCCCGCGGCATGAAATACGACTTCGATTTTGAAAAGGACGATAATTTCAAGATCGTTTTCGATACCTACCACGACCGTCGGAACGGCTATTTATTTGTAACCAATCCCAACGCCGCCCGCTTTGACGCCCTGATTCAGGACAATGGTCAGCAGGTCAACGAATCCTGGAACGGCGTGTGGGACGTTAAAACCAGCATTACGTCTGAAGGCTGGTTCGCCGAATTTCGCATTCCTTTTTCCACGCTAAAATTCAAAACGCGCGAGGAGCTGATCTGGGGCATCAATTTCGAACGCGTTATTCAGCGTAAACGGGAACAGGTTTTGTGGCAGGGCTGGTCGCGCGACGCCGATATCGAACAGGTTTCACGCGCCGGCAAACTGACCGGCCTGCGCGGCATTAATCACATCACCCTGCTGGAGTTCAAACCTTATGCTCTGGCGGGTATTGAAAAGACAGGCGGCCAGGCGCCCGCTACGGTCGGCGACATGGGCGGCGATTTAAACTACCTGATCACGCCGACCATGAAGTTGAACGTAACACTGAACACCGATTTTGCCCAGGTGGAAGCAGATCGCATGCAGGTGAACTTAACGCGTTTTTCTCTATTCTACCCCGAAAAGAGAGAGTTTTTTCTGGAAGGCCGACAATATTTTGACTTTGGTCTGGGGCACAGTATTCGACCTTTTTACAGCCGACGCATCGGTCTTGGGCCGGATAACTCAGAAATCCCCATCATTGCCGGGCTTCGGCTTCTGGGCAAAAGCGGCGGCGCCACTCTGGGCGGCATGAGCATCCAGACCGCCAGAAAAGATTCCATCCCCACCACCAATTACACCGCCCTGCGCTGGAAACAGGACATCTTTGAACAGTCCAGCATCGGCATTATCGGCGTGGGAAAAATTCAGAAAGATCACCAAAATCTGGTTTACGGTAGCGATTTTCTGTACTCCACATCCCGCTTTTTAGGCAGTAAAACGCTGGCCATGGGCGGCGCCATTGCTCAGAGCTTTACGCCGCAAAATGACCACCCAATCGGCTTTGCCCACCGCCTGTTTATTGATTTCCCCAACGATTTGATCGATTTTTCTTCCATCTGGGATCGCAGCGACGCCTATTTCAATCCCGAAACGGGTTATCTGCGCCGCGAGAACTATCAGATGTTCATGGCCGATCTGCGCCTGAAACCCCGCCCCAAATTTTTACCTTTCATTCAACGTTTTGAGTTTAAACCATTTGACTTTAATTATTACATTGACGACCGTACTCATGAATTGCAAACCCTGTGGTCGGAGTTTCGTCCTCTGGGGTTTAAAACCAGAAGCGGCGAATTCTTTGAAGCCAATTATCAGCGACTGGCAGAAAATTTGTTAGAACCTTTCGAAATCCACGACGGTATTGTCATTCCTGCCGGTGAGTACTGGTTCTCCCGTTACGAGCTTCAGTTCGGAACATTTCGCGGACGGCCAGCTTACGCCTTTCTCTTTTACCAGTGGGGCGATTACTACACAGGCAAACGCACGGAGTGGTTCATTCGCAGTGTGGTTAAGTTCAATCGCCATGTAAGCATGAGCTACGATTTTACGCAGAACGTGATCGATCTGCCTCAGGGACATTTTACAGTCAACGAATTCGGCAGCCGTTTAGAAGTAGCTGTTTCTCCGGATTTGTTCGGTTCCCTGTTCGCCCAGTGGAATTCAGACGAAGATTTGATTCTCCTCAATTTTCGCATGAACTGGATTCCCCGGGCGGGAAGCAATTTCTTTTTTGTAGTCAATCAAAGCGTCGATACGCACGGCAGCGCCTTACGCTTAACCAACACCACCGTTTTAAGCAAATTCGTCTGGCGCTTTGTTCTGTAAATGAACCCTGGTTTTAAATGAAAGGAAATGATGTATGATTCAAAGGCGTGGTAGGCGGCTTCTTTTCGTTTGTCTGTTTCTGCTGTTTCCGACTTTGCTTTTATCTCAGACGCTTTCGCTGGCAGAGTGCGTAAAGCAGGCCGTACAGGCCAGCTACCAGCTGCGGGCGAGCGAATTTCGTTCTCAGTCAGCCCGGAAAGATTACGCCTTAAAAAAGGCGGGAAATTTACCTCAGTTTTTCGGATTGTTATCTTACGAGCGCGAGCAGCTCACGCCCTACGGTTTTAGTAGGCAATGGTCTTTGCTGCAGGCCGATTGGGCTTTAGGAGATTTTCTTCTTAAAACGCAAAACATCGCCCAAAAGCGCGCTATTGCTGCCGGCCAGGCGGTAGAAGGGCAACGCCTGGCCGTGGCGCGGCGTACGGTTTTGCTGTTCATCGAAGCCCTGAAGCAAAAAGAAGTCAACGCACTTCTAAAACAGCGATTGCACAATTTACAGCTGCACGAAAAAATAACCCGCGCCCTGTGGCAATCCGGCTCCAAAAATGAGTTAGATGTGCTGCAAACGGAGGCGGAAATCCTGGAACTAAAAGAAGAAATGGAAAAAACGCTGAGCAGGCGCCGCTTGCTGCTCAACGAGCTGGCCCTCATCATCGGACGCTCTGCCGCAGACAGTTTGCGCCAGCTTCCGCTCAACAGCGCGCAAATCGCCAACACGCCCCTGCCTGTTTTTGATGAAGAACGGTTAAAAAACCATCCCCTGTGGCGCATGTTACAATTTAAAGTGGAAGCCGCCCGTCTGACCCAAAAAGCCGTTCGCGCCTCGCAATTACCGCGCCTGCAGGTGAGTTTTGGTTTTGTTCAGGATGGCGATCCCACTGGCGACGGCAATTACTGGCTGGCCAGCGCTGGCATTCGTTTCCCTTTGTTCCAATGGAACCGAAGTCAAATTGCCCGCCAAAAAAGGCAAATGGTATTTAAAACGATACGCAGCGAACAATCGGCGGCCTTACGCCAGCTGCGCATTGAAGCCCAAAGAGCGCTGACAGAACTAAAAAAATTGAAACGCATTTTACAGCTTCAACAGCAGCGCGTCAAAAAAACTGAACAGATGGTGCAAATGGCACGAACTCAATACAAAGCCGGTTTAATTACCAATCTGGAATTTTTAACGATCCAGGAACAATTCACCGCATCGCAAATTGCCCTGCGCAATACGCAACTGGATTATGCCGCTCAACTGGCGCAGTTCTACCTGGTCACCAATCAGCCGGAAAAATTGCAGGCGTGGTAAAAAGGCAATATGGCAAAATGGTGAAGTGCTTGGATGCGGGGAAAGGCATTAAATAACAAGAAAAAAAACAATTAACACCATAAAAGCAAGGAATTTATGAAGAACAGCCGTTTAATTGTTTTGATGTTTTTCACTCTATTACTGGCTTGCAGCCAACATAATGATACGCTGCCCGGCGGCGCTGACGGAAAGCTGCGCATTAAAACCGCAACGGTTAGCAGGGCCGATATGGCGGACACCGTGCGTTTTTACGGGCGCGTGAGTTTGCGATACGAATCTCTTCTGGCTTCCCAATTCGACGGACGCTTAAGCGGTTTTTCTTTACTCCCGGGCGATCAGGTTGCCAAAGAGCAAAAGATTGGTGAAATTATTCCACCGCAGCGCGAAGCGCTTTTGCAGGTTTTGCCGCAAATGGATGCTCGACTGCGCCCCCTGCTTTTAAAGCAAATCAAAACCATTCCGTTGACCAGCCCCCTTGCCGGTTCCGTGTTAAAAGTATTCCGCCACAACGGCGATGTTTTACAAAAAGGCGAAGCCATTGTACACATTGGCGATTTAAGCATACTGGATGTGTACGGCGATCTGCCTTTAAAGGCTTTGCCCCAGGCCCGACATTTAAAAGAAATTCAGGTGCATTTTATTGATTTCCCTCATCCGGATATGGCCTTAAAAGTGGCAGCGGTTGCCGGCGGCGTGGATCGCCAAAAACAGACCGTTGCCATCCGCCTTACGCTTCCCAATCCGGATGGCTTATTTCGGCCGGGCATGATCGTGCGGATGTTTTTTCCCGGGGAACGCCACCGCAACGTCCTTACCATTCCCCGCAGCGCGCTCTTAGAACACGAGGGCCTCTACTCGGCATTTGTGGTTAAAAATAACATCGTTGAAGAACGTGTTCTAAAGATTGGCATCAAAGACGATCGGCGCATCGAAGTGCTTGCCGGCCTGAAAGAAGGCGAAAGGGTGGCCACGCAAAAAGCCTATTCTCTGACCGATGGTATGGAGGTGGTAGTGGAATGAAAGGGCTTTCACGTTTTTCGGTAGAGAATAAACGCGCCTTAGTTTTTAGCGCTCTATTTCTGGCGGTCATCGGTTTTTACTTGATTTACCAGATTCCCGAAGGCGTTTTTCCGGACGCCACTTTTCCGCGCATTATGGTTATTGCCGATTACGGTCTGGCGCCACTTAAAGAGGTAGAAATGGAAATCGCCAAACCAATCGAAGAAGCCGTGATGATGGTAGAAGGCGTTCGAAATGTGCGCGCTACCATCAGTCGAGGCTCGGCGGAAATCAATGTCGATTTTCAATGGGATCAGGATATGTTCCGCGCCTACCAGTTAGTTCAGGCGGCCGTTAGCGGCATCCAGCACGAATTGCCGCCGGGCATCCAGCTTGAAGTGCGCCGTTTTACCACCAGCACTTATCCCGTGGCAGGCTACAGTCTAACGTCTGATAAATTAGACCTGCTCCAGTTGCGCGATCTGGCAATTTACACCATTCGGCCGCAACTGGCCAGCATTCCCGGCATTTTTAATATTGAAGTCATGGGCGGCCACCAGCGAGAATACTGGGTAAACATCGATCCGCAAAAATTGGCGGCCTTTCGCCTGGATTACCGACAAATTAAAGCGGCCTTGCAAAAAACCAATCGTTTAAGTTTTGTTGGCAGATTAAACGAAACCCATAAACTCTATTTGAATATTGCGGACAATCGCTTTTTGAACCTGGACGACATTAAAAAGACCATTGTAGCTTACCGTGATCAAACGCCCGTAACTCTGGCTCAGATTGCCACGGTGGAGCCGGCGGTTAAAGAAACGTTTATCGCCTGCGAAAGCAATTTAAAACCGGCTGTTCTGGTGACCATCATTAAACAGCCTAAAACCAATGCCGTGGCCATTATGAATCAGGTTGAACAACGGTGGCAGGAATTAGCGCGCGTGCTACCGCCAGATGTTCATGTGCAAAAGTGGTACGACATGACCGACTTCATCAAGCGTTCCATCCGCAGCGTGCGAGACGCCATTTTGTTAGGCGCCCTGCTGACCATGATCATCTTACTGTTATTTTTGAAACGTCTGCGCATCACCCTGCTGACGGCGGTCATCATCCCCATTGCCCTGTTAATCACCTTTATTTTCATCAAACTGTTTGGCATGAATCTCAATTTGATGAGCCTGGGCGGCCTGGCAGCTTCCATTGGCATTTTGGTGGATAATGCCATTGTGGTGGTTGAGAACATAGAACGCTACCTGGAACAGGGAAAGCCCAAAAAAGAGGCGGTTATTCTGGCCACCGGTGAAATCATCCCCCCTTTACTGGGCGCCACACTCACCACGCTGGTTGTTTTTATTCCGTTGATTTTTTTAACTGGCGTGCCGGGAATTTTCTTCCGCGCACTGGCTTCCACCCTGTCCATTGCCATTTTTGTTTCCATGCTGCTGGCGGTTTTTTTAACGCCGGCCCTGGCCGTGATCTTCATTTCGACCAGGCCTAAAAAGCCCGGCCGTTTTCTTCCGCAAATCATTGCCGTTCAACAAAGAGGTTTGCGTTTTCTTTTGCGACGTCCGGTGGCAACAGTGTTGTTCATCGCTCTGCTGGGCCTCATTGCCGTCACTTCATACCTGCGCATCCCTTCCGGTTTTTTGCCGGAATGGGACGAGGGCACCATTGTACATGATTACCTTGCGCCGCCCGGCAGTTCCATTGAAGGCACTAAAAGCATGCTTAAAAGCGTGGCCCAATTCATCATGAGTCTTCCGGATGTTGAAGCCTATTCTTTACGAACCGGCCGCAGTCTGGCCCATCCGCGCACGCATGCCAACGACGGTGATTTTGTGATCAATCTAAAAAAAGGCCACAAGCTTTCTTCTTTTGAGATTATGGACATGATTCGTGAATTTGACGCCAGGCATGAACCGCGGCTGGAGCCGGAATTGTTCCAGGTGCTGCCCGATCGTTTAAATGATCTTTCCGGCGAGATTGCACCCATTGTCATCAAAGTTTTTGGTAAGAATTTACGTCTGATTCAGGAGGTGGCCGCCCGCATTGCCGACTCTTTAAAGCAGGTCGATGGCGCCGTGGATGTGTACAGGGGCTTTTCCCGCGGTGAACCGGAGCTGACCATTCGCGTGAGCCCCGAAGCCGTTGGGCGTTTTGGCCTGACGGTGGACGAAGTGCAGAATGCCATCCGTTTTGCCTTATGGGGAGAGGTGGCCACCACCATGATGCAGGGCCTAAAAGTGATCCCGGTTCGCATTCGCTACCCAAAAACGGATTTTAACCACATGGAAAAAATTCGTCGCCTGCCGCTTTACCTGGCCAGGATTGACCGCGTGGTGGAATTGCAGGAGTTGGCTCACATCGAGAAGGTTCCCGGTAAAACCGATATCGATCATGAAAATCTGGTGCAGGTGGTCAATGTTAAAGCCCATATTTCGGGGCGTGATCTTGGCAGTGTCATTGGCGATGTAAAAACCATGTTAAATCGCATTCTCCTGCCGCCGGGCGTTACCATTCGAATCGGCGGCCAGTACGAAAGCCAACAACGCGCCTTTCGTGAATTAATTTTGATCTTACTTTTTGGCGCCCTTCTGGTTTACACCATCCTGCTGTTTGAATTCAAATCTTTTCGTACAGCGGCTGTCATTTTGCTGGGCACGGCGCTTTCGGTCAGCGGTGTGTTTGTTCTATTATTGATTACCGGAATTCCATTGGATATTTCAGCTTTTATGGGCATGATTATGATCATCGGCGTGGTGGTGAACAACGGCATTCTGTTTATCGATTATGCGGAAAAGTTTTTGAAGGAAACGCCTGACGTGGCCCGCGCGTTATTGAAGGCCGGCCAGGTACGTTTGCGTCCTATTTTAATGACCACGCTTTCCACGATATTCGGGTTTTTACCGCTTGCGCTGGCCCTTGGAGAAGGATCGGAAATGCTGCAGCCGCTGGCTGTTTCCATGATCGGCGGGATGAGTTTGAGCGTGGCACTTTCGTTGTTTTTGATTCCAGGCATGTACTGGATCGTCAACCGCCCGTCCAGCAGCAAGTGAAGCAGCGGGTTTAGAGGGATATGGGAAAGGGATATGAGTGTAAGGGTCTGTTGGTTGAGTGGGAAAGGGCGGCCTGAATTTGTTCTCTCGTTTCCAATGATGAAGGAATTCGTTCCTCGCAGATGGCGCTGTTTTACGCAGATTTTTTTTACTAAGGTAATAGAGGAATCAAAAAAAAATCAACTTATTAGCACGAGTATTGACACGGATTTTATTACCGATCCGTGTCAATCCGTTTAATCAGCGTACATCCGCGTCCTTTTTTTTCTGCCAAATTTCAATGGTCTTTCTTGAACAAACGGAGTAATCATTTTTATTCCTTTCTGCGCTTATCTGCGCAATCTGCGTGCAGTAAAATTCATGAAAGAAAAATGTTTTTATCGGAAAATTCCATTAAACTTGAGGACGGACGTAAGGCTTTTTGAATGGTACACAATTTGGGCACAATACAAAAAAAGTAAGGGCTTACAGAATTTTATGATTTTCTGTAAGCCCTTGATTTTATTGTGCCGAGGGCGGGACTTGAACCCGCACGCCCCAAAAGGGGCAAGGGATTTTAAGTCCCTTGTGTCTGCCAGTTCCACCACCTCGGCACTCTTAAACTCTCTATTTAAGCAACGATCGAATCCGAATCTCAGCGGCGGGATTCGTCCCGCAATGGCGGGATTGCAGATCGCTTACTTAACAACTTGCCCACATCGCCAGAAATCTTGTAAAAGAACAGTCACATGATTTAAATTTCGAGGCGACGGCCGGATTCGTCCCGCAATGGCGGGATTGCAGATCACTTACTTAACAACTTGCGCACATCGCCAGAAATCTTGTAAAAGAACAATCAAATGATTTAAATTTCGAGGCGACGGCCGGATTCGTCCCGCAATGGCGGGATTGCAGATCGCTTACTTAACAACTTGTGCACATCGCCAGAAATCTTGTAAAAGAACAATCAAATGATTTAAACTTCGAGGCGACGGCCGGATTCGTCCCGCAATGGCGGGATTGCAGATCACTTACTTAACAACTTACGCACATCGCCAGAAATCTTGTAAAAGAACAATCACATGATTTAAATTTCGAGGCGACGGCCGGATTCGTCCCGCAATGGCGGGATTGCAGATCCCTTACTTAACAACTTGCGCACATCGCCAGAAATCTTGTAAAAGAACATTCACATGATTTAAATTTCGAGGCGACGGCCGGATTCGTCCCGCAATGGCGGGATTGCAGATCCCTTACTTAACAACTTGCGCACATCGCCAGAAATCTTGTAAAAGAACAATCACATGATTTAAATTTCGAGGCGACGGCCGGATTCGTCCCGCAATGGCGGGATTGCAGATCGCTTACTTAACAACTTGCGCACATCGCCAGAAATCTTGTAAAAGAACAATCAAATGATTTAAACTTCGAGGCGACGGCCGGATTCGAACCGGCGAATCGAGGTTTTGCAGACCTCTCCCTTAGCCACTTGGGTACGTCGCCTTAAAAAAAAGCCCTTTCAGGCAAAAAAAATGAGCGAGAGACGGGACTCGAACCCGCGACCCCAACCTTGGCAAGGTTGTGCTCTACCAACTGAGCTACTCTCGCTTTCATTTTTTAATAGACACAATTTTACCAAATCTTAAAATTCATGTCAAATTTTTTTTTAACGATAATGATCTTTAATTTTATTTTTTAGACGTCGTTGCGCCTCATGTAATCGACGACCCTCACGACGACTGTAAAATAAAAAAAAGATAAACGCAAACACCAGAATCACTAAAAAAATTATTTCCATCATAATTAGTGGAGACGCCGGGAGTCGAACCCGGGTCCGGACATGGACCAGTATGAACTTCTACAACCATAGCTGGTTGTTTATTCTCGTCTGCTAACTGGCCAACCAGCTTGCCTGTTAGCAGACCAGCCCGGTTATGTTAGGTGTCGATGGCTTCCGGGCGACGCCATCTTCACCATCCACCCAAAAACGACGCTTACTTCACCCCCGGTGGATTGGAGGCGAAGCAGCGTGGCAGCGTTAATTAAGCTGCCAGTGCGTAATTATTGTTGGCATTTATTTTTGCCTGACCAGTTTTATCCCGATAACCGGGATCCCTTACGGGACGGGATGGTCAAAGCCCGGGTTGCAGTTCATACCCTTCTCATGCCCGTCGAATCCTGAATCGTCCCCATATTTATTAGATTCCGAAAAAGAGAGAAGGTGACCTTGTGAAGGCCGGGGGAAAGCCTTTTTTTACAAGGGGGGAAGTCACCTTCTCCATTTTTTTGTGAAATTTAATGCATAGTTACTCACCACGCAAATGTTTTCTGCAAATCAGTTAGTAAACATTCTAAATCAAATTTGGTTCCCGAATATAGAAAAAAATTATCCTTTACTACAACTACAGTTTTGCGTGGCAAACAACAATTTCGAAAAAACAAATCTTCTATTAGCAATGAATTGGTAAACAAAATCCAGAACAGCTAAAGGCAATAAGTCGGCCGCCCATCCAAGCCCAAGTACCCGCCCAATCTGTCGTACAGCCCTCCCCTTTCGGTACCATTGACCTTCATATATGACAACCATGGAATTAAAATCTTCGAAAGATTGTCCTTTTAACAGCCGGCGGGCGTCTGCCCCTGATTCTTTCAAAAAAACAAACCGTCCCTTTCGATCCAGCTGCCGGAGCAATGCCGCACTGCGTAAACAAAACGGACAATCATCATCATAGATTATTTTGATACGCTTGCGGTTTGTTTTCAAGATGCAGGGACTCCCATGTTGTACAACTTACAATACAAAACGGAAAATCCCTTCGGAAAATTTCTTCAAGTATCCATACTCCCTCACTTAAAGCCCTGCATCTTGCAACAAGGCGGGCAGCCTTGCAATGGATTCGATGATGTGATCCGGTTTTACTTCAGCCCGATCCACATCTTGCTGGCGAAATTTTCCCGTTTTTACCAGGCAGGTGCTTATGCCCAGGCGCTGGGCGCCCATGATATCTGACTCCACGTCATCGCCGATCATCAACACCTCTTCCCCTGCTAATTTTAGATCGTCAAGGGCCAGTTGGAAAAAGCGCGCAGACGGTTTGCCGATCAATATGCTTTCCACGTTGGCGGCATACTCAAGCATGGCCACAAAGGCTCCGGCATCGATGCGATACCCCTGATCGCTGAGCCAGAAGCGGTTTTTTTGCAGGGCGATCAATTGCGCACCGCTCATCAAGCAATTAAAGGCCCGGTTTATCTTCTCCAGCGTAAAATCGTCTCCCATATCGCCCAGCACCACAAAATCCACATCCCGCTCGTCCTCTTCAATGCCTTCAAATTCACGTTTTGCGTCCCCGGTCAACAACAGCATGGCGCGATGCTTCGCAAATTGTTTCAGATACTGCGCCGCGGCATAGGCGGCTGAAAACAGTACATCCGCTGAGATGTTAATGCCCATTGAATTCAACTTTTTTACCAGGGTCGATCGATGTTTCATGGTGGTGTTGGTAACAAAGCGAAAGGGAATGTTCCGATGCATCAGCCAGCGAATGGTCTCATTGGCGCCGGCAATGGGCTGCGAATCGTTGTAAACCACGCCATCAAGATCGATCAACAATCCTTTAATCTTCATCGTTTGCCTGCATTAAATTTTCATACAGTTTTTCATATTCTTTGATCTGTTTTTCCCAGGAAAAATCTTTTTTCATGCCGTTTATCATGATTTTTCGCCAGGCCGTTTTGTGTTCAAAAGTGGTTAACGCATACTCTACAGCCCATGTAAAGCTTTCGGTATTGTAGTGCTCAAACACAAAGCCGTCGCCCGTTTGCTTTTGCCAATCGTAAAGCGTTACAGTATCTGCCAAGCCCCCGGTTTTACGCACCACCGGCACCGTCCCATATTTTAAACTGTAAATCTGATTCAGGCCGCACGGTTCGTAAAGCGAAGGCATTAAAAAGATATCCGCCCCCGCCTCGATCAGGTGAGACAGGGCGTAATCATATCCACGAAAAAATTTAACGCGCTCAGGGAATCGTTCCTGTAAAGAAAAAAAGAATTGTTCATAACGAATTGCGCCGCTTCCCAGCACCACCAAACTGAATTCGAAGCGCCGCAAAAGGCCTTCCATTGCCCCCATTAAAAGATCGATTCCTTTTTGCTCAACCAGCCGACTGATCATCGAAACCATCGGTTGCTGCAGCCAGCGTGTCGCTAAACCGGCCTTTTTCAACAGCGCTTCTTTGTTCTTTTTCTTGCCCGAAAGATTTTTAATCGAATAGTGAAAGGGAATAAACACATCCGTTTCCGGATTCCACTCCTGGTAATCCACGCCATTCAAAATGCCCAATAAATCGTTTGCCCGTTGCCGCAACAACTTCTCCAGTCCGGCTCCGTAGGTCTCTGTTTGAATTTCTCTGGCATAGGTGGGGCTGACGGTGGTTATTTTATGCGCATGCCGGATGCCGTTTTTCAAAAAATTGATTCTTCCATGATACAGGTCCTGACTATCGAACCAGAAGTAAAACGCGCTTAAAGAAAGATCGTTTACGGTTTCAGCCGGAAAAATGCCCTGATAGCCGATGTTGTGCAGCGTTAAAACGGTTTTGCTCTTTTGAAATATTTTATCATAACCGTAAATGGTTTTTATGTAAATCGGCAACAGGGCCGTATGCCAGTCGTTGGCGTGAAAAATATCCGGCGCCCAGTTCAGTCGTTTGCACAATTCAATGGCTGCCCGCGTCAGCACGGCGAAACGCAGATATTCATCGCCATCGGTGGTGTAAACGGCGCCGCGCTCGTACAAAAGGGGGCAACCGACCAGATAAACATCAGCATTAGCCCCAGGCAATTGAGTTTTAAAAAAATCCAACTCATACGTTTTGTCGCCCATTTTAAGCAGGATATGCCTGGCTCTGACAACAGGCCGGATATTCAACTCCCGCGCATCGATGGTATCGTAAAAAGGCATCACCAAACGTACATCATGCCCGTTTTTAGCGAGATATTTACCCAGGGCCGCGCTAACATCGCCCAGACCGCCCATTTTAGCAAAAGGCGCAATTTCTGCAGAAACCAAACAAATACGCAAACGAATCCCTTTCCCATAACGGCATTACAACGCAGATAGTGTATTTATTTTTTGCATAAAAATCAAGGGAGAAACGGTTGAATCACCAGGATAAGAGTTTAGGAGTTTAGGAGTTTAGAGGGTTAGGATACTTCCTTCGAAAGATCTAGTGCCTTAGCGTGTGAAAATTTTTAAACTCATCCCCCTACCGAGGGTGTCTCAAAAGTGACATCATATGTATATATATGCATAAAATAGAGAAAAGTTTACAATAGCCCCCACCCCCTTTCCCCCTCTCCCGAAGTCGGGAGAGGGGGAATTAAAGGGGGTGAGGGAAAGAAAAACTTTATAAAAATACATTGTCTTTGACTTTTGGGACAGCCCCAGGTAGGGGGATGAGTTTTTAAAACGGCATAAAAATCTTCGCATAGCGTCATGGCGGGTATTCGGCATGACAGCCGGCGACCATTCAACCATTCAACCATTCAACCAATCAACCATGCAACCAATCCAGCAGCACAAAAATTTCCAAAGCCCGCCAGGGCGGGACTAGGTCTTCCAGAGAAAGTATCCTAACCATATTCAAGTCTATCCCCTTCAACAGAGCGGCGCCACAAAAAAAAAGGCCGCCCCGCACTTGGAGCAGCCTTTTACGATCAATCAGAAAAACAAATTTTATTCGTTTTTCTTTTCCTCTTCTTTAGCCTCGGCTTCAGCTTTTTCTTCTGCAGCGTCGTCTGTTTTTTCCGGTTCTGGCGCGCTTTCTTCAGCCTTTGTTTCTTCTGCTTTTGGTTCTTCAGCCGCTTCAGGTTCAGCTTTAGGCTCTTCTTTGACCTCGGCTTCTTCTTTTTCGGCTTTTTCCGGCGCCTTTTTCTTTTCTTCCTTTTTCTCTTCCGTTCTACCGATCGGCCTGGATTTGATTATCTCTTCAACCGTGGTTCCGGGAAGGCCCTGTTTGGCCAGATACTCTTCATATTCTTTACGCTCGCGATCGCGGAAATAATTGACAACGGAAAGAACGATTTTCTTGTTTTCCTTGTCAAACTCGAGCACTTTGGCCTTAATTTCAGCGCCCACTTCGTAAACATCGGACGGTTTTTTACCTTTAGGCGTCGGGATGTGATGATTGGGAATAAAGCCGTCTACGCCATGAGGCAGGGTTACGACCACGCCTTTATCCACAAAGCGCGAGATTTTCCCTTCGACTTCGGAGCCTTCTTTGTAAACTTCTTCAAAGCTATCCCAGGGATTCGGTTCGATCTGTTTGTGCCCCAGTGCAATGCGCCGTTCTTCGCGATTAATGCCCAGCACTTTAACTTCGATCTCATCGTTCTTTTTCACCACTTCGCTTGGATGCTGAATTTTACGCGTCCAGGAAAGATCAGAAATATGCACCAGGCCGTCAATGCCTTCTTCCAGTTCCACAAAAACGCCAAACTGCGTAATATTGCGCACAATGCCTTTGTGGATCGAACCAACCGGATAGCGTTCTTCGATGTTTTCCCATGGATCCGGTTCCAGTTGTTTTAAGCCCAGCGAAATCTTTTTCTGCTCCGGTTCCACATTCAATACAACCGCTTCCACTTCCTGCCCTACGGTTAAAATCTGGCTGGGATGTTTAATATGCTGCGACCAGGACATTTCCGAAATATGGATCAGGCCTTCGATGCCCTTTTCCAGCTCGACAAATGCGCCGTAATCGGTAATGCTGACCACGCGGCCTTTTACAATGCTGTTAACCGGATATTTGTCCTGCACATTGTCCCAGGGATGCGGTTGCAATTGTTTAAGACCAAGAGAAATACGATCTTTATTTTCATTGAAATCCAGAACCATTACTTCCAGTTCCTGGTCCAATTTAACCAGTTCGGATGGATGGTTGACGCGTCCCCAGCTCAAATCGGTGATGTGCAGCAAGCCGTCCACACCGCCCAGATCGATGAACACGCCAAAGTCGGTGATGTTTTTGACGATGCCTTTGCGCACCTGTCCTTTTTCCAGCGTTTCCAAAATTTCTTTGCGTTTGCCTTCCAGCTCTTTTTCGATGAGAGCGCGGGAAGAGACCACGATATTTTTCCGCGCGCGATTGACTTTAACGATTTTGAAATTCATCTGTTTACCAATCAGGGCGTCAAAATCGCGAATCGGCTTCACATCGATCTGCG